>NZ_LZSQ01000038.1 GCF_001665535.1 Mycobacterium sp. 852002-51961_SCH5331710
ATGTGTATAAGAGACAGGG
Source organism: Mycobacterium sp. 852002-51961_SCH5331710 (assembly GCF_001665535.1). Lineage (GTDB taxonomy): Bacteria > Actinomycetota > Actinomycetes > Mycobacteriales > Mycobacteriaceae > Mycobacterium. Next base: position 20 of record NZ_LZSQ01000038.1, read on the forward strand.
TGCGGCGGGAGGAGCCGCACTGGGTGCCCCGGGCACGGTGACCCGGAAACCGTTGACGATCGCGTCGGTGGCCTCGGCGGCGGGGACCACCTGGTCGACGCTGGTGGTGACGGCCAGCGACACCAGGTACTTGTCCGGCCCTGCGGTGGCGATGACGTGGCGCCGCGAGGTGTTCAGCGTCATGTTGTTCTCGCGGTAGGTGCCCTCGATCAGCGCCGACGGCATACCGCCGAAGTCGGCGAGCGATGCGTCGGTGCTGCGCCAGGCGGGCAGCTTCTGGCTGTCGATGAAGCCGTGGCTGATCGCCTCTTTGGGGTCGAAGTCCCCGACGAGCTTGTACACCACGACTTGGGCGTTGGAGGTGTACAGCCCGTTGCCGCCGACCCGGTCCGCGATGACGGCGAACGCGTCGGGCACGTTCGGGTCGGGGACGTGCGCCCAGCCGCGTGGCATCGGAAGCACGATGTTGAGGGCCTTGAAGTCGCGGCTGTTCTGCGGCTCGAGCTGCACGCCCTTGTCGGCGAAGAACTCGGTGAGGGTGCCCGAGGTGGCGGGCGTGATCGTCGCGACCGGCGGCGCGGGGACGGGTGGGGCGACCAGACCAGGCGATGCGGCTGCGGGCGCCCCCGCAACGGTGCCGGCGGGAGCCCCGGCGGCGGTGCCGGCCGGTATTCCTGCGGCGGCGGCCGGTGCGGGCGCTGCGACACCCGCCTGCGCCGGCGCCGCGATACCGGCCGGAGCGGTGGCGGAACTCACACCCTGCTGGGTGAGGGGCTGTGCGTTCGGCGCGACGGTGACGGTCTGCGTGACCGTGGCGGGCGCTGGTTGCGGCGGTTGCGGAGCGAGAGGTTCGGCCGATGCGGTCGTGCCCGCGAAGCCGAGGACGCCGGCGGTGGCGGCGGCCACACCTGCGGCCAGAATCCGCCAGCGAGGGGCGATCTCGATCATCTGCGTCGGTCCTTCCGAACAGCACGGGGAGGGTCAGGCGCTGACTGTATCCACCGGCGAACCACGGCCACCACCGTCGGAATCGACCTGCAACCGTGTTCTGACTTCCCCGCAATGGAACCGAGACCGACCCGTGGCCGGAGAACCGCGGATAGGCGTGCTTATACCCTGTTCACGTGACAGAAGCGCCGACCACAGACACCCCGCAGCACCGTTACACCGCGGAGCTGGCCGGGCAGATCGAGCGCACCTGGCAGCAGCGGTGGGCCGACGCGGGGACTTTCAACGTGCCGAACCCCGTGGGGTCGCTGGCGCCGACCGACGGTTCGCCGGTGCCCGCCGACAAGATGTTCGTCCAGGACATGTTCCCGTACCCCTCGGGCGAGGGCCTGCACGTCGGGCACCCGCTGGGTTACATCGCGACCGACGTCTACGCCAGGTACTTCCGGATGACCGGGCGCAACGTGTTGCACGCCTTGGGGTTTGACGCGTTCGGGCTGCCTGCGGAACAGTACGCCATCCAGACCGGGACGCATCCGCGCATCCGGACCGAGGCCAATATCGTCAACTTCAAGCGTCAGCTGGGGCGGCTGGGCTTCGGGCACGACCCTCGACGCAGCTTCGCCACCACCGACGTCGATTACTACAAGTGGACGCAGTGGATCTTTCTGCAGATCTACAACGCGTGGTTCGACCGGGACGCGCAGAAGGCCCGGCCGATCGCGGAGCTGATCGAGCAGTTCGAAACCGGGACCCGAGCACTCGACGACGGCCGGGCCTGGTCGGAGCTCTCGACGTCCGAGCGCGCCGACGTCATCGACTCCTACCGGTTGGTCTACCGGGCCGACTCGCTGGTGAACTGGTGCCCGGGGTTGGGCACCGTGCTGGCCAACGAGGAGGTCACCTCCGACGGGCGCAGCGAACGCGGCAATTTCCCGGTGTTCCGGAAAAGGTTGCGGCAGTGGATGATGCGCATCACCGAATACTCCGACCGCCTGCTGGACGATCTCGAACTGCTGGATTGGCCGGAGAAGGTCAAGACCATGCAGCGCAACTGGATCGGCCGCTCGACCGGTGCGGCGGTCCTGTTCGACACCGACGCCGGCGACATCGAGGTGTTCACCACCCGGCCGGACACGCTGTTCGGCGCGACGTACATGGTGCTGGCGCCCGAGCACGAACTCGTCGACAGGCTGGTGGCCGATGCGTGGCCCGCCGATGTCGACGAGCGCTGGACGTACGGCGCGGCGACGCCGGCCGAGGCAGTGGCCGCCTACCGTTCGGCGATCGCGGCGAAGTCGGACCTGGAGCGTCAGGAGAACAAGACCAAGACCGGCGTGTTCGTCGGCGCGTACGCGACGAATCCAGCGAACGGACAACGGGTCCCGGTGTTCATCGCCGACTATGTGCTGCTGGGGTACGGCACCGGGGCCATCATGGCGGTGCCCGGACACGATCAGCGTGACTGGGAGTTCGCCAACGAGTTCGGCCTGCCCATCGTGGAAGTCGTTGCCGGCGGCGATATCTCGGAAGCCGCGTACACCGGCGACGGCGAGATCGTGAACTCCGACTTCCTCAACGGGTTGAGCATCGCCTCGGCCAAGGAGGCGATCACGTCGCGTCTGGCGGAAGCGGGCCGCGCCCAACCGCGCGTCGAATACAAGCTGCGGGACTGGCTTTTCGCGCGGCAACGGTATTGGGGGGAACCGTTCCCCATCGTCTACGACGCCGACGGCCGCGCGCATCCGCTGCCCGAGTCGGCGCTGCCGGTCGAGCTGCCCGACGTTCCCGACTACTCGCCGGTGCTGTTCGATCCCGACGACGCCGACAGTGAACCGTCACCGCCGCTGGGCAAGGCCACGTCGTGGGTGAACGTGGAGCTGGACCTCGGCGACGGGCTCAAGCCCTACACCCGCGACACCAACGTCATGCCGCAGTGGGCCGCGAGCTCGTGGTACGAGCTGCGCTACACCGACCCGCACAACCCGAACGAGATGTGCGCCAAGGAGAACGAGGCCTATTGGATGGGGCCGCGTCCGGACGAACACGGCGCGCAGGACCCGGGCGGTGTCGACCTCTATGTCGGCGGCGTCGAGCACGCGGTGTTGCACCTGCTGTACTGCCGGTTCTGGCACAAGGTGCTGCACGACCTCGGGCACGTCACCTCCCTCGAGCCGTACCGCAGGCTGGTGAACCAGGGCTACATCCAGGCGTTCGCGTACACCGACTCGCGCGGTGCGTACGTCCCCGCAGCGGAAGTCGTTGAGCGGGAAGGGAAGTTCTACTGGGACGGTCCCGACGGTGAGATCGAGGTGTTCCAGGAGTTCGGCAAGATCGGCAAGAGCCTGAAGAACTCTGTGTCGCCGGACGAGATCTGCGACAACTACGGCGCCGACACCCTGCGGGTGTACGAGATGTCGATGGGCCCGCTGGAGGCGTCGCGGCCGTGGGCCACCAAGGACGTCGTCGGCGCACACCGGTTCCTGCAGCGGGTGTGGCGGCTGGTCGTCGACGAGGAGACCGGCGACACTCGCGTCGTCGAACACGAGGCCATCGACGACCAGACGCTGAAGTTGTTGCACCGCACCATCGCCGGCGTGTCCGACGATTACAGGAACCTGCGCAACAACACCGCGGCGGCCAAACTCATCGAGTACACGAACCACCTGACCAAACAGGGCGTGACCGCGCGTGCGGCGTTGGAGCCGCTGGTGTTGATGGTCGCGCCGCTCGCCCCGCATCTGGCCGAGGAGCTGTGGCGACGACTGGGCCACGACCAGCCGCTGGCGCACGGGCCGTTCCCCGTGGCCGACCCGCAGTACCTCGTCGAGGACACCGTCGAATACCCCGTGCAGGTGAACGGGAAAGTGCGCGGACGGGTGACGGTCGCGGCGGACGCGGACGCCGAGACGCTCGAGGCGGCCGCGCTGGCCGACGAGAAGGTGCAGGCGTTCATCAACGGTGCGACACCGAAGAAGGTCATCGTGGTGGCGGGCCGCCTGGTCAACATCGTCGTGTGAATCTGACGACGCTCAGAGCGCCCGAACCGTCGCCGGATTCACAAACGGCGGGAGCTACTTGCGGGGGCGGACCACGACCTCGTGCAGATGGGCGTCCTGCGGCGTGTGCACCGCGTCGGCGATGACCTTCGCCACGCTTTCCGGGCGCAGGAACCGCGACGGGTCGTATTCGCCGCCCTCGTAGGCGACCAGCCCCTCCTGCATCGCGGTGGCGATCCGACCCGGATGCACCGACGTCACCCGCAGCGCCGGTTCGTCGTTGCGCAGCGAGTCGGCGAACGACCGCAACGCGAACTTGCTCGCCGAATACGAGGCAAGACCCGGCGAGGCGTTGATACCCGACCCCGAGTTGACGAACAGCACGTGTCCGCGCGCGGCCCGCAACGCCGGCAGCAGCGCGAGCGTAAGTGCCACCGCCCCAATGACATTGACGTCCATGGTGGCGCGCCACTCGTCGACGCTCGACTCGGCGACCCGGCCCGGGAACGCCACACCCGCGTTGTGGATCAGCACATCCAGCTCGACGATCGGCTCAACCGCGGCCTCGATCCCCGACACATCGGACAGGTCGATAGGCCACGTCGTCGCACCGAACTCCGCGGCCACCTCGTCGAGCGCGGCCGACGGTCGCCCCGCCAGGAACAACGTGTGACTGTCGGCGAGCGCGCGGGCAATCGCCGTACCGAGCCCTCGCGAGGCACCCGTGATCATCGCGGTCGGCATGTCGAAACCCTACCGACCTGCGTTTCGCGGCGAACCGTCGCATCATGGACACGATGCCCATCGACCACAGCTTCGCCCCCACCCAGCTCGCGGCCCGCGCCGCGTACCTGCTGCGGGGCAATGACCTGGGCACGATGACCACGGCCGCCCCGCTGCTGTACCCGCACATGTGGAGCTGGGATGCGGCGTTCGTGGCGATCGGGCTGGCCCCGCTGAGCGTCGAGCGCGCCGTCGTCGAACTCGACACGCTGCTCTCGGCGCAGTGGACCAACGGGATGATCCCGCACATCGTCTTCGCCAACGGCGTGGACGGCTACTTCCCCGGCCCAGCGCGCTGGGCCACGTCCGCGCTCGCCGCGCATGCACCGCGCAACCGGCACACCTCCGGTATCACCCAGCCGCCGGTGCACGCGATCGCCGTGCAACGCATCCTCGATCACGCCCGCACCCGGGGCCGGTCCACCCGCGCCGTCGCCGAGGCGTTCCTCGACCGGCGCTGGTCCGACCTGGTCCGCTGGCACCGCTGGCTCGCCGAGGCCCGCGACCCCAAGGAGCACGGCCGGGTCACGCTGTATCACGGCTGGGAGTCCGGCATGGACAACTCGCCGCGTTGGGACAGCGCCTACGCCAACGTGATTCCGGGCAATGTCCCCGAATACCAGCGCGAGGACAACACGATCGTCACCGACGCCACCCAGCGCCCCTCCGACCTCGAGTACGACCGCTACCTGTGGCTGCTCGAGGAGATGAAGTCGGCGCGCTACGACGACGAATTGCTGGCCAAGGTCATGAGTTTCGCGGTCGAGGACGTGTTCGTCTCGGCGATCCTCGCGGTGGCCTGCGACGTGCTGGCCGAGATCGGCGAAGACTACGGCCGACCGCGCGCCGACGTCCGCGACCTCTACGCGTGGGGCAAGCGGTTCCGCGAGGGAGTCATCGACGCCACCGACGAGAGATCGGGTGCCGCAAGAGATTTCGACCTCAGGACCGGCAAGCGGGTGGCCACCGAGACCGTCGCGCAGTTCGCCCCGCTGCTGTGCGGCGGGCTACCGCACGACAAGGAACGCGCCCTGGTGAAACTCCTCGAGGGCCCGCGGTTCTGCACGCATCCGGACCTGAAGTACGCCAGCATCCCATCGACGTCTCCGGTGTCGCGGGACTTCCGGCCGCGCGAGTACTGGCGCGGACCCGTGTGGCCGGTGATGACGTGGCTGTTCTCCTGGTGCTTCGCACGCCGCGGCTGGGCCGAACGCGCCCGTCTGCTGCGCCAGGAAGGTCTGCGCCAGGTCAGCGACGGCACCTTCGCCGAGTACTACGAACCGTTCACCGGCGAGCCGCTGGGCAGCATGCAGCAGTCGTGGACCGCGGCCGCGGTCCTGGACTGGCTGGGGTGAAGGGGCTACTCGGCCAACCGCTCGAGCGGGTCGATGGCCTTGGTCAGCGTCTCGAGGTCTTCCGGGCTGAGCTTCGCCAACAGGCTGGCCAGATGCGCGCGCCGCACCTCGAGGGCCTCCTGGTGCTGGGCGCGGCCCTCCGGCGTGATGTCGACGAGCACCGCACGCAGGTCAGACGGGTCGCGGGAGCGTTTGACCAGGCCCAGCTTCTCCAGCCGGCGGATCGCAACGGTCGTCGTGGGCGTGCGCACGCGTTCGTGGGCGGCCAGATCGGTCATCCGCATCGGGCCCTGCTCCAGCAGGGTCAGCAGGATCGACAGCTGGGCCAGTGTGAGGTCACCGGCGTCATTGCGGCTGGTGTCGCTGCGCCGCAGGACGGAGAAGACCCGGGAGAGAACCCGCTGCAGTTCTCCTGACAGCTCCGCGACCTGCGGTTCGACGACTTCCGCCATAATTTCGGCAGTCTAACCTGTCATCCGGTGCCACGATGCGTGACGGACGCGTTAGTTCAAACTCGTGCGTCAGAGCACCTGCGACAGGAACCGGTGCAGGCGTTCGGTCTCGGCCGCCTCGAAGATCTGCTCCGGCGGACCGGCCTCGACCACCTTGCCGTAGTCCATGAACACCACCGCGTCCGACGTCGACCGGGCGAAGCCCATCTCGTGAGTCACCACGACCATCGTCATCCCGTCGGCCCCGAGGTCGGCGATCAGCGCGAGGATGCCCTTGACCAACTCGGGGTCGAGCGCCGACGTCGCCTCGTCGAAGAACATCACCTGCGGCGCCATCGCCAAGGCCCGCGCGATGGCCACCCGCTGCTGCTGTCCGCCCGACAGCGTCGTCGGCCGCACGTCGGCCTTGTTGCGCAGGCCGACGCGGTCCAGTTGCGCCAGTCCGAGCTCGCGGGCCTCGTCGGCGCTGAGCCGTTTGAGCTTGCGCGGGGCGAGGGTCACGTTGTCCAGCACGCTGCGGTGCGGGAACAGGTTGAAACTCTGGAAGACCATCCCGATGCGCTGACGCAACTGGTCGGGGTTGTCGCCGAGCACCGAACGACCGTCGAGCAGGATGTCGCCGCGGTCGGGTTCGTACAGCCGGTTCAGCGTTCGCAACAGCGTGGACTTCCCCGACCCGGACGGCCCGATCACCGCCGTCGTGGTGCCCGCGGGCACGTCGATGTCCACTCCCTGCAACACCGGGTTCGGACCGAACGCGAGATGGATGTCGCTGGCGCTCAACGACACCGGATCAAAACTGGTCGCGCTCATCAGATCATCTCCTGGGACGCGGCCACCGGAAGCGGGTCCTCCTCGGAGGGTTTACGCCCGCGGCGCAGCCGGTTGTCGATGTAATTGACCAGATGCGTCAGCGGCACGGTCAACAGCAGGTAGAACAAGCCCGCGGCCACCAGCGGCGACAGGTTGCCGGTCTGGGCGTTGAGGTCGCGCCCGACCTGGAACAGCTCACGCTGGTTGGCCACCAGACCCAGGAAGTACACCAGCGACGAGGCCTTCAGCAGTGAGATGAACTGGTTCATCAGCGCCGGCAGCACCCGCCGCACACCCTGTGGAACCACGACCAGCCGCATCGACGAGGTGTACGAGAAGCCCAGTGCGCGTGAGGCTTCCAGCTGACCCGGCTCGACGCTCTGGATGCCGGACCGGAAGATCTCACCGACGTACGCCGCGGCCATCAACCCGAGCGCCGCAATGCCCAGCGGGTAGGGGTTGTTTCCGGTCAGACCGCCCACGACCGGGCCGACCCCGAGACCGATCAGCAGGATGATGACCACCTCGGGCAGGCCGCGGAAGATATCGGTGTACACCCGTGCGGGCCAGCGCAGCCAGCGGTGCCGGGAGATCCCCGCGACCGCCAGCAGCATGCCAAGCACCAGTCCGATGACGGCGGCGCTGACGGTCAGGATCAGCGTGTTCGGCAGCCCGGTCTTGAGCAGATCCGGAATGGCCTGGCGGTACAGGTCCCAGTTGAGGAACGCGTCCTTCAGTTGCGACAGCGCCGATTTCGGGGCCGCCGGTCCGGACGGCGCCTGTTGGTTCTCGGCGGCGATCGCGTTGAAGTCCGGCAGCTGTGGCGGGGGAGCGGCTTTCGAACCCGGCTTCCATCCGGGCGGCAATGCGCGGGGTACCCACTCCGAGTACAGCCGCGCCCAGGTGCCGTCGGCGATCACCGCGTCCAGCCCGGAGTTCAGCGCGTCGATCAGCGGCCGGTTCTCCTTGGCCACCGCCCAGGCTACGAAATTGTCCAAGCTGAACGTGTTCTCGATGATCTCGGCCGGGTCGCCGGGCTGCACGGTGCCCGACGCCTGCTGCGACGGCGCCACCCACGCATCGATCTGCCGTGTTTTCAGGCTCGCGTAGACGGTGTTGTAGTCGGGGTATTTGACCGGCTGCAGGCCCAAGGTGTCGATGACGTAGGACTCCTGCACGGTGCCCTGCACCACGCCGATGCGCTGCCCCGGGCCCAGCTTGTCGAAGCCGGTGATCGGCGATCCGGTGGGCACGACGAGCGAAAAGTAGCCGAAGTCATAGCCGTTGGTGAAACCGACCGTGCGGCGCCGCGGCTCGGTGGTGGTGATCGACGAGGACCCGACGTCGAAGCGTCGCGCCGCGACCTGAGCCAGCAGGCCGGAGAACTCGGTGCCGACGAAGTTGATCCGCAGGCCCAGTTTGTCGGCGACAGCGCGCAGCACCTCGTTGTCGAATCCGGTGAACTGCCCGGCGGAGTTGATGCAGATGCTCGGCGGCGCATCCGACAGGGTGCCGACGGTCAGGGTGCCGGGCTGGATCAACCCCAGTGCGTCGACGTTGATCGCAGACAGAGGTTCGACGCCCGGGGTGGTGTAGCGGTCTTGCTCGGGGCCGGTCGCCGCTGCGGCAAGATTGGTCGGCAGCGCGCTGGCGCTTTCGACACCGGGTGGTGCGCACTGGTCGACGTTGGCGTGCGCGGGTCCGGCCAGGCTGACGCCGATCATCAGCACCGCCACGAGCACAACGGCGGAAGTTCTGCAGAGCCGCACGAACGGGGTCATCTGTGCAACGTAACCGGCAACGGCGCGGTCACGCCGACTTGGGCTCGATCAGAACGCCACCGATGAGGCGCCCGCGCCGCGCAGCACTCCCCGTCGCACCAGCTCGTTCACCATGATGCGGCCCATCGTCTCGCTGCGGGACACACACGCGGTGCGTGCGGCCTCCTCGTCGCCGCGGCCGATCGCGGCGGTCTCGTCCTCGTAGTACGGCAGCATCTCGTCGTGGTCGCTGAGGTACTGAACCCAGAACGCCCGAGGTGTGAACGCCTGCACCGACCGGATCAGGGCCGTCAGCCGCGGGCCCGCGTACTCGTCGGTGATCACGGTGCGGTACTGCCAGGCCGCGTCATAGAAGGCGCGTGAGTCACGGGTACTGCGCAAGGTGTCGGTCAACGCGCCGAGTCGGCCCACGGCGCGGTGCCCCGGATCGGCGGCGGCGCGCGCGGACGCCATGCCGGTCAGGAAGCCGTGCAGTTCGTGGTGTTCGAGCACAAACGCTTCGTCGAATCGCTCGACGAAGGCGCCGCGGTGGTACCGGGTGGACAAGATGCCGTCGTGTTCCATCTGCACGACGGCCTCTTGAATCGGCACGCGCGACAACCCGAGTTCCTGTGCGATCTCGTTGCGGTCGATCCGATCGCCCGACCGCAGTTTGCCGGTCAGGACCAGGTTCACGACGTGCGCGACCACAAGGTCTTTTTCCTTGACCCCATACTTCTTGGGCATGGCGGCGACAGTCTCTCACTAACCACGCCCCACCGGGAGGGGTTACGCCGCTTCAGCCGCCTTCATTTCGGCGGCGGTCGCGCCACCGCACCAAAGCCTCGGCCTCGGACAGGTCGTAGTCGGGTCCGTTGACCCCCACGGTCAGCATCGTGACCCCGAGTGAGGCCAGCGCCTCGGCCTCGTCGATCAGGGCCTCGGCCGTCTTGCCCGACACGCCGGCCGAGCGTTCGATGGCCTGCGGGTCGCGACCCACGTCGGCGCAGTGTCCGGCCAAAACCTCGGCCTTGCGCGGGTATTCGCTGCTGTCGGAGAAGCTGTGCCAGATGTCGCCGTACTCCGCGACCAGGCGCAGGGTCTTCTTCTCACCGCCGCCGCCGATCAGTACGGGGATGTCGCGGGTGGGTTGCGGATTGAGCTTGGCAAACCGCGATGTGATGCGGGGCATGGCCGCGGCCAGGTCGTCGAGCCGGCTACCTGCGGTGCCGAACTCGTAGCCGTACTCGTCGTAATCCTTCTGCTTCCAACCCGAACCGATGCCCAGGATCAGGCGGCCGTCGCTGATGTGGTCGACGGTGCGCGCCATGTCGGCCAGCAGCTCGGGATTGCGGTACGAGTTGCAGGTGACCAATGCACCGATCTCGATGCGCGACGTCTGCTCGGCCCAGGCGCCGAGCATGGTCCAGCATTCGTAGTGGGCGCCGTCGGGATCGCCGTAGAGGGGAAAGAAGTGGTCCCAGTTGAAGGCGACGTCGACGCCGAGGTCCTCACACCGTCGGACCGCGTCGCGGATAGGGCTGTACTTCGGGGAATGTTGCGGCTGCAGTTGCACGCCGATGCGGATTGGGTAGCTCACGACGTATCTGTAACCCAGATCACGCCGGGATATTCCCGTTCGCGAAACCTCGGGCGGATTCGCCTACTCGGCGAGCACCGATCGCAGGATCTCGATCAACTTGCGCGGTTGATCGCTCTGCACCGAGTGGCCGGAGTCCTCGACGATCTGTACATCCTTGAATCCCGGTGCGCGACGGGCGAACTCGGCCGCATCATCGTCGTTGACGAAGAACGAGTTGGCGCCGCGCACCAACGTCGTCGTCACTTCCAACCGGGGGACGTCGTCCCACAGCCCCTCGAACCCCTCACCCTTGCGCATCTCGTCATAGCGCCAAGTCCACGTGCCATCCTCGAGTCGGCGGGCATTGTGGAACACCCCGCGCCGCAACGACTCCCGATCGCGGTGTGGCGCCGCGGCGACCGTCTTCTGCAGCATCGCGTCGAACGAGGGGAAGATGCGGTCACCCTGCACCAGGGCGACCGTGCCCTTCTGGGCGTCGGTCATCTCGGTGTGTCGCTCGGGCGCCGACGGCGTCACGTCGACGAGCACCAGCCGTCGCACCAGGTCCGGCGCCTCCACGGCCAGGCGCAACGCGGTCAGCCCGCCCAACGACATTCCGACGACGAGATCGGCCTGCGGAGCCAGTGAACGCACGACGGGTTCGATCGCGACGGCGTTGCCCTTCGGCCCGTAGTCGCCGTCCTCACGCCACGCCGATCGGCCGTGTCCGGGCAGGTCGACGGCGAGCGCCGGTTCACCGAGGCCGACTATCACGGTGTCCCAGGTGTGCGCGTTCTGACCGCCGCCGTGCAGGAACACCACCCGCGGCGACGCCGCGCCGAACTTCAGCGCGCTGATGGGCCCGGAGTCGATGCGCTCGGCGCGCGGCACCGCCTCGACCCCGGCCTGCCGCGCGTTCTCCTCGAGGAAGATGAACTCGTCGAGCGCTGCCAGTTCGTCGTCTGCGGATATCTCGCTCACGGGAAAAACCCTACAAAACGCGAAATGTGGAGCCCCAGCGGCGGGACTCCACATTTCGCGGTTAGAGAGTTAGCCCTCGATGAAGGTCTCGAGCTGCGCCCGGGCGATGTCGTCCGGAAGCTGCTTGGGCGGGCTCTTCATCAGGTACGCCGAGGCCGCCTCGACCGGACCGCCGATGCCGCGATCCTTGGCGATCTTCGCCGCGCGCACGGCGTCGATGATGACGCCGGCCGAGTTCGGCGAATCCCACACCTCGAGCTTGTACTCCAGGTTCAGCGGCACATCGCCGAATGCGCGGCCCTCGAGCCGGACGTAGGCCCACTTGCGGTCGTCGAGCCAGCCGACGTGGTCGGACGGGCCGATGTGGACGTCCTTGGTCTTGAACTCGCGCTGCAGGTTGCTGGTCACGGCCTGGGTCTTGGAGATCTTCTTCGACTCCAGCCGCTCACGCTCGAGCATGTTGAGGAAGTCCATGTTGCCGCCGACATTGAGCTGCATGGTGCGGTCGAGTTGCACGCCGCGGTCCTCGAACAGCTTGGCCATCACGCGGTGCGTGATCGTCGCGCCGATCTGGCTCTTGATGTCGTCGCCGACGATCGGGACACCGGCGTCGGTGAACTTCTTCGCCCACTCGGGGTCGGATGCGATGAACACCGGCAGCGCGTTGACGAACGCCACCCCGGCGTCGATCGCGCACTGGGCGTAGAACTTGTCGGCCTCCTCCGAACCCACCGGGAGGTAGGACACCAGGACGTCGACCGCGGCCTCCTTGAGGGCCTTGACGACATCGACCGGATCGGAGTCGGAGACCTCGATGGTGTCGGCGTAGTACTTGCCGATTCCGTCGAGCGTCGGGCCGCGCTGCACGGTGACGTTCAGCGGCGGCACATCGGCGATCTTGATGGTGTTGTTCTCCGACGCGAAGATCGCCTCGGACAGGTCGAAGCCGACCTTCTTGGCGTCGACGTCGAAGGCGGCGACGAACTTGACGTCGCGCACGTGGTACGGGCCGAGGCGCACATGCATCAGGCCGGGCACGGTCGCCGTCTCGTCGGCATCGTGGTAGTACTGCACGCCCTGTACGAGCGACGACGCGCAGTTGCCCACGCCGACAATCGCGACCCGCACCTCTCCGTTGGATGACATGACGACTCTTCCCTTCGTAATCCCTGTCGTACTTGGTTCGGTTCTGCCTAGGGCTGCACTGTGTTGTCTGAGCGCCCTTGGCTCAGACGCTCCGCCGCTATCAACTCGTTGAGCCATTTAACTTCGCGCTCGCTCGACTCCAGCCCGAGCTGATGGAGCTGCCGGGTGTAGCGGTCGATCGAGCTGCTAGCCCGCGCGACGGCTTCACGCAGACCCTCGCGGCGTTCCTCCACCTGACGACGACGCCCCTCCAAGATCCGCATCCGGGCCTCGGCCGGGGTGCGGTTGAAGAAGGCGAGATGGACACCGAATCCGTCGTCGGAGAAGTTCTGTGGGCCCGTGTCGGCCACCAGCTCGGAGAAGCGCTGCTTGCCCTTCTCGGTGAGCTGGTAGACGCGCCTGGCCCGACGCATCTTCGGGGTGCCGTCCGGCGCCGCGTCCTCGACGATCAGTCCGTCGTTCTGCATGCGCCGTAAGGCCGGATACAGCGATCCGTACGAAAATGCGCGGAAGGCGCCGAGCAACCCCGTCAATCGCTTGCGAAGTTCGTAGCCGTGCATCGGCGATTCCAGCAGGAGTCCCAGGATGGCCAGTTCGAGCACCGTGGGCACCCCCCTCCAAAATCGCAGATCGTTCGTTACGGCGGTCCGACACCTCGCACCATAGTATCGCGCCGATATATTCGGCGCGAACTTCGGGTGACCGCCGGGCGAACGCCCGGGCGTCAGCCGGGGTAGTGGATCTGCTTGACCCGGCCGTCGCCGGCCAGCTCGATGTATCCGCTGCCGAAGTCGCTGGAGACGTAGATGTCGACCGCCACGGCCCCGGGGGTCGTCGGGTCGGTGCTCGGATCGATGGTCAGGTAGGTGCTCGTGACCTCGTCGGGTTTGATGCCGAGCGTCTCGGGCGCCCCGCGCAGCACGCCCACGACGGCCTTGGCGTCGAACTTGCTCAGGTCCACCTCGACGGCGTCGCTGGTTTTGGAGCTCGACGAGGGATCGTCCCAGCCGCCGCGATAGGTGTAGTTCAGCTCGCGGCGTTCCTCGGTGGGATCGGGCCGGGTCAGCGACGCGTAGTCCGGATAGACGGTGAGACGGTAGCCGTTGGTGTCGCCGAACCGCTGCTTCATCTGCTCGATGAGCCCCGTCAGCCCGCCGAGTGAGTGCAACTGTTTGGGCGGCGTGAGCACCACGGGCGTGATGCCGTCGGATTTGGCTCCCGGATCGGAGGTGAAGTTCAGCGGTGACGGGGTGTTGCCGTACAGGCCCCAGCCGATCGCGATGCCGAATACCACCAGCACGCCGGCCACCGCGAGGCGCAGCCCCCAGCCGTTGCCCGCCATCGGCAGCGACCGCGGCTTCTTCAGCGCGGGCAACTGGACCGGGGCGTTGTTGGTCTGGAGGTCGGCCACCAGCGCCTGCAGTTCCCCGAGCGTGGTGGCGGTGGTCGCCGCCTTGACCCGTTCACCGTGCTCGGTCATCGACAGCTGGCCTTCGCTCAGCGCGCTGTCGAGGATCTGGCAGGTGTCGTTGCGGTCGCTGTCCTTCGCCCGCGTCCCCGATGTTTGCCGTGTCGCCACGTCGATGATCGTAGAAGTACTCAGCGGATGAGACCCTGCGAAGTCATCACGGCCAGTAGCGATCCGTCACGGCCGCGCAGCGAGCCGTAAGCCGAGACGCCTCCGCTGGCGACCGAGCCACGCGCCTCGAGCAGCCGCCACGAGGTGGACGGCACCAGGTGCGCGCCGGGCTGCCACACCAGGCTGAGGTCGAGGCTCAGCAGCCATGCGTCGACGAATCCGCTGACCTTGCCTGGTGCGTCGAAGAGGTGGGCGTCGGCGTGCAGCACGTCGGCGATCTGCGGGTGGGGCAGTGGGTCCGCCTCGGTGTCGCCGCTGTCGGCGCTCACCCACAGCGCGACCTCCGGGCGGCGGTCGGCGAAGCGGGTGAGGCTGGCCGGATAGTCCACTCCGCGGCGGTGGGCGAACCGCAGCGACGGGTACTCCTCGCCGATCCAGTCCAGCGCGGGCGCCTCGTCCGGCGTCGGCAGCGGGTTCATGTAGCGCTCGAAGGGGACGGGTGCATCGACCGACGGCGGACCCAGCCAGCCGTCGGCGAACCAGCTGCTCGCGATGAGGATCGTGCGGTCGCGCTGGCGGATGGTCGCCTCGACGGCCGCGGCGGTGCGGCCGCCGCGGATGCTGCGGACCTCGAGCTCGAGCGGCCCGGGTGCACCGGCGTCGACGAATGTCACCGAAAGCGACGCCGCCGCCGGCCGGCCGCTGTGCGCGAACATCGCCGCGAGCGCGAGCGCGGAGGTATAGCCGCCGAAGGCCCGGCCGTCGAAGCACCACCGTTCGGGAAGCTCGCGGGTGAATCGGCTCGAGCCTTCACCGGCGGGCCCACCGTCGAGGGCGAAGTCGCGCCCGTCCAGCATCGGAGTCTCCTGAGGTTTGCGCACGGCCGATCGCCGCTGCCGTCGGTCCAGATCAAACACCTTAGAGAGGGGCGTGACCGTGCCGTCGCGCTCCGGTAGTCGCATCGCCGACGTACTCTGGTCATCGTGCGATTGCAGCGACAGGTGGTGGACTACGCACTTCGGCGACGGTCCCTGCTGGCCGAGGTCTATTCGGGACGCACCGGTGTCTCGGAGGTCTGCGACGCCAATCCCTACCTGCTGCGCGCCGCCAAATTCCACGGCAAACCCAGTTCGGTGACGTGCCCGATCTGCCGCAAGGAACAGCTCACCCTGGTGTCGTGGGTATTCGGTGACCATCTTGGCCCGGTATCGGGTTCCGCGCGAACGGCCGAGGAGTTGGTTCTGCTGGCGTCCCGATACGACGAGTTCTCAGTACACGTGGTGGAGGTATGCCGCACCTGCAGCTGGAATCATCTGGTGAAGTCATACGTGCTCGGCGCGGTCCCACCCCCCAAGGGATCACCCGGCACTCGGACCGCGCGCTCTCGTGCGCGCACGGCCAGTGAATAGCGAAGGGCGCCACGACCGGTCAGTCAACGATGTCCGATCCGGACACGGGGCTGATGGCGTGAGGGCGCCGAAACCCAAGCAATCCCAGGGCGGGGGTGCGCACCGCCCGGCTCCCGACGTGCCGCAGCGCCGCCCGCAGCCGGATTCGCGGACCCGTCCGCTTCCGCCCGACGATCGGCACACCTCGATTCTGCCGCCGGTGCGCGAGGCGCGACCGCCACACCTGCGCGACCCCGTCGACGTCGTCAAGGCGGCGTTGGACGGCACGCCGGCACGTAAACCACCGTCGCCCCCGCCACCGCCGCCCCGACCACCGGGCGGCGGCGGACCGCCGAGCGGTCCGTCGGGACCACGGCGCGGGCTGCCCGACCAGATCAACTGGAAGTGGGTACGACGCGGCGGGCTCATAGCGGCCGCGGTGTTCATCGTGCTGCCGATCATCACGTTCGCGATGGCGTACATGATCGTCGACGTCCCCAAACCCGGAGACATCCGCACCAACCAGGTGTCGACGATCTTGGCCAGCGACGGCAGCGAGTTGGCGAAAATCGTTCCACCCGAGGGCAATCGCGTCGACGTCAACATCGACCAGATCCCGGTGCAGGTGCGCAACGCGGTGATGGCCGCAGAAGACCGCGACTTCTACTCGAACCCGGGCTTCTCCTTCACCGGTTTCGCACGCGCCATCAAGAACAACCTGTTCGGCGGCGACCTCCAGGGTGGCTCGACGATCACCCAGCAGTACGTCAAGAACGCGCTCGTCGGTTCGGAGCGCTCGGGCGTCGGCGGCCTGATCCGAAAAGCCAAGGAGCTGGTCATCTCGACGAAGATGTCCGGCGAATGGTCCAAAGACCAAGTGATGCAGTCGTATCTGAACATCATCTATTTCGGTCGCGGGTCGTACGGCGTCGCCGCGGCGTCGAAGGCCTACTTCAACAAGCCGGTCGAAGACCTCACCGTCGCCGAGGGTGCGCTGCTGGCCGCGCTGATCCAGCGGCCGTCCGGGCTGGACCCGGCGGTCAACCTCGAAGGCGCCACCGCACGGTGGAACTGGGTGCTCGACGGCATGGTCGAGATCGGCGCCTTGTCCCCGCAGGAGCGTGCGGCGCAGGTGTTCCCGGCGACCGTCCCGCCCGACCTGGCGCGCTCGCAGAACCAGACGACGGGACCGAACGGGCTCATCGAACGGCAGGTGCAGAAGGAACTGCTCGAACTGTTCGACATCACCGAGCAGACGCTGAACACCGAGGGCCTGCAGATCACCACGACCATCGACCCGAAGGCGCAGAAGGCGGCCGAGGAGGCCGCGCAGGATTACCTCGAGGGCCAAGACCCCGACATGCGCACCGCGATCGTGTCGATCGACCCGCGCACCGGCGGGGTGAAGGCCTACTACGGCGGCAGCGACGCCAACGGATTCGACTTCGCCCAGGCCGGTCTGCCGACGGGGTCGTCGTTCAAGGTGTTCGCGTTGGTCGCCGCCTTGCAGCAGGGGATGGGCCTGGGCACCCAGGTCGACAGTTCGCCGCTGGAGGTCGACGGCATCAAGATCACCAACGTCGAGGGCGCCGGCTGCGGCACGTGCAACATCGCCGAGGCGCTCAAGCGTTCGCTGAACACCAGCTACTACCGCCTGATGCTCAAGCTGAAGAACGGCCCGCAGGACGTCGCCGACGCCGCACACCAGGCCGGTATCGCAGAGAGCTTCCCCGGCGTCGACCACACGCTGTCCGAGGACGGCCAGGGCGGCCCGCCCAACAACGGTGTCGTGTTGGGGCAGTACCAGACTCGGGTGCTCGACATGGCGTCCGCGTATGCCACGCTCGCGGCCTCGGGGGTGTACCACAAGCCGCACTTTGTGCAGAAGGTCGTCAACTCCGAGGGTGAGGTGTTGTTCGACGCGTCGCAGCAGGACAACTCGGGTGAGCAGCGGATCGAGAAGAAGGTCGCCGACAACGTGACCTCGGCGATGCAGCCGATCGCCGCGTACTCCAACGGCCACGCGCTGGCGGGCGGGCGGCCGTCGGCGGCGAAGACGGGCACCAACCAGCTCGGCGATACCGACAGCAACCGCGACGCCTGGATGGTCGGTTACACGCCGTCGCTGTCGACCGCTGTGTGGGTCGGCACGACCGAGGGCACCAAGCCGCTCGAGACCAAGTGGGGTTCGCCGGTTTACGGTTCGGGTCTGCCGTCCGACATCTGGAAGGCGACCATGGACGGTGCGCTCGACGACACCGACAACGAGTCGTTCCCCAAGCCCGAGGAGATCGGCGGGTACGCGGGTGTGCCGCAGGCGCCGCCGCCACCGTCGTCGACGGAGGCCCCGCCGCCCACCCAGCCCTCGGAGACCGTCATCCAGCCGACCATCGAGGTGGCGCCGGGCATCACGATTCCGTGGGGTCCGCCGACCACCGTTCCCGTCGCGCCGCCGCCGCCCGGTGGCGTCGCGCCGGGACCCGCGCCAGGACCGGCGCCGGTTGGAGCACCGCCCGCACCTGTCGGAGCACCCCCGGCGCCCGGTGCGCCGCTGCCGCCTCCGTGACCGACGTGGGGGGCGAAGAGACAAGCGGGCCGTCGACGGCATCGCCAGCGCCGCTGGCCCCAGACCAATCGCCAGCTCCGCTGGCCCAAGACCGCCGGAGTTTCGACCAGCGCGACCTTCCGAGCCGCACGGACACCATCGGCGCGGCGTTGTCCGACGTCATCGGCGGGCCCGTCGGCAGACACGCGCTGATCGGCAGGCAGCGGTTGCTGACGCCGCTGCGGGTCATGCTGATCATTGCGCTGGTGTTCCTTGCGCTCGGCTACTCGACGAAGGCCGCGTGCCTGCAGACCACGGGCACCGGGACCGCCGATCAGCGGGTGGCCGATTGGAGCAATCAGCGCGCGTACTTCCAGCTCTGCTACTCCGACACCGTTCCGCTGTACACCGCCGAACTGCTCAACCTCGGCAAGTTCCCGTACAAGTCGAGCTGGGTGGAGAAGGACGCCACCGGCCAACCGCATATCCAGTACGACGGCAACACCGCGGTGCGCTACATGGAGTATCCGGTGCTGACCGGCATCTACCAGTACGTGGCGATGTCGTTGGCCAAGACGTACACCGCGTTGACGAAACTCGTTTCCGTTCCGGTGATCGCCGAGGTGGTGATGTTCTTCAACATCGCGGCGCTGGGGTTGGCGTTGGCATGGTTGGCGACGGTGTGGGCGACGTCGCGCCTGGCGGGGCCGCGGCGGGTCTGGGACGCGGCGTTGGTGGCGGCATCGCCTTTGGTGATCTTTCAGATTTTCACGAATTTCGACGCGCTGGCAACGGCTTTCGCGACCGGTGCGCTGCTGGCGTGGGCGCGACGCAGACCGGTGTTGGCCGGCGCGTTGATCGGGCTCGGCGTGGCGGCCAAGTTGTATCCGCTGCTCTTGCTGGCGCCGCTGGCAGTGCTGGCGTTGCGCACCGGCAAGTTGCGGGAGGTCGGCAAGACGGCGATCGCCGCGGTCGTGGCGTGGCTTGTGGTGAATCTCCCGATCATGCTGCTGTTCCCGCGGGGGTGGTCGGAGTTCTTCCGGCTCAACACCCGTCGCGGCGACGACATGGATTCGATCTACAACGTCGTCAAGTCGTTCACCGGGTGGCGGGGTTTCGACCCCGACCTGGGCTACTGGCAACCCCCGACGGTGACGAACACCGTCTCGGCGATCCTGTTCGTGTCCTGTTGTATCGCAATCGGTTACATCGCGCTGACCGCTCGCCGTCGACCGAGGGTCGCGCAGGTGGCGTTCCTGATCGTCGCGGCGTTCCTGCTGACCAACAAGGTGTGGAGCCCGCAGTTCTCGCTGTGGCTGGTGCCGTTGGCGGTGCTGGCGTTGCCGCATCGACGAATCCTGTTGGCGTGGATGACAATCGACGCGCTGGTGTGGGTGCCGCGAATGCTGTACCTCTACGGCGAAGCGAACAAGGGGTTGCCGGAGCAGCCGTTCACCATCACGGTGCTGCTGCGCGACATCGCCGTGGTTGCGCTGTGCGCGCTGGTGATCCGCGAGATCTACCGTCCGGAGCTGGACCTGGTCCGCGCCCGCGGCGGGGTCGACGATCCGGCGGGCGGGGTGTTCGACCGGGCGCCGGACGCGCCGCCGCGGTGGCTGCCGGACTGGCTGCGGCCGGATGCGTCGAGATTGCAGACGGAACCCGAATCCGAAGCACCGCTGGCTCGTGTGTGAAACCAGCGACGCTCAACGGCCCTGAAGCGTCGCTGGATACACAATCGGCGCGCTGAGCCGTGCGGACAGCACGATTTCGCAGATCAGCGGGCTTTCCTGTAACCTGGGCCGGTTGCCGACGCAGGCGACCCTCCTGCCATGGACAGTCCGTGGCCGATCAGACCGTAGGAGGTGATGAGGTCTTCATGCGTCCATACGAAATCATGGTCATCCTCGACCCCACCCTTGACGAGCGCACCGTAGCTCCGTCGCTGGAAACATTCCTCAACGTCATCCGCAAGGACGGCGGCAGTGTCGACAAGGTCGACATCTGGGGCCGGCGCCGGCTGGCATACGAGATCGCCAAGCACGCCGAGGGCATCTACGCCGTCATCGATGTGAAGGCAGAGCCCGCCACCGTGACCGAGCTGGACCGTCAGCTCAACCTGAACGAGTCCGTGCTGCGGACCAAGGTCATGCGGACGGACAAGCACTAGTCCCGAAGAACAGGCTGTAAGCGTCGGAGCGCTTCCGTAGGCTCGCCTGCGACCGCTCGGAAGACTTACACCGCCAATCCCAGGAGGACATCGTGGCTGGTGACACCATCATCACCGTCGTCGGAAACCTGACC
This sequence comes from Mycobacterium sp. 852002-51961_SCH5331710, assembly GCF_001665535.1. Lineage (GTDB taxonomy): Bacteria > Actinomycetota > Actinomycetes > Mycobacteriales > Mycobacteriaceae > Mycobacterium. The sequence continues at coordinate 20,655 of NZ_LZSQ01000038.1, forward strand.
GCCGATCCCGAACTGCGGTTCACGCCGTCGGGTGCGGCCGTCGCCAACTTCACCGTGGCGTCCACACCGCGCATCTACGACCGCCAGACCGGCGAGTGGAAAGACGGCGAGGCGCTGTTCCTGCGCTGCAACATCTGGCGCGAGGCCGCCGAGAACGTGGCCGAAAGCCTCACTCGCGGTTCGCGGGTGATCGTGCAGGGCAGGCTCAAGCAGCGGTCGTTCGAAACCCGCGAGGGCGAGAAGCGCACCGTGGTCGAGCTCGAGGTCGATGAGATCGGCCCGTCGCTGCGATACGCGACCGCCAAGGTGAACAAGGCCAGCCGCAGCGGCGGTGGCGGCGGTGGCTTCGGCGGCGGCGGAGGCGGAGGTTCGCGCCCCGCCGAGCAGCCCAAGGACGACCCGTGGGGCAGTGCCCCGGCGTCGGGCTCGTTCTCCGGAGCCGACGACGAGCCACCCTTCTGATCCACAACCGATCAACGAAGTAGCAAGAAAGAGAAAGACACATGGCCAAGGCCACCAAGCGTCGGCCGGCTCCCGAGAAGCCGGTCAAGACCCGCAAGTGCGTGTTCTGCTCCAAGAAGGGGCAGGCCATCGATTACAAGGACACGGCGCTGCTGCGCACGTACATCAGCGAGCGCGGCAAGATCCGCGCCCGCCGCGTCACCGGCAACTGCGTGCAGCACCAGCGTGACATCGCGATCGCCGTGAAGAACGCGCGTGAGGTTGCGCTGCTGCCGTTCACGTCGTCGACGCGATAGGGAGGACAGGAAGATGAAACTGATTCTCACCGCCGACGTCGAACATCTCGGCGAGCAGGGCGACATCGTCGAGGTCAAGGACGGTTACGCCCGTAACTACCTGGTGCCGCGGCACCTGGCCGTCGTCGCGTCCCGCGGCGCGGAGCGCCAGGCCGAGGAGATTCGCCGCGCTCGCGAGCAGAAGGCCATCCAGGGCCGCGAGCATGCCGTCGAGCTCAAGACCGCGATCGAGAACCTCGATTCGGTGCAGGTGGCAGTGAAGGCCGCGGCCGACAGCGGCAAGCTGTTCGGCTCGGTGACAACGGCCGACGTGGTTGCGGCCATCAAGAACGCCGGCGGGCCGAACCTGGACAAGCGCACCGTCCAGTTGCCGAAGGCACACATCAAGACGACCGGCACGCATCCGATCGCGGTTCGCCTCCATCCGGAGATCGCCGCGACGGTTTCGCTGGAAGTCGTCGCCGCAAAGTAACTACAGCGTCAAAATACGGCCGGGTGAAGTCGCCACCGATCTTCACCCGGCCGTTGCTGTGCGCGCTGGCGAACAATGCGCTGGATTATCCGCACAGCGAAGATAACCGGCCGTTAACCTGCCTGGCCCCTGGGCGCAATACAACACGCCCGAGTTGGCAACCCGGCACGACACGCCGAGGCATTTGTCATCCACAACATCACCGACGGTTTATGGTGCGGCTATCTGCGGAGATGCAGTAACTGAAGTGGTTGATTAACAGGTTCTCCCCAACGACTCAACATGGCTGTCCAGACCTATCCACACCCCATCCACAGGTCTATGAACAGGACCGGGTTGCGCCCCCGCCAGCAACGTCTAGCGTAAGCCGTCGGCGGGACGGGTCAGGCGCCGAAAGCGGTTTGTCAGCGGCTTGGCTTATAGTCGCGGACAACCGGGTATCGAATGTACGTTCGATAGTGAATAGAGGGGTGAGGCGCTTCGTGGCCGTCGTAGACGACCTAGGCCATCCGGGGATGGATACGCCGCCGCCGAGTGAGGACTTCGGACGCCAACCTCCCCAGGACCCGGCCGCGGAGCAGGCCGTGCTCGGCGGGATGCTGCTGAGCAAGGACGCGATCGCCGACGTGCTCGAGAAGCTGCGCCCCGGCGACTTCTATCGGCCGGCCCACCAGAACGTCTACGACGCGATCCTCGACCTCTACGGCCGCGGGGAGCCGGCCGACGCGGTGACGGTGGCCGCCGAGCTGGATCGGCGCGGGCTGCTGCGCCGTATCGGCGGCGCGCCGTACCTGCACACGCTGATCTCGACGGTGCCCACGGCCGCGAACGCCGGGTTCTACGCGGGCATCGTCGCGGAGAAGGCGCTGCTGCGTCGGCTGGTCGAGGCGGGTACCCGCGTCGTGCAGTACGGCTACGCCGGTGCCGAGGGCGCGGACGTCAACGAGATCGTCGACCGCGCACAGTCGGAGATCTACGACGTCACCGAGCGGCGCACGGCCGAGGACTTCGTCCCGCTGGAAGAACTGTTGCAGCCGACGATGGACGAGATCGACGCGATTGCGTCACAGGGCGGCATCGCGCGCGGTGTGCCAACGGGTTTCGTCGAACTCGACGAGGTGACCAACGGTCTGCACCCGGGTCAGATGATCATCATCGCGGCGAGGCCTGGCGTCGGCAAATCGACGCTTGGACTGGATTTCATGCGGTCCTGCTCGATCAAGCACCAGATGCCCAGCGTCATCTTCTCGCTGGAGATGAGCAAGTCCGAGATCGTGATGCGGCTCTTGTCGGCCGAGGCGAAGATCAAGCTGGCGGATATGCGGTCGGGTCGCATGAGCGACGACGACTGGACGCGGTTGGCGCGCCGGATGAGCGAGATCAGCGAAGCGCCTTTGTTTATCGACGATTCGCCGAACCTGACGATGATGGAGATCCGCGCCAAGGCGCGCCGGCTGAGTCAGAAGGCCGGTTTGCGGTTGATCGTCGTTGACTACATGCAGCTGATGACGTCGGGCAAGAAGTACGAGTCTCGGCAGCAAGAGGTCTCGGACTTCTCGCGAAGCCTCAAGCTGATGGCCAAGGAACTCGATGTTCCGGTGGTGGCGATCAGCCAGCTGAACCGCGGCCCGGAGCAACGCACGGACAAGAAGCCGATGGTGTCGGATCTTCGCGAGTCGGGCAGCCTGGAACAGGATGCGGACATGGTGATCCTGCTGCACCGGCCGGACGCGTTCGAGCGTGACGACCCGCGTGGTGGCGAGGCGGACCTGATTCTCGGCAAGCACCGTAACGGCCCGACGAAGACGATTACCGTTGCGCACCAACTGCATTTGAGCCGCTTCGCGAACATGGCCAAGCAGTAGCGAAGTCGGGTGGCTTCTCAAGTTTGATGTCAAATGGAGACTGCCTGGCCTGCAGGCGATTCGACGTGATCACGATTGGGCACACCCCCTCTGCTCTCGACCGGCAGCGCTCATTGGCGGCCTGGGAGTTCTGGCAGGTCTAGCGTGGGCGGAATGGGTTTGTTCAGTCACGAGGAGTTCCGGGACCCGGCCGACGGCGTTGGCGGCTCTGGGGGAGGAGCTATCGAGCGCGCTCGGGCTGCTGAGGTTAGCGAATACGGGGTGGACGAACCCGTGGTGGTGGGACCGGGGTCGCCGCCTGAGGATGGTTCGTGCGGCCAGTTCACTGTGCAGTTTCACGTGTCTACGTCAATGCTGGTCGGACTGAACCGTATTGCGAGAATGCGTGGGGTGAGCGTGCCGGAGGTATGCCGGCAGGTAATCGGCGTGTTTGTTGCCCAGCAGGAGGGCGAGCTGGCTGCATTGCTTGCTGCCGAGGCCGAGGCCGCTGATCACCGGCCGAGTTTGGATCAGGCGTAGTCGCGCGGCCGCAGGGCGGGGGCGGCAAGTTCTTCCATCGCGGCCTTCAGTGGTGAAACCGGCGCGAGCACAGACGACTAACTCCGGCATACGCAAGCTCAAATGCGCCGATCCTCGAAGGAGGCCGCTCATGTGACGTGCCGCGACGGCGACTCCGGCCACGGCTTCTCGGTGTCCTATGAGGCCTACAAGCTCTTCTGACCGCTTCCTGTGTGAAGTGAAGACGCAGACTCTTGCTTTAATTTGGGCAGTCGCTCAAACTTAGCGCCGTGAACCCCGCGGCCGAGGCCGACGACGCCTCGACGTCACCCATCTGAACAGGAGTAGTCATGGGCAAGCTCGAGGGCAAGGTCGCCTTCATCACCGGGGCCGCGCGAGGCCAGGGCCGCGCGCACGCGGTCCGGCTCGCGGAGGAGGGCGCCGATGTCATCGCGATCGACGTATGCGCGCAGTACAGCACGGTGGCCTACAAGATGTCGACGCCTGAGGACCTGAAGGAGACTGTGCGGCAGGTGGAATCGCTCGGCCGGCGCATCGTGGCGCGGGAGGCGGACGTCGGCGACGTGGCGGCCCTGCAGAAGGCGTTCGACGACGGGGCCGCCGAACTCGGCGGCGTCGACATCGTCGCCGCCAATGCCGGGATCGGCCCGGGCGGTGCCACCACCGACGACGAACAATGGGAAGACGTCATCAACGTCAACCTCAAGGGCGTGTGGAACACGCTGCGCGTCGCCGTCCCGACGCTGCTCAAGCAGGACCGCGGCGGCTCGATCATCCTGACCAGTTCGACCGGCGGGCTGATCGGCACCCCCGTCGTATCCGGCGGCATGATCGCCTACACGGCCGCCAAGCACGGAGTCGTCGGACTCATGCGCGCATACGCCAACTACCTTGCCCCGCATTACATTCGGGTCAACACCGTGGCCCCGACGACAGTGGCGACGCCGATGGCCAACAACGGTGATCTGAGCATGCTCAAGAAGTACGAGCCCGCCATCGCGCGATCGCTCGAGAACGCCATCCCGGTCGACTACGTCGAAGCGCGTGACATCGCCAACGCCGTCGCGTGGCTCGCCTCCGACGACGCCCGGTACGTCACCGGCACCGTCGTGCCCGTCGACGCCGGCCTACTCAACAAGGTCTGATCAACAGCTTTTTCGACGGACGAATAGACATCGTCGCCACCAGTTCATAACCTGTCCGAGACATACGTAGCCGGGCCGCGACGGGTCCCTACAGCGAAGGATCGTGACAATCCGAATGGGTCGGGCGCGCCGGTTTTCTCCCCGAGTGGGGGCTGGCGTCGCAGCCGCGGTCCTGTCGTTGGCCGTGGCCCTGGCCGGCGTCGTCACCGCGGACCCGGCGTCCGACGCGCTGGCCAGGCTCGATGAGCTGTCCCGCCAGGCGGTGCAGACCCGCGAAGCCGTCACCCAGGCCCAACAGGATGCCGCCGACAAAGCGGCCGCCCAGGCCCAGGCCGAAGACCGCCATCGCAAAGACCTGGCGGCTCTCGACGCCGCGAACGCCCAGCTGGCCGACCGGCAGGCCGCGGCCGACAAGGTGGCCGCGATGACGTACGTCAGCGGACGCACCGGCCAGTGGGCGGCATTGCTGAGCGCGGGCTCCCCGCAACAGCTGATCGACCAGCTGTCCATCCAGCGTGCGATCACCACCGAGACCACCGCGCAGATGAAGGCCTTCCAATCGGCGCGTAAGAGCGCGGAAGGCGCCGCCCGGGCATCGGAGAAATCGGCCGCCGACGCCCGGACCGCGGCCGAGCAGTCCGCCGCCGTGCGCTCGGACCTCCAGGCGAAGTTCCGGGAACTGCAGAAACAGATCGCCGCCGCCGAGGCGCAGTATGCGGCGCTGACGCCGGGTCAACGGGCGGTGGTCGACAACGCGGCCGCGACCCCACCGCCGCCGCCGGAAGCGCCGGCCCCGCCGATCCTCGCGATGCCCGGTCCGCCGCCCGGCGACGTCGCTCCTCCGCCGGCGGTCGCCCTCGCCGTGCCCGATGCGTTGCCCCCCGGCGTCGCCTCCGAGGCGGGGTTGCAACCGAACACCGTCCTCGCCGCGCGCGCCATCAGCGCCCGGTTCCCACAGATCTCCGACATCGACGGGGTCAGGCCCGACTCGAAGCCGTGGCATCCGAGCGGCCTGGCGATCGACGTGATGATCCCCAACCCCGAGAGCCCCGAAGGCATCGCACTCGGAGACGAGATCAAGGCGTTCATGCTGAGCAATGCGAGCCGCTTCGGGTTGCAGGACGTGATCTGGCGCGGTACCTACTACACGCCGGACGGTCCGACGGGTTCGGGTTACGGCCACTACGACCACGTGCACGTCACCACCACACCCCGTCGCTGACCGGCCGGCGAAACCAGAATGGCGGTTCACTTCCCGCGCCGACTGAGCTAACGTCGAAATCAGTGTCCTGTATGACGGAGAGTGAGTTGGCTGCATGACGGTGACCGGAGAGCGTCCCAAGATCCAGCTGGACGACGTCGATTTCAATCGCCGCGACCATCCGGACAAGCCGTTGCGGCCGATCCCGCCGGGACGTGACCACTTCGCCCCCCAGTGGCGGCACATGCGCGAGTTCATGTTCGGCGACTGGATCGACATCGACAAGGAGGTCGAACCCAACGACCTCACGCGCTGGCGCGACGACTACTTCTGGCAGGGCGATGAGTACATGGGCGCCGTGGTCGACGCATTCGAGCGCATCGGCCACGAACAAGGACGCGCGCTGTTCGAGCAGGCCCTGACGCAGGGCATCGACTCGGTCGGGGATCCCCCGCAAGAACTCGTCGACCTCTTCGAGCACCTGGACGGGCTGCCCGCCCAGTTCGATCTGGTCTCCGCCGAACGGGGCCGGATGCTCGCGATGTCGGCCACCAAGTCGGCCACCACGATCATCCAGGGGTGGGCGTTCTACGAGACCGCGATGACCGGCGACATCTCGGCGGCCACCGGTGCCACCGGTCGGTTCGCGGACGACGGTCCGCGCCGCTTCATCGAAACCGCGCGGGTGTTCGCACAATTCACGCTGCCCGACATCTTCGATCGCAACTCCGAGGCGTTTCAGGACGTGGTGCGGGTGCGGTTGATGCACGCACAGGCCAGCCGCGGGCTACGCCGCAAGTGGGGTGACGACGTCTATCTCAAGTTCGGCGAACCCATTCCGGTGACCTCGCTGCTGGGCTTCGGTAGCGGCATGCTGCTCGGCCGGCTCGTCGACCACGCATTCGGCCGCGAGCTCACCGCGCAGCAGCTCGAGGATCTCGCCGAGTACTCCTCGTTTTCAGGACAGCTGTGGGGCGCTCCGGAAGTGCTGCGCTCGCCGGACGGTGTCGACCTGATCAAGTCGTTGAACTACGTTCTGGCCAGGGGTGGCAACCCGTCGCCGTGGCGCGCCCAGCTCGTTGATGCGATCGCAGGGCCTGCCCACATCGCCACTCTGACGGAGACGTTTCCCGGCTGGGCCAGGAAGCTGGTGGAGCGCTACGCCAACCAGATCACCGCCGCCATTGCGCTTGCACCGGCCGGCGTCGTGTTCGGATACCGGCAGATCGAGGCCATGATCGCCGGTTCACTCTTCGAACCGCTGGGCTACGACTTCGAGCGTCGAGTACGGATCTTCGAGAACATCACCAAAGTCAACGTGCGACTCGCGACGCTGGCCGATCGTCTGCCGTGGTCGAATCCGATTCGCGAACAACGGAAGAGGACCGGTGCAGCCGCACGTGAACGGATCGCCATGCTGAGCAAGATCGCGGCGGGCCGGAAGATTCCGCTGACCTACACCCATCACGATCGGTCGTTGTCGGGCGAAACCTTCACCGGCTGAAGGTGTTTGCCGATTCGGAAGAGGCCACCGCGGAGCCGGTGCTCACGGATGCAGGTTCCACTGGCCGCAGTCCTGGGCCAGCACGTCGTTGACATCGACGCGGATTCCGCCGACGACCGGGCCGGGGTTCGAGGCGGTGTCGATGACCCGTTGATAGAGCACCGCGGCCGGGTAGATCTGACCCTTCGACCAAGACCTGGTCTGCCACGCCCATACGCGGCCGGGTGTGCCCGAACGACCGATGACGCCGTCGGCCGCCGCCCACTGACAGGCATTGATCCCGCCGTAGATCCCGGTGCGCTGCACGCCGATCACGGAGTTGATTCCCCGGAACCACGGCAACGCCAGGTTGGTCCACGCGTTGCGGTCGATGTCGTCGTCGATGCTGAAGAAGATCGGCGCGCTCTTGCCGCCGCCGGCCGCGGTGTGCAACTGCCATGCGGTGCGCGCATCCGCGATGCCGCCGGCATATCCGCGGGTGAAGTCCGAAGGTGCTGTTCCGCCGGGCTTTCCGTATTGATAGTTGCTGACGATGACCAGACCGGCGGCGTTCAGTGACCGGGCGTACGGCAGGGTGATCGGTTTGGCGCCGAAGTTCGAACCGGGACGCGAGGTCGATACGTAGTTGATCACCCCGGAGTGGCCGGCGGCGCGGATGTCTTGAGCCGGGATCTGACGCGCGGCGAAGTCGATCAGTGTCGGAGCGGCGGCCGACGCGAGGGGTGCTCCGACGCTCGCTGCCGCGGCGCCAAGACCGGCCAACGCCGACATCGCAGCGGCATAACGCAGCGCCTCACGGCGGGAAACCGGGTGCGAGCGGCGCTCGTTCGGAACCCACGGCGTCTCCCGCACGCGGGCAAGTTAACAGAGTGACAGATGTGAACAACGGAGCCACGCCGGGGCGAACCGCCTTTACAGCAGATCCGTGATCGCTTTGAGTCCCGGGGGCACGGCTCAACCGATTCTTTGACAGCTGTCAGAAATCGGGTAGCGTGCCGGGTGACGGAGTTCACGACGAGGGTAGGCACCATGGCTTCATCACCCACTGCGGCAATCATCGGGGCGGGCATCAGCGGCTTGACCACCGGTAAGAATCTCGCGGACGCCGGTATCGAGTACGACTGCTTCGAGTCGTCCGACCGGATCGGCGGCAACTGGGCGTTCCGTAATCCGAACGGCCACTCCAGCGCCTACCGGTCATTGCACATCGATACCTCGCGTGAGTGCCTGTCGTTCCGCGACTTCCCGATGCGCGCCGACCTCCCCGACTTCCCGCATCACTCGCAGGTCAAGGAGTACCTGGACGACTACGCCGAAACCTTCGGCCTGCTGGACCGCATTCAATTCCAGAACGAGGTCAAGCACGCGCGGCGCCTGCCCCACGGCGGTTGGGAACTCGACACCGCGGACGGACAGACGCGGCGCTACGACGTCCTGGTCGTGGCGAACGGGCATCATTGGGATCCGCGCACACCCGATTTCCCGGGCGAGTTCACCGGTGAGAGCATCCACGCCCACTCCTACATCGACCCCACCGAACCGCTGGATCTGCGCGGTAAGCGCATCGTCGTGGTCGGCATCGGCAACTCGGCGGCCGACCTGGTCTCCGAGCTCTCCCAGAAGTCCTGGCGCAACACGGTTTATCTCTCGACGCGCTCCGGTGCATGGGTGGTGCCCAAGTACATCTTCGGCAAGACCGCCGACAAGGTCGCGCGCTCGCTGCCGGTGATCCCGCTGGCGTGGCAGCGGCGTGCGATGCAGCCGTTCGCCAAGCTGATGTTCGGAGATCCCGAGAACTACGGCCTACCCAAACCCAATCATCGCTTCCTCGAGGCGCACCCCACCCAATCCGCCGAACTGCTGATGCGGTTGGGGTCCGGCGACGCGACCGCCAAACCGAATATCGAACGCTTGGACGGGCGTTCGGTGGTGTTCGTCGACGGCACGTCCGTGGAGGCCGACGTCATCATCTACGCGACGGGATACAACATCACGTTCCCGTTTTTCGACCGCAGCTTCCTAGAGGCCCCCGACAACCGGCTGCCGCTCTACAAGCGGATCCTCAAACCGGGTATCGACGATCTGCTCTTCATGGGATTCGCTCAGGCGGTGCCGACGCTCTTCCCGTTCGTGGAGTGCCAGGCCCGGTTGGTCGCCGCGTATCTCGCAGGCACCTACCGGCCCCCGTCCGAACCCGAGATGTGGCGGATCATCGCCGCGGACGAACGCAAATACGTCGGGCACTTCGCCGACAAACCGCGACACACCCAGCAGGTGGACTACTGGGATTACGAACGCGACATGCGCAAGCGCGAGCTGCCTGCGGGGCGGAAGCGTGTCGAGAAACTCGGACCGGTGCAGCTGGCGGGCCGGGCGCGCGAGGCTGCCGGTGCCGCCTGAGTCGACGCAGACCTCGCGGCGCAACGCACGCCGGCCACAGGCGCGCGGCGACGAGAGCAGGCTCCGGCTCCTCGAGGCGTTCGAGGAACAACTGCAGAGCCATTCGCTTGCCGACATCAGCGTCGCGGAGGTCGCGAAGGCCGCGGGCCTGAAACGGCCGGCGTTCTACTTCTACTTCGCCGGAAAACACGAAGTTGTCACCGAACTGCTCGCCGGGATATTTCAGGACGACGTCTTCGCGATCGGTGGCTTTCTGGCGGGCGGTGGTGATCCGCGAAAGTCGGTGGCCGACGCCATGACTCGGACGTTCGAATCGTGGCACACCCACCGCACGCTGTTCCGGGCGATGCTCGACGCCCGTGACTCCGACCCCGAGGCGAGGGCGATCTGGGACCAGTGGCTCGCTCGCTACGAGGAGTTCGTCTGCGACTTCATCGCCACCCAGCCGACCATCGACATCCCCGACGCCCGGGCCCTGGCCCACGCGCTGATCACCATGAACGAACGGGTACTCGACCGCCACATCCGTTCCGACGACGGACCGGAGGCTGCCGGTCCGCTGCTCGCGGCGGTCATCCACATCTGGCACACGGCGTTGTTCGGAGGAACGACACGATGACGTCAACCCCCATCCGGATACCGGTCGACGGCGGTTTCATTGCGGCGCACCACTTCTCCGCGACGACGGATGCGATGACCGGCCCGGCAGGGCGCCCCTGCGTCGTCATGGCGCACGGCCTGGGTGCGACCCAGGACAGCGGGCTGTTCGCGTTCGCCGAGGCGCTGGCCGACGCCGGCGGCGAGGTCGTGACGTTCGACTACCGTCACTTCGCCGAATCCTCCGGAGAACCACGGCAATTGATCGCGCTGTCCCGGCAGGTCCACGACTATCACGCGGTGATCGACCACGCCCGGCGGCTCGAGAGCGTGGACCCGGCGCGAATCGTCGCGTGGGGTGTGTCGCTGTCCGGCGGGCATGTCATCCGCGTCGCCGCCGGTGACCCCCACCTGGCCGGAGTCATCTCGCTGACACCGGCAACGGACGGCCTACCGGTCGTGGCCCAGTCGCTGCGAACGCTCGGTCCCCGGTACGTCCTGCGAATGATGACCTATGGCGCACGCGATGTCGCCGCCAAGCTGCTCCGCCGCCCGCCCGTGCTCATCCCGATCGTCGGCGCGCCGGGTGAGGTGGCCGGCTTGAGCGCCGAAGGAGCGGTCGACGGGATGTTCCGCATCGCCGGGCCCAGCTGGCGCAACGAGTTCGCCGCCCGGCTGGTCTTGGTCATGGGCGGCTACCGGCCGATCTCGAGCGCCAAACGCGTGACGTGTCCGACCCTTGTGCAGATCGCCGATGAGGACCGCACCGCCCCACCGGCACCGGCGACCGCGGCGGCGACGCGGATGCGGGCGACGGTCCATCACTACCCCTGCGACCACTTCGACGTGTACCCCGGCGCCCGGTGGCATGAGCGCGTCGTCAACGATCAGATCGCCTTCCTGCGGCGCATTTTCGCGTCGAGCAGGGATCACCGCGCCGCGTAACCGCCGGTGTGCTGTTAACCGATCTGCTTGGTGTAGTGGATCCGGTCGTAGCCGTCGGTGCGGCCGCGCCCCGTCTCGACATAGCCGTGGCGAGCGTAGAACGCCTGGTTCTCGGTCATCAGCCGGTGGGTGTACAGCCGCACCTCGACGAGCCCGAACTCGCGAGCGTCGTCCTCCGCACGGGCGAGCAGCCGAGCGCCGAAGCCGTGCCTTTGCGCGCTCGGCGCGACGGCGACGGTGTCCAGAAGCAGATGGTCGTCGTGCACCTCGTTGACGAGCGCCCCGACGATTGCGCCGTCCGCATCCAGTACCCACACCCGCGACGACGCCACGACGGACGCATAGTCCGCGAGCATCGGCGCCGGCGGTTTCCCGATCCGGGCGACGTACTTGCCGAATGACTCGTGCACGAGCTGCTCGACCGCCCGCGCATCGGCCCGTGTGGCACGTCGGAGCTGAACCTGCACGCGACGGACATTACGGCGGCGACATCCGCCGTCATCAATCGGACAGATCTTTCAGGGTTAGCGACCGCCCAAATCGTCAATACCCCTCGGCGTCGAAGACGCCCCCGTCTCCGGCTCGACGCGCGTACGTCGAACATGTCGGAATCGACGAGGTGAGTCATAGACGGACTGGTGGAGCCCGCCGGCGAATCGCTGCGCTCCGAACACCGCACCATTACCGCGGTCCGCGCGCCGGACCGTAGGACCTGACATGCCCGCAGCCGTCGCCATCGACTTCTTTCTCGCCCTCGCCGTCATCCTCGTCGCATGCCGGGTCGTCGGCCTGATCGCCCAACGCCTGGGTCAACCGCAGGTCGTCGGCGAGATGATCGCCGGTGTCATCCTCGGCCCGTCGCTGCTGGGGCGAATTGCCCCCGGCCTTCAGGCCGAACTGTTTCCCTCGGGCGAGGCGAACGTCGTGTTGTACACCGCCGCGCAGATCGGCCTCGTCCTCTACATGTTCCTCGTGGGGCTCAACTTCGACGTCGACCTGATCAAACACCGCGCAGGCACCGCGGCGACCGTCTCGGCCGCGGGCATCTTCGCCCCCCTCGTCCTCGGGGCGCTCGTCGCGATCCCGTTGATGACCGGAGACGACTTCTTCGGTGAGGGCGTCACACCGCTCATGGCGATGTTGTTCCTCGGCGCCTCGATCGCGATCACGGCGTTCCCGATGCTCGCCCGAATCATCTTCGAAACCCGGCTCACCGGAACGAGTCTGGGCACGCTCGCGCTCGCCTGCGGCGCGACCGACGACGCGATCTCGTGGTGCATCCTCGCCGTCGTGCTCGCCATCCACCAGGGCGACCCGACGATCGCCTTGATCGCCATCGTCGGCGGCGCGGCCTACACCGTGCTGCTGCTCACCGCGGGCCGCAGGGCGCTCGGTGTGTTCGGCACCATGACCGAACGCCGGAACACCGTGACTCCCACGATGTTGAGCGTCGTGCTGATCCTTCTCATGGGCTGCGCCTGGTTCACCGATGTCATCGGGATCTACGCGATCTTCGGCGCGTTCGTCCTCGGCGTCGCCATGCCGTCCGGTTTGTTCGCCAAGAAGATCACCGACTCCCTCGAACCGCTCACCACCACGTTCCTTCTGCCGTTGTTCTTCGTCTACTCCGGGCTCAACACCGAAATCGGCCTCGTGAACACGCCGACGCTGTGGGCGGTGACGCTGGGTATCCTCGTCGTGGCCATTGCGGGCAAGGGACTGGCCTGCACGCTGGCCGCGCGGTTGCGGAAGGTGCCGCTGCGGGAGTCCGTCGCGCTCGGGTCGTTGATGAACGCACGCGGGTTGATCGAGCTCATCCTGCTCAACATCGGCCTCGAGGCGGGCATCATCACCCCGACCCTGTTCACGATCCTGGTGTTGGTCGCCATCATCACCACCCTGATGGCGACGCCGATCTTCAACTATGTCTACGGGCGCCACCGGACTCCGGTCGATGCCTCGCCGCAGCAGGCGGATTTGGCGGGCGTAGCCGCCGAGGGAAGGTGATCTCCAGTGCGAGAGAGACTGTCAGAACTCAGCCCCGAGGCCAGGGCCGCACTCGCCCGCAAGATCCGAAACCAGTTGTCCAACAGCGCAACCGCCGACACCGAGCACGATGTCGCCGTCATCGGTGGCGGCGCCGCCGCGCTGACCCTCGCGCTGGAGCTACGCTCCGCACGCCCGGGAATCCGGATCGTGCTCATCGAACCGACTGAGCGTCCCGTTCCCGAGATCACCCACACCGTGGGGGAGTCGACCGTCGAGGTGTCCGCGCACTATCTGCGCGAACGCCTCGGCCTGGCCGACCACCTGAACACCGAGCAGATCCGCAAGATGGGGCTGCGGATATTCTTCTCGCACAATGACAATACCGACATCGCAAGACGCGTCGAACTCGGCAGCTCCTCGTTCGTGCCCCAGGTGACCTATCAGATCGACCGCGGCAGGCTCGAGAACGAACTGGCCCGCCGGTGTGCGGCAGAGAGGATCGCGGTCGTCCGCGGGCGCGTGCGCGCCGTGGAATTCGTCGACGACGGCCACACCGTCTGCTACCAGGACGGCGACGACACGATGCGCACGACGGCACGTTGGGTCGTCGACGCGTCCGGACGGAACCGGACGCTGTCGCGCCAGCTGAACCTCAAGCGCGCCACCGACCACCATTGCAACGCGGCCTGGTTCCGCGTCAAGGCCGAACTCGACGTCGGACGGTGGAGCGACGACGTCGATTGGCAGTCGCGACTCGTCGAGGGCGACCGGGCGTTGTCGACGAATCACCTGATGGGCGAGGGCTATTGGGTGTGGCTCATCCGCCTCGCCTCCGGCGCCACCAGCGTCGGCATCGTCGCCGACCCGGACTTTCACGCGTTCGACGAGTTCAACACGCTGGACAAGGCCAAGGCGTGGATTCGCGAACACGAGCCGCAGTGCGCGGACGAGATCGCCCGATACGACGACCAGATCATGGACTTCAGGGTGATGAAGCACTACAGCCACGCCGCCACGAAGGTCTTCGACGGCGCGGCCCGCTGGTGCCTCACCGGCGACGCCGGCGTGTTCCTCGACCCGCTGTACTCCTCGGGGCTGGACCTGGTCGCGATCGGCAACGGCCTCATCGCCGACATGGTCGTGCGCGACCTCGACGGCGAGGACGTCGTCGCCAGGGCGGCCATCAGCGATTCGCTGTTCCGGTCACTTTCCGACATGTGGCTTGCGGTGTACGAGCGGCAGTACACGCTCATGGGAACGCCGACCGTGATGTCGGCCAAGATCATCTGGGACGTCGCGTTCTACTGGGGGTTCATCGGCCTGCTCTACCGCAACGGCCGATTCGTCAGCGTCGCCGACGATCCGACCGTCGTGCCGCACCTCGACGGGTTGATCGCGCTGAGCAACCGCGTGCAACGGTTCTTCCGCGAGTGGGCCGCGGTCGAGGGGCGCGAATCGTCCGTGGTGTTCGTCGACCTGTACTCGCCGCTGAACTTCATGGTGACACTGCACGAGGCGATGATGGAACCGGCGCCCGACTTCGCCGACCGGTTCGACGCGAACGGCCGATTGTTGCGGCAACTGGCGGGTCAACTCGTCGAGACCGTGCTCGCCGACAAATCCGCGCTGTTCGACGACGACGCCGCCGTCGCGCAGGTCCAGGAGTGGCAACGCGATGCCCTGCTGAGGGAACTCCGCTCCGTCTATCGCCAAGAGCAGCACAACAATCCGGTCAGTTCCGGCTGGATTTCCACCGCTATCCGTGAGTTGCAGGTATGACGACCATCGAAAATCACCCCCGGCCCGCACCGCTCGCGGTGGTCGGAATCGGCTGCCGGTTACCGGGCGGGGTCGAATCCGCCGAGGACTTCTGGCGGCTACTGACCGACGGCGTCGACGCCACGGGTGACGTTCCCGAATCACGCTGGAACGCAGACCGCTTCCACGACCCCAACCCGAAGAAGGTCGGGAAGATGGTCACCCGCCGAGGCGGCTTCCTCGACACCATCGATCAGTTCGATCCGCAGTTCTTCGGAATCTCGCCGCGCGAGGCGCATTCCATCGACCCGCAGCAGCGCCTGATGCTGCAGACCACGTGGGAGGCGCTGGAAGACGGGGGGATCGCGCCGACCCACTTGGCCGGAACCGACGTCGGCGTGTTCATCGGCGGGTTCACCCTCGACTACCAACTGCTGCAGAACCAGGGCCGCGGCAGCCGCTACCAGTTCAAGACGCATTCGGCCGCCGGAATGATGATGACCATGCTGGCGAACCGGATCTCGTTCGCCTTCGACTTCCGCGGACCCAGCATGACGATCGACACGGCGTGCTCGAGCTCACTGGTCGCGGTGCACCTGGCGGCGCAGAGTATCTGGAACGGTGAGAGCTCGCTCGCCCTGGCCGGTGGCGTCAACATCATGATCGGACCCAATACCGCGATCGCCGAGTCCAAGAGCGGATTCCTCAGCCCCGACGGCCGTTGTAAGGCCTTCGACGAATCCGCCGACGGCTATGCGCGCGCCGAGGGCGGTGCCGTCGTCGTCATCAAACCGCTCGACCAGGCGCTGCGCGACGGCGACGACATCTACGCGCAGATCCTCGGGACCGCGGTGTCCCAGGACGGCCGCACCGACGGCATCACCGTGCCCCGCGCCGAGGCACAGTCCGCGGCGATCACGTCGGCGCTACGCCGCGCAGGCGTGGAAGCCCGAGACGTCGGTTACGTCGAAGCCCACGGGACGGGAACACCCGTCGGTGATCCGGTGGAGACCCGTGCCCTGGCCGCAGCGCTGACGTCCGATCGGACCGACCCACTGCCGATCGGGTCGGTCAAGACCAACATCGGCCACCTGGAGGCGGGCGCCGGGGTCGCGGGGCTGATCAAGACGTCCCTCGTCCTCAAGCACGGGTACATCCCGGCGCATCTGCATCTCGAAAACCCCAGCGGCCACATTCCTTTCGCCGAACTCAAGCTCGATGTCTCTCGTACGGGCCGCCCGTTCCCCGGGGACGGACCGCGGATCGCCGGGGTGAACTCGTTCGGATTCGGCGGCACCAACGCCCACGCGGTGCTCGCCGAACCGCCGGCCGCGGCACGGCCACCGGCCTCGGCCGATGAGCCGCCGCTCACCCTCTTGCCGATCTCGGCGCGCAGCGAGGAGGCCCTGGTGGCCGCCGCGGGCCGGTTGGCCGACCACCTGGACGCCGACCCGGCCGTCACCATGGCCGACCTCAGATACACGCTGTCGCAGCGACGCTCACATCTGAGCCATCGCCACACACTGGTCACCCACGGTGTCTCCGACGCTCGCGACCAACTGCGCGCCCTCGCCGACGGCGGCCAGATCGCGGCGGCCCGCACATCCTCGGCGACGCCCAAGCTGGCGTTCGTCTGCTCCGGTATGGGCCCGCAATGGTGGAAGATGTGCCGCGGGCTCCTCGGCGTCTTGCCTGCCTTCACCGAAAGCATCGCGCGAAGCGACCGCGAACTGGCCCGCCACACCGACTGGTCGCTGCTCGAGGAACTCCGGCGCGACGAAAGCGATTCGCGGATGGGCGAAACCGAGTTCGCCCAGCCCGCGAACTTCGCCATCCAGATCGCGCTCGCCGCACAACTCGAAGAGTTCGGCATCCGACCCGACGCGGTCGTCGGCCACAGCGCGGGAGAGGTGGCCGCCCACCATCTCGCCGGCCTGCTGAGCTTCGAGCAGGCGATCGAGGTCATCTACCACCGCAGCAGGCTTCAACAACGCACCAGCGGTCAGGGCCGCATGCTCGCCGTCGGACTGGACGCGGAATCGCTGATGGCGGCGCTGGACAACGCGACTCGCGAGGAGTTCGGCCGGCGGGTCTCGGTGGCCGCGATCAACAGCCCCTCCGCGGTCACCATCGCCGGTGACGGCGAGGTGCTCGACGCCATCGCCCACCGGTTGGACGACGCCGGGGTCTTCCACCGGTACCTCACCGGCAAGGTGCCCTATCACACGCACTACATGGACGCGATCAGAAGCGATCTCCACGACGCCCTCGACGGCTTGTCTTCCAAACCGGCGGACCTTCCGCTCTACTCGACGGTCACCGGCGATCGGCTGGACGGATACCGCTCCGGCGCCGCCTACTGGTGGCAGAACACCCGCGCCACCGTCCTTTTCGAACCGGCAGCGCGCCGCATGCTCGACGATGGCTACACCCACTTCGTCGAGCTCGGTCCGCATCCCGTACTGGCAGCCTCGATCCTGGAGATCGCCGGCGCACAGAAGACGCTCGTGCAGCCCATGCAGCGACGCCACGACGACGACGTGCGCACGTTCATGACGGGCCTCGGCGTGCTGCACGACCACGGCCACGACATCGACTGGGCGACGCTCTACCCCCGCGGGGGAGCCCGACTGCTCAAGCTGCCGAGCTACCCGTGGCAGTCGCGGCGGTACTGGAACGAGACGCAAGAGGCGACCGAGTCCCTGCACTATCACCCGGTGCACCCGCTGCTCGGTCAGCCGGTGAGCGCCGTTCACCCGACCTGGGAGATCGAGTTGAGCACCGCGCTGGTGCCGTTCCTCGCCGACCACCGGGTGCAGGGCAGCGTCGTCGTACCCGGCGCGCTGTACATCGAAATGGCGCTCGCGGCGGGCAGGAAAACCTACGGCGCCGACCTCGGTGTCGACGATCTCGTGCTGCACCGTGCCCTCATCCTCGACGACACCTGCGATCCCATCCTGCGCACCACGCTCAACCAGGACACCGGGAACCTCGAGTTCGCCGCGTTCACCGCGACGGCCGACGGCGAACTGAAGTGGACGATCACCGCGACGGCCGAACTCACCACGCTGCCGAAGTCCCCACGCGGGCGAACGGTGCCGCCAGAAGTGTTGTCGGCCAACGCGGTCACCGGTGACGAGTTCTACGCCCTCACCGAGGAAATCGGGTTCGACTACGGCGAGGCGTTCCGAGCCGTCACCGGGCTCACGGCGGGCGAGGGCTGGGTGGTCGCGGAGATGGACATCCCGGCGCCCATCGTCGACGACCTCGACGACTATCGCTTCCACCCGGCACTGATCGACGGTGCCTTCCAAACCCTGTTCGGCGCACCACTTTCCGGCAGCGGTGCCGGCGACAGCCCGTTCCTGCCCACGCGCATCCGGCACAGCGCCGTGTACGACAGCCCCAAGGGGAACATGACGGTGCGACTGGCCGTCAGGTCGGCGACCGCGGAGGAGATCGAAAGCGACATCACGATCTGCGACCACCGAGGCGAACCGCTCGCGGTCTTCGAGGGTTTCACGGTGCGGTCACTGAGCGCCTCGACACGGATGTCCCCGGAGCGAATCGACAAGGGGCTCTACGAACTCCACTGGGTCCCGGCGCCCGAACTCGCCGGAAACCAGCAGGTCGACCCCTCCTCGTTCCTCGTGTTCGTCGACGACAGCGGGTTCGGCACCGCGCTCGCCGACCGGTTGCGGCACGGCGGCCACCGCGTACGCACCGTCGCACACCGCCCCGTCGACGCCCTGACCGCGATCGACGACGGGTATGCGATCGACGAGCGGTCCGCCGAGCAGATGACCGAACTGTTCGACCGGCAACTCGCCGAAGACGGTGAACTCACCGGTGTCATCGACTGCTGGGCAATCGATCTCGACCAGGACCCCCAGGCGTCGGTCGCGAAAACGAACGACCACCTCGGCACCCTCGCCGTCCTGCGTATCGCCAAGGCGCTCGCCGCGCACGACACCGTCAGCCCGCGCCTGTACCTCCTCACCGCGAACGCACAACCGGCGCTGGGCACCGAACCGCTGGCCGTCGACCAGTCCGCGGTGTGGGGTTTGGGCCGGGTGATCGGACACCAGGAGTTCGTCGAGCGCTGGGGCGGACTCATCGACATCGACATCGATTTCGGGAACGCCCACGACATCGACGACACCGCGACGCGTGTCTGCAGGCACATCCTCGATCCGCAATCCGAGGACCAGGCCGCGATCCGCGGCGACGTCACTTTGGTTCCGCGGCTGCGTCCGAGCGCCAACCTCACGAAACCCTTCCCCACCAAGCTTTCTCCCACCGTAACCTACGTCGTCACCGGCGGCACCGGGGCCCTCGGGCGCACCGTGGCCACCTACCTCGCCGAGCACGGCGCACGACACATCACCTTGCTCAGCAGGGGCGGGTTGCCGCCGCGCGACCAATGGTCGGGCATGACCCCCGACGATCCGCAGTTCGCTGGTATCGAGGCGGTCCGTTCCGTCGAAAGCCTCGGAGCGCAGGTGAGTGTCGCCAGCGTCGACATCACCGACATCGACCAGGTCTCGACCTGGTTGGCCGAGCACAACCGCGGCGGTGACAGGCCGGTGCGCGGCGTCATCCACGCGGCCGGAGCCGTCCACGACCAACTTCTGGTCAACGTCGGCGAGGACGACTTCCTGAAGGTGATGGGCCCGAAGGTCACCGGCACCCGGGTGCTACACACCGCATTCGCCGAGCAGGAACTCGACTTCTTCGTGATGTTCTCCTCCGCCGGCTCGGTGATCGCCTCACCCGGACAGGGCAACTACGCCGCCGCCAACGCGTTTCTCGACGCATTCGCGCATCACCGGCAGGCGCAGGGGCTTCCGGCGCTCACCATCGGCTGGGGTCCGTGGTCGGTGGGCATGGTCGAAGACCTCAACCTTGAGAACGTCTACGCCATGCGGGGAATCGAGTTGATCACACCCGCGACCGGGTCGCTGATCCTCGACCGGCTGATCAACCAGGCCGTCCCCAATGTCGTCGCCATCAGCGCCGACTGGAACCGTGCCCGCCAACTGCTCGGCGGCCACCTGCCCAAGATGTTCGCCGAACTCGACGCGGCTACCGCGACTAACGCCGGGAGCGGCGCGGACGGGTCGATCCTGGAGGTGCTCGCGCACACGCCGGAGTCCGAGCGTCTCAACGTGATCGTCGACCAGGTCGAACGGCTGGTCGCCGCTGTCTTCGACTGTGCCGTGACCGATTTCGGCAACGACGACCTGCTCGATGACATCGGCCTGGACTCGATGATGGCGATGGACTTCCGGGTCAGGATCAACACCACGTTCTCGATCGATCTGCCGGTGTTGGAGATCCTCAAGGGTGTCAGCGTCGACTCGCTGGCCGCACGTGTGCTCGATGAACTGCACACGATCCACGGGGCAACGCAGGCGACGCCGTCCGCGCAGGAACCGGCCGCCGCCGACGACGACGTGGACCGGCTGATCGACGGCATGTCGGAGGCCGATCTGCGAGACCTGCTGGCCGAACTCGAGGGTTGACGATGGCCAATTCGACGGCGGTGCACGTGCGGGGGCTTTCGAAGGCCTACGGACCGAACCCGGCGGTCCGCGACCTCGACCTCGACGTCGACCACGGCGAGATCTTCGCCATCCTCGGCCCCAACGGCGCCGGCAAGTCCACGACCATAGAGATCCTGGAGGGCAACCGGACCCGCGACTCCGGCACCGTGCGCGTGCTGGGGGAGGACCCCGGCTCGGCAGGCCGCAGCTGGCGGGCCCGCATCGGCATCGTGCTGCAGGAGGTCAGTGACGCCGGGATGCTCACGGTGCGTGAGACGGTGGAAATGTTCACCAGCTGCTACAGCATCGCCCGCGGCGCACACGAGGTGCTGGAACTCGTCGGCCTCGACGCCGTCGCCGGCTCGCGGGTGCGGGCGCTCTCGGGTGGGCAACGCCGTCGCCTCGACGTCGCGCTCGGCATCGTCGGCCGACCCGAACTGCTCTTTCTCGACGAGCCCACAACGGGTTTCGATCCCGAAGCGCGGCGGCAGTTCTGGCAACTCATCAAGTTGCTGGCCGCCGACGGCACCACCGTCCTGCTGACCACGCACTACCTCGAAGAGGCCGCAGCACTGGCCGACCGCGTCGCGGTGATCGCCGACGGCCGGGTCGTGGCGGTCGACTCGCCGGGACGCCTGACCGAACACGTCAACTCCGCGGCCACCGTGCGGTGGTTCGACGGCGCCGAGTTCCGCGTGGAGACAACGGACTTCCCGACCGAACTGGTGCGGCGCCACAGTCGCGACGGTGCGGAATTGGCGCAGCTGACCATCAGCCGGCCCACGCTCGAAGACGCCTACCTGCATCTGATCGGCCAGCCATGATGGACACCCAACACGTCGTATCCGCCTCACCGCCGCGCCACCGCGCCACCGCGGAGCGCACCGTTCCGTCGGCGGTGCGTATCGGATGGTCACGGATCGTCCCCGAGCTGAAGATGTTCTACCGCAGGCCCGAACAGATGGTCCTGACGTTCTCCATGCCCGCCGTGATCTGTCTGCTGCTCGGTTCGATCTTCTCGGCGAAGCTCCCCGACAACGAGACCAGCACCGGTGCGGTGATCGCGGCGAGCATGCTCGCCTACGGCATCCTGTCTACGTCGTTCGTCAACCTCGGAATCAGCATCGCCGCCGATCGGGAGACCGGAGCGCTGCGTCGGCTGCGGGGCACACCGGCGACCGCGTCGTCGTACTTCATCGGCAAGATCGCGTTGGTCGCCGTCGTCAGCTTCGCCGAGGCCGTTCTGCTGTTGATCGTGGGGGTGTTCGTCTTCGGTCTGCACCTGCCGACCGATGCGGTCGGATGGTTCACCCTCGCTTGGGTGTCGATACTCGGCATCGTCAGCTGCTCGCTGCTGGGCATTTTCATCAGCAACCTGGCGAGCAACGCGGTGTCGGCCGCCGTCCTCACCAACGGCCCGTCGGTGGCACTTCAGTTCGTCTCGGGAACGTACGTGCCGCTGATGATCCTGCCGGCCTGGATGCTGGTGATCGGCTCGCTGTTCCCGGTGAAGTGGATGGCCCAGGGATTCCGGTCGGTGCTTCTGCCTGCGGAGATGGTCGCGCTGGAACCGGCGGGCAGCTGGGAGCACTGGCGCATCTTCCTCGTGCTGGCCGCGTGGAGCGTCGCCGGACTCGTCGGGTGCCTTGCGGTGTTCCGGTGGTCCGACCGGACCTGACGCGGTCTACGGCTAACGCAGGCCCGGTCACCGTCGATAACCGAGACATGGCCTCCTTCCGTGCCCTCGGCGCACTCGTGCTCGCACTCGTCGCGCCATGGCCGGCTGCGGCGACGGCGCACGCCGATGCCGCCGCACAGCTGGACCCGGTGCCCGTGGTGGCTTCGCCGACATGTGGGGGAAACGTCAGAGCGGAGGCGCAAGTGGAGCCCGTGCAGCTCGACGGCAGGCCGGATAACGGTGTGCGCGTCGCGATCCACTACGACGCCGGAATCTACGATGGCTCCTGTGCGCTGACCGTCACGGCCGCGTGGAAGAACCTCGACACCGGCGCATCGGGAAGCGACGACATCACCGCGGTATCGACCATCGACGGACACTACGGCTTCATCGGCTACGCCAATACCAGGTTCGCGACCGGCAGGGGCACCGTCGTCGTGACGCTCAGCTCACACCCGGGTGAGGAGATGCGGCTCACCGCCTGAGGCCCCATCCCACGGCTGACCGTGACTAGAGTCCGTGGCATGTCACTGGCAGCGCAGCTGTGGACCGAGAACGCCGAAGTGGTGGCCGAGGTGTTGGCCAACCCGTTCGTAAGGGGAATCGGAGACGGGTCGCTGGAGCGCGACTTGTTCGCCGGCTACATCGCCCAGGACGCGTTCTTCCTCGAATCCTTCGCTCGCGCATATGGTCTGGCACTCGCACGGAGCTCGGATACGGACACCTTGCTGACCTTCGCGGACCTTCTCGCCGGAGTGCGTGAGGAACTCGGCTTACACGCGTCCTATGCCGCGTCGTGGGGTATCGACATGACCGACGTCGAACCCGCCGCCGCAACGCTGGCCTACACCGAGTTCCTGTTGGCCACCGCCGCCACCGCCGAGGTCGGGGTGGTGTGCGCGGCGATGACACCGTGCATGCGGCTGTATGCACACATCGGGGTCACGCTCGACGGCCAGACCGCCGGGCCGTACGCGCAATGGGTGCAGACGTACGCCGATCCCGGTTTCGACGAGGTGGCGTCGCTACTGGAAAGGCTGCTCGATCGGCAGGCCCGCGACATCCCGGCGGCGCGGACGGCCTACCGGCGCGCGATGCGGCTGGAGCTCGCGTTCTTCGACGCGGCCCTGACGCGGTGAGCGATCAGACGTAACGCGGGCGCCCGGCCAGCGCACCGAGCACGATCTGCACCACGTACACCCCGCCGAACATCACCCACGGCACCGTCCAGCCGTGCGTGACGTCGTGCAGAAGGCCGAACAGGAAGGGGCCCACGCCCGCGATCAGATAGCCGAATCCCTGTGCCATCCCGGACAATTGGGCGGTGTCGGCGGCGTCGCGGGCGCGCAGCGCGATGACCGCGAGTGCTAAGGCGAACACGCCCATGCCGATACCGATCAGCACGCTCCACAACAGGGGTTGCGCGGCGGGCGCGATCATCAGGCCCAGCGTGCCCGCCAGGCCCACGACGCCCAGCCCGACGATCCATGCGCTCTGTCCGCGGCTGCGCGCGGCCAACGGTGCGATCACCAACGCGATGGGCACGCCGACCAGCGATGTGAGCCCGACGAGCAGGCCGGCCTGCGTCTTGTCGACCCCGTTGTCGATGAACACCTGTGGCAGCCAACCCATCACGATGTAGGCCATCAACGACTGGCAGCCGAAGAACAGGGTGACCGTCCACGCCAACCGGTTTCGCAGCAGCGAGCGTCGCCCGCCGACGGGGGTGGTGTGCGCCGCCCACGTGCCGCCGTGCCGTCGCGATGTCGGCAACCAGGCCACCAGCGCGACGAAGGAGACCGCGGCCCACGCGGCGAGCGCGGCGCGCCACCCGCCGAGGGGGTCTTCCAGTCCGGGCGTCACCGCCGACCCGAGCGCACCGCCGCCTTGCAGCGCGGCGGTGTAGATCCCGGTCATCAGGCCGACGCGTGCGGGGAACGACCCCTTGATCACGACGGGGATCAACACATTGGCCAACGCGATGCCCGCGCATGCGACCAGCGTCGCCGCGATCACGGTGTGCGGACCGTCGAGGGTGCGAGCGACCAGTCCGACGGTGATCGCCGCCAGGGCGGCGGAGACGGTGCGCCCCAGACCGATGCGGGCGGCCAGGCGGGGCGCGGTGAGTCCCGCGACCGCGAAGCACAGCGCGGGCAGGGTGGTGAGCAGTCCGGCCCACGTCGCCGAGACCCCGAGTTCGGCCCGCATCTCGCCGAGCAGGGGGGCGACGCTGGTGACGGCGGGCCGCAGGTTCAGGGCCGTAAGCACGACGGCCACCGCCAGCAGGGCACCGCCCGCGACCAGCGGAATCGGGGCGGGATCGGAGGCGGCGGTGCTCCTTGTGTCAGGCATCGTCGACAGCTCGGTGTCTTCATCCCGCTGATCGACGCGCATCCTGCTAATGTGCCATACATCCCATGATTGGTTGAAAGGATGTCTCTGTGCCGTTGGTCACCGCGCGGCGGACCGGCCTCGTCGAGCAGGTCATCGAGCAGTTGCGGGCCTCGGTCACCCGCGGCGAGTGGCCGGTCGGGCAGCGCATCCCCAACGAGACGGACCTGGTCGGATCGCTCGGCGTCGGCCGCAACACCGTGCGCGAGGCGGTGCGGGCGCTGGCGCACGCAGGCATCCTCGAGGTGCGGCAGGGCGACGGCACCTATGTCCGAGCCACCAGCGAGGTGTCGGGTGCGCTGGGCCGGCTCTGCGGTGCCGAGTGGCGCGAGGTGCTCGCGGTGCGGCGCGCGCTCGAGGCCGAGGGCGCCCGTGCGGCCGCGGCGCACCGTACCGACGACGACCTGGCCGAGTTGCGGGCGCTACTCGATCACCGCGACGCATGCCTGGCCGGGGGAGACACCGACGAATTCGCCCGCGCCGACGCAGAATTCCACTTGGCCGTCGTGCGCAGCTCGCACAACGCCACGCTCACCGAGCTGTACCGGGGGCTGATGGAGGCCATCACGGCCAGTGTCGCGAGCGGGCAGGACGCCTCGGTCGAGGTCGTCGATCACGGTGTGCTGCTGGAACATATCGCCGCGGGTGACGGCGAACGTGCCGCCCGCACGGCCGCCGAGATCATCGACGGAGTGCTTGCCGACCTGCCCGCCAACGGCGACTGCTGAAGCGGCGCTACTCCCGGGCCGCGCGCCTGCTGCCCAGCGCGACGACCAGGGCGGCGGCCGCCAACGACAGCGTGCCCACCACCCACATCGCCACCCTGCTGTTGCCCGTCAGGTCGGTCAGCCAGCCGGTGATGTACGGACCGCCGAACCCGCTCAGATTGCCGAGCGAGTTGATCAGCGCGATACCACCGGCGGCCGCGGCCCCGGTCAGGAAAGCCGATGGCAGAGACCAGAACACGGGTAGCGCGCACATGACCGCGCAGGTGCACAGCGTGACGGCCAGCATCGCCAGGTAGACGTCGGTCATGTACAGGGCCGCAGGGATGGCGATACCTCCGACGATCGCCGGAATCGCGACATGCCATACGCGCTCGCCCGTGCGGTCGGAGTGCCACGCCCATGGCACCATGACGATCGCGGCCACGACGTACGGAATCGACGTGACCAGCCCGCGCTGGATCACGTCGAGATGGACGCCGTACTCCTCCTGAAATCCGGCGACGATGGTGGGCAAGAAGAAGCCGACCGCGTAGAGCCCGTAGGTGATCCCGAAGTAGATGAACGCCAGGGCCAGGATGCGCGGATGGGTCAGCGCCTTCTTCAACGGCCAGTGGCCGGCGCTCTCGGCGATCGCGCGCTCGTCGTCCAAAGTTCTTTCCAGCCAGCGCTTCTCGTCGGTGCGCAGCCAGTCCGCGGCACCGGGCCGGTCGGTGAGGTAGAACCAGCAGATCACGCCGAGTATGACCGCGGGCAGTCCCTCGACCAGAAACATGAATCGCCAGCCGGCGAGTCCGAACATCCCGTGGCCCCAGTCGATGATCAGCGATGAGATCGTCGATCCGACCGCTGTCGAGACCGGTACGGCGACCATGAACAGCGACACCGCCCGCGACCGCTGCTTCTCGGGGAACCAGAACGTGAGATAGAGGATGATGCCGGGAAAGAAGCCCGCCTCGGCGACGCCGAGCAGGAAGCGCAGGACGATGAGCGTCTCGGCGTTGGGTACGAAAGCGATTGCGGCGCTGATGATTCCCCAGCTGACCATGATCCGCGCGAGCCAGCGGCGGCCGCCGAACTTGTGCAGGGCGATGTTGCTGGGCACCTCGAGCAGCAGATAGCCCAGAAAGAAGATGCCCGAGGCGAAGCCGAACATCTTCGCGCTCATACCGAGCTCGTCGTTCATCCCGTTCGGCCCGGCGAACGCGATGTTGACACGGTCGAGATAGTTGACGATGTAGAGCAATACCAGGAACGGGATCAGTCGCCAGGTGACCTTCGTCAGCGTCCTGTTCTCCACGGCGGGGTCCGGCAGGTAGGTGCTCACGACAGTCCTCCGGTCCCACGGTCGAGCGGCGC
This sequence comes from Mycobacterium sp. 852002-51961_SCH5331710, assembly GCF_001665535.1. Classification (GTDB taxonomy): domain Bacteria; phylum Actinomycetota; class Actinomycetes; order Mycobacteriales; family Mycobacteriaceae; genus Mycobacterium. The sequence continues at coordinate 47,507 of NZ_LZSQ01000038.1, forward strand.
GTTCACAGGGAGGCTAAACGAGGCGTCCCCGGCCACGGCGACTTCTGCGGAACCGGATCACTTCAGGCTGGGCAGCAACACCTCGTCGACCAGGACGCGGACGGTCTCGTCGGTCGGAGGCCGCCCGGAGACCAGCGAACGGAACACCAGGTATCCCGGGAGCAGGTCGTAGATCTCGTCGTTGAGCTTCGACCCGTCGATCTCACCGCGCTCGATCGCGTCGCCGAGGACCTTGTTGATCACCATCTTGCGCTGATGGACGAATTCGTTCTGCATGGCCTCACTCAGCCGAGGGTTGTGCGACATCTCGTTGAGGACGGCGCGCATCGTGCTGCCGTGTTCGCACGCCTGCCGGCACACCGCTTCGCCCAGCGCCAGCAGGTCACCGCGCAATGATCCGGTGTTCGGGGGGACGTTGGTCACGCGCGTGCCCTCGATGAACGCGGCCAACACCAGGTCCGCCTTCGACGGCCAGCGGCGGTACACCGTCGCCTTGCTCGCTTTCGCCTGCGTGGCAACGGCTTCCACCGACAGCCGGTCGTAGCCGTGCTGCTGTAACAGCTGGAGCGTGATGGCCAGCAACTCGGCCTCGCGCGGGGTCCAGCGCGAGCCGGACGAGGTAGCCGACTCGGCGTTGCTGGATCCGGACTTCACGCTCACTCCTCACCGCCCCTCTTCCAATATTTACGCGGGCGCCACCACGGGCCCGTCGAGGATAGCGGTTGCGACAGCCAGTACGGTACCGTACCGTTTCGAATTGGCCTCCATTCTTCGTGTGAGTACCCATTCCGAGGCCGGATCGTGGCAGCCGTCGAAAGGGGCGCCGGTGAGCGGTTTTTCGGTGGGAAGACTTGTGCGCCGGCGGTGGACGATCGTGGTCGCGGTCGTCGTCGTAGCGCTCGTCGCCTTCAGCATCTACCGCCTGCACGGCATCTTCGGATCCAACAACGTCGTTTCCAAGACCGGCGCCGAGGCATTGGAGAACACGGGCTTCAACCCCAAACGCGTTCTGCTGGAGGTCTTCGGCACTCCGGGCTCCGTCGCCACGGTCAACTTCCTCGACATCGACGCCCAGCCCCAGCGCGTCGACGACGTGCCCCTGCCGTGGTCGCACGAGTTGGTCACCGACGAACCGACCCTCTTCGTCGATCTGCGTGCACAAGGCGACGGTTCGGTCATCGGATGTCGCATCACCGTCAACGGGGTGGTCACGGACGAAAGGTCCTCCGACAACGTGAATGGATACATCTCGTGCCTGGACAAGACGGCGTGACCGCGCAGAGCACCGACGAGGGGGCACATCGCTCCGACGCCGCGGTGACGGGTTCGCGGCCCGCGCGTCTCATCCGTCGCCTGGCCCTGCCCATTCTGTTGATCTGGGTCGCGGTCGCCGCGGTCACCAACGTCGTGGGACCACAGCTCGAAGTGGTGGGCGCAGAGCGGTCGGTATCGCTGAACGCCGCCGATTCACCGTCGATCATGGCGATGCGCCACATCGGACAGGTCTTCGACGAATTCGATTCCGACAGCGCCGCGATGGTGGTGCTCGAGAGCGACCAACCCCTGGGCGCCGAGGCACACGAGTATTACGACGGCCTGGTGCGCCGGCTGGCCGCCGACACCAAACACGTTGAGCACATCCAGGACTTCTGGGGAGATCCGCTGACCGCGGGCGGCTCACAGAGCAAGGACGGCAAGGCCGCGCTGGTTCAGCTGTACCTCTCGGGCAACCAGGGCGAAGCGCTGGCCAACGAATCCGTCGACGCGGTGCGCGGGATCGTCGACAACACACCGCCACCGCCCGGGCTGCGGGTCTACGTGACCGGTGCGGCACCGCTCATCACCGACAACTTCGAGGTGGGTAGCGAAGGCACCCACAAGGTCACCGCCATCACCTTCCTCGTCATCGCGGTGATGCTGCTCATCGTCTACCGGTCCATCCTGACGACGCTGATCATGCTCGTCACGGTGTTCGTCGAACTCGCCGCCGCCCGAGGCGTGGTCGCGGTGCTCGCGGATTCCGGGCTCATCGGCCTGACGACGTATGCGACGAACCTGTTGACGCTGCTCGCGATCGCGGCAGGCACCGACTACGCGATCTTCGTGGCGGGCCGCTATCACGAGGCGCGCAACAAGGGCATGGACCGAGTCTCTGCGTACTACGACATGTATCGCGGGACCATTCACGTCATCCTCGGATCGGGGCTGACGATCGCCGGGGCGGTGGCCTGCCTCGCCTTCACCCGGCTCCCGTACTTCCAGACGCTCGGCATCCCCGCCGCCATCGGAGTCCTCGTGACGTTGTCGGCCGCGGTCACGCTGGGGCCGGCCGTCCTTCTGATCGCCACCCGCTTCGGGCTCATGGAGCCCAAACATGCGACCCGCGTGCGTGGTTGGCGCCGCATCGGCACCGCGATCGTGCGGTGGCCGGGCCCGATCCTCGCGGTCGCGACGTTGCTCGCACTCGTCGGCCTTCTCGCGCTGCCGGGCTACAAGACCAGCTACGACGCGCGCCCGTACCTGCCCGCCTCGGCGCCGGCGGTCGAGGGCTACACGGCCGCCGAGCGGCACTTCTCCGAGGCGCGCCTCAACCCGGAACTGTTGATGATCGAGACCGATCACGACATGCGTAATCCCGCCGACATGCTGATCCTCGAGCGCGTCGCCAAGGCCGTCCTGCACACCAAGGGCGTCAACCTCGTGCAGTCGATCACCAGGCCGCTGGGCACGCCGATCAGCCACAGCTCCATCCCTTTTCAGATCAGTGCCCAGAGCGCGAGCCAGATCATGAACCTGAGCTATCAGCAGGCGCGCGGCGCCGATCTGCTCAAGCAGGCCAACGAGATCAGCAACACCATCGACATCCTCAAACAGCAGGTGGCTCTGCAGCAGGCGAGTGCGGCCGCGACGCACGAGCAGACGCAGGCGTTCCACGACACGGTGACGATCGTGGAGGACCTGCGCGACAAGCTCGCCAACTTCGACGACCAGTTCCGGCCGATACGCAATTATTTCTACTGGGAGCCACACTGTTTCGACATTCCGATGTGCTCGGCCCTGCGATCGGTGTTCGACTCCCTGGACGGAATCGCCCTGCTGGCCGACCAGTTCGGCACCATCACCGCCAGTCTGGACAAGCTCGACGCCCTGCAGCCGAAACTGGTCGAACTCTTGCCGCCGCAGATCGCCATCCAGGAACGCAACCGCGACCTCACCCTGTCCAACTACGCCACCACCACGGGCATCAACGCCCAGAGTAACGAGGCACTGAAGAACTCGACGGCGATGGGTCAGGCGTTCGATCTGGCCAAGAACGACGACACGTTCTACCTGCCGCCGGAGGCGTTCGACAACCCCGACTTCAAACGCGGCTTGAAGCTGTTCCTCTCACCGGACGGCAAGGCCGCGCGGATGATCATCACGCATGAGGGGAAACCCGCCACGCCGGAGGGGATTTCGCACATCAACGCGATCAAGGACTCCGCGTTCGATGCGATCAAGGCCACCCCGTTGTCGGACGCGAAGATCTATGTCGCCGGGACCGCCTCGACCTACAAGGACATTCAGGACGGCGCCAAGTACGACCTGCTGATCGTCGCGCTGGCGGCGATGGCGCTCATCCTGTTGATCATGATGTTCATCACCCGCAGCCTGGTGGCCGCGGTCGTGATCGTCGGTACCGTCGCGCTGTCGCTGGGCGCATCGTTCGGCTTGTCGGTTCTGGTGTGGCAGTACATCTTCGGGATACAGCTCTACTGGATCGTGTTGGCGCTGGCCGTCATCCTGCTGCTGGCCGTGGGGGCCGACTACAACCTGCTGTTGATCTCGCGGTTCAAGGAGGAGATCGGCGCCGGACTCAACACCGGCATCATCCGTGCGATGGCCGGAACCGGCAGCGTCGTCACCGCGGCGGGGCTCGTCTTCGCCGCGACGATGTCGTCGTTCATCTTCAGCGACCTGGTGGTTCTCGGCCAGATCGGCACGACGATCGGCATGGGGTTGTTGTTCGACACGCTGATTGTCCGCTCCTTCATGACGCCGTCCATCGCGGCCCTGCTCGGCCGCTGGTTCTGGTGGCCACTGAACGTGCGTCCGCGGCCGGCGAGCCGAATGCTGCGCCCGTACGGAACGCGCACCGAGGTGCGGACCCTTCTGCGGTCCGAGGAGAGCTGATAGGAGACCTCGGCCCACGCGCGGATGGGTGGGTCAGGTTTCGAGTGGCGCCGTAAGGGAAACCTCCCGCCGCAGTGGGGCTCACGCCGGCGAGCGTGCTCGTGCCCCGAACCGCCACGATTTAGGAGAGCTTGATGGCCGACGACCGCGCACCGAAGGAAGCAGTCAAGGGAATGGTCGAGGAGGCCAAGGGCAAGGCCAAGGAGGCGGCGGGGGCGCTGATCGGCAACGAAGAGTTGAAGCGTGAAGGCAGGGCCGAACAGCACAATCCGTCGTACATTCCAGGCGCGCCCGGCCCTGAGGCGCCGTCGTTCGACGAGCCGACCGCCCCGCGCGAGCCGTTGCCGCCGAAGGCCGATCAGGTTGCGCCCGAGCTGCGCACGGCAACGGGTGCGACCGTCGACGGCCCGTTGACCGCCCGTGGCCAGCAGGAGGCATACCTCACCACCGCCCAGGGCGCGCGGTTGTACGACACCGACCACTCCCTCAAAGCCGGTGAGCGCGGGCCGACGCTGTTGCAGGACCACCACCTTCGCGAGAAGATCACGCACTTCGACCACGAACGCATTCCGGAGCGAGTGGTGCACGCGCGCGGCGCCGCCGCGCACGGCGTGTTCCGCGCCAACGGTGCGGCCGAGAAGATCTGCAAGGCGGAATTCCTGCGGTCCGGCGAAGAGACCGACGTCTTCGTTCGCTTCTCGACGGTGCTCGGTTCCCGCGGATCGGCCGATACGGTGCGCGACACCCGCGGCTTCGCCACGAAGTTCTATACGCACCAGGGCACCTTCGACCTCGTCGGCAACAACATCCCGGTGTTCTTCATCCAGGACGGCATCAAGTTCCCCGACGTCGTGCACGCGGCCAAGCCGCACCCGGACCGGGAGATCCCGCAGGCGCAGAGCGCTCACGACACCTTCTGGGACTTCGTGTCGCTGCACACCGAAGCCCAGGCGCACACCATGTGGAACATGTCCGACCGCGGGATTCCGCGGTCCTACCGGATGATGGAGGGCTTCGGCGTCCACACGTTCCGGCTGACCGGACCGGACGGGTCGACTTCGCTGGTGAAGTTTCACTGGAAGCCGCGACTCGGCGTGCACTCGCAGGTCTGGGAAGAAGCCCAGATCACCGCCGGGGTGGACCCCGATTTCCACCGGCGCGACCTCGCCGACGCGATCGAGAAGGGCGTCTACCCCGAGTGGGACCTCGGCGTGCAGGTGCTTCCGGACACCCCCGAGCAGATGTTCGAGGGCATCGACCTGCTCGACCCGACGAAGATCGTCCCGGAGGAGTTGGCTCCCGTGCAGATCATCGGGACGCTTCAGCTCAACCGCAACGTCACCAACTTCTTCGCCGAGACCGAGCAGGTCGCGTTTCACCCGGGGCACCTGGTGCCGGGCATCGATATCACCGACGATCCGCTTCTGCAGGCGCGGCTCTTCTCCTACCTCGACACGCAGATCACGCGGCTCGCCGGTCCGAATTTCGGCCAGATCCCGATCAATCGGCCGCACGCGCCGGTCAACGACATGTTCCGCGACGGGTTCCACCAGCACGGCGTGCATCCCGGCGTCGCGCCGTACAAGCCGAATTCCCTCGACGGCGGCTGCCCGTTCCTTGCTGGCGCGGACACCGGCGCGTTCATCGAGGTGCCGACTGTGGTTCCCGAGTCGATGAAGCGGCGTGCCGCCCCGGCCACCTATGACGACCATTTCAGCCAAGTGACGCTGTTCTACCGCAGCCTCAGCCGCGCAGAACAGGAGCACATCGCGGAGGCCTATACGTTCGAGCTGGGCAAGTGCTACGAGCAGGCGGTCAAGGAGCGCCAGCTCGCGGCGTTGGCGAACATCGACGCCGAGCTGTGCGCGACCGTCGCGGCCGGATTGGGTCTCGAGGCGCCCGCGCCCACCGTGCCTCCCGCGGATCCCGACGTGCTGAGCCCCGCCGTGGCCCAGGTCGGTGAGGAATGGCCGGTCGAGGGTCGACAGATCGGCATACTCACCGGCCCCGAGTCGGATCTGGCCGGTGTGGCGGCCGCTGTCACCGCGATCGCGAACGCCAAGAACGTGCCGTTCGTCGTCGCCGCACACGGCGGCACCCTCGAGCACGACGGCGGTGCCTTGCCTGTCTCTCGCACCTACGCGACCGCGCGTTCGGTGGAGTTCGACGCGATCCTCATCGCGGGATCGCCGACCGACGCCAAAGCGAAAAGCATTGTCGACGAGACGTTCCGGCACCATAAGGCGATCGCGGTGCTGCCGGCGGGGACCGAGCTTGCCACCGCCGCAGGGGTTCCCACCGACGGGCCCGGGCTGTTCTCCGACTCTGATGCGGCGACCCTCGCCCAGTCGCTGATCGACGGGCTGGGCGAACATCGGGTGTGGGACCGCGTGGTCCTCGCCTGAGGGCGATGCCGGCCGGCGACCACCATCTCCGGCCGCGGTCCGGTAGCGCCAGAACGGTTTGATGATGGTTGTGTGAAGATTTCGTCAACAGCCCAGAAGCGGGCGGTTGAGCGGCACGATGGGGTGATGGATACCGCCGCGCAATCGTCCGCCTGCACTGCGGATTCCGGCTACCGCGCGCTGGTCGTCGATGATGAGGCGCCGCTGGCGGAAGTGGTGGCGAGCTATCTCGAGCGGGAGCATTTCGACGTCACGGTGCGCCACACGGGAGGCGAAGCGCTCGACGTGGCACGTGAGGTCGACCCGGATGTGGTGGTGTTGGATCTCGGCCTGCCGGGGATCGACGGGGTCGAGGTCTGTCGGCAGCTGCGGACGTTCTCCGACGCTTACGTCGTGATGCTGACCGCCCGCGACACCGAGGTCGATACGATCGTCGGCCTCTCGGTCGGCGCCGACGACTACATGACCAAGCCGTTCAGTCCACGGGAGTTGGTCGCGCGGATCCGCGCCATGCTGCGTCGGCCTCGCACCGTCGGCGCACCTGACCCGGCAACGGGGTCGATGAGCGCCGAGGTGCCGGCACCGCGGGTGTTTGGCCCTCTGTCGATCGATGTCGCGGGCAGACAGGTGTATCTCGGTGGCCAGTTGATTGCGTTGACGCGCACTGAGTTCGACATTCTCGCCGTGCTGTCGTCACGCCCTGGTGTGGTGTGGAGCCGCCGGCAGCTCATCGAAGCAGTTTGGGGGGAGACATGGGTCGGCAACCGCCACCTCGTCGATGTCCACGTCGGACATCTTCGGCGCAAACTGGGTGACGACCCTGCCGAGCCCAGCTTCGTGTTCACTGTTCGCGGAGTGGGGTACCGGATGGGGACCGGGCAGTGAGGGCGTCGACGGGTACCGGGATGCTCCGCCGGTTGCTGTTGGCGCAGGGACTGGTGTTGCTCGCCGTCGGCGTCACGACCTGGGTGGTGGCCTCACTGGTCGGCCCGCCGCTGTTCCGTGACCACCTCCATCAGGCGGGTGTGCCACACAACTCCAGTGAGCAGTTCCACGCCGAACAGGCCTACCGCCACGCCACGGCTATTTCGGTCGGGACCGCTATCGCGGTGGCGGCCTTGACCGCGCTCGTGGTCACCGTATATCTGAGCCGGCGCGTGCAGCGCTCGGTCGCCGAGATATCTGCGGCGGCGGCGACCGTTGCCGAGGGCCGCTACGACATCCGGGTGACACCACCACGACTGGGCGATGAATTCGATGGGCTGGCAACCGCGTTCAACCAGATGGCGCAACGGCTTCAGTCGGTCGAATCGACCCGCCGCCGGTTGTTCGGCGACCTGGCCCACGAGATCCGTACCCCGGTGGCGGTGCTCGAGGCCTACCTGGAGGCCGTCGAGGACGGTGTGAGAACCCTCGACGCACAGACCGTCGCAATGCTGCGTGAGCAGACCGGCCGACTGGTGCGGTTCTCGGCGGACGCCGCCGCCCTCGCGCAAGCCGAGGAGGCCCACACCACCATCGCACCCGAGTGGGTCGACCCCGGTCAGCTGATCGGCACGGTGCGTGCCGCGTTCGCCGATCGCTACACCGAAGCTGGTGTGGCGCTGAGGGTTCGACTCGATGACGCGCCCCGACTATGGGGTGACCGCCAGCGCCTGACCCAGGTGATCGGGAATCTGCTCGACAACGCTCTCCGGCACACTCCGGCCGGCGGCCACGTCACCCTCGCTGTCGGGACTGTCGGCACCGATGTGGTCTTCACCGTTTCCGACGACGGCGAGGGCGTCGCCGCCGAACATCTGCCACACCTCTTTGAGCGCTTCTACCGGGCAGACACCGCCCGAGACCGTGACCGGGGTGGTGCGGGGATCGGGTTGGCAATCGCCAAGGCGCTGACCGAGGCCCATGGCGGCCACATCAGCGCGACCAGCCGCGGACCCGGAGAAGGGACCACCTTCATCGTGACGGTGCCCCTACATCCAGTGATCGGAGCCCATGCCTTCGACAAGCATCAAGCCTCGCCGACGGTCAGCTCCTGACTCGACGCACTACGCCGTCGGGTGGTGACAACGTATCCGCGACCGTGCGGGCCACTACAGCGACTTGAGTATCTCGTTCATCGTGTCGATCTCCTTCTGCTGGCTGCTCACCATCGATTTGGCCAGCGCGACGCCGTCGGGGAACTGACCGTTGTCGACCTCGTTCTGCGCCATGGTGATTGCGCCCTGGTGGTGCCGAATCATCTGGGTGAGAAAGAGCTTGCTGGCCTCGACGCCCTGAGCGTTCTGCAGGGCCTGCATATCGGCCGGCGACATCATCCCTTCCATGCCCGGCATGTTTCCCATGCTCGGCATCATTGACCCGCTCGGCCCCGGCGATGCCGGCGGAGAGACGGTTTCGGTGCCCGAACCATGCATTCCGCCATGCCCAGGGGGCATGTTGCCACCGGTGCCTTTCGGCCCGGGCATTCCGCCCGGCCCGGGCATTCCGGGCATACCCCACTGGTCGAGCCAACCCTGCATCTGCTCGATCTCCGGGCCCTGCGCATCCTTGATCTGCCTCGCCATGTCGGCTACCCGCGGGTCGATGCCCTGCTTTTGCAGGATCATGTCGCTCATCTCTACCGCTTGCTGGTGATGCGGGATCATGTGGTGGGCAAACATCACGTCGGCATGATTGTGGTCTGCTGCCGGCGCTGTACTCACGGTTTGAGTGGGAGCGGCGGATGCCGTCTCTTGGTTGGTCGCAGAGTTGCCGCACGCCGCGACTACAGACACCGCGGCCAGCACCGCCGCTCCGATCGCGCTGGGCCTGTTCACCTTCACCACACATCCTCCACGTCCATCACGCACCGATTTGTCGCCAAGTCTTCTCGAACGGCCATAGGAGTGCTGTAGTCGTTCCCTGAAGATTTGATAAAGAAGCCCGATCGCTCAACAGCGATGGACCGGATCGCACGGCGTGGTTCACGGAGGACGTCGCGGGCGCTGCACACGCTTTGACCAGGCCTTCGCAGGTATGCGGATGCACTGGTGTCGCGTCCCGATAACGAGATGGCGTCAGGTCTTTGGGTGAGGAAGCCGATCGCCGTTGCGCTGCTACCCTCGGGAACATTGTGAGATACCAGATGGCCGTCCGGGCGTCGCGGACCGGCGCGGCGATCGCGCTGGGCATGGCGTTGTGGCTCGTCACCGTCGCCGCCCAGTGGACGCTGCCGGTCGACGAGGTCACCACGGCGCATGGGCCGCATGGACTTTCGTCGGCTCTCGTCGGCGATCACCCGGCCGTCATCGATCATCAGCACATCGGTGATGCGTCGCCCACGTTGCCCCCGGATGCGCTCGCCGAGGCGGTTCTTCCGCGAGCGTCCACCTCACTCGTCCTGTTGGGGCTGATTGCCGCGCTCGCGGTTGTCGCGGTGTGCTGGCATCAACCGGCACTGGCTGCCATCCGCGGTCCGCCCAAGTCGCGACCTTCCGTTCTGTCCGGCCGGGTGCTGCTCACCCGTCTCTGCATCGCGCGACGCTGATCCGGTGGCGTCAGACCACGCCGCCTGGTTGCGGCACGGTCGGTGACCGTCGCCCCCTTTCAGCTGCCGCGTACCGATTTGCGCGGCTCGACACAGAAGCGATGCACGTAGATGAATCACGTTCTGTCCCTTCATACTCTGAAACCACATACTCCTGGTCAAAGATGCCTGGGCCGCTATGACCGCCCGGGCACCATGGTCGGCCACACCCCGGTGTTGCGCATTGCAGAACCCTTTGCGCCGGCTCATCGAGGCTTCTGGGCCAAGCTCGAGGGCTTCAGTCCCGGTGGCATGAAGGACCGTCCGGCCATGTACATGGTGGAGCGTGCGCGGGCCAGCGGTGCGCTCCGGCCAGGCCGCCGAATAGTCGAATCGACCAGCGGTACATTGGGTTTGGGCCTCGCGCTGGCCGGCACGGTCTATCGGCATCCGGTCACCCTGGTGACCGATCCCGGCATGGAGCCGATCATCCAGCGAATGCTGCGGGCGTACGGCGCCGATGTCGACCTGGTGACCGAGCCGCATCCCGACGGCGGTTGGCAGCAGGCGCGCCGTGACCGGGTGCTGCAGGTGCTGGCCGCCGAGGAAGGTGCGTGGTATCCGGATCAGTACAACAACCCCGACAACGTCGACGCGTACCGTGGGCTGGCTCTGGAATTGCACGCTCAACTCGGCACCGTCGACGTGCTGGTGTGCTCGGTCGGTACCGGCGGTCACTCGGCCGGCGTGGCGCGGGTGTTGCGGGAGTTCAACCCCGACATGCAATTGATCGGGGTCGACACGGTGGGCTCCACCATCTTCGGCCAACCAGCCTCGACACGACTGATGCGCGGCCTGGGGTCGAGCATCTATCCGGGAAACGTCGACTACGGGGCCTTCAACGAGGTCCACTGGGTTGCCCCTGCCGAAGCCGTGTGGGCATGTCGCACGATGGCGGCCACCCACTACGCCAGTGGCGGTTGGAGTGTCGGCGCGGTGGCTCTGGTCGCCGGCTGGGCGGCCCGCAGCCATCCGGCGGATATGACGATCGCGGCGATCTTCCCCGACGGCCCACAACGCTACTTCGACACCATCTACAACGACGATTTCTGCCGCGAGCACGGTCTCCTCGGCGAAACACCTCCCGCCGAACCGGCGGTCATCGATGACCCAAGACAACGTGTGGTGTCCTCGTGGACACGGTGCGCCACGATCGTGGATCCGGTAGAGGCGATGCGATGAGGAGCCTTGTCGCCGAATTCCGCAATTTCGGGTGGCCGAGCCGGCTGCTGATGATCAACCAGTTCGGCATCAACCTGGGCTTCTACATGCTGATGCCCTACCTGGCCGGATACCTTGCGGGGCCGCTCGGGCTGGCCGCCTGGGCCGTCGGTCTGGTCCTGGGCGTGCGCAACTTCTCTCAGCAGGGCATGTTCATCGTCGGCGGAACGTTGGCCGACCGCATCGGATACAAGCCGCTCATCGTCGCCGGTTGTCTGCTGCGCACCGTCGGCTTCGGCCTCCTGATCATCGCCGACTCGTTGCCCACCGTCCTAATCGCCTCGGCGGCAACAGGATTCGCCGGAGCACTGTTCAATCCGGCAGTGCGCGCGTACCTCGCCGCCGATGCCGGTCCCCGTCGTGTCGAAGCCTTCGCCCTGTTCAACGTCTTTTACCAGGGGGGCATCCTTGCCGGTCCGCTGGTCGGCCTGGCGTTGATGGTCCTCGATTTTCGCATTGCAGCGGCCGCGGCGGCCGCGATCTTTGCGGCTCTGACAATCGCGCAGCTCTTTGCGCTCCCGCAGCACAACGCCACCCAGCCCCGGGAAGCCTCCTCGATATTGGAGGACTGGCGAACGGTCGTGGCCAACCGGTCCTTCCTGCTCTTCGCGGTGGCGATGGTCGGCTCGTATGTGCTCTCCTTCCAGGTCTATCTGGCGCTACCCCTACAGGCCAAGGATCTGCTGCCGAATGCCGAAGCGCTCGTGGTCGCGGGTGTTTTCGTCATCTCCGGACTGGTCGCGGTCGCAGGCCAGCTCAAGATCACACGGTGGTTCGCCAAGCGGTGGGGGGCGGGGCACTCCCTGGTGATCGGCATGCTGGTTCTCGCGTCGTCGTTCATTCCGATGGCCGTGCTGCCCGACGGCAGCCGTGCCGGCGAGATCGCAGCGGTGATGGCACTTCTCGTCGGTGCCGCAGTGCTGGCAATCGGATCGGCCGCGGTGTTCCCATTCGAAATGGACACGGTGGTGTCCCTGGCCGGCGGCCGGTTGGTCGGAACGCACTACGGGTTCTACAACACCATCGTCGGAATCGGAATTCTCGTCGGCAATCTCGCCACGGGAACGCTCATGCAGAAGACCGCCGACGCCGGAGCGCCAGAGCTGACGTGGCTCGTATTGAGCGCCATCGGGGTGATGGCGGCTTTCGCGCTCTACCGACTGGACCGCGCCGGCCGACTTCAGCCACAGGCGGTCGCCACTTCAACCACCAGGCCCTGAGGCGCCGCCCCCCAGCACGATCGGTCAGATGCCGTTCACCTGACGACCGCCGGATTGCCACGCGCGCATGCCCCCGCGGAGTTCGACGACATCGGTGTAGCCGAGATCGCGAAGTGTCTGGGCCGCAACCGTACTCATCGGCCCGGAGCGGCAGTAGATGGCCAGGGCAGTGCTGCGATCGGCGGGGAGGCGCTCGGCTTGTGCGGCGATCTGATCGAACGGGATTGACAGGTCTGTACCGGGGATATCTCCCTCGAAGGGCACGTGAACGTTCACTGTCACGCGATCGGGCTCGGCGATCGCTGCGGCGAACTCCTCTGGGTCCACCAGCCGCGCGGCACTCGCCGTCTCCGGTTGCGATGCGGTCGTCGGGTGGGTGTCTTCCGTCGTACACGCGCCCAGCGAGATCACGCCGGTCACCGTCGACGCCGCGACGAGCATTCGTGCCGGGGAATGCCTGGCCACTGAGCGTCTAGCCAACCTGAACATGCCGGAAGGATACCCCCTGGGGTAACGGCCCGGGGCAGTCGGACGCCTCATGACCCGCCGGTCGGCTCCGACCTGGTCAACCGCCGCACCACGCGGCCGTGCGCTTGAACCCATGTTTGCTGAATGCTCCCCGGGGCGCATCGTCGCAGGCATACCATTGACCTGCCTGACGAACGGAACCAGCCGATCCGATGGAGGTTCGAGATGCTCCTCATCGTCCGTGTTGCGGCCGCGCTGGCGACTCTCGGAGTTGTCCTGGCGGCACCCGCCGCAGCGTCGGAGGACGAATACCTGCGCGAGCTGCAACCCCGGTACGCGTTCCTGACTGCGGAGGAGTTGCTCACCGAGGGGCAACGGGCCTGCGCGGCCATCAGCTCCGGCGTGCTGGCACCGGACGCCGTCAAGATGGTCAGCGCGGACCTCGGCATCTCGACCGGCGCGGCGATGGACATCGTCAGCCGCGCCAACCTCCAGCTCTGCTGACGCGACGATCCGGATGGATCACCGCACCAAGGTGGGCCAACCCGAACAGCGACTGCGATTCACGGTCCGCCAGAACGGAATTGATCGGACCCAGCATCGACGGCACCGATGTTTTGTCGCACGCTCGGGTCTGCGCGTTCCGCCCGGCGGCGGGTAGTCACTGCCGGGTGCGCGTCAGCGGAAGCGGATGTGCATCGTCGCCAGGCCGAAGATCTTCTTGCCGGCCGATTTCGCCGCCACCACGATGACGCCCGAGCGGGTCTCGGGGTCCAGCGACTTGATCCTGCCGCTGAACTCGATGTCGGCGCCCTCCTCGGCGGAGACGATCGCGGGTGCGGAGAGCCGCACCGCGTACCGCGTCACCGCGCCCGGGTCGCCCGACCAGGCGGAGACGAACCCGGCGCCGAGCCCCATGGTGAGCATGCCGTGGGCGATCACGTCCGGGAGCCCGGCCAGCTTGGCGATGTCCTCGTCCCAGTGGATCGGATTTGCGTCACCGGCGACGCCTGCGTAGTTGACCAGGTCGCCGCGGGACAATCGCGTGTGGCGCACCGGCAGCTCGTCACCGACCTTCAGCTCGTCGAACGACGGCGTCCCAGGTGCGCGGGTCAGCCCACCGTCGGCGATCCGGAACTCGCCCTCGGGCCGCACGGACCTCTCGTAACTGCTGTCGGCCTCGCTGACGGCAAGGATGTCCACGTCGTGCATCATCTTGGCGTGTACGGCGGTCTTGATCGTCGGATCGAGGTCTTCGCTGGTCAGACCCACGACGGTGGTGTGCAGTGTGTGCACCCGCTCGCCGGCGGTGTCGGTGAAGGTGTTGGTCACGGTGATCAGATCCCGGCCGGCGATCCTGCGCACCGAGGTCAACTCGACGTCGATGACCAGTTCGTCGCCGGCCACGATCGGGCGGTGCTGCTCGAAGACCTCCTCGGTCTGCAGGTAGGTGTCGTAACCGACCACGATCTGCTCGAACATGTGACGGTTGCACGACATAGCCGGGGCCGACGTGAACGTCAGCGGCGCGACCAGACCCGAATATCCCAGCTCAGCCGCGGCGGCGACGTCCCAATGCGTAGGTTGGTAGTCCTGCACCGCACGGGCGTATTCGCGGACCTTCTCGCGGCCGACCAGGTAGCTGTCGTCCATCTGGTACCAGTGGCCGACCCGCGCTTCGATCGCCGGCGTCTCTGGTGCTGCGGTCATAGATCTACTCAACTTTTCTGCCGGTTTGTCCGTAAGGCCGACCACAGCACACTAACCGGTGGTCAGCCCGTACCGCCCCCGACCATGGCGCCTGGGCCCTACTCGCGGTGTCCTGTCAGTTTCATCCAGGGCTCTCAACCGAAGGGCATGAAGAGTCTCGAAAGCGTGTGCCCGCATTTCAGCGCACAGTCCTACGATGTCCGCATGCGGCGCCCGCCTTTCACCTCTACCGACGAACGCTGGGATCAACCGCCGAGGTGAGGCCCATCGTGTGGGCACCCATCTCGATGTGGACGAGGAACTGTCAGGATTGCGGACCGCGGTCACCGCCCACCTGACCGCGCGATCGAAGATCGCCGACGCCCCGCAGCAATGGCGCGGGAGGACCGCCGGTCGCGTGGGGCGCATCGTCGAGGGGAAAGCGATTCGATGAGTACCGAGCGCGAGGAACCGGATTACCGCTTCACGTTGGCCAACGAGCGGACCTTCCTGGCGTGGATCCGGACGGCGCTGGCGTTGATCGCCGGTGGCATCGCCGTCGTCCAGTTCGTGCCGTCCTTCGGGATCCCGGGGGTGCGACACGGCCTCAGCGTGGCCTTGACCGCCAGCGGTGGTCTGCTGGCAGCGTTGGCCGTGCGGCGCTGGCAACAGGTTCAATCCGCGATGCGCCGGGGCGAGGACCTACCGCCGACCCATGTTCCGCTGCTACTCGGCGGCGCGCTCTTCGTCGTCACCATGGTGGTCCTCGTTGTGCTGGTCGTCTGGCCGCCATCGGCGCAGTGAGATGCGCGGCCGTCTGACGAAAGGACCGGGGCTTCCGGCCGAGCGCACAGTGCTGTCCTGGGAGAGAAGCTCGTTCGGCTTCCTTGTTGTCGGAGCGCTGGTGCTGTTGCCGCGACACGGGTCTCTGGGTCCGGCGCGGGCCATGCTGGCAATCACCGCGATGCTGCTCGCACTTCTGGTCCTCGCCCTGGGCTACCGGCGGTCACGGCGGATCAGGAACAGCCAGATGGTGAACGGCCGGATGGTCACGTTCACTCCGCAGTTGGAAGTGTTGTTCATCGGCGCCGCCACAACCGGTTTCGCGGCAGCCGTGGTGGTCGTGCTACTCCTGTACACGGTGTGACTCCCGGTAAGCCCGAAAAATGCGGGGTCAGGCCAAGACCAGAAACAGCCTCTCCAACTCGGCTTCCGTCATCGGTCGGTGGCCATCCGAGGTCTGGCCGGCCAGGCACTCCCGTAAGCCGGTGACGAGGATCTTCAACCCGGCTTTTTCGAGCGCCCGTGTCACCGCAGCCAACTGGATCACGACGTCCCGGCAGTCCCGGCCTTGTTCGATCATCGAGATCACTCCGGCGAGCTGTCCCTGGGCCCGGCGCAGCCGGTTGAGCACAACGGCGACCGCATCCTCGTCAGCGGCTGCGGCGCAACGATTTTCGGGCGACGCAGTGCAGTCCGGGGCAGCATCGGCGGCGTTCATGCGAGGGCCCTGCGGGAGGCGGCCGCGCCGGTGAGGCGACGCAGAGGGCAATGGGCGTAACGCGTGCACGCGAGCGTCAGGCCACCCGCGATCGACGTGAGCGCCGCGGCCGCGATCCCGACGCTCAGGTGGATCTCCTGAGCCAGGATGACCGAGGACATCACGAGTACGAACCAGCCGAAGGCCTGCCGCAGCGCATCGGGGTTGACCATCGCGGTCAGCCGAGCGCCGATGAGGGCGCCCACCACGGCCGCGGCGGTCACCGCCGACGCGACCGTCCAGTCGATGGCAACGCTGGACAGATAGCCGCCGAGGCCCGCGAACGACTTCATCGCGATCACGACGAGCGAGGTGCCGACTGCCACAGGCATCGGCAAGCCGCCGAGCAAGGCGAGCGCGGGCACCACGAGGAAGCCGCCCCCGGCACCGACAAGGCCGGTCACCAACCCCACGACCAGGCCCTCCGCGATGATCTTCGGAATCGGCAGGTGGTGGTCGCCGCCGGTGTTCTCGACGTTCTTGCGGCCGCGCAGCATCGCGACGGCGGTGGCGACCATCATGGCGGCGAAACCGATGAGAAGAACGGTGCCCGGGATGAAGCGGGCCAGCAGTCCGCCTCCGTAGGCGCCGGCCATCCCGGCTCCGCCGAAGATCAGACCAGTGCGCCACTGCACTCGCCCGGCCCGAGCGTGCGAGACGGCGCCGATCGCACTGGTAACGCCGACGACCAGAAGCGAAGTTGCGATCGCCTGTTTGGCATCCATGCCGGCGATGTAGGCCAACAGCGGAACGGTCAGGATGGAACCGCCGCCCCCGAGCGACCCCAATGCAACACCCACGAAGACGGCAAGGCCGATGGCGAGCGCAACCATGATCTGCTAGCCCACCGTCTTGTCTGCGGTAGCCGAGCCGACGAGTTGGGCCACGACCGTCTGGGCGTCGCAGGTGGCCCCGCGGTTGTAGGGCAGCTTCGACAACATCATGCCCATGGCGCACGTGTTGGACAGTGCCGCGAACGTGAGGCCGCCACCGATGGCGCCGGCCACCCACTTGAGCTTGGGAACGGCAATGCTGCCCAGGATGCTGGCGAGCACGATGCCGCCTGCGGCCAGGCGGACCTGTCGTTCGAGGTCCCAACGTGTGGTCCCGCGGTTGACCGAGAATCCCTTGGCCTCCCATGCGGTGATGCCGCCGGCGAGGATGTGCATATTGGCCAGCCCTGCCGTGCGCAGCGTCTCCTCCGCCTGGGCGGCACGCTGACCTGAGCGGCAGACCAGCACGACGTCTTCGTCGAGGTGCTGGACGATCTCGTCGCGGTGTTCGCGCAACAAATCCAGCGGCACGTTATAGGCACCGGCGATATGTGCGGTGTCGAACTCGCCCGGGGTTCGGACGTCGAGGACCCGAGGCGGTGTCGGGGAGTTGAGCAGGTCGACGAGTTTCTGTGAGTCGATGACGGCGGGCGCGGTCATATGGCTGTCCTTTCAGATTGGGCTCGGGTAGCGAACCCGATACCACGGGGGGTATGTTGGCACCATGTTACACATACCCCCAGGGGTAAATGAAGAGACGGAATATTTTGGGGGCAAAGGTCCCTTGACATACCCATAGGGGTATCTGCACCGTGGATGCCACAAGGCTCGCCGAACGAACGAAAGGGCTGCCGCCATGAAATTCATCCAGTACTACCTGGACTGCCTGTCCCATGCGTCGTATTTGATTGCCGACGAAACCACTGGGCGCGCAGTCGTTGTCGACCCACAGCGCGACGTTTCGGAGTACCTGTTCGATGCCAGGGAGTTCGGCTTCACCATCGAACTCGTCATCGAGACCCACTTCCACGCCGACTTCCTGTCCGGCCACCTGGAGCTGGCGAAGGCCACGGGCGCAAAGATCGTCTACTCGTCGGTCGCCGAGACCGAGTTCGAGTCGATGGGCGTCGCCGACGGCGAGCGGTATTCGCTGGGCGACGTGACCTTGCAGTTCCTGCACACCCCCGGCCACACCCCCGAGTCGATGAGCATCGTCGTCTACGAACATTCCGGCGATGACGTGCCCTACGGTGTGCTGACCGGTGACGCCCTGTTCATCGGTGACGTCGGCCGCCCGGACCTATTGGCCTCGATCGGGTTCACCCGTGAGGAGTTGGCCGACAAGCTCTACGACTCGCTGCACACCAAGCTGATGACCCTGCCCGACGCGACCCGGGTGTATCCGGCGCACGGCGCGGGTTCGGCCTGTGGCAAGAACCTCTCGACCGACCTGTGGTCGACCATGGGCGAGCAGAAGGAGACGAACTACGCGCTGCGCGCCGCGGACAAGGCGACCTTCATGGAGTTGGTCACCGAGGGCCAGCCACCGGCGCCGAGCTACTTCGTCTATGACGCGATCCTCAATCGGAAGGACCGTGAACTGCTGGACGAGACCAAGAGGCCGATGGCGATGACCTATGAGCAGGTGATGGGCGCGATCGAGGCCGGCGCCGTGCTGGTCGACGGACGCAGCCCCGAGGAGTTCGCCCAGGGCCACCTCCGCCATGCGGTCAACATCGGGCTCGAGGGCCGCTATGCCGAGTTCGCCGGATCGGTTGTGCCCTCGGATGTCGATATCGTGCTGTTCACCGAGCCGGGGCACGAGTTGGAGGGCAAGAACCGACTCGCCCGCATCGGGTTCGACCGCGTCATCGGCTACCTGGACCGGCCGTTCGAGGCGATGCTCGAGCATCAGGACGACGTCCAGATCGCGTCCCGATTGACGGCGAAGGCCTTCGACCAACGCGTTTCGGAATTGTCCGATCTACAAATCGTCGACGTGCGCAACCCAGGTGAGGTTGCGGCGGGGACGATCCCGAACGCGATCGAGATCCCGGTGGGCCAGCTGCCTGCCCGGCTGAGCGAGCTCGATCCGGCCAAGCCGACCGTCGTCTACTGTGCCGGAGGCTACCGGTCTTCAGTGGCCGCAAGCCTGTTGCGGCACAACGGGTTCACCGATGTCAGTGACATCCTGGGCGGTTATGGCGCCTGGGAAGAAACCCACCAGAACGCCTGAGCGGCGGGAGAGATCATGACTACCGCGAAACACCAAGTCGTCATCGTCGGTGGGGGTACCGCCGGCATCTCGGTCGCCGCGCGGCTGCTGCGCAACGGCTATTCGGACGTCGCCGTCATCGAACCGTCCGACACGCACTACTACCAACCGCTATGGACTCTGGTAGGCGGCGGCCAGGCCAAGGCGTCGACGACGGCACGGCCCGAAGCGTCGGTGATGCCCAAGGGCGCGAAGTGGATCAAGAACGCAGCGGCTGGGGTCGATCCGGAGAACAACACCGTCACGTGTGTCGACGGAGCGGACTACGAGTACGAGGTGCTCGTGGTCTGCCCCGGCATCCAGTTGGACTGGAACCGCACCGATGGTCTGGAGCACGCGCTCGGCAGAGACGGAGTGTCGTCGAACTACCGGTTCGACTTGGCGCCACGCACATGGGAATTCATTCGCAACCTCCGTTCGGGCAGTGCGGTGTTCGCCATGCCGTCCGGCCCGATCAAGTGTGCCGGAGCGCCCCAAAAGATCGCCTACCTGGCCAGCGACTACTGGCGAAAGCAGGGCGTGCTGAAGGACATCGACGTACACCTGGTGGTGCCCACGCCGCGACTGTTCGGCATCCCGGCGATCGCCGACAACCTGGACGCGATCGCCGCCGACTACGGAATCACCGTGCACACCAACGCGGAGGTGACGTCCATCGACGCGGCGGCGCACAAGGCGGGCGTGACCCATGTCGGAGATAGCGGACCCGACACGGTGCTGCCATATGACGTTCTGCACGCGGTGCCCCGCCAGTCCGCGCCCGACTGGATCAAGTCGAGTCCACTGTCGACCGGCGACGCGAACGGATACGTCGAGATCGACAAGCACACCATGCAACACGTGCGCTATCCCAACGTGTTCAGCCTCGGTGACGCCGGTTCTTCACCCAATTCGAAAACCGGTGCCGCGATCCGCAAACAGGCCCCGGTGGTGGTCGACAACATCGAGTCCTATTTGTCGGGCCGACCGCTGACCGCCTCGTACAACGGCTACGGGTCGTGTCCGATCGTGACATCCTCGCACGCGATGCTCCTGGCGGAGTTCGACTACGACCTGAACGTGACCCCGTCGTTCCCCCTGCTCGACCCGACCAAGCCCCATCGCAGCTATTGGTACCTCAAGAAGTACGGGTTGCCGTTCATGTACTGGAATCTGATGCTGAAGGGCTTGGCGTAGCGGTTCTTCTGCCCCGCAAGTAAATACGGAAAGGAGAGCGTCATGGCCACGAAGAGCCTGACCTACGACGACTTCGAGTCCACCGTCGTGGACAATCCGGTCGTGCTCGTCGATTTCTGGGCATCGTGGTGCGGCCCGTGCCGTGCCTTCGCCCCGATATTCGAGCACTCCTCGGATTCGCATCGCGATGTCGTGCACGCCAAGGTCGACACACAACGCGAGCTCGACCTGGCCACCGCGCTGGAGATCACGTCGATCCCGACGGTGATGGCGTTCCGGGACGGCGTCCTCGTCTACCGGCAGGCCGGCGCGATGCATCCCGCAGCGCTCGAGGACCTGATCACCCGGGTGAAAGCACTCGACATGGCCGAGGTTCACGTCAAGATCGCCGCACGGAAGGCAGCGCCGGCTTCTTGACTCGGCCCCGACGTCGAGCCGCGGCAAAAGGCATCATCGGTTTCGCGACACGTTTGAACGCGGGCATCGACGGAAATGAATCGATCATGCCCACGCCACGAACTGCGGCCGCAGCGTGTCGCAACGTCGCATGCATGTCGCTGCTGACAACGGGCCTCGTGGCGGTGACCGGCTGTTCTGCGCTGGAGAATCAAGCGCAGAACAGCTCCGAAACCTCGGGCACACGGGCTTCGGCGACCGCGTTGCGAACCGACGCGGTCACTCCTGCGCCCAACCCACCGCCGTCCAATGAGCGGATCCCGCCCATCGGAGACGTGTCGCTGGCGATCGATGACCGCGGCGACCTCGGCGAGATCATCGTCGACAGCACCGGACGCACGCTGTATGTCTTCTCGACGGACGCGGCGAACGGGCCCACCTGCTACGGCGAATGCGCAGACACATGGATTCCGCTGCTCGCCGATTCCGACCCGGCCGGGGGACCGGGTATCGACGTGGCGGCGGCCAAGACCGTTCCGCGTCGCGACGGCCGTGCCCAGGTGACCTACCGGGGCCACCCGCTCTACCGGTATGCGGGGGACGTGACGGACAGGGACGCCAACGGGCAGGGCCTCGACATGTTCGATGGTGAATGGCACGTGCTGACCAAGTGGGGCGAACCGCTGGCCTGAGGAATAGCCGCGCGCATACCAACGTTGGCAGGCGCATCGACGGCAGTGAGGACGCGCATGGAATTCGGGATCTCCACCTTCGTCAACGACGACACCATCGACACCGTGACCCTCGCCCGCGCGATCGAGGAGCGGGGTTTTCACGCGCTTGCGGTCGCCGAGCACACTCACATCCCGGCGAGCAGGCAGTCGCCGTACCCCATGGGCGGTGAGCTGCCCTCCATCTACTACCGGACCCTGGACCCGTTCGTCACACTCGCCGCGGCGGCGGCGGTGACCTCCAAGATCGAGTTGATCACCGGTATCGCGCTTCTCATCCAGCGTGACCCGATCATCACCGCCAAGGAGGCGGCCAGCATCGACCTCATTTCGAATGGCCGTTTCGTGTTCGGGGTGGGCGCGGGCTGGAACATCGAGGAGTTACGCCATCACGGCACCGACCCGAAGACGCGCGGTGCGCTGCTCGACGAGCGCATCGAGGCGATCAAAGCGCTGTGGACCGACGAACCGGCCGAGTATCACGGCCGCTTCGTCGATTTCGATTCGTCGTATCTGCGCCCGAAGCCCGTGCAGAAACCGCATCCGCCGATCGTGGTCGGCGGTGACTCCGACGCCACGGTCAAGCGGGTGATTCGCCACGGTGCCGGGTGGATGTCCAATCCGCTGCCGGTCGAGAGGCTGGCCAGACGGATCGGCCAGATGCGGGACGGCGCAAGCCGCGATGTCCCGTTGACGACGTTCGGGACTCCGATCGACCCGGACTACTGGCGCGCCCTCGACGAACTCGGCTACCGGCAGGCGAACCTGCTGCTGCCCACCAAACCGCGCGACGAGTCGCTGCGACTTCTCGACGACTACGCGGCGAAGGTTGCCCGGTACCGCGGCTGAGCCTTCCCGGGTCCCGCTGTCCCTCGACTCCGGTCGAGTTTCTATCGTGACTGCATGAGCAATGCCGGTGACGCCGATCGATTAGCCGAGTTGGCGCGCGGGGTCGTCGCCGACCACGACCCGAAGAACGTTCCCGTCCCCGAGTTCCTCGGTGCTTGCTACGACGCCGGTCTGTCGTGGGTGCACTTTCCCGAGGGTCTCGGCGGGCTCGGGGTGTCCCGCGGGCTCCAGTCGGTCGCCGACCGCATCCTGCAGGGCGCGGGTGGGCCGGTGCCTCTCGGTTTGAATCCGATGGGCTACGGCATGGCCGCACCGACGATTCGCGAGCATGCCCAAACCGAGGAGGTGAAGCGGCAGTGGCTGCGGCCCCTGGCCACCACCGAGGACCTGTGGTGTCAGCTGTTTTCCGAGCCGGGAGCGGGCTCTGACCTCGCGGGGCTGGCGACATCGGCGGTTCGCGACGGTGACGACTGGGTGGTCAACGGCCAGAAGGTGTGGACCAGCCTCGCCCACCGGGCGCGCTGGGGGCTGCTGCTGGCGCGCACCAACCCGGATGTGCCCAAGCACAAGGGTTTGACCTACTTCGTGATCGACATGCACGGCACCGGCGTTCAAACCCGGCCGCTGCGACAGATGACCGGGCAAGCCGAGTTCAACGAGGTCTACTTCAACGACGCGCGGATCCCCGACAAGCACCGCCTGGGCGAGGTCGACAACGGCTGGGCCGTCGCCATGACCACGTTGATGAACGAGCGCACCGCGCTCGGCGGAAGCGGGAGCCGGCGTGGTGCGGGCACCATCGCCGACGCGACCGGGTTGTGGGCGTCGCGGCCCGACCGGCACACACCGGTATTGCGGGACCGGCTGACGCAGTTGTGGCTGCGCTCGGAGGCGCAACGCCTCACCTCGGAACGGTCGCGCGCCGCCGCCACGGTGGGCGGACCCGGTCCGGAGGGGTCGGTCGGCAAGCTGGTCGGCGCGGAACTGAACCAGGACATCTACCAGTGGTGCATGGATTTCCTTGGGCCCGAAGGGATTCTGTACCACGGCTACCAGCAGGGTGCAGGGACCGGCGAACGGGATTGGCAAGGGCCCATCCAGCAGCGATACCTGCGGAGCAGGGCCAACACCATCGAAGGCGGAACGTCTGAGGTGATGCGGAACATTCTCGGCGAACGCATCCTCGGGCTGCCTGGCGACCTGCGTGCCGATGCGGGCATGCCGTGGAAGGAGATCCCCCGTGGCTGAGAAGCTTGCGAACCAGACTGAGCGCCGAGCTGGGCAGGCAGAGTTCAGGTTCACCGACGAGCAGAGCCAATTGCGCGACGCCGTGAGCAAGTTCAGCGCCGAGCACTTCTCGGAGGAGACGGTTCGCAGGCTCATGGAGTCCGAGCCGCCGTTCGATCCGAAGGTATGGGCCCGGCTGGGTGCTGAGCTCGGCGTGCTGGGCCTCTCGGTGCCCGAGACCGACGGCGGCGTCGGCGGCACGCTTGTCGATCAGGCAGTCGCTATCGAGGAGCTCGGGGCGCGGTTGGCGTGCGGACCGCTGTTCGGCACGGTGTATCTCGCGATCCCGGCATTGGTGGCCGCATCGCCCGGGCCCCTTCGTGACGAACTGCTCGGCGACCTGGTCGAGGGTCGGCGCACCGCGGCCGTCGCGGTGACGGACCGGGCCGGTGTGCTCGATCCGGATGCCGTTGCGGTGACCGTGAGCCGGGATACCTTGTCGGGCAGCGTGGCTCAAGTAGTCGACGGCGGCATCGCCGATGTGTTGCTGGTCGCCGCGCGCGGCTCCGACGGCGTCGCGCTGTACGCCGTCGACACCACCGCCGAGGGCGTGCAGCGCACCCCGCTGGCCACGCTCGACCTCACCCGGTCCCAGGCCAACGTGACGTTCGCCGACGCGCCCGCACGCCTGATCGCCGGGCCCGCCGAGGCGGTCCGCGTCGTCAACCACGCGTTGCAGGTGGGTGCGGCATTGTTGGCCGTCGAGCAGGTCGGCGCCGCACAGCATCTGCTCGACCTGTCGGTGGAGTACGCGAAGTCGCGGCTGCAGTTCGGCCGGCCGATCGGATCGTTCCAGGCGGTCAAGCACCGGCTCGCCAATTTGCTCGTCGACGTCGAACACGCGAGGTCGACGGCCTACCACGCGATCTGGGCCCTGACGGACGGATCCGACGACCCCGCGTTGGCGACGAGCATTGCGCAGTCGGTCTGCTCGTCCGCATTGACCCACGTCGCCAACGACACCATCCAGGTGCACGGCGGGATCGGGTTCACGTGGGAGCACCAGGCTCACCTCTACTACAAACGCGCAGCGACTGACGCGATCCTGCTCGGCAGCGCCGAGGAGCATCGGGACCGGGTCGCGGCGATGGTGCTCGACGGCGCGGACGCGGAGCGGGTGCCCCGGGTCGCCGACGGACTCCCCGCATGACCCTGGTTGGCGCTGGACACGGCCAAGCACTAATTTCCCTCGGGTGATGTCTTCAGCTGCCGCCGCGGTTGCGCGGTGGATCGCTCCCCTCTTAACCGTCGCGGCGGTTGTTCTGGGCCTGCACGCCGGCCCGGCGCCGCTCGTGCGGTTGGCCAGCGAAGCGAACCCATTGGCCGGTGCGCCGTTCTACGTCAATCCCGACTCGGTGGCGATGCGCGCCGCGCAAAAAGCCGATCCGCCGATTCCGGAGTTGACCACGGTCGCCAACACGCCGCAGGCGTATTGGATCACTCCCGGCCCCTCTGCCGCGACGGTCGCGAAGTACGTCGGTGACGCGCAGGCGGCGGGCGCCATCCCGGTGCTGTCCATCTACGGGATCCCGCACCGCGACTGCGGCAGCTTCGCCGCGGGCGGCATGGCCAGCGGTGGGGCCTACCGGGCGTGGATAGACGACATCGCCGCCGGCGTGGGCGGTTCGAGAGCGGCGATCATCGTCGAACCCGATGCCCTCGCCATGGCCGATTGCCTCTCGGGGGACCAGCGTCAGGAGCGCTTCGACTTGATCCGCTACGCGGTTGACACGCTGACGCGCAATCCGGCGGCGGCCGTGTACGTCGATGCGGGTCACTTGCGCTGGCACAGCGCCGAGGAGATGGCGTCCCGGTTGAACCAGGCCGGTGTCGAGCACGCCCGGGGCTTCAGCCTCAATGTGGCGAACTTCTTCAGCACCGAGGAGGAGATCGGGTACGGCGAGGCGATCTCGGGGCTCACGAACGGCAAGCACTACGTGATCGACACGTCGCGCAACGGCAACGGAGCGGCCCCCGACTCGCCCCTGCACTGGTGCAACCCCAGCGGCCGGGCACTCGGTGTCCCGCCGAGCACGCAGACCGCGGGTGCGCACGCCGACGCCTATCTGTGGATCAAACGCCCCGGCGAGTCCGACGGCACCTGCGACAAAGGTGATCCACCCGCCGGCACCTTCGTCAACCAGTACGTCATCGAGTTGGCCCGCAACGCTAGTCCTCGGTGACCACGTCGGTCGGCCCGTTCGGTAACGATTCGAAACCCGTTGTGTTGCAGGATGAGACATGAGAGCTGACGTCTTGCTCACGAACACTATGTTCACAGGGTGCGCCGGCGAACCGCTCTCAAACTCCCACTGTATCTGGCAGCCGCCGCGGCACTGACCAAACTGCCACCCGTCGCGGCCGCCGAGACGGGGCGATGGTCGGCTGACCGCGCCAACGCCTGGTACGCAGAGCAGGGTTGGTTGCTGGGCGCCAATTACGTCACCTCGAACGCCGTCAACCAGCTCGAGATGTTCCAGGCGGGCACCTTCGACCCGCGCCGCATCGCCGGTGAGCTGAGCGTGGCCAAGCGCATCGGGATGAACACCATGCGGGTGTTCCTGCACGACCAGTTGTGGGCCACGGACCGGGCCGGCTTCAGCCAGCGGCTCTCGCAGTTCGTCGCCATCGCGGCGAGCCACAACATCAAGCCGCTCTTCGTTCTGTTCGACTCGTGCTGGAATCCGTTGCCCAAGGCCGGTCCTCAGCGCCCACCGATCAAGGGCGTGCACAACTCGGGATGGGTGCAGAGTCCCGGCGCGCACCGCCTGCAGGATCCGGCGTACACCCGGGTGCTGCAGAGCTACGTCACAGGTGTGGTCGGGTTGTTCCGCAACGATCCTCGGGTTCTGGGTTGGGACGTGTGGAACGAGCCGGACAATCCGGCGAAGGATTACCGCAAGGTCGAACACCCCGACAAGCAGAAACTAGTCGCTGCGTTTCTGCCCCACGTGTTCCAGTGGGTGCGCGCGGTCAACCCGATTCAGCCGCTGACAAGCGGTGTGTGGCAGGGCCACTGGCGAGATCCGGGCAGCCGCAGTGAGATCTGCTCCCTACAGCTCGAACTCTCGGACATCATCAGCTTCCACAGCTACGGCACTCCGTCCGAGTTCGAGGACCGCATCGACGAACTCACTCCGCTGGGCAGGCCGATTCTGTGCACCGAATACCTCGCGCGCAACCTCGGCAGCACCGTCGATGGCATCCTCCCGATTGCCAAGCGGCGCCATGTCGGGGCGTACAACTGGGGATTCGTCGCCGGGCGGACCCAGACGTACCTGCCGTGGGACTCCTGGAACGAGCCCTATACGACGCTCCCGGACACATGGTTTTCCGACCTGATCCATCCCGACGGGCACGCGCACAATGACGACGAGATCCGCTTCATCCAGAAGCTGGTCGGTTTGAGCACCTGAGGATTCAGGCACCGAAATATGCTGCACGCCAGTGTGCTTGAAGCCTGGACCTAGTTGTCTACCGGTGGTGGTTGGGGTTCGAAGGGGTTGTACCACCACCATTCGGCGCGTTCGCCGAGGGGTCCGGGGCCTGTCTCTTATACACATCTCCGAGCCCACGAGACTGCAGCTAAT
>NZ_LZSQ01000039.1 GCF_001665535.1 Mycobacterium sp. 852002-51961_SCH5331710
ACCGAGCGGTCTTCACAACGCAGCGCCACCGCCTCCGAGGCGTTGGCCACCTGAGCAGCGAACAACTCCGGAATCGAGATCGGTGCGGCCGACCCGGCGATCAATGCCGTCTGGTGACCCCACTCATTCAGTCTGGCGTGCTCAGCGGGTTCCAGCAGATCCAGGGATGACAACGACCGCTCGGGGTTGGCGGACATCTCCCCCAATACCCGCTCTAACCGCTTAGCTAAGTCATGGACAGTTTGGTTCGCAAATACTTGCTCAGCGCCCGCAGTGCTGAGAAATAGCCGGCCTTCTAGCCTCGTGAAGAGCAGGCCGGATTGATCTACCAGGCCGGAATTAGTGAGAGTCGCGGTCGCCGGAGAACCGGCGAGATCGGCTTGATATGCGGGTGGAATGAAGTTAACCACCACTCGGTGCGGTGTCCGGTATCGCGCAGTGTCTTCAAGAGCTTGCACTGGAAAACGTTGATGGTCGAGCGCGCCCCGCAATTTCGCGTCGACATGCTTACAAAAGGAAGTAACAGAGGATTGTGGGGATGTTTTCAAGACCAACGGGACGACGCCGGAGATCATCCCGGGCACCAGCTGGACCTCTGGATGCACGCGCCTGCTAACCGGGAAATCGAGCACGACATCCTGGCCATCGACGTCGTACTCGCGTACTAGCAGCGCGCATGCGGCAGTAATCACCGACGAGCGGCGCACTCCCATCGCCTGAGCCAACTCCTGGATCTTGGAGACGATAACCGGATCTAATTCAACCGGCTCAGTACAGTCATCGGAATCACGCTCACCGCGTATAGCCGGCACTAATCGGTCGCGCAGTTCGCTTTCTCGCGGGATATTTTCGACCCAATAGGCGTGATCGCGCTGGAAATCAGCGGATGCTTCGTAAGCCGACTCGCTGTCAATCAGGTCACGTAACGAGCCGAAGAAAGGGGGAGAAATCGGCTGGGCGGAAACAAGGGAATTATAAATCTCCGCAATTCGATGACAGAAAAGACCAAGACCGGCCCCATCAACGATAATGTGGTGGCAGCACGCGACGAAATAATATTCATCTACTTTAGTGTGCAGTAACGCAAACTTGAACAGTGGGCCGCTGAACGGCATCGGTGTGCGTTGAAGCGACGCGGCAAGCCTTCTCGCGTCTGCGGCAGGATCTGGCGAGTGCAGCAGTTCATGACGGACGAGCTCGACAGCCGGATCATCGATGACCTTCTGGAATACCTGGTCTCCTGTTTGGAAGACGGAGACCCTTAGCGGTTCTGCCTCCCGCAACGCCTGTACCAGCGCCGACTCAAACAAGTCAGCGTCGAGCGGTCCCGCAATCCGCACCAGTGCGCTCAGCTGCCACTTAGCCCCGAACCGACCTGTTTGCTCCGCGAGCCAAATATGCAGCTGGGCGCGCGTGAGTGGGAGTGCTCGGTTGTTCAAGTCCATCCAACTGTCCCCAAGCACACGATTCACTTTTCAGCTAGGCGCGGCGCCGACCTTTCACGTAAACAGCTCGGTCGTACGTCGGTCCAAGTCTGTTCGTCGCTCGGACACCTATAGCGGTCTGAATTGGCGAAGGTCGATCCCACGCTGTATTGCTCCTCATCGTCGCTAGTCACGACTGAAAGTTAGTAGCTGTCTGAGCACCGATTCGCGCCCAGCAACACACCACCCTGATAAGCGGACATATGGCAACTACGTTAGTGAGTCCCACGTCAGCTTGTATACACTTTCGTCGCAGTAAATTACAAACAGTTATATTCTGTCAGTGCCTGACAAATTTGCTGTTCGACTTTCCTGGTATACGGCGCAGGGTTTCGTCCGGCGGACTTCCCCGTCCGACCTGCAAAGATATGAAGAACTCGGCGTGGCTTTCTCTAAACGGACAGCCATGAGCCGCCTTATCGAGGTTTACACGGTCATCGAGGACCGGAGCAGGCGAGCTTCTCGACGAGATCGGCGGCGGCCGCTGCGCTCTCTGCGGATTTGGTCATCTGCGCACCGATCTCACGGGCCTGGGCGGCGTAACCCGGGGCCAGGATGGTGCGCAGATCCGCAACCAGCGATTCACTCGTAGTGCGCGACATCCGACGCGCGGTGCCCGCCTTCATTCTTTTCACCCGAGAACCCCAGAGGGTCTGGTCGATGTCCGTGGACAGGATCAACGTCGGGACTCCTGCACGCAGGCCCGTCGCCGTTGTCCCGGTCCCACCGTGGTGCACTAAGGCGCGGCAGGCCGGGAACGCTGCTGCGTAGTTCATCACGTCCACCACCATGATGTGTCCGGCCGGGGCGACTTCTGTGAAGTCGGACCCGGCGGCGCACACCAGCGCCCTCTCACCCAACTGTGCGCAGACCGAGCTGATCATCTCGAGTGTGTCTGCCGGCGACTTCAGCGGCAGACTGCCGAAGCCGAAGAATATGGGCGGTGGACCCGCCGAGATCCAGGACGCCACCCGCTCGTCGGCGTCGCTCGGCAGGTCCACCACCAGCGCACCGACGAAAGGCCGTTGATCGGCAAAATCGGCCCACTCGGCGGCCAGCCCGGGGAAGCACGCCTCGTCATAGGCTTGGATTTCAAGCCATCCGTGTTCGCGGATCCGCTGCGGCAACGGGCCGGTGGCTCGCGGTAGGCCCAATTCACGGCGCTGTTTGTCATCGAGCTTTTTTGCCGCGCGCCATCCCAACCACTCGTACACCTTCAGCGTTGCGCGGCCGAGCGACGCCGGCAGGAACGGCAGGAAGTGGCTGTTGGCCCGCATCGGGAAGAGATGCACTGTCGCCAATGGAATGCCAAAGCGCTCGGCGACATTCGCGGCGGGCTGCTCGAAGTTCACGCCAGTGACCAGCACGTCGGCCCAACCCCCCAGGGCTGCCAGCGTGTCACCGATCTCGTCCCAACGCTGGAGAACGGGATTCGCAATTTCGCGCCGCATCTGAATCAGGCGACGGACTTTCCAGAAGTTGCGGAAAAAATACGTCCAAAAGTCACGGTGCGCTCCCAGAATGGACCCCACATCTGGTCCGTACGCGACCGCGCTCAGCCCAACCGACTCGACGAACCCCACCAAGTCGGGCGGCGCGGCTACGAGCACGTCGTGGCCCCGGCGCCGCAGTTCTCGGCCGATCGCGACGCAAGGCTCGACATCGCCACGACTTCCATAGGATGCCAACGCAATCTTCACCGCGGTCCCGCCTTTCAGCTCCGCCCCCGCATCAGCGGCCGCAGTTTAGCCGATGTGGGCGCGGTCGAACGTCAATCCATCGGGGCACTCCAAGCAACGTGAGGCGACTTTCAGGCCCAAGTTCCTTTGCGTCGGTGGACGAGAGCTGCGAGTTCGAGGATCAATTTGCGTGGGACGAAGCGCTGCGCCTTGGTGACGCGTCGATAGTTGTCAAGCGCCGTGCGCAGGTGTTGCTCGGTCGCCCCATACTCGTCGAAGACGCGATCCAGTGCGTCTTGACTCCACGTCTCGCCTCCCGCCGCCCGATGCAGGTTGTCGTAGGTCGTGGTCACCCAGTCGGTACCGAATGGCTCCGGGCATGACGGGTTGTCAGCTTGATGGTGGCATTCATCGACGGCAAGAAAATCGTTGATCGCGGTCTCGTCGGGTTTGAGAGTGATGTCTAAAGCTGCCGAGATCTTCTCGACCTCTCGTCTCCAGTCCTCAAGGACATAGGAGTATTCGACGAAAACACGCGGCATCCCGCGTGTGTAGCGTTCGGCAAGGAGGCTGTTCTTCAGGTAGAGGGCAGCGGCGAGCTCAGGCTCGATCACCGGCATCAAAGCGGTGACCGAGCTGATGACTTCGCTGGGATGCCGTACCGCGATCACGGTGCCGACGTCGTAGCCAGCGATGCGAGCGGAGTCGAACCACATCCCGGCTATGGGCGTGATCTGCAGATCCTTGATGACATACAAATCCGACGGCGGTAGGGACGTGAGGTACGTGCTGATCTCGGCGATGTCTCGGCCTTCAGCGGGTTTTCGGTGGAGGCGCAGGGTCGGGTCAGCTGAGGTGCTGTGGTGGCGGCGCAGAATCTTCTCGTTGAGGAAGCTCGCTTCGCGGGGTTCCCAGAACCCCCGTGAATTGCCTTTCGCCGCGCCGATCATCCCGGGCGGGAGCGCGGCGCCTGACAGTGACAGAACGCGTGTGATCGCGGAGGTGCCGGTTCGGGCCATACCCAGTACGAACAATACCGTCGCCATGAAACCCTCACCCTCTGCGATCGCTCGGCTACACCGGGCCCTCACCTATGGTCCCGTCAGACCGGTCATCGTACGCGTCGCGCTGCGTGGGACAACGGATCAGCGCCCACGGCGCGAGCGAGCGAAATTCTCCACCAGATCAGTGGCGGCGGCCCGGCTTTCGGCAGGCTCGCTCATTCTGGTGGCGAGTTCACGGGCCCGCGTGACGTATTCCCGCGCAAGTTTCTTGCGCAAATCGCGACGAGCGAATTCCGGGTAGTGGCCGAAAAGCGCCGGGTGAGAACGACTTTCAAACGTCTCGCCCGAGTGTCCCACACCGCTTGGTCACCCCACGTCGAAAGGATCAGGGTGGGAATGCCACTGCGCAGGCCTACAGCAGTGGTGCCCGCGCCACCGTGGTGAACGAGGTCATGCCACGCGCGTGCGTCGGGCCCATAGGCGACCGCAGATAGACCAACCGACTCGGTGACGTCCACCAGACCCGGCGCTACCGCCATGCGCACATCGTGACCCTGCGCAGCAACTCGAGAGCGAGGCCGCGCAAGGCTTGACGTCACCTCGAGTGACCTCGTGCCTATCGGGCGGGATCCGATTCGTGCCATCTGTACTGGGGCGTCATTGACTTGTGACAGGCGGCGCCCCGATGAATGTGCCGGCGAGGTCGAAGTCAGCCAAGACAGCCAAAAGGTCCTGTCGCAGAGCTTCATTGGAGTTGGCATAACCCGGTTGGTAACCACTGACCGAGACGAAAACACGCCCTAGCGCAGTTCCCGACAACACATATAGCACTCCACCCAGACTGTCCATCAACGCTTCGGTCACGCCGCGATAGGAAAGCCGTGACGCCCAAATGTCGGCTCGTGTTCCATCCGGGCTGGTGACGCGCGGGTTGACCTCACCGAGGTTGGATACTACGACGGTATTGTCGACGACCCTGGCAAACCGCTTGGGCAAGAGCCCCAACAGGGGGACAAGGGACAACACTGCCCGCTCGTCGTCACGCGACTCCCCGTGCCGCACGAGCGCTTGTTTGATTGCAGCCCTGATTCCGCGAAGGTCCGTCGCCGCAGGTGCGGGGTCAATCGGCACCGTGATATTGCTGACCGCGTTCGCGCGTGTATCACCGGCGACGCGCTCATTGACAGGCATCTTCATCAGGACTGAGCCGTCCGCCGTAACCCGTCCAATCCGCTGGCCCAGGCGGGTGGACAGTCCCGCGAGCAGCGTGTTGCTGGTCCCGCCCAGCGCAGCGGCTCGGTCCTGCCACGCAGTCGCATCGATGAAGGCCGTCGCCGTGGGCGGCGTCAGGCATTCTTCGGCAACCGCGGGTAGCCTGAGCGGCCTATTCGCCTGCGTGGTGACGGCACTCTCGCGGCGGACACGTCGAGCCAGTCGTATAGCTGCTGCAGCGCCGCGGCCGAAATCGGGCATGTCGCGCACGGTTTGACGAGCGTCTTCGCGCAGCCGTCGCCAACGCCGACGGGACTCAGCAGGCCAGCTGGATCGGGCGTCGCGACCGTCTGCCGCATCTGCCATCGCCTCCAACAACCCGATACCGTCTGCCAGGCAGTGCGAAGCGGTCAAGCTCACAGCCGCGCCGCCGTCCGTGAAGGGCAGCGTCGCAAGGTGCCATCCGGGCCCGTGCACGGCGTCGATAGGCCTCGCGGCCTGCTCCTCGAGCCAGGCGTCCAATTCTGCGCGTGGGCGCGGCGTCGCAACGATCTCAATCTCGGGCGGTCCGTCGGCGGAAATCCAGCGGTGGCGGCCGAACGGAAGGGGCGACGGTTCGATGCGGCGAGATAACAGTCCCTGTCGCAGATGGTGATTGAACTCCCGCAGACCGTCGAGGTCGACTGGGCGGTTGTACACCCAGAAGGGGTGGGGAATCGACGTGACTCCGGTAGCTCGCTCGGCGTCGAAGGTGAGCTGGTCGAACGGATCGAGTACGTTGCCCATCGTCGTACCGTACTTCCAACCGTATGTCGCCATCCGATCGCGTGCGAACTCGCACGCCGAGAGGCTATTACCTCTGAGTTAGAGTTCCTTCGCGCAATGCGCCGTCCTGGTGCGTCAGTCGGTGGCTGCCACTGCCGAGGTATCACGATGCCGCACGCCGCAATCCGAGGGAGTGTTGATGCCGTTAGATTCGCGATGAAGTGTGTGCTGGCCAGCTACGGAACGCGTGGCGATGTAGAGCCCTGCGTCGCCGTCGGCCGTGAATTGCAGCGCCGCGGACACGACGTGTGCATCGCGGTCCCGCCAGACCTGATTGCGTTCGCCGAGTCGGCGGGGCTCGCCGCGGTCGCCTATGGGCCGGATACGCAGGAATGGTGGGGAGCGCACCGTGAATTGTGGGCTCGATCGTCCCGAGACTTCTGGAACATCCGGGAGCGGGTGCGATTGTGGCGCGAGATCGGGAACTCCGTAGTTCAGCACTGGGAGCAGATCACCACGACGCTGCAGTCGGTCGCGCAGGGTGCCGACCTGCTGGTTACGTTCCTGAATTTCGAGCAGCCCGCTGCCAATGTCGCCGAACGCTATGACATTCCGTTGGCGACACTGCACGTCTCTCCGGTTCGCCCCAATGGCCACGTCTTGCCATTGCCGGCGTCACTCGGCCGTTACGCGCTGACGGTATACGAGTGGGCCTGTTGGCGCGGGATGAAGAAATTCGACGACGCGCAGCGGCGCGAACTGGGCCTACCGAAGGCGACACGCTCCGCGCCACGGAGGATCGTCGAGCGCGGATCACTGGAGATTCAGGGGTACGAAGAGGTTTGCTTCCCCGGGCTGTCAGCCGAATGGAGTGAGAGGCGTGACCAACGGCCATTCGTCGGCGCTCTGACGATGGCATTAGCCACGGATGCCGATGACGAGGTCGCCTCATGGATCGGCCAAGGAACACCGCCGATCTTCTTCGGCTTTGGCAGCACACCGGTCGGATCTCCCGCCGAGACGCTATCGATGATCGCGGCGGCCTGTGCGCAATTGGGCGAGCGGGCGTTGGTGTGCTCCGGCTCCAGCGATTTCGACGATGCCCCCCACTATGCCCACGTCAAGGTCGTGGACACGATGAGCTACGCGGCTGCCTTTCCGTCCTGCCGCGCGGTTGTGCACCACGGAGGCCTGGGCACGACGACGGCTGCGCTGCGTGCCGGGATTCCGATGCTGATCCTCTGGACGTCGCCCGATCAGGCGCTCTGGGCAGCGATGGTCAAACGCCTGAAGGTCGGCTCCGGACGACGCTTCTCGACCGCAAACCGCGAATCGCTCGCCGCGGACTTGCGCCGCATCCTCGGTCGCGACTATGTCGCTCGGGCCCGCGAGGTCGCCGCCCAAACGACCACACCCACCGAAAGCGTCACCAAGGCTGTCGATCTCCTGGAGAGCTTCGCCGTCTCAAAAGACAAGGGCAGCATCGGTTAGCTATCCCGAGAAATGGTCTTCACCGCCCACCGTCATAGCGCTGCCAACCAGGCTGAAAATTGACGGAGTAGTCTCTTCCGCTGTGTGGGGACCCGTACTAGGGATGGCGCTCCTGTGGGCGCTCAATCCCGTGCTCATCGGCATCGTACTTCTCGTGATCTCTCGGCCGAGGCCACTGCAGAACTTGTTCGTTTACTGGATCGGGTGCCTGATCACCAATGTTCCCGCCGTACTGGTGCCGCTGCTGATGCTACAGCACGTCCCAGTATTCAGATCTGTCGCAGACGATTTGGCAACCGCGGGCCCGAATTCAACCGCACGGAACTTTCAACTCGGGATGGGTGTGATCGCGCTGTTGATCTCTGCGCTGATCGTGGTCCGCTCCCGTGCGCGTCGGCGGGAACGCGTACTAACACCGGTCGGCGGCCCGTCGACAGTTGAGCCGAACTCGGATACCTCGGCCGCAACGTCGCTGCCGAAGGAGCCCGACGACCGCGAGGGGCCAGCGAAGCGCAGATCCGCAGTCCGCCGTCTGATCGACCGCGCCAACGATGCATGGGACAGCGGCTCGTTGTGGGTCGCACTGGTGGCGGGCATGTCCTTCTTGCCGGGCCCCGCCATCGTTCTGCTCGTCGACACGAGCATCGTCTCCTCGGGCGCCCCCATGGGTATGCAGATCCTCGCCGGCGTCGTCTTCGTGCTGGGAATGTTTGCCGTTTTCGAGATTGCCCTTGTCAGTTATTTGCTCGCGCCGGCGAAAACCCAAGCGGTGCTGCGGCCTCTACACCAATGGTCGCTGGCTCACCGCGCACAGGTCGCGGCGGCCATCGTGGCGATTGTCGGGGTCTGGTTGGTGGCCTGGGGCACGGGCGTCATCTGAGCTCGTTACTCGCGGGCCGGTTAGCTCGCGGCCTGAACCCTGATTGATCGCGACCGGCTTTTCTGATGCGCTCCCGCACGTTCTTCGGCATCCGCTCGGCCAGGAGCCTGCGCGACAAGGTATCTGTGACCCAACCGCGAAGGACGCTCCGGAGTCGGAATTGAGCCTGCAGAGCCGTGTCGGAGTAGCTGCCGGTCAGGTCCACGAACTCGAAGCCGCCCGTATCTTTTGTTGGCTTGCAGATGAGGAACTGCAGGTGAGGCAGCCCGAAGATGCGGGCACCCACCGCCTCGGCGAAGTAGACGGCAAAGGGGAACACCAGGCTGGGTTCGAAACGATCCCCGTGCTGCCAGATCATGTGTGTGAAGTCGTCTCCGCCTATCCAGCCGCCATCTCGAATTTTCGGATACACCTTGATGAGGTCGACGGAGATACCGCGCAACGTGTGATCGCCGTCGACATAGGCGAAATCGAGGCTGCCGTCCGGGATTTCATCGATGACCTCTGTCGTCGTTCCGCGCAAGATGATGCGTTTGTGAGCCGCAAACTCGGTGTTGGCCATGCTTTCCGCCAGGTAGGTTGCGAACCGGGCATCACCTGTGTTGGCCGGCTTGTTCCAGTCGTCGAGGTGCCTCCACGGATCGACCAGATAATATTTTTTGATCGAAGGGCATTCCGCCAGCATCTCAGCCGCAAAGCGGCCCCGGTAGACCCCGATCTCGGCCATCGCCTCGACTTGGGCAGACCTCACGAACTCGGTCCAGAGCTGGAATCGCGACGCCGACTTCGCACAGAGGGTTCGGAATGTGGCCTCTTCGACCTTCATTGTCACGGATTACTCCTCGTCCTGCCGTCTTCCTGCCGACGCCAGCGCGAACAACTCGGCACGATACCGACGCCGGTCCGGTCTCGGCAATCGTGGCGACTTCAGATCCAAGTCCTGTTGCGGCGGTTCACCATCGCGAGAACCTTATAGTTCATCTTGAGGAGAAGTGGTCGGTAAAGCCGGTTGGCTCTTCGGAAGCGGCGGAAATCCTCAAAGACCACTCCAAAATCACGTTCGCTCGCGCGATAGGCTCCGTAAACACGATCCAGCACAACCTGATCCCAATACTCATCGCGTGCGATGGCGCATAGCCCGTCGTAAACCGTGGAAATCCAGTCGGACCCGAAAAACTCCGGCACCGGACCGTCATGCCGTTGCCGCCGGAGATCGACTCTCAAAAACTCGTCGATCGCGGCCTCTTCCAGGAGGTTGAGATCGATCCCGAGGGCCGCCGAAACGCGCTTCACTTCCCTGCGCCAATCGTCCAGGAGATTCGTGTACTCGACGAACACCCGCGGCACAGTCCGCGTTTGCCTCTCAGCCAGCAAGTTGTATTTGAGCCACAAAGCGGCCGAGAGCTCCCGCGAGGCGGGGCTGCGCCTGGCGACCGACGCCATGACCTCCTCGGGGTGGCGAACCGTGACCACGGCCATGACGTCGAACCCAGCCAGACGCGCCGCCTCAGACCACAAGCCGAAAAACAAGGTGATTCTTGGGTCTTTGATGACGACCGCGAGCGGTGCTGCCGGCAGCGTCGACAGAAATGCCCTGATCTCATTGACCCAGGCAGACCTCTCTTCGGCATCGAACGCACCGTCCTCCTGGAGGCGCAATGTGGGATCGAACATGGTGCTACGGTGGCGCTGCAGGATCGCTTCGTTCAGGTAGTTTGCTGCGCGCGGCTCCCAGTGGCCGAGAGGATTATCCGGCATTGCGCCAACCAGCTGGGGCGGAAGCGTGCCGCCGCACAGCGACAGGACACGAGCCAGCGCCGAAGTTCCGGACCGGTTCACGCCCAGCACGAAAAGAATCGAAGGGCGGGCCACTCCCCCGCCCTTGCCGACAGGTGTCACTCGCGCAACTCCGCCCCCGTTATCTTCTGAGCAGAGGCAGTCACGTCAGTGTGTAGGCCGATGATCATCGCGACACCGAAAGCGGTGGTCTCGAGCGGCAGGACAACTTGCCCGCGGTCGGCGACCGGCTCCCGTTTGCCGAGCAACGCGCCGCAGGCTGAGACCTCGACGTGTCTAACGTGCTCTCCGGCATGCGCTTTTGCATATATGCGCGGGCTGTTGCGTTCGCCGTCATCGATACTCCCTTCCTCACCGGGCCCGCATGACGAAACCCACTTGGTCGCCACGGCCAAGCTGATTGAGCCGATCCGCGCGCTTCCCCCACTCCCAGAGTTGCTTCGGACTAAACAGCCCAGAGATTTTGGGGTCGGTCACGGCAACGCCTCTCCTATAAGCTTCGCTCCCCGCGAACTGGCCCAAGTTCGAATCGTCGAACATATGCTCCACTCGCAGCCCGGCTCTCTCGGCCGCCAACTCCATGGCCTGCCGTGAAGGCACGACAAAATGCCGAGGCGCATCGATCTGCACCCAGTCCGCCCGGTAAGTGGTCCAGGCTTCTGATGACGTCGTCGGCGTGCGAGCCAGGCAGATACCGTCGGGTGCAAGTCTTTCCGCCGCTGCTTTGAGCGCGGCGATCGGGTCGGGGACATGTTCGAGCGAATGATTGAACATGACGAGATCGAATTCGCCCCTTACTTCACTGAGATCACCCTTTGTCAGCGGCACTCCACGAGGCGACCGGCCATCTGCGGAGATAAAAGGATCCACACCAGACAAATTCGTGAACCCCACCATGGCCAACCGGTCAAGCAGCGCACCGCCACCACATCCCACGTCCAGGATTCTCGCGTCCGGTTTGAGCTGGAGGTGAGCCAGAATTCCGACGACGTCTCCGCCGAGATGAACGCGGAGTATGCCATCAAGCACCCGCCTCGTGAGGAGCGCGCCCACCAGCCCTCCGCCCGCATGCAATTTCTTGCGATCTCGCTGCCCAATGAGCCATCGAAGAGGCCATAGCCGACGGGCGTTGTACGAGTAGTAGTCCTCCGGATAATGGCGCTGGAGCTCATCACCCTCAAGCGGATTCCGGATCTGCAATGTTTCGCATGTTCCGCAGAAATAGTATTCGAATCGCTCTCGCGTCCCGAACATCATTTCTCGAACGACGAAGCACTCGTGCGGACCAGTCGATCCGCATATCCGGCACTCTTGAGCAACCTCGTTGTGTCGGTCGGTCGTCGAGCCAACCGATTGCCGCGCGCCCTGAAGTTCAGCCCCGGAAGCGGTGGACCCGGTGAAGGGTCGCTCCCCCTCGCACATTGTGGCCCACCTTCGCAGAGAATCGACCGACCGGAACGCGGGACGGCATCACTCGCTGAACCGCCGGGATGTTCTCGGCCGAGAGTACCGGTCGAGGTAAGACAAGACAGTAAGCGTTGATACAAACTATGTCCAGGCACGTCGGCGACCGCTTTGACCTCTGAAAGCGGCGCTCGAGCAGGTAGTGTTCCGGCCGTGTGGGGCACATTACTGGGTTTGGCGTTCTTCGTGGCGATCAACCCGGTGCTCCTCGCCGTCATCCTGCTGATGATCTCCCGGCCCCGGCCCGTGCCGAATCTGCTCGCGTACTGGGTCGGCGGCATGATCGTGAATCTCACCTGTCTGCTGGTGCCCCTGATGGTGCTGGACTTGATACCGACGTTTGCCACTTTCTCGGAGGAGATCACCGTCCCCAACACGTCGGCGAACTCCGCGATTCGGTTCGTCCAGATCGGCATGGGTGTCGTCATGCTGGCCACGGCATCGCTGATGACAGTGCGCTCCTGGGTGCGTCGGCGGGCGCATCAACCAATATCGGGCCGCGACAGCTCCGTCCTATTGCTGGACTCGGATAGTCCAGGCACCGTCTCACCACTGGGACCGCTCGGCGATCCGGCGACTGAGGGTGGATCTGCAATCCGGCGACTGCTTACGCGCCTTCAACATGCCTGGGACAATGGAGCTTTGTGGGTCGCGTTCGTGTTCGGCGTCCTCGGGTTGCCGCCGCCCCTGGTGGTGCTGTTCGTGGACACCACCATCGTGGCCTCGGGAGCCGGGCTCGGCATGCAGATCTTCGCCGTCATCGCATTCGTCGTGGCAATGTTCGCGGTCGTCGAGATCGCCCTCCTCAGTTATCTCGCCGCCCCGGCCAAAACTAAGGCGATACTGCAACCACTGCACGACTGGGCTTTGGCTCGGCGTCGACAGGTCTTGGCAATGATTTTTGCGATGGTCGGTCTTTTCACCGTGGCAAAAGGCATCGGGATCGTATGAGCCGGCGCCGGCGCTAGTGGGGACGGCGATCCCGGCCCCCGACCATGCGACCAGATGACGATTCAGGGCAACAACGCCGCGTCACCGTCTATTCTGCGCCCATGGCCGTAAATCGAGGGTCAGCCGAAACACGTCGTACCGACCCCTCGTTGAACCTCCGTATGCCCAAACAGGATGAGCGGCTGCATAATAGGCTCGCGTTGGTCGACCACAGTTTGTACGCGGGGCATCGCGCCGCCAGCCTCAACCTGGTGATCCAAGTCGTTTGGCTCTATTCGCACACTGTCGACCTCGACGGGCTGAGGCGGTTCAACCACAATCTCGGTCGCGGGTTGCTGGGGCGGCGCATCGAGCGTTCGCCGTTGCCGTTCGCGCGTCATCGTTGGGTCTCCACGCCGGATGCGCCGGACATAGAAGTCGCCGATGGCGCGCGTCCTGGCACCGAACTCAGCGACTGGGCTGATGAACGTTCACAGCTTCCTATCGATGCGGAGCGCGGGCCCGGCTGGCATCTCGG
Source organism: Mycobacterium sp. 852002-51961_SCH5331710 (assembly GCF_001665535.1). GTDB lineage: Bacteria > Actinomycetota > Actinomycetes > Mycobacteriales > Mycobacteriaceae > Mycobacterium. The sequence goes on from NZ_LZSQ01000039.1 coordinate 13,245, forward strand.
CGTCCTCCCCCTTGCCGACGGCTCGACGGCGGTCAGCCTGGTGCTTTCCCACTACGTGGTCGACGGCATCGGGCTTCACCAGGTCGTCTCCGATGCGGCGCTGGGTAATTCTGCCGATCTCGGCTTTCCACCGCCAGATTTCCGTACTCGACGCCGTGCGGCGCTTCAGGATGCCCGAGAAATCCTGCGAGAGTCGCCTGACATCGGCCGGGCGGCAGTAGCGGCGGTAAGACTGGCCCGCCGCGCACGGCAGGACGTCGCCCGATCGAAGCCCTCACCACCACCCGTCCCAATCCGCGCGACCGACGGTGATGACGCGATCGTCGTGCCGGCCGTCTCGATCCAGATCGATCTCGAGTCATGGGATGGCCGTGCGAAGGCTCTCGGTGCCACAGGTAAGACGTTGGTCGTCGCTTTCGCTGCGAAACTTGCCGAGCGCATGGGGCGCAGCCGTCCCGGTGACGGCCTCGTCACCCTGCAACTCCCCATGAACGAACGCACCGAAGGTGATACGCGTGCCAATGCGATGTCGATCGCGAGCGTCACCATCGACCCGACACGCGTCACCACAGACCTGGGTGACCTGAGGGCCGCCGTCAAGCGGGCACTCACCACGTTGCGGGAAACGCCCGACGAGTCACTGCAGTTGCGGGCACTGGTCCCGTTCATGCCGAAACTCGCGTTGAAACGGATGGTCGATGCGGGGCTTACCGACCCCGATGCCCCGTCACTCTGTTCGAACCTCGACGAGTTCGACCCGAGCGTGTACCGCCCCGACGGCACCGACGGCGAGATCGTTCTGACTCGGGCCACGGCGCAAGGCATTACGCGCCAGTGGCTCGAGTTGACGGGCGGGCAGATGAACATGCAATCGTGGCGCGTCGCAGGCGGCTCAAAGATCTACTTCACGGTGAACGCCTATCAACCCGGTGTGGTAGAGACGAAGCCCGCTCTCTATGAGCTGATCGCGAAGACCCTGACCGAGTTCGAGCTGACCGGTTTCATCTACTGAGTCAGGAGAAGCTCTCAGGCGAGCGATTCCATCCACGCGCGGTGTAGGGCGGCATAGTGGCCGTCGGCGCGCGTGATCAGCTCGCGGGGCGTGCCGTCCTCCACAATGCAGCCGTGTTCGAGTACCAGCACCCGGTCGGCAACCTGCACAGTCGAGAGCCGGTGCGCGATGACCAGCGCGGTCCGATCGGCGAGCACCGTCTCCAGCGCACGCTGCACCATACGCTCGCTGGGGATGTCCAGTGACGACGTCGCCTCATCAAGGATCAGCACCGCGGGGTCGGCGAGAAACGCCCGCGCGAACGCAACGAGTTGCCGCTGCCCGGCCGAAAGCCGGCCACCGCGTTTGGCGACGCCGGTGTCATATCCGTCGGGCAGCGCCGCGATGAAGCGGGCGGCGCCGACGGCTTCGGCCGCAGCGGCCACCTCGGCGTCGGTGGCGTCGGGTCGGCCGAACCGGATGTTGTCGGCGATGGTCCCATCGAACATGAAGTTCTCCTGGGTGACCATCACCACGTGGCGACGCAGTTCGGTCTGCGAAAGGTCACGCAAGTCAACGCCGTCCAACGTCACCGAGCCGGATGTCGGATCGTAGAACCGCGCGATCAGCTTGGCGATTGTGGTCTTACCCGCGCCGGTGGTGCCGACCAGGGCGACGGTCTGACCGGCGGGCACCTCGATTGTCAGCCCAGGCAGGACGGGGCGGTCGGCGACGTACTGGAATCGAACATCGCGAAAAGCGATCGCGCCGCGCACGGCGGTCAGCGCCACGGGGCGCTTCGGGTCCTTGATGCCTGGCCGCTGGGCGAGCACCCCCGCCAGCTTCTCGAGTGCCGAGGCCGCCGATTGGAACGTGTTGAAGAACTGCGAGATCTCCTGCATCGGTTCGAAGAACATTCGCAGGTAGAGCAGGAAGGCCGTCAGCGTGCCTATCGTCATCTCGCCGTTGAGGACTCGGTAGCCGCCGTAGAGCAGCACCACGCCGGTGGTGAAGTTGCCGACGAGCTTGACGCCCGGCATGAAGATTGCGAGCAGCTGGAATGTGCGCTCGTTGTCGGCCTTATAGCGGTCGGCGATCTCGTCGAAAATCTGCTGGTTACGTGGTTCCCGGCGATAGGCCTGCACAGCCTTGATGCCTGTCATCGTTTCGACGAATTGCACGATTACCAGCGCGGCGCTTTCGCGCACGCGGCGATATGTTCTCGCGGACTCGTTGCGGAACCACCACACCAGCCCGATCAACAGGGGGAAGGCGCCCAGGCACATCAACCCGAGCCGCCAGTCGAGCACGACCAGCAGGATGGCGGTGCCGAACAGCGTGAGCACCGCGGTCACCAGGCTGTCGAAGCCGGTCTCCAGCATGTCCTGAATGGCTTCGACGTCGTTCGTGGACCGACTCACCACACGTCCGGAGGTGTAGCGCTCGTGGAAGGCAATGTCCAGGCGCTGGAAGTGCCGAAACACCCTGCGGCGCAACTCCAGAAGCACCTTCTGGCCGATCCGTCCGGAGCGGCGGAGAAAGAACATCCTACTGGTGGCCTGAACCGCCACGACGACAGCGAGGACGCCGACGATCGTCATCAGTACATGCGCCGTCTCGCCCGCCATGATGGGTGGGATGCCCTCGTCGATACCGCGCCGGACAAGGATCGGTACCGACAGGCGCGCGGCGTTCTCCACCACGACGACGAGGGCGAGCAGCGCGACGGCGACGCGGTACGGCCGGAGCAGATCACCGAGCAGGAAACGCGCCTCCCGGCGCCTATCGATGCTCTCGTCGATCGGCGAATCGTCCTGGTGCTCTTCGAACTTGCCGCGCCACTCGGCGGTCGCGGTGTCGGTGGCGGTCATCGGCGCTCGGCCTCCGAGGTGACGTATCGTCGCCGCGCGCGGTCGCGTTCCAGCGCCTCCTGCTCCTCGACGGCGTGGTCGAGGCGGCTGCGGTCCCGGTCGTCCTCCCATGCGCATGCCCGCTCGGCACCGTCGTCGAGTTCGTCGTCAGCGGCGAGCAGGTAGCGGTACTGCGGCACCTCAGCCAGCAGTTCGGCGTGCGTGCCGACGTGGGTGATCGTGCCGTTCTCCAACAGCGCGACATTGTCGGCGAGCAGTACCGTCGATGCACGATGCGCCACAACGATTCCGGTGACCGAGTGCAGCACGCGCCGCAGCGCCTCCTCGACGACCGCCTCGGTGTGCACATCGAGAGCGGACAACGTGTCGTCGAGCACGAGGATTTTCGGTGCCGCCAGAATCGCGCGGGCCAGCGACAGCCGCTGCCGCTGTCCGCCGGACAGGCTCATACCTTGCTCGCCGATGCGGGTGTCGAGCCCGAACGGTAGGTCGTAGACGAACTGCGCGGCGGCGACGTCGATGGCCTGGGCCAGCTCGTCGTCGGACGCGTCCGGCCTTCCGAGCCTGAGGTTTTCGGCGACCGACATCGAGAACAGCGTCGGGTCTTCGAAGGCGGTAGCGACGGCTTCACGCAGCGCGGACAGGGTGAAGTCGCGAATATCGCGGCCGTCGATGCGGATCGAGCCCTCGGTGACGTCGTACAGACGCGACACCAGCGCGGCCAACACCGACTTGCCGGAACCCGTCGAGCCGACGAGCGCGAGCGTCTCCCCCGGTTCGACGGTGACGGTGACATGGCGCAGGGCCCAGTCCTCGGAGTCAGGAAACCGAAAACCGACGTCGACGAGTTCGAGGCGCCCGCCCCGCGGGGTCTGATCGACCGGACCGTCTGCGATGTCGATTGGGCTGTCGAAGATCTCGGCGATCCGGTTCGCGGCGGTGAACGACTCCTGCGTCATCGACAAGAGGAAGCCGAGCGAGGAGATCGGCCAGACGAGCGACAACATCATCGTGATGAACGCGACCAGCGTGCCCATGGTCACGTGGCCCTCGCCCGCAGCGTATGCGCCAAACCCGAGCACGACGATCAATGTCAGGTTCGGGATGACTTCGAGCAGCGTCCAGAACTTCGCCGAGACCGACACGCGATCGATCTGCGTCTCATAGAGATTGGTGAGTTGTTCGTCGAACCGGTCGTATACGTAATCCTCGCGTCCGAAGGATTTCACAACCCGCAGACCCAGCGCGGACTCCTCGACGTGGGTGGCGACGTGGCCCGCCTGGTCCTGAGCCAGCCGTGACAAGCGGGTGTACTCCTGCTGGAAGTGCATAACTGTCAGCGTGATCGGCACGATCGACGCAACCACGACCACGCCCAACGGCCAGTACATCGTCAGCAGAATCACCGTGACGACGGTGATCTGCAGGCCGTTGAGCAACAGGAACAGCATGCCGAACGACATGAAACGTCGGATTGTGCTCAGGTCGTTCATGATCCGCGACAGCAGCTGTCCGGACTGCCACCGCCCGTGGAAGCTCATCGGCAACACCTGCAGCCGGGCGTAGAGGTCCTTGCGGATGTCGGCCTCGACGCCCATGGTGGCGCGCGCGGCCAACCAACGCCGGATGAACCACAACACCGCTTCGGTGATACCGACGCCCATCGCGGCGGTGCCGAGCAGCCAGAGCCCCTGCTGATCCTGATGCCGCACCGGACCGTCGATGACGGCCTTGGTCATCAACGGGATCGACACCGTCGCCGCGAGGCTGGCGATGGCCACGGTGACCATCGCGATCCACCGCGTCCGATACGGCAGCAGATAGGGCAGCATCCGCCACAGATCCGAGCTCGCGCGTCGGCGTTGCGGTGGCGGGGCGATTGCCGGCGCTGTGCACAGGGCGCGGGCTGCGTAGTTAACCACTCAACCCATCCTCGCACGCTGGGCAAACGCAAAAATTGCTCACAGATTTCACCGTAGAACCTCAACAAGGAATGAGGTCAACGGCTTCCCGTGGTCGCGCCCTCTTCCCGCTAGGGCCGCCTCAAGCGTCCAGCCGGGCAAAGTGACGCTGGCGATACTGTTCGACGCACGCCGCCCGCCTGACCTTGCCGCTGGTCGTGATCGGTATCGAACCGGGCGGCACGGCGACAAGGTCGGCGACGCTGAGACCATGTGAGTTCGATATCGCCGAGGTGACTTCGCGCTTGACGACGGCAAGCTTCTCTGCCGTTTCTTGGTCACCGTCGTACCTCTTCGCCTCGAAGATGACGACGAGCTTCTCTGTCTCCCGATCCGGAACGGCGATCGCCACACATCGACCGTGCGTGATCTCTTGGACCGTGGCCTCGATGTCGTCAGGCGAGTGATTGCGCCCATAGACGATCAACAGATCCTTGATGCGGCCGATGACGAACAATTCGTCATCGAAGAAGAAGCCTTGATCGCCGGTCCTCAGCCACGGCCCTTCAGGTGTGCCGGCGGACGGGTTCGCGATCTGTCCATTGAACGTGACTTCGGTCTCGTCGGGCTTGCCCCAATACCCCATCGCGACGTTGTCGCCGTGGACCCAGATCTCACCGACGGCTCCCGTCGGCAACTCGGTTCGGGTATCGGGGTCGACAATGCGGACTGAAGGCGACCGCGGCTTGCCGTAACTCACCATGGATGTACCGCCGCTCTCGATGCGCTCAGCCTTGCCGGCGGTCAACTTCTCGGAGTCGAAGCGCACGATGGACGGAGGTTCGCTACCGGCGCGAGTCGCGACGTACACAGTTGCTTCCGCAAGTCCATATGACGGCCGTATGACCCGCTCACGCAGGTTGAACGGGGCGAATTTGCGCGTGAAGCGCTGCAGCGTCGCCGGGTTCACCCGCTCAGCACCGGTGATGATGACAAGCAGATCCGAAAGGTCGAACCCTGCCATGTCTTGGTCAGACGTCTTGCGCACCGCCAACTCAAAAGCGAAATTCGGCGCGGCCGTGAAGGCCTTGCGGTAGCTCGCCAGCAATTGCAGCCAGCGCGCGGGCCGCTGCAGGAACGCGACCGGACTGGTGAGCACAGCGGGGTTCCCGGTGATGATGGGCGCGAAGACTCCCAGATACAAACCCATGTCGTGATAAAAGGGCAGCCACGAGACAACGTGGCCGTCCGCCGGGGGCACCTTCCCGTAATCCGCGAAATAGGCCGCCATCCATTGTCGGAAATTAGCCACGATGTTCTGGTGCGACATCACAACGCCCGCAGGCGAGCGGGTAGATCCAGACGTGTACTGCAAATACGCCGTCGGAGGCGTCTCGTCGTCGAAGCCGAATCCGGTGGGAGATTCGTTACCCAACAGGTCCGCCTCGACGATTCGGGGTGCTGATGCGCCGGACTCCGCCTCGATGCATGCGGCCACGGTGTCGACCACAGCCGACGTCGTGAGCACGACCGATGGTGCGGCGTCACGCAGCACTGAGCTGACGCGCTCATCGCTGACTCCGCCGAACGGAACCGAGAGCGGAACGGCGATGAGTCCTGCTTGTAATGCGCCGAGAAACGCGACGATGTAGTCGATTCCCTGAGGCGCCAAGACCAGCGCTCGATCGCCGACCGAACCCCCTCGGCGAAGCTCGTCCGCGACAGTCACGGTCCGGCGATACAGCGCCGACCACGTCAGAGTCTCAGTGACTCCGTCCCAATCCCGGTCGTAGTCGATGTAGGTGAACACCGTGTCATCCGGCTGCAAGCTGGCGCGTTCCTGCAGCAAAGCCAGAACGGAGGTATCTGCCACGCTCGTCAGGCTACCGTGGCCACAGCTGCCACACCGCGAAACACAGCAAACTCCATCGAGACAACCGGCAGGCGGCCGCCGGCCTGCTCGCCCGAAGGGGCGGTTCGCGCAAAGTCGCAGCAAACCATCGCGGTCATGCGAGGGAGCGAAACGATAACTCGTATTCCGGGGACAACTTGGCACAAGCGAAATTAAGGTTGGTCGTGACAAGTGTCGTCAGCACGTGAAGCCCCGTTGGAACGCTGTGATGAATCGCGCAGCTTTCGCCCGCCTCGCACCTGCGCGGCGTTGACCCGCGAAGCGGCCAGGGGAGTGCATCGTAGTTCGGGGAGGAAACATGACGTCGTTCGACAGCGCGCACGAATCGTCGGAGAACTCGGGCTCAGCTGTCACTCCGGTCGCCGTCATCGGAATGGCGTGCCGACTTCCCGCAGGCATCGACTCTCCGCAGCGGCTGTGGGAGGCCCTGGTCGGGGGCGAGGATTTGGTCACCGAGATTCCGTCCGACCGCTGGGATGCCGACGAGTATTACGACCCGGAGCCCGGCGTACCAGGCCGGACGGTGTCGAAGTGGGGTGCGTTCCTCAACGACGTAGCGGGATTTGACGCCGAGTTCTTCGGGATCAACGAGCGCGAGGCCGCCGCGAGCGACCCGCAGCACCGGTTGTTGCTGGAATCCTGCTGGGAGGCGATGGAGCATGCCGGTCTGACGCGGGACGCGTTGGCCGACACGCTGACGGGCGTGTTCGCGGGGTTGACGCACAACGATTACCAACTCTTGGCCGCGGACGCCGGTGCCGTCGAGCAGGCCTATGGATTCACCGGGACGAACTTCAGCTTGGCGTCCGGAAGGATCGCTCATTCCCTCGGCCTCCACGGTCCCGCGCTAACCGTGGACACCGCATGTTCCTCCGGCCTCACCGCCGTCCACCTGGCCTGCCGCAGCCTTCACGAGCGCGAGAGCGACCTCGCCTTCGCCGGCGGTGTCAGTCTCGCCCTGGACCCGCGCAAGTGGTCAGCAGGCTCCGCGGAGGGCATGCTCTCCCCCACAGGACGTTGCCACGCCTTCGACGCGGCCGCCGATGGATTCGTGGGCGGCGAGGGGTGCACAGTCGTACTGCTCAAGCGGTTGACCGACGCGCAACGCGATGGTGACCGCATCCTGGCAGTGATAAAGGGCACTGCAGCCAATCAAGACGGACGCACCGTCAACATCGCAACACCCTCGCAGCCGGCCCAAGTCGCAGCCTACCGGGAGGCGCTGTCGGCGGCCGGCGTGGATCCGGCCAGCGTCGGGATGGTGGAGGCCCACGGCACGGGTACACCCACCGGCGACCCCATCGAATATGCCAGTCTCGCAGAGGTATACGGCAGAGATCATCCTTGTGCGCTGGCATCGTCCAAGACCAACTTCGGTCATACTCAGGCGGCGTCTGGCACGCTGGGGTTGATGAAGGCGGTGCTGGCGCTGCAGCACGGTGTCGTTCCGCAGAACCTTCACTTCACCCAACTTCCTGCGGCGATGGCGCAGATCGAAACGAAACTATTTGTGCCACAGGGCAATACACCGTGGCCGACAAACGGGGAACATCCGCGTCGCGCGGCGGTGTCGTCATACGGGATATCGGGAACCAATGTGCACGCCGTGGTAGAGCAAGCTCCCGCTACCGCGGCGCCGGTCTCAGCCGAATCGTCGACGACGGCACCGTTGCTGTTCCCGCTGTCGTCCAGCTCGCCTGAGCAACTTCGTCGTACCGCCGGGCGGCTGGCCGATTGGGTCCAGGACCGAGACGACATTCTGTTGCCCGATCTTGCCTACACATTGGCGCTTCGACGCACCCATCGACCGGTGCGCACGGCAGTCATCGCGAGCAGCGCGCCTGAGCTCATCAAGACGCTACGCGAGGTCGCCGACGGCGATGACCCCTTTGCGCCGGCGGTCGGAGCCGATGACCGAGGTCCGGTATGGGTCTTCTCCGGGCAGGGCTCGCAATGGGCCGGCATGGGTGTCGACTTGTTGGGAACCGAACCGGTTTTCGCCTCCACTGTGGCCCAGGCCGAGCAGATAATCGCCGACGAGTCCGGCTTCTCAGTGACCGAGGCGCTGTCGAGTACTGAGGTCGTGACCGGTCAAGAGCGGCTTCAGCCGACGCTGTTCACGTTCCAGGTCGGCCTTGCCGAAGTGATGAAGGCATACGGCGTACACCCCGGCGCCGTCATCGGGCATTCCCTCGGCGAGGCTGCGGCGGCCGTCACCGCAGGCGCGCTCTCAATGGAAGACGGGCTGCGCCTGGTCTGTCGTCGCTCGGGGTTGATGTCGCGCATCGCTGGCCAAGGTGCCACAGCGGCGGTGGAATTACCTGCAAAGCAGGTACTTTCAGAGCTCGCGGCTGATGGCATCGGCGACGTCGTCGTGGCGGTGGTGCCCTCTCCGGACTCCACAGTGGTGGCCGGCGCCACCCAGACGGTCCGTGATCTGGTCGCAGGCTGGGAGCAGCGCGACGTGATGGCCCGTGAACTCCCCGTCGACGTGGCCTTCCACTCACCGCAAGTTGAGCCGATCGTCGCAGAGTTGACCGACGCCCTCGCGTTCCTCGACCCGAGAACGCCGGACGTACCGTTCTACTCGGCCACCATGTTCGACCCGCGCGAGCAACCGATGTGCGACGCCAGGTACTGGGTGACCAACATGCGTCGGATGGTGCGGTTCGCCACCGCGGTGCAGGCGGCGATGGAGGACGGTCACCGTGTCTTCGCGGAGTTGTCGCCGCACCCGCTGCTCACGCGCGCCCTCGAGCAGACCGCCCGCAGCCGCGAGATCCCGTTGGCCGCGGTTGCCGCCATGCGCCGCGACCAGCCGCTGCCCCACGGGTTGCGTGGCTTCGTGGTGGATCTGCACGAGGCCGGCGCTGCCATCGACTTCTCCGTTCTCTGCCCGGGCGGACGGCTGGTCGACGCGCCGCTGCCGACCTGGACGCACCGCCCCCTCTGGCTGAGTAACGGTGGCCAGGAGGGCCCGGTACGTGGTGGGTCCACCATCGCGGTGCATCCGTTGTTGGGCTCGCATGTGCATCTGCGAGACGAGCCGGAGCGCCACGTGTGGCAGGCCGACATCGGCACCGCAGCGCAACCGTGGCTCGGTGATCACCAGGTCCACAACGTTCCGGTTTTTCCGGGAGCGGCTTACTGCGAACTGGCACTCGCGGCCGCATGCGAGGTGCTCGGCGAGGATTCCGAGGTCCGTGACATCCGTTTCGAGCAGGCACTTCTGCTCGACGCGCAGACGACGGTGACGGCCTCGGCGTCGTGGTCCAAGCCGAACGAGGCACTCGAATTCACGGTGCAGACGCACCAGGGCGACGAACCGGTGCGACACGCTTCCGCGGTGCTGCTGGCAGCCGATGACGAATTACGACCCACCTACGACACGTCCGCGCTGCTGGCCGCCCATCCCGCTGCCCTGGATGGCGATGAGGTCCGTAGGCGCGTCGACGGGCACGGCGTCACCTACGGTCCCGCGTTCACGGGGTTGGCGGTGGTGCGCACCGGCGACGCGGGCAGCGGCGCCGTACTCGCCGAAGTCGCGCTGCCCCGCTCGATCCGTTCCCAGCAAGACGCCTACGGCGTTCACCCTGCGCTCCTGGACGCATGCTTCCAGTCGGTCGCCGCCCATCCGGAGGTCCAGTCCCTTGGCGCCGGCGTGATGGCGTTGCCACTGGGTGTCCGACTGCTGCGCGCGTATTCCTCGGCACGCAACGCGCGCTACTGCTACACCCGCGTCACCGGCATTCAGGCCGACGGGGTCGAAGCCGACATCGACGTACTCGACGAACATGGGACAGCGGTGCTCCTGGTGCGGGGTTTGCGACTCGGCACGGGCATGGCGGAACAAGGCCAGCGAGACCGAGTGTTGGCCGAACGGCTCCTGACCGTGGAATGGCAGCAGCGAGCATTGCCTGACGTCCCGCACGCCGACGCTGGAGCGTGGCTGTTGGTCAGCACCGCCACCGACGCTGTCATGACCGAGGTGAGCGGCATCTTGACGGCCCACGGCGCTCACTGCACAGCGATGTCCTGGCCACCGCACGCCGATCACGACTCAAACACCGAGCAGTTGAGAAATCATCTGAGAGGCAACCGATTCGACGGCGTTGCCATTTTCATGAGCCCGGACACGGGCATAACCGACCCGGACGCCGCATTTCTGGGCTGTGAGTACGTGCAGCAGCTGGTGCGCATCGCTCGTGAGTTGGCCGAGATTTCCGGCGAGCCGCCTCGCCTCTTCGTGGTCACCCGCCGCGCTCAGAGCGTGCTGGCGGGCGACCGACCCAATCTTGCGCAGGGTGGCCTACGGGGTCTGGTCCGGGTGATCGGTAATGAACACCCGCATCTTGTGGCTACCCAGATCGATATCGACGACGTCACCGATGCCGGTCAACTGGCGCAGCAGCTGCTGAGCGGCTCGGAAGAAGACGAGACGGCCTGGCGTAACTTCCGGTGGTATACGGCGCGACTACAACCCGCCCCGCTGGAGCCGCAGGAGCGGCGAACCAGGGTGGCCGACCATGGGCGAGACGGGATCCGGTTGCAGATCCGCACTCCCGGCGATCTGCAATCCTTGGAACTGGTTGCGCGCGACAGGGTTCCGCCGGGACCCGGACAGATCGAAGTCGCTGTCCACGCGTCCAGCATCAACTTCGCCGACGTATTGGTGGCGTTCGGCCGATATCCCGCGTTCGAGGGGCATCTGCCACAACTGGGCACCGACTTCGCGGGGGTGGTGACTGCGGTCGGACCCGGTGAGACCGGCCACCAGGTGGGCGATCGCGTCGGTGGGATCTGCGCCGACGGCTGTTGGGGTACGTTCATCACCTGCGATGCGGATCTGGCCGTCGCATTGCCGGACGGCCTCGCGATTGGTGACGCCGCCGCGCTGACCATCGCGACGGCCACCGCCTGGTATGGCTTGCATGACCAGGCGCGAATCAGAAGCGGTGAGAAGGTATTGATCCATTCCGCGACCGGGGGGGTGGGGCTGGCGGCCATCGGGATCGCTCGGGCCGCAGGCGCCGAGATCTTCGCTACCGCCGGCAGCGAGCAGCGTCGACAGCTGTTGCGCGACATGGGAATCGAGCACGTTTACGACTCGCGCAGCCTTGAGTTCGCCGATGGGATCCGCCGCGACACCGACGGGTACGGGGTCGACATCGTTCTCAACTCGGTCACCGGAGCCGCTCAGCGCGCCGGCCTGGGGTTGCTGGCATTCGGCGGACGATTCGTAGAAATCGGCAAGCGCGATATCTACGGCGACACCCATCTGGGGCTCTTCCCTTTCCGGCGCAACCTCACATTCCACGCCGTCGACCTGGCGCTGATGTCCGTCAGTCATCCGGAGCGGCTCCGGGAATTGCTGGGCACGGTTTACCGCCTCACCGCAGACGGTTCGCTACCCGTGCCGCAGACCACGCATTATCCGCTCGCCGACGCCGTCCGCGCCATTCGGACGATGAGCGGCGCACAGCACACCGGCAAACTCGTGCTCGATATCCCGCACACGGGCTCCAGCCGGGTGGTGGTGCCCCCGCGGCAAATGCCGATATTTCGTGGCGACGGCGCTTACATCATCACCGGCGGATTGGGCGGCTTGGGCTTGTTCCTGGCGGAGCACATGGCTGCCGCCGGTTGTGGCCGTATCGTGCTCACTTCACGGTCGCAACCGAGCATGGAAGCGCTGGAGACCATCGAGCGCATCCGCGAGATCGGCGGCGAGGTCGTGGTGGAGTGCGGCGACGTCGCCGATGTCCAAGCGGGTCGCCGGTTGGTGGCCGCGGCAACGGCCACCGGACTTCCGGTGAGGGGGGTGTTGCACGCGGCCGGGGTGATCGAGGACGCCGCACTCAGCAACATCACCGACGAGCTCGTCGAACGCAACTGGGCACCAAAGGTTTACGGAGCGTGGAGCCTGCACACCGCCACTGTCGAGCAGCCTTTGGACTGGTTCTGCTCGTTCTCCTCGGCCGCCGCACTGGTCGGTTCGCCGGGACAGGGTGCCTACGCGGCGGCCAACAGTTGGCTCGACGCATTCACGCGGTGGCGTCGTACCCAGAGTCTGCCCGCGACCGCAATCGCTTGGGGCGCTTGGGATGAGATCGGGCGTGGCGCTGCCCTGGCTGAGGACACCGGTGCTGCCATCGCCCCTGCCGAGGGAGCTTACGCGTTCGAAGCGCTGCTGCGGCACGACCGGAGCTACAGCGGCTATGCACCGACAATGGATGCGCCGTGGTTGGCCGCATTCGCCGCACTCAGTCCGTTCGGCGAAGCGTTCCGATCCAGCGGGGCTGACGGCACGGGTACGACCAAATTGAAGGCAGAGCTTGACCAACTGCCGATGGACGAGTGGCCTGTCCGTCTGCAGCATCTGATCTCCGAACAGATCAGCTTGATCCTGCGCCGCAGTGTGGATCCCGACCGCCCGCTCTCCGAGTACGGCATGGATTCGTTAGGCGCACTGGAACTGCGCACACGCATCGAAACAGAGACCGGTGTCCGCATACCCCCCACGGACATCACTACAGTCCGCGGCCTTGCGGGCCTGCTGTGCGAGAAGTTGGTACCCGCACAAGCCAATTGAGCGTCTGCTCAGGCTCGATACCGTCTTCTTCGAACCGTGGTCGATGACCGATGGACGAGCGAGGCGTACTGCCTGAGCCTCTGACGCCTATCGTCGCTGACCGCGCTCGCCGCCCGATTTCTCCACCTTGCCGGCATGCCAGTTCACGTGCTTGCTCAGGCTTTCGACCGATGGCGCATCCAACAGCGTATTCACCGGCAATTGGATGTCGAAGGCCGCGTTGACCGCAGCGATTGCCCGCGTGGCGGCCAGCGAATCCCCGCCCAGGTCGAAGAAGGAATCGCGAACGCCGACTGTACCCGCGTTCAACGCTTGGGCGAATATGTCGACGAGAACCTGCTCGACAAGGTCAACCGGTTCGCGATGGCGAGCAGGGTGCTTCGATGACGGACCCGGAGCAACCGCCGGCGTCGAAGTCCAGTCCTCCCATCGCCGAGTGTTGCGCGTGCCGAGCGAGGCAATCGAGAGTCTCCCGGTCGGATCGGCGACCATGGTGTCGAGGATCCGGATGAACCGGCTCATCAGCGTCTCGATGGTTTGCGGTTCGAATCGATCAGTGCGGAACTGAACGCGTAAGTCCAGTTCGTCGCCGGGCATCGCCTGGACCGTGAGTGGGTAGTGGTAATAGTCGCGGACATCGATGTCGGTGACCGCCAAGTCATGGCCGTCTGCCAATCCACCAGCACCGATCGGGTAGTTCTCGTATACGAACACCGTGTCGAACAACTGGCGCTGACCGCTGATCTGGTGGATTTCGCTCAGCGCGAGGTGCTGATGCTCGAAAGTTTTCTCCTGCAGGTCTTGGAGATCATCCAGCAAATCTATGGTCGTCGTCGTGGATGTGATGCGCGCACGCACCGGCACGGTGTTGATCAACAGTCCCACCATGGAATCCGCACCTGCAACGTCGGCCGGCCTTCCGGAAACGACGGTGCCGAAGGTGACATCATCCTGGCCCGTCACCGACATCAGCAACTGCGCCCACGCGGCCTGAAGGACGGTGCTGACGGTGATATGCCGCGATCGGGCCAACTCGGTCAGCGCTCTTGTGGTGCCCTCTGCCACTCGGAAGGAACGCGTGTCTCTTGGCCCCAAACCCAACCGTTCGGGGGGACGGACCAGAGTCGGGTTCTCGAAGCCGGAAAGCACGTCGCGCCATGCCGCACGGGCGGCTTCCAGATCGCGATCAGCCAACCAGGACACGAACCGGCGGTATGGCACGGACGCGGGAAGTCGCTGACCCGAATAGCTTGCGAAGATCTCCCCGAGCAGGATCGGCATGGACCAACCATCGAGCAGGATGTGGTGGTTGGTCAGGATGAACCGGTGCTGCTCGTGGCCGATACGAGCCAGCGCCACGCGCAAGGCTGGCCGTTCGGCGAGATCGTAGACCAGAGCCCGTTCCTCAGCGCAGAGCCGCTGCAATCCAGCTTCCAGATCGCCTTCGCCAACGAAATCGACGTACTGCCACGGAATTTCGGGGTTGCCGGGGATGATCTGCAACGGCTCATCAAGGCGGTTGTGGCAGAAGCGAGCCGCAAGATTGGGGTGGCGCTTGACAACCGCGTCCACCGCGTGCTTGAGGCGATGGGCGTCCAGAGGACCGCGGACGGTGATATCCAGTTGCACGGCGTAGACGTCGTCGTCATTTCCTGCTGCGGTCATGGCGTGGAACAGCAAACCTTGCTGCAGCGGGGTGAGCGGCAGGATGTCCGCCACATGATATCCCTGCTGCAGGTCGTCGATCTGCTCCTGCGTCAGTCGTGCAGGCGCGATGTCAGACGGCGTCAAGCCGCCCCCACCCTCTCGGACATGAGCGCAAATCCCAGACAGGGCTTCGAACCACAAGCGACTCAACCGGTCCACCTGCGCGTGGTTGAGCGCTGACGGTGCCCAGGTCCACGTTGCGTGCAATGAAGGCCCGGACGGAGTTTCGACAGTGCCGGCATTGAGTTCCAGCGTGTGCATGAGCGGCATGGCGATCGCCGCGGCCGCCGCACCAACCGACGCACCGTCAGCATCGACGCGCCACAGATCCTCCGACAGCTCACCGGCGGCCGCGCCCAGTCGACCCAGATAGTTGAAACCGACTTGCGGATCCAGTGCGGGTAGCTCCACGTCCGCGTTCACGTATCGCAGCAACCCATAGGTCAAGCCTTCAGGGATACCCCGCAGTTGCTCTTTGGCAGCTTTCAGCACGGCTCCCAAGGCGGGCGCGCCCGAACGCACCTTCGCCCAGTCCAGCCGACCGATTTTCAGAGCGACGGGGTACTTCGCGGTGAACCAGCCCACCGTGCGAGACAAATCGACGTCGCCGAGTTCCTCGTGACGACCGTGGCCCTCGACATCGATACCCACCGGCCCGGCACCCGCACCGACGAACTCTGCCAACGCCATACCCAACGCGATCAACAAGATGTCGTTGATCCCCGCATGGAAGGCAGCCGGCACCTCGCCGAGCAACAATCGAGTTACCTCGGTGTCCAGCGGGACCGTCAAATTCCCGGCAGTTGCGAAAGTGTCTACGTCCGGATTCAACGCGGGCAGCAGCGCGGGCGCCGATGCGATTCTCCGCCACTCATCCGCGGTCGCAACGACTTCCGCGTCGCTCGCATGCTCAGCCAACAATGACGACCACCGAGCGAACGAGGTCCCGGTGGCGGCCAACTCAACCGGCACACCATTACGGTGCTGCGCCCAGGCGATGTTGAGATCCTCCAGCAGGATCCGCCATGACACACCGTCGACCGCCAAATGGTGCACGATCAATATCAACTGACTCGTCGAAGACACCCACAGTGCGCTGAGTACCGCACCCGCGGACGGATTCAACCTTTCCCGCGCAGCTACCAGTGCGGCGTCAGAGAACACCTTCACCGCATGAACACACTTGCGTGCCGAGACCGAACCGGCCTCCGGCACACGCAGGGACCACCCGCCGGGGCCTTCGCCATCCACATGCAGTCGCAACATGGCGTGCCGATCGAGCAATGCCTGAACGAGCATCACCACGTCGGCTTCGGTTGCACCCGCAGGGGCCTGCAACAACACCGTCTGATTGAAGTGGTCGACTGGTCCCTCGACATCTTGCAGCCACCGCATGATCGGCGTGGCCACTACGGGCCCTACGCCCTCATCGACGACGCCGGCCCCACCGTCTGCCGTTCGCGCCACGCGGGCCAACCGAGCCACGGTCTGCTCGACGAACACGTCACGCGGCCGGCATTGCACGCCGGCTGCACGCGCGCGTGACACAACCTGCATGGACAAAATGCTGTCCCCGCCGAGTTCGAAGAAGGATTCGTCGACGCCGACGCGTTCGATACCGAGTACTTGGGCGTAGATGCCGGCCAG
>NZ_LZSQ01000040.1 GCF_001665535.1 Mycobacterium sp. 852002-51961_SCH5331710
TCGGGGCATAGCCCTCCCGGATCACCGCGACCTGGGACGGATGGATCGCGACCTTGACGTCGAAGCCGACCGCCACGGCGTCGTCAACCTCGCCTCGAAGGCCCTCGAGGTCCTTGATGTCGAGGTACACCGAGTCCAGCGCCAGCCGGCCGTAGGCCTTGGCGGCCAGCAGCGTCTGCGATCGCACGTGGCGGGCGACCTCGCGGTAGCTGCCGTCTGGGTACCGGTTGGCGGTGCCACCGGTCACCGCGAACAGGTCTTCGGCGCCCCACATGAGCGCGACCGCGTTCTCCATGCGCGCCAGGTCGGTCACGGCCAGCGCGCCCAGCGGGGTCTCGATCAGCACCACGACGTCGAGCGGCGCCAGGTCGCGCACCTGTTGCGGGTCCTCGGTCTTGGCGAGCATGACCGTGGTGTAGTCGGTCTTGGCCAGCGTCTCGAGGTCGAGGGGATGATCGGCCGTGCCGGCCGGGTTGACGCGCACCACCGTCCGCTCCGGGTCGAGACGGGTCTCGATGAGCGCCGCACGGGCGGCCTCCCGGTCCTTGGCGGCGACGCCGTCCTCGAGGTCGAGGATCACGACATCGGCGGCCGCGGCGGCCTTCTCGAACCGCTCCGGGCGGTCGGCGGGGCAGAACAGCCAGGCTGGTCCCGTCGCGAGCGCCACTATGCGTCACCCTCCGGTCGCTTGCGCACCATGGTTTTTCGCGAAGCGGTGGCCACGATGTCGCCGTGTTGGTTGCGGCCGACGTGGGAGAAGGTAACGATGCCCTCACCGGGGCGGCTCTTGGACTCACGCTTCTCGAGCACCTCGGACTCCGCGTAGAGCGTGTCGCCGTGGAAAAGCGGTTTCGGGAAGGCGATTTCACCGAAGCCCAGGTTGCCGACGATGGTGCCCTGCGTCAGCTGGGTGACCGACAGCCCGACGAGGGTCGACAGCGTGAACATCGAATTGACCAGCCGCTGGTTGAACGGCGGCAGGGCGTCGGAGAACGCGGCGTCCAGATGCAGCGCCTGGGTGTTCATCGTCAGAGTCGTGAACAAGACGTTGTCCGCCTCGGTGATCGTGCGCCCCGGACGGTGCTGATACAGCACACCGGTTTCGAACTCCTCGTACCACAGCCCGCGCTGAACGACGATTTTCTTGTCGCTGTCGGTCTGATCGCTCGCTCCGCTCACAGGCCCAGCTCCCGTCCGATCAGCATCAACTGCACTTCCGTTGTGCCCTCGCCGATTTCGAGGATCTTGCTGTCACGGTAATGCCGTGCGACGGAGTACTCGTTCATGAAGCCGTAGCCGCCGAAGATCTGGGTGGCGTCGCGGGCGTTGTCCATCGCGGCCTCGCTGGCCACCATCTTGGCGATGGACGCCGCCTTCTTGAACGGCTTTCCGGCCAGCATCAGCGCGGCGGCGTCGTAGTACGCCGTGCGGGCAATGTGTGCCCGCGCCTCCATGCGCGCGATCTTGAAGGCGATCGCCTGATAGCTGCCGATGGCGGCGCCGAAGGCCTCGCGTTCCTTGGCGTACTTGACCGATTCGTCAACACACCCCTGGGCCGCCCCGACCGACAGCGCGGCGATCGCGATGCGGCCCTCGTCGAGGATGCGGAGGAAGTTCGCATATCCCCTGCCGCGCTCACCGAGCAAATTCTCCTCGGGCACGCGCACATCGTCGAAGCTCAGCGGGTGGGTGTCCGAGGCGTTCCAGCCGACCTTGCTGTAGGCCGGCTCGGCGGTGAAGCCGTCGATGGGCACCGGCACCAGGATCGACGAAATCTCTTTCTTGCCATCAAGTTTCTCGCCCGTCACCGCCGTCACCGTCACCAGCTTGGTGATGTCGGTGCCCGAGTTGGTGATGAACTGCTTGGAACCGTTGATGACCCAGTGGCCGTCGTCGAGCCGGGCCGTGGTCTTGGTGGCGCCCGCGTCGCTGCCCCCACCGGCTTCGGTCAGGCCGAACGCGCCGAGCGCCTTACCGCTTGCCAGCAGCGGGAGCCACTCTTCCTTCTGCTTGTCGGAACCGAACCGGTACACCGGCATCGCGCCCAGCGACACCCCCGCTTCGAGCGTGATCGCGACGCTCTGGTCGACCTTGCCGAGTTCCTCGAGCGCGAGGCACAGCGCGAAGTAATCGCCGCCCATGCCGCCGTACTCCTCGGGAAACGGCAGGCCGAACAGGCCCATGTCGGCCATGCCCGCGACGACCTCGTACGGGAACGAGTGTTCCTCGTCGTGCTTGGCGGCGACGGGCGCCACCACGCTCTGGGCGAAGTCGCGAACCGTTTTGGCCAGCTGTTCGTAGTGATCCGGCAGCATGCCGGTGGCCAGAAAGTCGCTCATAATTGTTCCTCCACTGCGGGGTCCGCGATGACCTTCGCCAGCAACTGACCCACCTTGACTTGATCGCCTTCGGCGACAAGGAGTTCCACCACGCCGTCG
The DNA here is from genome assembly GCF_001665535.1 of Mycobacterium sp. 852002-51961_SCH5331710. Classification (GTDB taxonomy): domain Bacteria; phylum Actinomycetota; class Actinomycetes; order Mycobacteriales; family Mycobacteriaceae; genus Mycobacterium. The sequence goes on from NZ_LZSQ01000040.1 coordinate 2,439, forward strand.
ACCGGGGCGCTCAACGCGTGTTCCATCTTCATGGCCTCGACGGTGACCACGACCGTGCCCGCCGTGACCCGATCGCCCTCGGCGACCCCGACGGCCACCACGGAACCCGGCATCGGGCTTGTCAACTCGGCGTCGCCGCTGTGCGCGTCGTCGGGCCGCACCGGCGCTTCGCGCACCTCGTCGACCGCCAGGGTGCGGCCGCCGTCCGCCAGCCAGACCCGACCGTCTTCGGCCGCCACGACGTAATCGGTTCGGACACCGTCGAATGTGACCGCCAGCCGGTCGCCGGCCGACGACGCCGACAGTGGGCGCGCTTGCCCGTCCTCGATCGCCGCGTTGCCCGCCGACGGCGTCCCGCTGAGGTGGACGTGGTCGATGCGTTCACCCGACTGCAGTCGATACGTCGTCGGCGCATGCCGGCCCATCCGCCAGCCGGACGGGACCGCCCACAGGTCGCCGACGGGTTCCGGCCATGCGCGCAGCCACTTGTACGCCGCGGCGGCGACCAGGTCGACGTCCCGAGCGGCCGCCGGCGCGAAGTCCGGGCTGCGGCGGTCCAGTAGGCCGGTGTCGAGGCGGCCGGCCGCGACGTCGGGTTCGGCGAGAAGGAACCGCAGGAACTCGATGTTCGTGGTGACACCCAATACGGCGGTCTGCGCCAGCGCACGGTCGAGCGCACGAAGGGCGCCCGGCCGGTCCTCGGCGTGCGCGATGACCTTCGACAGCATCGGGTCGTAGTCGCTGCCGATCACCGAGCCCGGGGCCAGCCCCGAGTCGACGCGGACGCCGGGCCCCTGCGGCTCGGCGAGGTCCAACACCTCGCCACCCGTGGGCAGGAAGCCGCGCCCGGGATCTTCGGCGTAGACGCGGGCCTCGATCGCGTGCCCGGTCATGACGATGTCGTCCTGCGCGATCGACAGCTTCTCCCCCGCGGCGATCCGCACCTGTTGCTCGACGAGGTCGATGCCGGTGACCATCTCGGTGACCGGATGCTCGACCTGCAGGCGGGTGTTCATCTCCATGAAGAAGAACTCGTCGGGCCGGTCGGCGGACACGATGAACTCGACGGTGCCCGCGCCGGTGTAGTCGACGCTGCGCGCGGTGTCGCACGCCGCCGCGCCGATCCTCGCCCGCGTCGCCGCGTCCAGCAGCGGCGACGGCGCCTCCTCGATGACCTTCTGGTGTCGGCGCTGCAGGCTGCATTCGCGTTCGCCGAGGTGCACGACGTTGCCGTAACCGTCGGCGAGCACCTGCACCTCGATGTGGCGCGGGTTGAGCACGAACCGTTCGAGGAACAGGGTGTCGTCGCCGAACGCGGCGGCGGCCTCCCGGCGTGCGCTGGCCAGCGCGGCCGCCAGTTCGGCCGGCTCGTGCACGACGCGCATGCCTTTGCCGCCGCCGCCCGCCGAGGGTTTCACCAGGACGGGGAAGCCGACCTCGTCGGCGCCGGCGATGAGGTCGTCATCGGACAGGCCCGGCCGGGACACCCCGGGGACAACCGGCACGCCGAATGCCGACACCGCCGCCTTGGCCGCGATCTTGTCGCCCATGGTCTGGATCGCACCGACCGGTGGGCCGATGAACACGATGCCTGCGTCCTGCAGGGCGGCGGCGAATTGCGCGTTCTCCGAGAGGAATCCGTAACCGGGATGGACGGCCTGGGCGCCGGTGCGCTTGGCCGCCGCGACGACGGCATCGATGTCGAGGTAACTCTGCCTGGCCGCCGCCGGCCCGATGTTGACGGCGACGTCGGCCTCGGCGACATGGCGGGCTTCCGCGTCCGCGTCACTGAACACCGCGACCGACCGGATGCCCATGGCGCGCAACGTGCGGATGACCCGGACGGCGATCTCGCCTCGGTTGGCGACAAGGACGGTATCGAAGTTCATGTCCTCACATCCGGAACACGCCGTAGGAGATGGACTCGAGCGGTGCCTGACCGACCGCCGAGAGCGCCAGTCCGAGAACCGTTCTGGTGTCGGCGGGGTCGATAACCCCGTCATCCCACAGCCGGGCCGTCGAATAGTACGGATTGCCTTGGTCTTCGTACTGCTGGCGGATCGGGGCCTTGAACTTCTCCTCCTCTTCGGGCGACATGTCGCCGCGCACGGTGGCCAGCACCGACGCGGCCTGCTCGCCGCCCATCACCGAGATCCTCGCGTTGGGCCACATCCACAGGAAGCGAGGCGAATACGCGCGCCCGCACATCGAGTAGTTGCCCGCGCCGTACGAACCGCCGATGACCACGGTCAGCTTCGGCACCCGCGCGCACGCCACCGCGGTGACCATCTTCGCGCCGTGCTTGGCGATGCCACCGGCCTCGTAATCACGCCCGACCATGAAGCCGGAGATGTTCTGCAGGAACAGCAGCGGGGTATTGCGCTTGTCGCAGAGCTCGATGAAATGCGCACCCTTGAGCGCCGATTCGCTGAACAGCACGCCGTTGTTGGCGATGATGCCCACCGGATGGCCGTGGATGTGGGCGAATCCGGTCACCAGGGTGCTGCCGTATTCGGCCTTGAATTCGGCGAATTCACCGCCGTCGACGATGCGCGTGACCACCTCGTGCACGTCGTAGGGGACCCGCGAGTCGACCGGCACGACGTCGTAGAGCTCGTGCTGATCGGCGACCGGGTCCACGGTGGGCCGGACGTCCCACGGCAGCGGCTCGCGGGGGCCGAGCGTGGCGACGATGCGCCGCACGATGCGCAGCGCATCGCGGTCGTCGTGCGCCAAATGATCTGTCACACCGGAGGTTTTCGAGTGCAGGTCACCGCCGCCGAGCTCCTCGGCGGTGACGACCTCGCCCGTCGCCGCCTTCACCAGCGGTGGGCCCCCGAGGAAGATGGTGCCCTGGTTGCGCACAATCACGGCCTCGTCGCTCATCGCGGGCACGTATGCGCCACCGGCGGTGCAGGATCCGAGCACCGCGGCGATCTGCGGGATGCCCCGGGCGGACAGGTTGGCCTGGTTGTAGAAGATACGCCCGAAATGGTCGCGGTCGGGGAAGACCTCGTCTTGTCGCGGCAGGAACGCCCCGCCGGAGTCGACGAGATAGATGCAGGGCAACCGGTTTTCGCCGGCAACCTCCTGGGCGCGGAGGTGCTTCTTGACCGTGATCGGGTAGTAGGTGCCGCCCTTGACGGTCGCGTCGTTGGCGACGATCACGCATTCGCGGCCCGATACGCGACCGATGCCGGTGATCATGCCCGCGCCCGGACATTCGTCGTCGTACATGCCGTCGGCGGCCAGCGGAGACAGTTCGAGGAAGGGGCTACCGGTATCCAGCAGGCCGTCCACCCGGTCGCGCGGCAGCAGTTTGCCGCGGCTGACGTGGCGCTCGCGGGCCCGTTCGGGGCCGCCGAGCGCAGCCGCGGCGAGCTTGGAACGCAGTTCGTCGACCAGCGCGAGATGCTGCTCGCGATGTGAAGGCCGCGATGCCATCGGTGAACCCGTTCGTTGAGTTAATGACGACTAACTCGTGGTATGTTAGTCACGATTAACCGAGATGTCTACAGCGGGCGGGAGGCGTCGTGTCCCCTACTCAGGTGCCCGCGACCACCCGGCGCAGCAAGGCGAAATCGGATCGCCGTTCCCAGCTGATCGCCGCGGCGGAACGCCTGGTGGCCGAACGCGGTTACCTCGCGGTGCGGCTGGAGGACATCGGCGCCGCGGCCGGCGTCAGCGGACCGGCGATCTATCGGCACTTTCCGAACAAGGAGGCGCTGCTGGTCGAGTTACTGGTCGGTATCAGCACCCGGCTGCTGGCCGGCGCCACCGAAGTGGTCGCCCTTGCCGCGGATGCCACGTCGGCGTTGGACGGCCTGATCGACTTCCATCTGGACTTCGCGCTCGGCGAGTCCGACCTCATCCGCATCCAGGATCGCGACTTCGCCAGCCTGCCGCCGTCGGCCAAACGCCAGGTGCGCAAGGCGCAACGCCAGTACGTCGAGATCTGGGTGGACGTGCTGCGCAAGGTCGACACCTCGTTGGCCGAGGCCGACGCCCGACTGATGGCGCACGCCACGTTCGGGCTGCTGAACTCCACGCCGCACGCTCTGACCACGAAGACGGCCGAGGCCAGACCGCGATCCGTCTTGAAAGCTATGACGGTCGCGGCGCTGACCTCGGCCGCACGTGACGTTTAGGCGCTGGGCCTCAAACCGTTAGTACCAGGCTTTCCTGCCACCGACAGGACGGCCGACGGATCCCAGAATCCAGAACACCGCTCCGATGACCATGAGGATGATGCCGATGGTCCAGAGGATGTTGATTCCGAAGATCAGTCCGAGGATGAGAAGGATCGCTCCGAGGATGATCATTAGTGTTCCCTTCGAATTGTCAAGCGCCAGTTGTCACTGGCTGGGTTCCGGCAGATTGCAGTTTTCAACCTTGGGGTTGACACCTGCGTAGTTCAGCGGACCGGCCACCACCGTCAGGGCGATGCTTCCCGCTGTCGCGCAATTGGTTTCACTGGTCTCGAAGTAGCCGCGTTGGTATGCGGCAAATGCGCCGATCAGCAACCAAACGAGCACCAGAACGCCGAGAATTCCGCCACCTCGCATGCTGCGCCTCCTTTGTCGCGCCCGATCGGCGCGTGCGCAGCGTTTACCCGGCAGACAATTTCGATAAACGTGGCTACGGCGTCAATTCGGTTACGACGCGGAATGCGGGCCGAAAGCCGCAATCAGCCACTCGCGCATGGCTTTGACCAGCACGGCGCGATTCTCGCGTCGGTCGATCTCGTGGCCGTCGTCGTCGAACATCAGCAGTTCGACTTTTCGGTTAAGTTCCTGCAGCGCTTCGAACATTTGCTGAGATTCACCGGGGGGCACGTTGGTGTCGTTGGCGCCGTGCACCAACAGCAACGGCGCCGTCATCGCATCGACGCGTTGCAACGGCGATAGCTGCTCGAGCAGTTCACGATCGCTGATCGGGTGGCCGTACTTCGGATATGCGGCGGCGGCGATCCACGGTTCGGTGTTGCGGTACCAGGTGTTCAGATCGCTCATACCGCAGATGCTGATTCCCGCGGCGAACCGGTCGGGGTGGAAGGTGAGCGCCGCCTGGGTCAGGTAGCCACCGTAGGACCATCCGCAACATGCGATGCGATCGACGGGTGCGACCCCCTGCTCGACGAGATAGTCGACCGCGTCGGCGACGTCGTCGATGGCGGCGAACCGTCGCTCCTTGTCGTCGGCGTGCATGAACGTCCTGCCGAATCCGCCCGAGCCGCGGACGTTGGGCAGGAACACGCTGATGCCCTCCTCCAGCAGCGCCGGGAAGAACTCGTTGTACCCGGGCCTTCCCTGCCCCTCGGGACCGCCGTGCAGGAACAGCATCGCGCCGATCGTCGGGACGCCGTCGCGCGGGCGGAACAGCCAGCCGGAGAACTCCATGCCGTCGCGTGCGGTGACCCGTTCCAGCGTCGGGTCCGGCGCCATCGGTCCGGAGCTCGGTTCGCGGTCGACGAGCTCCCACTCCCGCGTGCGAGGGTCGACCAGTTCAACGGTCGGCGGGGTGGACGGTCCCTCGACCGTCATGGCCAGCATCGAACCGCCGGCGCTGATGCTCAGCTGGCTGGCCACCATGCCGGGCAGTGGGATCGGTTCGTGCAGGAAGCTGTCGGGCAGCTCGAGAATCTGTAACTCGCTGGCGCCGTGCATGTTCCACAGCATCGCCACGGTGGACCCGTCGTCGCTGACGGTGAACTCGTCGAGTTCGTAGCCGGGTCGCTCGGCGACGACCTGGTACGCCACGCCGTCGGCGGTGACCGTGACCTCGAGCAGTCGCGCGTGCTCGGCGCCGTTCTCACTGCGGATCAGGGCCCGCACATAGCCTTCGGTGCTGTTGACGTCGTAGGTGCTGGCGGGTTGGTACAGCTTGGTGAGCTCACCCTCCAGCCCGGCGCGCAACCGGCGTGCGTAGTGGTCGTCGAGGATGACGCCGGTGTCGGTGGTCGAGCCTGGATCGTATGGCAGCAACGCGGTTTCGGTGCGCCCGCGCAGCATGATGAGGTCGCGGTAGCCGCGCGGCCCGACCCGCACCAGCGCGGCGCCGGCCCAGGCGTCGACGAGCCTGCCGCCCGAGCGGCGGTCCAGCACGGCGGTGCGACCGGTGGCCGGGTCGATCAGGCATGAACTGCCGACACCGTCCTCACCGGTGAGGATCGCCGCCACCAAGGTGCCGTCCCAGTTGATGAGTTCGGCGGTGCCCTCGGGCGCTCCGGCCTGCCACGAGTCGATGCGGCGGGCGTCGCGGTCGTCGGGATCGGTTGTCACCACCCAGATCTGGGTGCGGGTGCTGCCTTCGGGTGCGACCTCGCAGGCGAGCCAGTGACCGTCGGCCGAGTGCAGGACCCGCGTCACCGGCCCTTCGACGGGTAGATCGACGTCGCGCGAGGAACTCGCCCGCCAGCCGCGCAGGAACCGCTGCACGGCCCGCGGGAAGCCGCCGTCGTCGACCAGATGTGCGAACGCGGTGGCGTCCGGCGACATGGATGCGCCGTAGACCCTGCGAACCTGCTCTCCCACCGGACCAATTCTGCCTACCCAGGCAAGTCGAGCGGTGACCTGCGCCTGTTGGGCGGTCGCACAGGTACCCTCGCACGCATGAGGTGGGTATGACCGATACACCACGCCCCGGCCGCGACGAGCAATCCGGCACGGGTGGTCGCGGGGAGCAACCGCAGGGTTACGGCTATTCCGGTTACAGCGATCCGGCGTATGCCAGCCAGGCGTACGGCCCCACCTATCAGCCGCCGCCGGGACCTGCCCCGACGCAGCGCCTGCCGCAGTACGGCACCTACGGCTATGACCCCTACGCCACCGGCCAGTACGGGGCGCCCTACCCATCCGGTGAGCCCTCACCCCAGCAACCGCCAGAGGAACCGCGTTCACCCCGTTGGCTGTGGGTCGCCGCGGGTCTCGCGGTGCTGACCGTGCTGGGCCTGGTGATCGCGCTCGTCGTGGTCAACAGTTCGCAACAGCAGACGGTCGTCGCGCCACCGCCGATGCAGGAGCCCGACTTCACCACGCCGATCCCGACGACGACGCTGCGCCCGACCGTCCCGCGCACCACGCGGCCGACCGTGCCGCCCGCGGTGCCCACCGTGCCGAGCACTCCGCGCACCACCACCCCCGGTGCCACCCAGACCGTCGTCTACGTCGTCAGCGGTTCCGGACGGGCGATCAACATCACCTACGTCGACACCGGCGGTCTGCTGCAGACCGAGTTCAACGTGATGCTGCCGTGGAGTAAGGAAGTTGAGTTGTCCGAGTCCGCCGCGGCGTCGGCGAGCATCAGCATCATCAACGTCGGCCGCGAGGTGAACTGTTCGATCTCCGTCGACGGCACCGTGGTGCAGAAGCGCACGGGAGCGGGCCTCACGATCTGCACCGCGACCGGTTAGGCGGTCACGCTGCGGGGAACGCGCACGGCCAGCATCGCGACCAGGCCGGCGGCGAGGACCACGAGCAGACCGCCCATCCCCGCGCGGTCGGTGCCGAAGATCGCGATGAACGCCGAGAACAGCGTGGGCGCCAGGTACGAAACGGCGCGGCCCGTCGTCGTGTAGAGGCCGAACGCGACGCCCTCCTTGCCGTGGGCCGACATGCGCAGCATCATCGTCCGCGCCGCGGACAGCGTCGGGCCGATGAACAGGCACAGCAGCAGCCCGCAGACCCAGAAGGCGAGCACCCCGTCGAGCGACAGCAACGCCAGCCCGACCGCGATCATCGCGCTCAGCGACACGACGATGACGGGTTTGGCGCCGAACCGGTCATCGAGCAGCCCGCCGAGGACCGCGCCGACGGCGGCGACGGTGCTCGCGCTCACACCGAACAGCAGCACGTCCGCGTCGGAGACGCCGTAGACCCGCACGCCGAGCACCGCCCCGAACGCGAAGATGCCCGTCAGACCGTCGCGAAACACCGCGCTGGCCACGAGGTAGTAGATGACGTGGTGGTCGCGCCGCCACTCGCTGCGGATGTCGGAGAACAGCCTGCGATAGCCGCCGATGAACCCCACCGACTGCCGTTGTTCCAGCGGGTCGGGTTTGACGCTGGGCACGGCCACCAGGACCGGCAGGGCGAACAGCCCGAACCAGACGGCGGTGAAAACCATGGCGGCCCTGATGTTTTGGCCGTCGTCGAGCGGTAGGCCGAGCAATCCGCCGTCACCGGAGACGAAGCCGAAGTAGACCATCAACAGCAAGGTGACGCTGCCGAGGAAACCCAAGCCGAGGCCGAGCCCGGAGATCTGGCCCGACGTCTGGGGCGTCGAGAGTTGGCGCAGCATTGCGTTGTACGGCACGGTGGCCAGTTCGTTGCACGCCGACGCGCAGCCCAGCAACACCAGACCGAGCGCCAGGTAGCGGTAGTCGTCACGCACCGAACTCATCGCCGCGATCAGCACCACCGCGAGCGCGCTCAGCACGCCCAGCACCCGGCGCCGTCGCCACGGGGCGTCGACCCACACGCCGGTCACGGGCGCCAGCACGGCCACGACCACACCGGCCCCTCCCAGCGCCCAGCCGAGCCAGCTGGTGGCGCTGATGCCGCCGGGCAGGTCGGCGCCGACGGAGTTCGTCAGATAGATCGAGAACACGAACGTCACGACCACGGCGTTCAGCCCGGTCGCACCGAAATCCCACAGCGCCCACGAGATGACCTGGCGAGGAGGCGCGGGAGCCCGGCCGGAATCGGGTGGGTCGGTCATGGTCCGCCCACGATATAGTCCCGGCCATGTCAGTACCGGCACCCAGCGCCGACGCCCGCGCGGTGGTCACGGGCGCATCGCAGAACATCGGCGAAGCGCTGGCGACCGAACTCGCCGCCCGTGGACACCACCTGATCGTCACCGCCCGCCGCGAGGAGGTGCTGCGCACGCTGGCCGACCGCCTCACCCAGCAGTACGGCGTGACCGTGGAGGTGCGCCCCGTCGACCTGGTCGATCCCACCGAGCGCACGAAATTCTGCGACGAACTGGCCACGCGCAACATTTCGATCCTGTGCGCCAACGCGGGCACCGCGACGTTCGGCCCGGTGTCGTCGCTGGACCCGGCGGACGAGAAGGCGCAGGTTCAGCTGAACGTGCTCGGTGTGCACGATCTGGTGCTCGCCGTCCTGCCGGGGATGGTCGAGCGCAAGTCCGGCGGCATCCTGATTTCCGGTTCGGCAGCGGGCAATTCGCCGATTCCGAACAACGCGACCTATGCCGCGAGCAAGGCATTCGTCAACACGTTCAGCGAGTCACTGCGCGGCGAGCTCAAGAAGGTCGGCGTGCATGTGACGCTGCTGGCCCCCGGACCGGTGCGCGAGGCGCTGCCGTCCGAGGAAGAGCAGTCGTTGGTGGAGAAGCTGATTCCGGACTTCCTGTGGATCTCGACGCAGTACACGGCCAAACAGTCGCTGGATGCGTTGGAGCGCAACAAGATGCGTATCGTCCCCGGCGTGACGTCGAAGGCGATGTCGGTTGCGGCGGGCTACACGCCGCGGGCGATCGTGACGCCGATCGTCGGCGCCGTGTACAAGAAGCTCGGCGGCGGCTAGGGGCTCGCTACGCCGCGAAACTGTATTCCGTCAGCGAAAGTGCGAGTAGAGGCCTGCTGGAATACAGTTTCGCGAAGTGAATCAGCGCCGACGGCGGGTGCGCCTGCGGCCGGTGCCGAAGATGCTGCGGGTGATCTCGCGGCCGATCACCGTGCCCGCCGAGCGCATCGCGCTCTTGAACGCCGGGCTGCTGACCACCTTCTCGACCATCGACGGCTCGGCGGTGTCGCGCGATCTGACCTGCCCCGAGGCGCTGGCCCCGCCGGCCTGCGGCGCCGGAGGCAGCGGCGGCGGTAGGGCGTCGGGGGCGGCGGCAGGCTCCTCCGGCGGCGCCAACCGCGCGTTGAGTCGCTCGTAGGCCGACTCCCGGTCGATGGTCTGCCCGTATTCCGCTTGCAGCGCACTGGCTTTCGCCGCGGCGGTGATCGCTTCGGGGCCGATGGTGTCCATCAGCGACCGTGGGGCCCGCATCCGCGTCCACGCCACCGGCGTCGGGGCGCCCTTCTCCGACAGCACGGTGACGATCGCCTCGCCGATGCCCAACGACGTCAGGTCCGACTTCAGGTCGTAGACATCGGTTTTCGGGTACGTGCGCACCGTCTTCGACAGCGCCTTCTCGTCGTCGGGCGTGAACGCGCGCAGCGCGTGCTGAATGCGCGCACCCAGTTGGGACAGCACATCGTTGGGCACGTCGGTCGGTAGCTGGGTGCAGAAGAACACCCCGACGCCCTTGGACCGGATCAGCTTGACCGTCTGCTCGACCTGTTCGAGGAACGCCTTGGACGCGTCGGAGAACAGCAGGTGCGCCTCGTCGAAGAAGAAGACCAGTTTCGGCTTGTCGAGGTCGCCGACCTCCGGAAGCGTCGCGAACAGATCGGCGAGCACCCACATCAGGAAGGTCGAGAACATCACGGGGCGGGCCGCCTGGCTGCCGAGTTCCAGCAGAGTGATGATTCCGCGGCCCTGCTCGTCGACCCGCAGCAGGTCCTCGGGCTCCAGTTCGGGTTCACCGAAGAAGGTGTCGCCGCCGTCGGCCTCCAGGTTGATCAGCGCCCGCAGGATCACCCCCGCCGTCGTGGTGGACACCGCGCCGATCGCCTTCAGTTCGGCCTTGCCCTCGTCGCTGGTGAGGTACTGGATCACCGCGCGCAGGTCCTTGAGGTCCAACAGCGAGAGCCCTTGCTGGTCGGCCCAGTGAAAGATCAGGCCCAGTGTCGACTCCTGCGTGGCGTTCAGCCCGAGCACCTTCGACAGCAGGATCGGCCCGAAACTGGAGATCGTCGCACGCACGGGCACCCCGATGCTGGTGGTGCCCAGCGACAGGAACTCCACGGGATAGGCCGTCGGCACCCAGTCGTCACCGGTGTCGGCGGCCCGCGCGGTGACGTTCTCGCTCGCCTCGCCGGGCCGCGACAGCCCCGAGAGGTCGCCCTTGACGTCGGCCATCACGCACGGCACACCCGCGGCCGACAGCTGTTCGGCAAGCACCTGCAGCGATTTCGTCTTCCCCGTGCCGGTGGCGCCGGCGATCAGGCCGTGGCGGTTGACGGTGGCCAGTGGTATACGAACCTGCGCTGTCGGATCACAGGCGCCGTCGACGACGACGGAGCCAAGCTCCAGCGCGGCCCCTTCGGGGGCGTAACCTGCGGCAATCTGCTGTGCGGGGGTGGGTGCGGACTCACTGGCCATGGCTGGCACCCTAACCCCCACCGCAGCCCGAACGGGCGGGTGCAGCGGGCCGCAGACGGTGGCAAGGCTTACTGTGAGCGTCGTGCGCGACGAACTGGTGTGGATCGACTGCGAGATGACCGGCCTGGATCTCAAGACGGACCGGCTCATCGAGATCGCGGTGCTGGTGACAGACGCTGACCTCAACATCCTCGGCGACGGCCTCGACGTCGTCATCCACACCGACGACGAAGCGTTGGCGTCGATGATCCCGGTGGTGACCGACATGCACACCCGCTCGGGCCTGATCGACGAGGTCAAAGCGTCGACCGTCACCGTGGCCGAGGCTGAGGAACAGGTGCTCGACTACATCCGCGGCCACGTCAAACAGGCCAAGACGGCGCCGCTGGCGGGCAATTCGATCGCCACCGACCGCGGCTTCATCGCCCGCGACATGCCCAAGCTCGACGACTACCTGCACTACCGGATGATCGACGTTAGCTCGATCAAGGAGTTGTGCAGGCGCTGGTATCCGCGGATCTACTTCGGCCAGCCCGAGAAGGGCCTCGCGCACCGGGCGCTCGCCGACATCCACGAGTCGATCCGTGAACTGCAGTACTACCGCCGCACCGCGTTCGTACCCCCACCTGGGCCGTCGACCAGCGATATCGCGGCCGTCGCCGCAGAACTGGGACCCCCGAACGGCAACGCGAAGGATATCGATTCGGCCGCTGAGCGTTCGAGCGGTTAGTATCGACGTCGCCGCTTCGCCCGTTCGGGTTCGCGGCGATGGTGGCTGTAGTTCAGTTGGTAGAGCACCAGGTTGTGATCCTGGCTGTCGCGGGTTCGAGTCCCGTCAGCCACCCCGACTGATGACATTGCCCCACCCGCAATCGCCGGGTGGGGCAATGTTTTTCCGGTGCGAGACCGGCTCAGACGTTGGCGTTGCCGGCTTTCCACTGCTCCCACGGGATGTTCCAGTCACCGAGTCCGTCGGTGCCCGGAAGCGTCGAGCCGACCGTGTTGACGATCTCGACGACGTCCCCGCGCTTCGAGTTGTCGTGGAACCACTGCCCGTTGCTCGTGCTGACGTTGATGCACCCGTGGCTGACATTGCTGTAGCCCTGGCTGCCCACCGACCACGGCGCGGCGTGGACGTAGATGCCGCTGTAGGAGATCTGCGTGGCCCAGTCGACCTCGGTGCGATACCCGTTGGGCGAGTTGGACGGAACGCCGTAGGTCGAGGAGTCCATCACCATGTGCGAGCGACGGTCTCCGACGATGTAGACGCCGTTGTTGGTGGGCGTGCTGTTCTTGCCCATCGACACCGGCATGGTCTTGATCACCTCGCCGTTGCGCTTGACCGTCAGCGTCTTGGTGTTGTCGTCGACGGTGGTGATCACTTCGTCGCCGATCGTGAAGCTGGTGCTGACGTTCTCCTGGCCGAACAGGCCGTCACCGAGATCGACGCCATAGGTGTTCACGGCGACGTCGACCTTCGTGCCGGGCTTCCAGTACTTCGCCGGCCGCCAGCGCACCTCCTGGTTGCTCAGCCAGTAGAACGCCCCCTCGACGGGCGGGTCGGTCTTGATCTTGATGGCCTTCTGTGCGGCCAGCCGGTTGGTGATGTTCTCGTCGAACCGGACGGCGACCGGTTGTCCCACACCGACCACCTCGCCGTTGTTGGGCAACACGTACGACATGGTCAGGTTTTCCGGCGAATGGGTCTCAAAGGACATCCGCCGGGTGGTGGCGCCGCCGAGCCCCAGCGATTCCGCGGTGAGCGTGTAGCGCTTGTTGTAGCCTAGCGGCTCGGTGGTCGACCAGGTCAGCCCGTCCTTGCTCAAGGCGCCTGCGACGGTCTTGCCGGACTCGTTAACCATGGTGACCGCGCCGAGGACGCCGTCCTCCGCGCTGACGGTCACCGGCGAGTCCACCGAAACGCCCACGGCGCCGTCGGTCACCGATGCGGTCAGCTTGGGGACGAGCAGATCACCGAACGGTGTGCCCTTGTCGTCGATCACCTGAGGCTGCGGCGGCGCCGAGTTGCCTCCGCAAGCGGACAACCCGAGCGCCAGGGCGGGGATCAGCGCAACGGTCACCAACCATGCGCGTCGACGCGGACGGGCCACTGAACGGACTCGCCACATTGCTCACTCCACCTCACAACCAGGGACAGATCGATGATTCTTGGCAACAGTCTAAGGGCATTTTCAGGTCCGGGTTACGTGGCGGATGTCGACGAAGCAACGTTGTGGGTACAGATTTCGTACTGCGCAGCAGAGCCTGTTATTGTCGCACCCGCGCGCCGTTAGCTCAGTTGGTAGAGCAGCTGACTCTTAATCAGCGGGTCCGGGGTTCGAAACCCTGACGGCGCACCAGCTTCACATCGAGTGCGACCGTGGCGGACCGTCACGGTCGCGTTCTTTTCTGCACCGACCGGCGACGCCATGGCGATCGCTTATTACGGTTACGTAAATTTCTGGGCGGAATTAGCCATCGTGCGCGGGAAGTGTGCTGAGCGCTACATAACGCAGCTTACGGAGACGTGGGTCTCAGTTCGCGCGGCGTTGCGGAGAAGCCACTTCATCGGAGTTACCGCTGATTAAGCTGCGATAAGACAAATCGATCTGCTAGAGTCGCGTTAGCTGACACCCGGAATCTCCAGGATCAGCAAAATCTCGGAAGGGAAAAGGGACTTAGCTGATGCTTCAGCCAGGCCATTCATTTGCGGCGGACGGAGCGGGTGCGGGCGCATCCGCCGAGGTGACTGCCCAAAGCCCGGTCGCGGTGTACAGCTGCAATCGAATCGGCCGGGTCGCCAACCCCCCGGGCTTCTCCCTCTCTGACTGGTTCCGCTCGACGCGACGACGCTGACGCCGGCCCGTTCAGTCCCGCCGGATCCGGCGGACGACGAGCACCAGAGCGATCACTCCCACGCCCGCAAGCGACACCGCCACGGCGGGTTTCGTCACAAAGCGGATCGCGGCCGACTTGGCGTCCTCGACCAGCCGACTGGGATTCGCGCGTTCGGCGAGGGTGTCCACCGTCGCCGCCAGTTGCTCCCGAGCTTGGTCGATGTCCTGCTTGATGGTCTCGGGATCGCGGTCCGCCACGTGCGCCTCCAAGCCGTCCAAGTCGGTGCTCTTCACTAGAGCCTGCCGATCTACCCTAGAGCAGCCCGCGCTCGCTGCAGCGCACCGGTCGACAGAAGGGATGCCCGCGCGTGCCACAGACTCCGCGACTCGAGGTCGGCGATAAAGCCCCCGCGTTCAGCCTGCCCGATGCCGACGGCAACACCGTGAAGCTCTCCGATTACAAGGGCCGCAAGGTCATCGTGTACTTCTATCCGGCGGCGTCCACCCCGGGGTGCACCAAACAGGCGTGTGACTTTCGCGACAGCCTCGCCGAACTCAACGATGCCGGGCTCGACGTCATCGGTATTTCCCCCGACAAGCCTGAGAAGTTGGCGAAGTTCCGCGACAAGGAGAAGCTGACGTTCACCCTGCTGTCGGATCCGGACCGCAAAGTGCTCACCGAATGGGGCGCGTTCGGGGAGAAGACGATGTACGGCAAGACCGTTCAGGGCGTCATCAGGTCGACCTTCGTCGTCGACGAGAAGGGCAAGATCGCGGAGGCGCAGTACAACGTCCGCGCGACGGGTCACGTCGCAAAGTTACGGCGCGACCTGTCCGTTTGAGCCGAGCTCGCCCAGGCCGGCCAGCAGCAGCGCCTCGGAGACGGCGGCGCGCTCCAGCACGCCGAGGTGCAGGCTCTCGTTGACGCTGTGTGCTTGCGTCTCAGGGTCTTCCACGCCGGTCACCAGGATCTTGGCCGACGGAAACGCCGCGGCGAATTCGGCGATGAACGGGATCGAACCGCCGACGCCGGTGTGCACGGGCTCGGTGCCCCACGCCTCGGAGAACGCGGCGCGGGCGGCGTCGTAGACCGGCCCGCTGGCGTCGATCGCATACGGCTGCCCGTGGTCGCCCGGTGTCACCGTCACCTGCGCACCCCAGGGGGCGTGCTGTTCGAGATGGCGGGTCAACGCCGTCATGTGCTGTTCGACGTCGGCCCCGGGCGCGATGCGCATGCTGACCTTGGCCCGCGCGCGAGGGATCAAGGTGTTCGACGACTTGTCGATCGGCGTCGTGTCGATACCGATGATGGTGATCGCCGGCTTGGCCCACAATCGTTGCGGCACTGAGCCAGAACCGATTTCGTGCACACCGGGCAGCATGCCCGTCTCCTCGCGGACCCGTTCGGGCGGGAAGTCGACGGCGGCGGCCTCACCTTCGTGCAGCCCCGCCACCGCCACGTTGCCCTCGTCGTCGTGCAGGCTGGCCAGCAGTCGCACCAGCACGCTGACTGCGTCGGGGACGACGCCACCCCACAGGCCGGAATGCAGGCCGTGGTCGAGCGTGGCAACCTCGACGACGCAGTCGACGAGCCCACGCAGCGACACCGTCAGCGAGGGCACCTCGGTGCTCCAGTTGTCGGAGTCGGCGATGACGATGACGTCGGAGGCCAGGGTGTCGTGATGGGCGGCCAGCAGACGCGACAGCGACGGCGAACCCGACTCCTCCTCCCCCTCCACGAAAACGGTGACGCCGACCGGCGGATTGCCGCCGTGTGCCCGAAACGCCGCCAAATGCGTTGCGATACCGGCCTTGTCGTCGGCGGTGCCGCGGCCGTAGAGGCGTCCGTTGCGCTCGGTGGGCTCGAACGGCGGCGAATTCCACTGTGCCGGATCGCCCTCCGGTTGCACATCGTGGTGGGCGTACAACAGCACCGTCGGCGCACCGGGCGGCGCGGGATGGCGCGCGATGACGGCGGGTGCACCGCCCTCGCTGACCAATTGCACATCCTTGAAGCCCGCCTCGGTCAACAGCTTCGCCACGGCGTCGGCGCTGCGCTGCACCTCGCTGCGGCGGGCCGGGTCCGCCCACACCGACTCGATGCGCACCAGATCTTCCAGATCGCGCCGCACCTGCGGCATAACCTCGTGCACCCGCGCCACCAGATCGCTCATGGGATCGAGGCTAGCCGCAACACTTTCGTCGCGCCCGGAAGCCACGAGCGTGCACAAACCGCCGGGATTGGGCGGCGTGTCGTGTGCAGACACGCACGCTCGCGCCAAATAGGAGCCGGGGGTCAGCGCTCTTCGAGGATGGCCACGGCGGCGGCCGTGTCCGCCTCGTGCGTCAACGACAGATGGATCGTCACGTTCTTCAGATGCTCGGCGATCGCCCCCGACAGGCGCACCTTCGGCCTGCCCCACATGTCGGTGATGACCTCGATGTCGCGGTGGATGCCCTCGGGCAGCACCGGGCGCCTGGCGAAGCGCGACCCCGACCACGCCTTGATCACAGCCTCCTTGGCCGCCCACCGCGCCGCGAGATGCCGCGCCGCCGACGAACTCTTGTCTGCGGCGTCGCGGCGCTCACCCGGCGTGAACGTCTCGGCGAACACGGTGCCCGGCTGATCGACCTGCTCGGCGAACTCGGGAATGGAGACCAGGTCGATCCCCACCCCGACTATCGCCATGGGCCGAACGTTATCTCATGCCTGTCCGGGCACATACACGTCGTCGTCGCCGAGTCGCGAGCCCGGATCGAGAAGCATCTCGGCTTCCCGCGGCTTCTCCGGTCCCTCGTGGCCGAACCGGCGGTCCGCCGGCTTCTCGTACATCGGCTTGCCGCCGGCGATCGCCGACGCGAGCCGGTGTTGACCGGCCAGCACCCGCGCGTCCGCGCGCTGCTTGTAATCAGCACGCTGCTCGGGGGTCAGCGCGGCGAGGAACGCCTGCGGATGCACCAACGCGATCAGGCCGGACACGTGACCGAAGCCCAGGCTGGTGATCAGCCCCGCCTTGAGCGGGAACGACCCTCCGAAGTGCAGGGTGTCGCGCAGCCACACCATGTGCGCGGAGCCGGCGAGCTCGTCGTCGACACAGTCCAGGCTGCGGTTCGGCGGAATGACGCCGTCGCGCAGGATCTGGCACAGCCCCATCATCTGGAACGCCGCCGCACCGCCCTTCGAGTGGCCGGTCAGGCTCTTCTGCGACACCACGAACAACGGCGCGCCCTCCGAGCGGCCCAGCGCGTCGGCGAGCCGCTCGTGCAGCTCGGTCTCGTTGGGGTCGTTGGCCAGCGTCGAGGTGTCGTGCTTGGAGACCACCGCGATGTCGTCGGGTCCGACACCGAGCTGAGCCAGCGAGCGGGCCAACTGCGACGCGCGACCCCCGCGGCCGGCGGCCAGCGCGCCGAGGCCCGGCGCCGGGATCGAGGTGTGCACACCGTCGCCGAACGACGACACGTAGCCCACCACCGCGAGCACCGGCAACCCCATCTGGAGCGCGAGATCGCCGCGCGCCAGCAGGATGGTCCCGCCGCCCTGGCCCTCGACGAAGCCGAGGCGGCGACGGTCGTTGGCGCGGGAGAACTTCGAGTCGCTGATGCCACGGGCTCGCATCATCGCGGTGTCGGCGGTGGCGGCCATGTCGCCGAACCCGATGACCGCCTCGAGGGTCGTGTCGTCGTATCCGCCCGCGACCACGAACTCGGCCTTGCCGAGCTTGATCTTGTCGACGCCCTCCTCGACCGAGATGGCCGCCGTCGCACAGGCGCCGACCGGGTGGATCATCGCCCCGTAACTGCCGATATAGCTCTGGACGACGTGGCCTGCGATGACATTCGGCAGGACCTCCTGCAGGATGTCGTTCGGCTTGTTCCTGCCCAGCAGGTTGCCGTGGTACATCGTCTGCATCGACGTCATGCCGCCCATGCCGGTGCCCTGCGTGCTGGCCACCAGGCTGGGATGCACCCACCGCATCAGCTCCGCGGGCGTGAACCCGGCCGACAGGAACGCATCGACAGTGGTGACGAGATTCCAGATGGCCAGCCGGTCAATGGAGTTCATCATCTCTTGGCTGACGCCGTACACCATCGGGTCGAACCCGGTGGGGATCTGCGCGCCGACCGTGCGGGACAGCTTGACCTTCCGCGGAACCCGAACCTCGGTGCCCGCCTTTCGGGTCACCTGCCAGTCGCCGCTGTCGGGCACGGGCGCGATCACGGTGTGCTCCGGATCGAACTTGAGGAATCCGCGGGCCTCGGCCTCCGACGACACGACGAAGGTGAAGTCCTTGTCGAGGAAGACCGAAACCAGAAGCGGCGACGCGTGATCCGGGTCGATCGCTCCGTCGTCGACCCACTCGCGGATGCCGACCCGCTCGACCACGGCGTCGTGGTAGCGCTCGACCAGCTCGCCCTCGTCGACCAGCTCGCCCGTCACGGTGTCGTACCAGCCCGGCGTGGGATCATCCTCCCACTTGACCAGCCCGGTCGTCCACGCCAGCTCGAGCACACCGGCGGCCGACAGCTCGTTCTCGACCTCCATCTCGAAGCGGGTGCGCGAGGAGCCGTACGGACCGAGTTCGGCGCCACCGACGATGACCACCATGTCGGCGGGGTCCAGGTCGAGGTCCTGCCATTCGGGCGGCGGTGCGGACTTGTAACCACGCGGCGGCGACGGCAGGGCACGCACGGTGCCCTCGGGATCGCTGTCCTCGGTGTGGCTTTCGGTCACCATCTCTTCGCGGGCCTTGGCGGCCAGCTCGGCCATGTCGATGTCGACGTCGGCCAGCCCGCCGGTGAAGTCCGCCTGCAGCGGCTCATGCGCCGCGGCCACCTTGGCCTCGATGTCGCACAGGCCCAGCAGCATGCTCGCCATCTCGTCGGTGGTGAACGTGCGCACACCGGCCTCCTCGACGGCCCCGACGATCGCGTCGTTGTGGCCCATCAGACCGGTGCCCTTGGTCCAGCCGATCAGCGCGTGCGCCAACGAAACCCGCTGCGCCCACGACGATTCGGCCCTCCACCGGGACACCAACGCGTCCAGCGCCGACTTCGCCTCGCCGTACGCGCCGTCGCCGCCGAACATGCCGCGGTTCGGCGAACCGGGCAGCACGACGTGCAGGCGCGCGGCGATGTCGCGCTCGGTGCCGATGTGAGACAGCCCGCCGATCAGCCGTTGCACGGCCCACAGCAGCACCTTCATCTCCATCTCGGCGCGCGATCCGGCATCGGACAGATCGCCCGCGACCCGCGGTGCGGCGAACGGGAACAGCAACGTCGGCGTCTGGGCGTCCTTGATGTGGATCGACTGCGGCCCAAGGCTTTCGGTCTGCTCCGTGCCGACCCACTGCACCAGCGCGTCGATGTCGGTGTAGGACGCCATGTTGGCGGGCACCACCCACAGCTTCGCGTTCCAGCGGGCGCTGTCGCGATAGAGGTTGCGGTAGAACGCCAACCGGTCGTCGTCCAGACGCGACGTCGTCGCGATCACGGTCGCACCGCCGTCGAGCAGCTGCGCGACCACGGACGCGGCGATCGAGCCCTTGGACGCGCCGGTGACGACGGCGACCTCGTGGCTGTAGCGCCCGGTCCCCGGATTCTCGGCACCCGCAGCGGCGCGGCCGTACAGCGAGGCGTGGATGTTGCGACCAGCCGCCAGCGCCTTGCCCTGCCACCAGGTGGCCTGCGTGCCGACCACGTGGCCTGCGCCCTCGAAGCGTTCCGAGAGTCGCTGCCAGTCGCGGTCGATCTCGTCCTCGTCGTACAGCCACAGCTTGGCCAGGTCCTCACGCGCGCTGGCCCAACGGTCGTCGAAGAGCACCGCCTTGCGGCCGTCGAACGTCGGCGCCACCAGACGCGGCCAGTCCGAACCGAGTTCGGCGGTCACCAGGTCGATGAGTTCGGCGTCGGTGGCCTCCGGAACGGGAACCGGGGTATCGAGGCCGAGCTGTCCGAGGATCATCCGTGCCGCAGAGGCGAGCACGCCGTCGCGGCCGGTGACCCGCTCGGCGAACTCGGTCAACGCCGCGGAGTTCACCACGCCCCCGCTCGCGCCGCCGGCGGACGGCAACGACACCGCCACACCGCGCCGGGCCGCCACCGCGGCGACCGCGCTGTCGATGACCTTGTCGACGGTCGCGGCATCGGCCAGTGCGCCGTCGTGCAGGCCGCCGAGCTCACCACCGCGCACGCTGGTGCCCTCGCGGGTACCCAGCGCGACCTCGACGGTGACGTGTTTGACCCAGCCCGGACCCAGCTCCCAGGTTTTGGTGACCCGCTCGCCGATGTAGGCGGGGCGCTTGCCCGAGGGCCCGAAGACGGTGCGCAACTGGTCGTTCACCGCGTCGGACAGCACCGGGCCGAACGGCTTGTAGGTCCTGGCCAGCTTGGTGACCTGACCCTTGAGCGCGGCCAGGTCGGCCTCCCCCGCACCGTCGATGGCGCCGAGGTTGAGCTCGGAGCCCAGGTCGACGAGCAACTGGTTACGCCGCGACGATGCACCGTCGGTGATCGACTCGATGGAGTCCAGCGGTTCGATCTGGTCGATGCGCATCTTGGCCGACAGCGCGATCAGCGCCGTGGTGGCGTCGGCGGCGTCGAACGTCAGGTCGTCCGGACGGGGCCCGCCGGCGGGTGCCGCCGGTGCGGCTGCCGGGGCGGCGGGCGCGGCCGCCTCGACGGGCGCGGCGGCCTCCGATGCCGGCGCGGGCGTCGGCTCGTCGTCGAGTTCCGGCTCCGGATCGGTGTCGGTGGCGAACAGCACCGCCGCATCGCGCTCGGAGTTCAGCACTTCGGTTGTGTTGTGCGAATATTCGGGCAGCTTCAGCGTGTTGGCTGCGAGCCCGGCCACCGTCGGCGCGGACTTCACCCCGATCTCGACGAAGCGCTCGATACCGAGACCGCCTGCGGCCTCCTCGATGAACAACAGGTCCTGGGTCTCGATCCACCGCACCGGGCTGGCGAACTGCCACGCCAACAGCTCGATGACGATCTTGCGGCACAGCTCGCGCGGCTTCTCGTTACGCCAGGTGTCGTAGTCGGCGAGGATCTCGTCCAGCGGCTCGGCGGGCACCAGATCCCGGATCTCCTGGATGAATTCGCGATCCAGCGTGAACGGCTTGGGCACCAGGTTGGGGATGTAGCGCCCGATGATCAGGTCGGGATCCTGGTCGCGCGGCATGACGCGCTCCAACGAGCGGCGGAAGTCGGCGACACCGACCCGCAGCACCGACGAGTGGAACGGCACGTCGATACCGGGCACCAGGATGAACGAGCGCTTACCGCCGGTGATCTCGCGACGCCGCTCGACCTCCTCCTCCAGCGCCTCGAGGCCCCGCACCGTGCCCGCGATCGCGTACTGCGAGCCGCGCAGGTTGAAGTTGACGATCTCTAGAAATTCACCGGTATCCCGGGAGACGTCAGCGACAAACTGCTTGACGTCGGCGTCGTCGAGGTCGATCTGCGACGGGCGGATTGCGGCCAGCCGGTAGTTCGAGCGGCCGAGGTGATCGCGCGGCACGATGTCGTGCATCTTGCTGCCGCGGTGGAACACCACCTCGAGCAGCGCCTCCAGTTCGTAGACACCGCTGACGCAGGCGAGCGCGGTGTACTCGCCGACGGAGTGACCACAGGCGATCGCGCCCTCGACGAACGCGCCCTGCTCACGCATCTCGGCGACCTGCGCCGCGGCCACGGTGGCCATCGCCACCTGGGTGAACTGCGTCAGGAACAGCACGCCGTCGGGATGGTGGTAGTGCACACCGCTGGCGATCAGGCTGGTCGGGTTGTCCCGCACCACGTGCAGCACCGAGAAGCCCAGCGTCTCGCGGGTGAACTTGTCGGCGGTGTCCCACACCTTGCGGGCGGCCTTCGACCGGGCCCGCACCTCCATGCCCATGCCCTTGTGCTGGATCCCCTGTCCGGGGAACGCGTACACGGTCTTCGGGGCGGCCAACTGCGCCGTCGCCGACATCACGAGTTCACCGCCGACTTTGGCGCTCACCTCGAGAATCTCTGCGCCGCGGTCGATTCCGACCCGGTCGACGCGGAAGTCGATGTCGTCGCCCGGCAGCACCATGCCCAGGAACCGCGACGTCCAGCCGACCACCCGGGCCGGCGGGGCGGCCCTGCCGTCGGTCGCGGCCACGACGTGCTGGGCGGCGGCCGAAAGCCACATGCCATGCACGATGGGCGATTTCAGGCCGGCGAGCAGGGCGGCGGCGCGGTCGGTGTGGATCGGATTGTGATCACCCGACACGACGGCGAACGCGCTCATGTCCGTGGGTGCGGTGACCGTGACGTCGCGGCGGCGACGCCGCTGGGTGTCGGTCGCGTTGTCAGTGATCGCACCGCCCGCGCGCGGCGGGTCGGCCAGTTCGGCGGCGCCGGTGCGGCCGCGGATCGCGAAGCGCTCCTCGAGCCTGGCCAGCACCGTGCCGTCGGCGTCGCGGATCTCCACCGACACCGGCACGACGCGGCCGTACTCGGTGTCGGTCGCGGCGGAAACCGTTGCGGTGACGGCCAGTTCGGCTCGCTGCTTGGGCATCGGAGCCAGCAGGTGCGCGGCGTGGTCGAGGTGTACCAGGCTCAGCAGGCCCTCGACGACCGGGAAGCCGTCGTCGGTGAGGGCCGAACCGATCGCGGCGAACACCGCGGGCCAGCAGTGGCCGACGAGCGCGTCGGGCACCAGCGACAAGCCGGGCGCGAGCGGGGCGCCGAATGTCGCGGTCACGCCGGTGTGGTCTGCGACGCGTTCGGGATCCCAGTCGGCGGTGACCGTCGCGGTGTTGTTCTGCACCGGCGGCAACGCGCCGGGTCCATCCACACCCGCCGCGATGGCTAGCACGGAACGCATTGCGGCCGAGGCGTCTTCGACCGTGACGACCGGCATGCCGCCGTCGACGGTGCATGCGGGCAAGGTGAACGGGATGTCGATCCAGATGTCGGACAACGGCACGCTCAAGGTGACCCGGTCGCCGCTGAGCTCGAGGCGGGCGCCGGTGGACGGGTGCGTCGCGTTACGGTTCTCGTTCGCCTGCCACTCGTCGGGTGCGCCGATCCGGTGCACCGGGTTGATCGCGACCCGGCCCGCCCACAGCACGTCCGGCGAGTCCAGCACCACCGCAAGCGGACCGGTGACGTCGGCGCGCGCCTGCCGGCGCGACACGACCGGCACGGGGTCGCCGTCGGTGGCCAGCGCCTCGTCGATCGCGGCCTGCTCGAAGCGGTCGAGCAGTTCACCGACCGGCTCGTCGACGCGGGTGATGCCCGCGACGGCCTGAGTACCGGGGATGATGCACACCTCATCGGCGCTGTAGCGGGCGTCGTGGGCCTGCCACAGCGAATCGCTGCGCCACCACCGCCGCACGTCCTTGTCGATCACCGGCACGAAGTTGACCGGCTTGCCCGGCGTCTTGCACAGCGTGACGAACCACGGCACGTCGGCCGGATGCAGCCGCAGCGTCTCGGCCTCGGGGTAGCGCGACACCAGCGTCGCGATCGCGCGCTGCGGATCATCCAGCAGCGCAACGTCGTTGAAGAGCGTCGGGATCGGACCCGAATCCTGCGGGTGCAGACGGGCTTCCGCGCGGTGCAGCATGTCGGCGAACCGGTCGCGCCAGGTGTCGGCCAGCCACGGGCTGTTGGGCAGTTTGGTGTCGGCGGTGCTGTCGCCGTCGCCGATGGCCAACTCGACGTAGCGCTGCAGCCACTGCAGGTAGGTCATCTCGCCGATGTCGCCGTAGTACGGCTTGCAGGTGGCGGCCATCGCGGTGATGATCTCGTCGCGGCGCGCCGCCACGGCGTCGGCATCGCCGGCGACCTCGTCGAGCAGCCGCCCGCACCGCGATGCGGCGTTGTCGATCTCGTGGATGTCGGCGCCGAGCTGGCTGCGGCTGGAAGCCATGCCGCCCGTTGCCTTTCCGGCGCTGATCCAGTGGTCGGTTCCGGTGGTCTCGACCAGCATCTGCTTGACGGCCGGGGACGTGGTCGCCTCGAGCGTCGCCATCGCCGCGGTGCCGACGAGGATCCCGTCGACCGGCATTGCGGGGAAGCCGTACTCGGTGGCCCAACGCCCGGACAGGTACTGCGCCGCCCGCTCGGGGGTGCCGATGCCGCCACCGACGCAGACGGTGATGTTCGGCAGCTTGCGCAGTTCGCCGTAGGTCGTCAGCAGGAGGTCGTCGAGGTCCTCCCAGGAGTGGTGCCCGCCCGCGCGGCCGCCCTCGATGTGGACGATGACGTCCTTGTTCGGCACCTCGGCCGCGATCTTGATCACGGACTTGATCTGGTCGACCGTGCCGGGTTTGAACACGACATGGCTGATGCCGACGGTGTTGAGCTCGTCGATCAGCTCGACGGCCTCCTCGAGCTCGGGGATGCCTGCCGACACCACGACACCGTCGATCGGCGCACCGGACTGACGGGCACGCTGCACCAGGCGCTTGCCGCCCAGCTGCAGCTTCCACAGGTACGGGTCGAGGAACAACGAGTTGAACTGCACCGCGCGGCCCGGCTCGAGCAGGGTGGTCAGCTCGGCGATGCGGTCTTCGAAGATCTCCTCGGTGACCTGCCCGCCGCCGGCGAGCTCGGCCCAGTGCCCCGCGTTGGCGGCGGCCGCGACGATCTTGGCGTCGACGGTCGTGGGGGTCATGCCCGCGAGCAGGATCGGCGACCGCCCGGTCAGCCGGGTGAACTTCGTCGACAGCTTCACCGATCGGTCCGGCAGCTGCACGGTGGTGGGCGCATAACTCGACCAGGCGGGCGGCACCTCGGGTTCCGCGCCGACCGTGAACAGGTTGCGCTGCCCGACCCGCGTGGCGGCAGGCACGATGCCCACGCCCAGCCCGCGGATGATCGGGGCGGTCAGCCTGGTCACGGTGTCGCTCGGGCCCAGGTCCACGATCCACTTCGCACCGGCGTCGTGCAGCCGCTCGACCTCGGCGACCCAGTCGATCGGGCGCACGAAGATCGCCTCGGTCATCTCGTGAGCCAGCTCGGGATCGATGCCGCACTTGGCCGCCCAGCGGTCGACCACCTCGACGCCGTCGGCCAGCCGCGGCGTGTGGAAGCCGACCTCGACCTGCACGCCATGGAAGACCGGGCTGAACACCGCACCGCCGCGGATTTTGTTCTTGCGCTCGGCCTCTTCCTTCTCGGTGATCTTCGAGCAGTAGAGCTCGAACCGGCCGAGCTGTTCGGGGGTCCCGGTGATGACGACCGAACGCCTGCCGTTGCGGATCGACAGCACCGGCGGCAGCACGGTCCGCACGTCTTGGGAGAACTCTTCGAGCAGTTCGGCGATGCGGTCGGGATCGACGTTCGTCACGGACACCATCGGCGACTTGTCCCCGCGGCCGACCATGCCGCGACGGCGCGAGACCAGCGACCCGGCCGCACCGATCAGCTGCAGCAGCGCCAACAGTTCGGCGTCCTTGGCGCCCCGCGACCGCAGCGACTCGCAGGCGATGATGCCCTGCGAGTGCCCGGCCATCGCGACCGGCGGCGCGTCGTACAGGTCCAGACCCTGGCGGATGGCGGCGCGGATCGCGGCCATCTGCGCCAGCAGGATGCCCGGTCCGGAGATGGCCGCGGTGATGAGTTGCTTCGTCGGGGGCAGCGGCTCGTCGGCGGCGAGCGCACGCACCCACTGCAAGGGCTCGAAGCCGATGGGGCGCACCACGACGAGTTCGCGCGCCACGGGCTCGAGAAGGAGGGCGGCCTCCCCGACGACCTCGCTGAGCTCCGACTCGATGCCGGCCGAGCTGACCAGCTCCTCGAGGTTCTCCAACCACGAGCCGCCCTGGCCACCGAAGGCCACGGCGTAGGGCTCACCGGAGTTCAGTCGATCGACGAGGGCCTGATTGCCGGCGAGGGCGGCTCCCGCGGTGCGGTCGGCCGACACCCTGTGCTGCTCGTTGATCGTCACGTCTTGTTCTCTCCTCTGTCCCGCGTCATGCTCGTCGTCGGCTGTCGTCTCAGAAGCTCCAATGGCTCCCGGCTGCCTGCCGCGGCGCCACGCGATTCGGCGTCGAATCCGACTGGTTCGGTCGGGCGGTTCCGAGTCGTTTCGCGACTGCCTTCGAACCGCCTTCCGTGCACTCCAGCCGTACTAAGAGTGTCATAAGAAGAGCCCTCCATTTCGCGCCCGAAATGGTTACTGAAGAGTTCTACGCTCGGGTAACCGCCCGTTGCATAACGCGCAGTTCGACACGGACCGAAGGCTTTCGGGACAAACGTCCTGCATGCAGGTGGTTACGGTCGAGTAGGCAGAACAGCGCTGATCACGGTAGTTTTGTTATCAAATCGTTATAAAGAAATTTTCGACGCGTCTCACCAGCGGCGTCGCTGCGGCCAGACGAGACACGCACGTGTGATTTGTCTTCTCAGCGGCCCCGGCCACGCGGAAAAGTTTGCTGAAGATACTTACTGATCGGTAAGGTTTAGTCCCACTGCCCAAATTGGGGCCTGAGGATGTGGTTGACGTCCACGCCGATCCCGGCCACCGACCGCTTGTCGATCTCGACCTGGTGCAGATGTGCGGCGGGGTGCGCGACCCGTCCCGGCGATCCCCAGTTGTGCTGCCAGAAGTACGTGCCGATGCCGTCCTGGAGCGCCCACTCGATCGTCCTCGAATTCGCATAGACACCGACGCGCTGCTTGCCCAGCACCGACTCCCAGCCGCGCAGATACGGCGCCACCAGCTGTTTGTACTGCTCGTAGGTCGGATCGTCATCGATCGACGCGTAGATCGGGGCGCCCTGGGATCCGCCGGCGGCGACGTGCAGTTCCCAGCCCCGCTTCGCGTGCGCGACCCCGGCGTTCTGGCCGCCGAGCCAGTCGGCGGTGTCCTTCTTGCCGTACTGGTAGCAGGACACGATCTTCAGGCCGCCCTGGTACAGGTCGCGCGCCTCGGTCAGTTGGATCGGCTTACCCAGCATCCAGGCCCCGCCGGGCCGGCGGTCGGAGACGTAGCGAATGGCCCCCAGGGCGCCCGCCGCACGGATGTCGCTGGCCTTGAGGACGCCGGCCGCGTAGTCGAGAAGGATGCCCAGCGGCGCGGCCCCCGCGGGTGCGGCCGCCGCCTGCATGCCTGCGCCGATGACGAGGGCCGCCGGGGCGGTAAGCGCGCCCTTCAGCACGGCGCGCCGGGATATCGACACAAGCCACAGGATACGACAACTGTCACAATCTTCACGCCGATGTCACTGGTCACAGCAGTATCACCGGACATGGCATCGGCGCGGCGTTGCCGAGCTAAGCCGAAACGCGGAATCATCGCAGGAGCACGGTTCGACGATCCGCCGATCGAACGAGGAGTAGAACCCATGGCGCGCTGGCCGTCCGCCGTCGTGCGAACCGGTCTGACCGTCATCAGCTGCGCCGTGCTGGTCCTGTCGCTGACATCCGGCTGCTCGGACGAACGGCGCTCCCCCGGCGGCCAGGCTCCGCCGGAGATCGAGCCCCTCGGCGCGGTCGGCGAGGGCGAGGGGCGACTCGACCTGATCGCCTGGGCCGGCTACGCCGAGGACGGTTCCCACGACGCCGAAGCCGATTGGGTGACACCGTTCGAACGCGAGACCGGCTGCCAGACCGAGGTGACGCTCGGCAACACCTCCGACGAGATGGTGCAGTTGATGCGCAGCGGTGCCTACGACGGGGTCTCGGCGTCCGGCGACGCGACTCTTCGGCTCATCTACGCCGGCGACGTCGCCCCCGTGAACACCGATCTGGTTCCGAACTACGACTCCATCTCGCCGTTCTTGAAGGACCAGCCGTGGAACTCGGTCGACGGCCAGATGTACGGCATTCCGCACGGATGGGGAGCCAACCTGCTGATGTACAACATCGAGGTCGTGCGGGACGCGCCCAATTCCTGGGCGGCGGTGTTCGACGACGCCGACAAGTACCGCGGCAGGGTCACCGCATACGACTCGCCCATCTACATCGCCGACGCGGCGCTGTATCTGTCCAAGACGCAGCCCGAGTTGGGCATCGACGACCCGTATTCGCTGACGCCCGAACAGCTGGACGCGGCGGTGCGGCTGCTCGAGAAACAACGCGAGAACGTCGGCCAGTACTGGTCGGACTACTTCAAGGAAGTGGAGGCGTTCGAGTCCGGCGCCTCCGTCATCGGCACCACCTGGCAGGTGATTGCGAACACGATCGGTGCGCGTAACAGGGTTCCGGTCAACACGGTGCTGCCGAAGGAGGGTTCCACCGGCTGGTCGGACACCTGGATGATCTCGTCGAAGGCGGCGCACCCCAACTGCATGTACAAGTGGATGAACTGGATCTCCTCGCCGGAGGTCAACGCCGAGGCCGCCGAGTTCTTCGGCGAGGCGCCGGCCAACGCGAAGGCCTGCGAGCACACCACCGAGCGCGACTTCTGCGACATCTACCACGCCACCGACGCGAGGTTCGCCGCGAAGATCCACTACTGGACCACGCCTCAGAAGCGGTGCGTCGGCGGCGGCGGTGACGAGTGCACCGATTACGACGAGTGGGCCGCCCGGTGGCGCCAGATCACCGGGTGAGCCGCGGACTCTGCTCCGGGTCCGCTGTCGGCATGTGACGCTGCAGCGCCGCGTCCAGGCGCCCGGACACCACGCTGGTCCACAGGTCGCGGTAGTCGCGCGCAGCCCGCGCGAGTTCGTCGATGTTGTCCGGTGTCGGTGTGTAGTCCGCGCCGAATTGAGCCGCCATGCAGTCGCCGAGCGTCGCGACGAACTGTGCCGCCAGCGCGTCGACCGCGTCGCGGCTGGCCTCGACGATGTGCAGCAGCGCGCGGACGGCGGCCAGATGGTCCGACGAGCGCGAAACCACCTGCCGCACCGCGGGATCGGTCAACACCACGCCGCCGTCGATCACCTGCGCGAGCCCGTAGTCGACCAGCCTCCGTGCCTCGTCGCTCTCGGCGCCGATGCCCACCGCGTCTGCCTCCTGGGCACCGGACTCCGCTCTCGGGCCCAGCACCGCGCGCTGGATGCCGAGGATGTCGGCCAGGTCGGTGCCCTCACGCAGGCTGGTGAAGAACTCGGCGATGTGGGCGGTGTTGAAACCCCGTCGGTGCAACTGGTTGATGGTGCGCAACTGCGACAGGTGGTAGTCGTCGTAGAACGCGGAGCGGCCGACGCGCCGGGGTGGGTCCAGCAACCCCCGCTCCCGGTAGGCGCGGATGTTGCGGGCGCTGACGCCAGAGATCTCCGCCAACTCGTTGAGGCGATACTCAGCCACCGTCGCGACCTCCCACGGCCCCGCGGGCCGACGGCTGAGCGCGACGCTTCATTCGATCACTGTAACCCGCCACAACATTTGCGAGCGAACTTTAGGCCCGGCGACGGCGGTCGACCAGCCCGCCGCTCGCACCACCCTCTATCTGCATCGATCACGAGCGGGGTCCGGACAACCGTGCACGAACCGTCGATTACAGCCAACTCGGTCCGCCCGCCGGATCACCGCGGTGAGCGAACTCACCGATGCGGGATTGGCGCCGTCGCACCCGCGTACGGAAACATGGAAAAGTCAGATTTATTACTCATCAGCGGGAAAGGTTCGGTGTGCGTCCCTGGATCGTCTGGGCCACCGGGCTGTTCGCATACATCGTCGCAGTTCTCGACCGCACCACGTTGGGCGTCTCCGGCCTCGATGCGGCAGACCGGTTCCATGCCAGCCCCAGCGTGCTCTCGACGTTCGTCGTGCTGCAGGTCATCGTCTACGCCGCCGCGCAGGTGCCCGCCGGCGTCCTGCTCGACCGCTTCGGTTCCAAGACCCTGATCCTGGCCGGCGCCGCGCTCATGTCCGGCGGTCAGCTCACGCTCGCGTTCACCGAATCACTGCCCATCGCCATCGGGGCGCGCGCCGTGTTGGGCCTCGGCGATGCCTTCACGTTCATCTCGGTGCTGCGCCTCGTCCCGCACTGGTTCACTCCGCGGCAGGTTCCGCTGGTCACCCAGCTGACCGGTATCTGCGGACAGCTCGGCCAGGTGCTGTCGGCCGTCCCCTTCTTCGCCGTGCTCGACGCGATGGGATGGACGACGGCTTACGTCTCGGTGGCGGCCATCGGTGTGTTGTCGATGGTTTTGACCGCGGCGCTGGTGAAGAACACCCCGCACGGCAACGCGGTGGAGATCGAGACCGTTTCGGTGCGCGAGACGCTGGCCAGCGTCAAAACGGTCTGGCTGCGTCCGGGCACCAGGCTCGGGTTCTTCACCCATATGGGCACCCAGTTCTCCGTCACCGCGTTCGCGCTGATGTGGGGTGTGCCCTACTTGACGAACGCGCAGGGGCTGTCGGCCGGCGTGGCCGGGCTGATGTTGACGGTGTCGGTGGTGGCAGCCATCTCGGCCGGTGTGCTGATCGGCATCTTCACCGGGCGCCGCCCGCATCGGCGCTCGCGGCTCGTGCTGTGCATCATCGCGAGCAATGCGTTGATGTGGACCGTCGTGTTGGCGCTACCCGGCAGGGCGCCGCTGTGGCTGCTCGTGACGCTGATCGTGGTGATCTCGGTGGGTGGGCCCGGCTCCATGGTGGGCTTCGACTTCGCCAGGACCTTCAACCCGAGCGCGACACTCGGCACCGCGTCCGGTCTGGTCAACATGGGCGGCTTCATCGCCTCGCTGCTGGTGATGCAGTCGATGGGGGCCATCCTCGACGCGGCCGGCGGCTTCTCCTTCGACTCGTTCCGGGTGGCCTGGACCGTGCAGTACGCGATCTGGGCGTTCGCGGTACTCGGCATCCTCATCACCCGCGGCAAGGCGCGCAAGGTGATGAGGGCCGAACAGGAGCGGATGCTGCTCGAGAGCTTGGACACCCGCGCCGGCGCGGAGGACTAGGCGAACTCAGCGACGGCGGGCCGTGGTGCGGCGGTTCGCCTTCTTGATCGCCGAGACCAGCTCGTCCTTGTTCATCGTCGAGCGACCCGAGATGTCCAGCCGCCGTGCGACTTCCATCAGGTGCTTCTTGGAGGCGTTGGCGTCCACGCCTTCCGCCGTGTCGCCCTTGGCATTCGGGCCGCCGCTGCGCGCACGCTGGTCGGACGGGCCCTTCTCGGACTTCGCTTCCCAGTGGTCGCCGACCTTCTCGTAGCTGTGCTTGAGCGCGCTGTAGGCGACGCGGTGTGCGCGCTCGCCCTCGCCGTATTCCTCGGCAGCGGCGTCATGAGCCTTCGCGAAGGTCCGCTGGGCCTTGGCGGATGACTTCTTCAGGGTGCTGGGCAGCTCGCTCTTTCGGGCGCTGCCACTCTTGGTTGTCTTCGGCATAAAAAAAGGCGTACCCGGGCCGTGAGGTGCCGAAACGATCGGCGAATCAGTAGTTCAGCCCGAGAATCTCGTAGCCGACGACCGTCAGCATCGGCGCCAGCGTGACGACCAGGAGACAGTTCGCCATCGAGATTCCGGCGGCCGCCAGCCACACCGAAAGCGCCAGCACAACGATCGTCAGCGTGATCAGCAGGACATGCGGGATCGAGGCCTTACCCACCATGAACGTGTTGAGCAGATAGACCGAGACGACGAAGAGCCCGACCGGCACCGCGACCGACAACACGGTCCCGACCGAGGAGAGTTCGGAATGGTGCTCGATGTAGAGGGCGGCCGCGTCCAGGCCGGCGCCGGTGGCGACGATCGCGCCGAGCGTCACGATCGGGAAGTAGCCGAACCAGAAAGATCTTTCACGCCGGGCGTGCAGAAGCTCGGCATGCGGGGTCAGGAAGTAGATCCACCACAACCCGAACGTCAGGCCGACGCCGGCCACCACGACGAAGACGGCGTCGAAGGTCCAACCCTGCGCGTTGACCACCGCGGTCAGTGAGGCCACGGTCCCGACCACACCTTCCCCGAGCGCGATGATCGTCAGCAGTCCGTAGCGTTCGGCGATGTGATGGGCGTGCCACGGCGTACCGCCGCGGCGCAGCTCCGCGAGAAGCGGCCCCAGCGTTTCGATTCCGATCAGCACGACGACGATCGCCATCGTCACCGGCAGCGACGTGTCGAGGAAGATGCTGACGATCCACAGCACTTGCGCGAAGGTGACCGCGGCGACGTAGGTCAGGCACGCCGACCGGTGCGCGGGGTCCTGGGCGGCCGCGCGTACCCACTGCCCCACCAACGCGATACGCATCACGACATAGCCGGCGACCACGACGCGGTTGTCGACGTGCGCGCCGTGTTCGATCGAGGCGAACAACGGAGGGAAGCCCAGCGCCATGACGATCACACCGACCATCTGCAGCATCGTCATGACGCGGTAGACCCAGTCGTCGGTGTCGTAGGCCGAGGCGAACCAGCTGAAGTTGATCCACGCCCAGCACACCGCGAACGTCGCGAACGAGAACGCGAACAACCCGGAACCGACGTGGTTGGCGGCGAGCATGTGCGCGAACTCGCGGGCCGCGACGCCGAATGCGATCACGAAGGTCAGGTCGAAGAGCAGTTCCAGGGGCGTGGCAACGCGGTGCGCCTCGTGGGGATCGCGACCGGACATGCGATGCACCCGGTGCTGCATGGCCGTCGGTTCGTGCGGAGTCTCGCTCACGGCGCCGTCCTTTCCTGACGTGCAGTGTCAAGATACGAGGGTGACCGTCGCAGAACGCTCAACCCCGCCGTCGGCCGTGGCCGTCGTACTCGCGGCGGGGCTGGGAACCCGCGTCGGCGCCGACGGCAACAAGGCCTACCTCGCGGTCGCGGGTCGGCCGATGGTCGCCTGGTCACTCGACACCCTGACGAGGGTTCCGGACGTCGGGCGCATCGTGCTGGTGTACCGGCGCGGGGAGCTGGATCTGGCCCGCGACATGGTGGCACGCGAACTTCCCGCGGCGAGCGTCGAACTCGTCGAGGGCGGCGACAGCAGGCACGGATCCGAACTCAACGTCCTTCGGCACCTGGAACCCGATATCGAGGCGGGCCGCATCGACGTCGTGCTCATCCATGACGCCGCGCGACCGGTGGCCGGTGCGGACATGTTCATCCGCGCGCTCGCGGTCGCACGCGAAGCCGGTGGTGCGGTACCGGCGTTGCCGCTGCGCGATGCGGTGACCACCGAGCTGCAGCGGCCGGCCGGCGGATCGCCGCTCGTGCGGGTGCAGACACCGCAGGCGTTTCTGGCCGCGCCACTGCTCGCCGCATACCGGAGCTCGGAACGGTACGGGTTCGAGGGCACCGATACGTCGTCGTGCATCGAGGCGTTCACCGACGTTGCGGTGCAGACGTTTCGGGGCGAGCTGCACAACATCAAGGTGACCTACGCCCGCGACATCGCGACCGCCGAACATCTGTTGGCGACGGTCAGCGGCGAGCGGCGATGACGGCCTCGAGGAACGGTCCGTCGTGCGGGAGATCGACCGCTACGGCCTCCGCGTCACCGTCGACGGTCGCGATCGGCACCGTCGATCGGATCGCTTCCACCGCCTCGTCGAACTCGCCGACCGGGTCCTCGAGCAATCGGCCGAGATGGCCGGCGGCGAATCCGCGCGGGTATTGCACGGTTTGAAGGGTCGAGCGATCCAGCGACGCGGTGACCACACCGCGCTCGTCGATGACCTTCACGCTGTCGGTGACCGGTTGCACCGGCAGCACGACGCTCGCTCCCCGCGTCAGGCCCTCGGCGACGCGCCTCGACAGGTCCGACGGCGTCAGCGGTTGCCGCACGTCGTACACGAGCACGTGTGACGCCGAAACCGGTTCGGCGACAACCTTTTCGACCGCCGCCGCGAGACACCGCGCCCGGCTTGCCGATCCACCGACCCCCTCGACGTACACGGCGTCCAGTCCGTCGCGGGCGAGTGACGCGTACACCTCGCCGGCGATGGCTTCGGCGGCCGCCACGACGACCGCGGTGCAATCGGGGACCGCCTGAAGGCAGTCGTCCACGACGCGCGCCAGAGGCGATCGGCCCGCCACTCGTTGCAGCGATGCCGCCGCGCGTTCGTCGGCCGGCAGTGTCACGACCGCCGCGAGGCGTTGGCCGGGAAGCGCCGTCACTACACGGGGTCGAATTTGTTGATCAGCCAGTGCCCGTCGGATTTGGTCAGGCCGACCTTGACCGCGCTCGCGGCGAAGGCACCGTCGGGATTCTCCTTGCTGACCGTCGTCTGGTTGACGAACACCAACACGGTCGCGGTGTCGGGATGCATCTCGGCCACACCGGCCTCGACGACCGCCGCGCTGGTCTTGACCTGCTTCTCCTTGACCGCCGGGGTCACGATCTGCTCGGTGAATTGGGTGTAGTAATTGAGGAAGTCGCCGGTGAGGTGCGATTTCGCATTCGTGAAATCCTGCTCCATCGAGTCCGGGGCGTACGACAACAGCGCCACGGTGCCCGACTTCGCCGCCTCCACCGCGACATTTTGTGCGTCGGCGTTGACCTGCTGGTCCGGTCGGTACTGGGAGAGGTACAACCAGGCGGCCACGCCTGCGGAGATCACGAGCAAAACCGTCAGCAGGATGGCGCCGAGATGCCGCCGCACGCCACCCCGAACTTTCGGACTGCTGTCCTCGGCGGGTTCCTCGTCGCCCTTCTCGGTGGCGTCCGGTTCCTCGGCGGCCGTCGACTCCGGTTCCACGGCCGTCGATTCCGGTTCGTCTGAGGCCGTGGTCTTCACGTCGGCCTCGTCGGTGTTGGCTTCGGTGCTCACGGTACGAACTCGACTTTCGACATCTTGATCTGGTCACCCTCGCGGACCAGGTCGACCTTGAGGCGCCAGGAGCGCGGCTCCTGGTTGGCGCCCGCGGTGTTGGTGACCCGCGAGGTGGCCGACACCAGTGCGGTGGCGTTGTTGTCTGTCTTCGACGTCAGCGCGGCGGTGTTGACGGTGACCTCGGTGACGACCTTGGACTCCTTGGCCACGTTCGTGAAGTCCTCGGCCTGTGCCTCGAAGTCCTGTTTGAACTGGCCGGTGGAGTTGTCGATGATGCGCTGCACGTCTTCCTTGGCCCGATTGAAGTCCAGCGACATCAGCGTCACGACACTCTGGCGGGCGGCCGCGGTGAACTCGGCGGTCTCCTGCCGGTCCTGTTCCGCCAGCCGGTGCTGCCAGACCATGTAACCGCTCGCGGCGCCGAACGCGAGGATCAGGACGACGGCGACGACCGCGGCGACGATCTTCCACCGGATCCGCGGCATCCGCAGGCGGCGGCGCTTCGAGGTCTCGGCGTCCTCGGTCGCGACGGCGTCGTCACCGACCGCTCCATCATCGGCGGCACCGTCGGCACTGTCGGCGGCTTCGGTATCGGCTTCGGCCGCGGTCTCCTCGGCCTCGACCACTTCCTCTTCGGCCCGTGCGGAACCTTTGGCCTCGGCAGCCTGCTTCCGCAACCGGATGGCCTTGGCCCGAGCACGGGCGGCGGCGGCGATCGCCTCCGCCTCGGCCGCTTCGGCCTCTGCCTCCTCGGCGAGGCGCAGCGCCTCGTCCGAGTCCGCCGACCGCTGCTCAGGGTCGTCCTGCGGCGGCTTTTCGACGCGGTCCGCGTCGATCACCGACTCGCGGCGCCTGAATGACGGCACAGCGCCCTCCTTACTGCTTCACCACTTGTGAGAATGCCATTATCGATTTTTGAGTATCGCCGCGACGATACCTGTGCAGGCACCGCCCGGCAAACATCGTCTTGCTGCGGAAATGCTATTTACGCGCTGTGCGGGAGCTCAGCGGCGATTGTCCTGAAGGCGGTCCTTCATCACCTTGCCGGTGGCGTTCAACGGCAGGCTGTCGAGGAACTCTACAGAGCGGGGCACCTTGAATCCCGCCATTCTTTCGCGGCTCCACGAAATGAGGTCCTCACCTGTGACGTCGTCGTGACCCCGGGTGCGCACGATGAACGCCTTGCCGACCTGGCCCAATCTATCGTCCGGCACCCCGATGACCGCCGCCTGCGCCACCGCGGGGTGCTCGAGCAGGAAACCCTCGATCTCGGCGGGATAGGCGTTGAAGCCGCCGACGATGAACATGTCCTTCTTGCGCCCGACAATCCTCAGGCGGCCCGAGTCGGTGAATTCGCCGAGGTCGCCGGTGTGCAGGAAGCCGTCGGCGTCGATCGCGTCGGCCGTTGCAGCGGGGTCGTCGAGATAGCCCTGCATGACGTTGTAGCCGCGCACCAGCACCTCGCCGTCGTCGGCGATGCGGACCTCCACGCCTTCGCACGGTAGGCCGGCCGTGGTCGCGACGTCCTCGGGGCTGTCCCCCGGACGGGACAGCGTCACGTTGCCGGCCTCGGTGAGCCCGTAGCCGGTCATCAGGCTGCCGAACGGCAACTCATCGCGGATCCGGCGGATCAGCTCGACCGGGATGTCGGCGGCCCCCGTCACGCCCGCCCGCAGCGATGCGAGCCGGTCCTTGTCGGCAACGGTCAGCAACGAGTGGTACAGCGTGGGCGGGCCGGGCAGCATCGTGATGCGTTCGCTCTCGATGAGCTCGACAACCAGGTCGACATCGAAAGCGGCGACGGGAAGCATCGTGGCGCCCCGCAGGAAGGACGCGACGAGCCCGGCCTTGAGCCCGAACGTGTGGAAGTACGGGTTGATCATCAGGTAGCGATCGCCTTCGCGCAGATCGGCGAGGGTCGCCCACTCCTCGTACGCGCGCAGCGTCTGGCGGTGGTTCATCATCGCGCCCTTGGGCCTGCCCGTGGTGCCCGAGGTGAAGATGACATCGGCGATGTCGGAGCCCGTCAGCTCGGCGACGCGGTCGAACGGTTTGCCGGAGGACAGGAAGCCCGACCCCAGGTCGATCACCGGCGCGTCCGTGGTCACCGAGTAGTCCAGGCCGAGGAAGTCCTTCTGAACCAGCACGGCCTTCGCGCCGCTGCGACCGATGATGTCGGCCGCCTCCTCAGGTTTGAACCGGGTGTTGACCGGGACCAGCACGCCGCCGGCGGCCAGCAGGCCGAAAGCCGCGATGATCCAATCGGCGGAGTTGGGCGCCCAGATGGCGAGCCGATCGCCCTTGGCGATGCCGAGGTCGGCGAATGCGCCTGCCGCGCAACGGATCCGCTGCACGGCCTCGGCGAAGGACAAGCGCAACGGACCGTCGACGATCGCTTCCGCGTCGCCGAAACGGTCCGCTGCGCTCAAGACCATCCCGGGGATGGTCTCCCAAGTGGGGTGCTGGGTCACACGGTGACGAGGCGACCCAGGTTGCCGCCCATGATCTTCGCCTGATCCTCGACCGACAGGTGCTCGAGTGCGGTGACGTAGTGGGTCGGCTCGGCCAGGCCCTCCGGATGCGGCCAGTCGGACCCGTAGAGGACCTGCTCCACGCCGATCAGGTTGATCAGGTCGTCGATGCCCTCCTCGTAGAAGGGGCTGACGTAGATGCGGTTCTTGATCTCCTCGATCGGGTTGCCCAGGAAGGCCTCGGGGGCCTTCTTGTACACCTCGGCCATGGAGTCCAGCAGCGGGAACATCCACTTCGAACCCGCTTCGACGATTCCGACCTTGAGCTTCGGGTGCCGGAACAGCGCGCCGTGAATCACCCACGAGGCCACCGCATCCTGGATCGGGCGCCACTCGTTGAGGATCGACATCGCGTTGGTCTGGAACGGCAGCATCTCCTGCGCGACGCCGTCCCACTCCGAGGTGTAGCGGGAGTAACCGCTGTCGGAGGAGTGCATGCCGACGAACACGTCGTATTCGACGCACTTCTCCCAGAACGGATCGAACTCGGGCAGCGCGAACGACCGCGGGCCGCGGAATCCGGGCACCGGCGCCGGGCGGACGAGGATGGCGCGGGCACCGCGCTTGACCGCCCAGTCGAGCTCCTCGATCGCCTTCTCGACGATGGGCAGCGTGATGACCGGCGTGACGAAGATGCGGTTCTGGTAGTTGAAGCCCCACACCTCATCGAGCCACTGGTTCAGCGAGTGGATGATGACGTGGATCGCGACCGGATCGTCGCGCAGCCGCTCCTCGATGAGGCTGGCCAGCGTCGGGAACATCAGAGAGCGGTCCACGCCGAGCTCGTTCATGAGCTCCAGGCGCGGTCCGGGTTCGAAGAACGCCGGGATCGAGCGCATCGGCTCACCGAACAGCTCGCGCTTGCTCTTGCCCTCGGGGTTGCCGAACTTGAAGTACTCCTCCCAGGCGCCCGGCTTGGCGACGTGGGAGAACGTCGGGTTCGGGATGTAGTTACTGATCTGACCCTTGATGGCGATCTTGGTACGCCCGTTGACCTCGACGTACTGGACGACGTCCTTGTACTCCTTGGGCAGGTACTTGGTCATCGCCTCCGGCGGCTCGTACAGGTGGTTGTCCGCGTCGAACAGCGGGAACGGTATGTCGACCCGATGTGACAGTTGCCCCATGGAACACTCCTTTTCGTCTCGGGAGAATCCTATTCTCATTGGTGTCGGCTGCGCAATGCGCCTTCGGCCAAATGGTTGTCGCCGGCGGACTCAATTCCGCGCTTTGGCCCGCACCTGCTCACGCAGGACGACCTTTTGCACCTTCCCGCTCGCGGTGCGCGGATAGTCCTGCCCCTCGGGCACCTCGTGCAGTTCCTCCGGCCACTTCTGAATCGCGACGCCGGCCCGCTTGAAGTGAGTACGCACCTCGTCGAGCGTCGGCATGGCGCCGCCCGCCCGGATGCGAAGCACCGCCGCGGCACGCTCACCGAGCCGGTCGTCGGGTGCTGCCACCACGACGGCTTCGGCGACGCTGGGCATGCCGAGCAGCACCTCTTCGACCTCGAGGGCGGAGATGTTCTCTCCCCCTCGGATGATCACGTCGGCCTTGCGGTCGGTGATGGTCAGGTAGCCGTCCTCGTCGAGCACCCCGACATCACCGGTGTGGTACCAGCCGTCGTCGTCGAACGCGCGCCTGGTCATCTCGTCGTCGGTGTAACCCAGGCACAGATCCGGTCCGCGCGAAAGGATCTCGCCGTCCTCGGTCAGCTTGATCTCGACGCCGGGACGCGCATCGCCGTCGGTGTAGAGCCGCTTGTCCTCGGGGGCGGTGGGCCGCGAGCCGGTGATGGAGGGGTGCTCGGTGCTGCCGTAGGAGCGGAACACGAAGAACCCCATATCGGCGAGCCGGCGTGTCACCGCCGCGGGGACGGTGGATCCGCCGAGGCCGACGGTCGTGAACCGGGAGCGGTGTGCGTCGGTGCAATCGGGATGGTCGAGCAGGCTGGTGACGAAGTAGGGCGGCCCGCCGCCAATCGACATGCCTTCGGACTCCATGAGTTTGAGCACCTTGCCCGGATCCCACACGTCGCACAGATCGATCGGGGCGCCCTCGAGCACCGGGATGAGGAACGCGCCGAGCATGCCGATGAAGTGACCGATCGGCGTCGCGGTGAGCTGGCGTCCGCGGTCCTTGGGGTAGTTCTCCAGCAGCTGGCGAGTCTCGAAGCCCAGCGTCTGATGGCTGTGCACAACACCTTTCGGCTTACTCGTGGTGCCCGAGGTGAACGCGATCAGCGCCGGGCCCGCCGGGTCGGTGGCCAAGGTGCCCGACATCGGGGCGTCGTCGAGAAGATCGTCGAAGCTGTGGACATGGTCCTCGCGCAAGCGCTCGTCGGCCCCCACCAGCGCCACGATCGGGACGTCGGCGGCCAGGTCCGGCGCGAACACCATCCGGCCGAATTCCCGCGCGGTGATGAGGACTTTCGGCCGCGCGGTCGCCAAGATGTGGGCGAGTTCCTTGCGGCCG
The DNA here is from genome assembly GCF_001665535.1 of Mycobacterium sp. 852002-51961_SCH5331710. Lineage (GTDB taxonomy): Bacteria > Actinomycetota > Actinomycetes > Mycobacteriales > Mycobacteriaceae > Mycobacterium. The sequence goes on from NZ_LZSQ01000040.1 coordinate 42,154, forward strand.
TAGAAATGCACGATCGGCACCACGACCGCACCAAGGAACGCCGAAGCCCAGAAGGCAACGGCGGCCTCCATCCAATTGGGCAGCTGTAGCGCCACGACGTCGCCAGGGCCGACGCCTCGCTTGTGCAGACCCGCCGCGAGGCGACGGGCCCGCAGTTCGACATCGGCGAACGTGCCCGCGTACGGCCGGACGTCGGAGTGCACCCAGAAGCCGGTATCGGGGTTCTGGGCCAGGTGGCGGGCCAGCAGCTCACCGAGCGTGTCCGGGGTCCACCAACCTTCCTCCTCGTAGCGTTTGGTCAGCTCGACCGGGATGTTGCGCATGGACTCCCCACACTCAGGCGGCTGCTCCGACTCGAGGCGATGCTATTCTCTGAATCCGAGAATGCCAATATCGCAAATGGAGAACGGTTGATGGTAGACCTCGAGTTGGACGACGGCTTGGCGGTCATCACCATCGACCGGCCGCAGGCGCGCAACGCGATCGCGCCCGAGACCATGGAGCAGCTCGACGACGCGCTCGACCGCGCCGCGGGCGCAACCGCGCTGGTGGTCACGGGCGCCGGCGATCGGGCGTTCGTCTCCGGCGGTGATCTCAAACAGCTCGCGACCCTGCGCACCGAGGCCGACGCGGCCGCGATGGCGCGGCGGATGCGTGCGGTGTGCGATCGCATCGTCGCGTTCCCCGGCGTGACGATCGCCGTGCTCAACGGCCATGCGCTCGGCGGCGGGGCGGAGTTCGCGACCGCGGCCGATATCCGGCTGGCCGCCTCCGACATCAAGATCGGCTTCAACCAGGTGGCGCTCGAGATCATGCCTGCGTGGGGCGGCGCCGAGCGGCTGGTCGAGATCGTCGGCTACAGCAGGGCGTTGCTGTTGGCCGGTACCGGCACGATCCTGTCGGCCGACGAAGCCGAGCGCGTCGGCCTGATCGACCGGGTGCTCGCGCGGGAGACGTTCGACGACGACTGGCGCGCCGTCGCCCGCAAGCTTGCCCACCGGGCCGCCGGCGAGATCAAGCGTGTGATGAAGGGCGCCTCGACCGACGAGGCCGTGAACGCGTTCGCGCGGCTGTGGGTCTCCGACGAGCACTGGGCCGCCGCCGACAAGGCCATGAACCGCGGCAAGTAACTCCCGTCGCGCGAGCGCGCGTGTTTGCACACGACACGCCGCGCATTGTCAGCACTTTGCGCACGCTCACGCGCCGCGAAAGATCAGCCGCCCAGAACCCGGATCGGATCGCTGCCGTCCCAGTTCGCCGCGGCGTCGCGCACGAACGACGCCATCCCGCTGGTGATCTCGGTGAGCTCCATGATCTCGATGATCTGCGCGACCTGCGCCCGGCCGGCCGGCGGCTCGACGTACGCGAAGCGGGTACCGACGTCCTCGCCGCCCGACCACACGACCGGCCAGCCCGCCTCGGCAACCGCGCGCATGGTGGCGTCGAAATCGGTTGCCCAGTAGGCGAACTGATGGAATCCCTCACCGTGGGCGTCGAGGAACTCGGTGAAGACGCTCGGCGCCTCGCTCTGCTGCTGGATGAGCTCGAGCTGCATGTCGCCGCTGTTGCTCAGCGCCAGCGACTGGGTGATCTCACACGGCTCGCCGCGATAGCGCGCGGCCAGCGTCAGATCCCGCATGACGAACCAGGGCCCCACCCCCAGCTCGAGCCAGCCCGCGATCGCCCGGTCGATGTCGGTGACGACGTAGCCGATCTGGCGGATGGGGCCCGGAAGGACTTTCACGGCGCCCCCGGATGGACCACGATGCGCGGCGGGCCCGACCCCCTGCGCGCCTGATCGATGGCCTCGGGCACCTCGTCGAGACCGATCGTCGCGCCGATGCTCGGCGTCGGATCGAGGCGACCGTCGACGACCGCGTCGAGGGTGCCGTACCAGTCCTGCGGATGAGGCCCGCCGCCGAACTGGATCGTCATGCCCTTGTGGGTGGCGGCCGTGCAGTCGATCGTGCCCGCGTCGTACCAGCCTCCCGCGGCGTGCACACGCGCGAGGAACTCGCAGTTGTCGACGATCGTCTGCATCAGACCGTTGGCGCCCACGCACTCGAAGATCACCTGCGTGGTCTGGAAACCCTTGGCGCGAAACGTCTCCCGCCACACGTCGTAGGGGTCGCGCTGCGCCGGGTTGACCAGTACGTCGGCGCCGAACTTCGCCGCGTATCCGAGTCTGTCGTCGCTGTAGTCGGACACCACGATCGACTCGATGCCGCGCTTCTTCAGCGCGGCGACGGTGGACAGCCCGATGGCGCCCGCGCCGATGACCAGCGGCAGATCACCGGGGCCGGCGCCCGAGCACCGGACGTAGTACTCCCCGACCGCGAACGCGTCGACCAGCGCGACCGCGTCGTTCGGCGCGCCGTCGGGCACCCGTCGCGACATCATCTCCGAGACCACCATCAACTCGCCGAACGCGCCGTGGGCGTCGGGATGGTGTCCGATCACCAGCGGTTCCTGACCCGCGCGGATCAGGATCGGCATGCTGGTCACCTTGGTTCCGACCGGGAAGTCGCCCGAGCAGTCGGGCCCGTGGCCCACGACCTCCCCGACGAACTCGTGGCCCATCACGGTGTCGCGGTCGGGATCCCACAGAAATCGCGGCGACGAGTTGGGATGGTCCATGTAGTGAACGTCGGATGCGCAGATCGCCGCCGACAGCGGCCTGATCAACAACTCCCCCGGCCCGGGCGACGGATCGGCCGTCTCCCGGACGTCGAGCTTGCCGTCGCGAAGCACCACCGCGCGCATGTCAGACCTTCCTCTTGGCCGCGAAATCGGTTGAGGCGGCGCTGATCATCTCGACGAGTGTGCGCCGGTCGACCGTCCACACCTGCGAGGCCATGGCGCGATTGTTCTCGCCGACGACGTAGGTGGGTCCGTTTCCGATGTTCGCGATGATCTCGGCGGCGACGTCCTCGGAGCGCATCTGCGTCTGTGGGTCGTAGTCGACACCCATCCGCGCGAGCGCCGGGGTGTAGGTCATGCCGAGCGGAGTGCAGCACACGTCCACGCCGTGGGGACGCAACTCCGCCCACAGCCCCTCGGCGAACGTGTGCTGGAACGCCTTGACCGCGGAATACACCGCCAGCGTGGCCGACCCGGCCAGGCAGGCCAGCGACGCGACGATCACGATGCCGCCGCGGCCGCGCTCGGCCATCGCCGGTCCGAAGTGTCGGGCCAAGGCCATCGGCCCGACGCAGTCCAGCGCGACCTGTTTGAGCGAGTACTCGAGGTCGTTCTCGAGAAACGTCGTCGTACGGTCGGAAGCGCCCGCGTTGTACACGATCAGCCCCACGTCGAGTCCGTCGGTCGCCGCCGCCACCTTCGCGACCACGTCGGGATCGGTGAGGTCCTGCACGACGGCCTGCACCGCAACGCCGTGCCGCTCACGCGCCGCGGCGGCGACCTGGTTGAGCAGCGCTCCATTGCGTGCGATCAGCACGAGGTCGAGCCCACGCGACGCCAGCTGATCGGCCATCTCGGCGCCGATGCCCTCCGAGGCCCCGGCGATCGCCGCCCACGGTCCGTACCGCGCGGCGAAGTCGCCGATTGTCACGGCGCGACGCCGGCCGCGCTCATCACCCGCGCGATGTTGGTGGTGCGCTTGGCGATTCGCCACCCGTCCGCGGTCCTGACGAGCTCGTCGTCGTAGTGACCGAGGGCATCGATCCAGCTTCCGCCGTCATCGGGCACCGCCTGCAGCACCGCGCGCACGTAGGACCGCGCAGTCGCCCGGTCGGCGTCCACGTCGACGACGATGTTGGAGATGCGGTGGTAGGTCTGCCCCATGCCGCCGTGGATCTGCTCCATCAACGTGGTGAAGGCGTCGGGATCGGTGAAGGTCCCCAGGTCGCCGTAGTCGATGTCGACCTCGTCGGCCCAGCACGTGCGGAACAGCTTCCAGTCCTTGAAGTCGATCCCCGTTGCGTAGCGAATCAAGACCTCGGCGATCTGCGCTTTGTCGGCGTCCACATCGGGGAGGCTAGCAGCGCGTTGACTCGTTGACGACCCTGGTTCTCTCTAGACGAGAACGTCATTTCCAGTTATCGTCGGCGCGTGCCGACACAGCAAGTGGCGCTCGCGCCCGAAATCTCGACCTGGCCCGACGACAATCCGCAGCTGATCGGAAGCCGGTGCGGCGCGTGTGGCGCCACCGCCTTCCCGATTCAGCAGCGCTGCCCGCGGTGCAGCGCCGGTGACATGTCCGAGCTCAAGCTGCCCCGGCGCGGCACCCTCGTCGCGTGGACGACGCAGGGCTTCCCGCCCGGCGCCCCGTACAAGGGTCCTACCGGGAACGACTTCGTGCCCTTCGGCGTCGGGCTGGTTCAGCTCGAGGACGTCATCCGCGTCGAGGGCCGGCTCACCGAGAACGACCCGGCCAAGCTCGAGTTCGGCATGGAGGTCGAGCTGACGATGGTGCCGTTCACCACCGACGACGACGGCAACGAGGTCGTCACCTTCGCCTTCAAGCCCGTCTAGACACAGGAGCATCGAGATGACCAACGACGTGGCGATCATCGGCGTCGGGCTGCACCCGTTCGGCCGATTCCCCAAGACCGCGATGGAGATGGGCGCCGAGGCCATCCAATCCGCGCTCACCGACGCCGGCCTGGAATGGAAGGACATCCAGTTCGGGTTCGGCGGCAGCTACGAGGTGTCCAACCCCGACGCGGTGACCCGGCTCGTCGGGCTGACGGGCATCACCTTCACCAACGTCTTCAACGCGTGCGCCACCGCCGCCAGTGCGATCCAGCAGACCGCGGACACCATCCGGCTCGGCAAGTACGACATCGGCATCGCGATCGGCCTGGACAAGCATCCGCGCGGTGCGTTCACCGACGATCCGGCCAAACTCGCTCTGCCGCAGTGGTATGCCGAGAACGGTCAATTCGTCACCACGAAGTTCTTCGGGATGAAGGCCAACCACTACATCCACAAGCACGGCATCTCGCAGGCCACGCTGGCCAAGGTGGCGGCCAAGAACTTCCGCAACGGTGCGTTGAACCCGAATGCGTTCCGGCGCAAGGCGATCCCCGAAGCGGAGATCCTGAACTCGACGGTGCTGAACTACCCGCTGACGCAGTACATGTTCTGTGCGCCGGACGAGGGCGCCGCGGCGGTGATCATGTGCCGCGGAGACATCGCGCACCGCTTCACCAAGAAGCCGGTGTACGTGCGCGCCACCGAGATTCGCACCCGGCGCTTCGGCGCCTATGAGGTCCATGCGACGTCGGCGCCGCTGGACGAGGACGCCTCCCCCACCGTCTACGCCGCCAAGGCGGCCTACGAGGCGGCGGGCCTGGGCCCGGAGGATGTCGACGTCGCGCAGCTTCAGGACACCGACGCGGGCGCCGAGGTCATTCACATGGCGGAGACCGGCCTGTGCGCCGACGGAGAGCAGGAGAAGCTGCTCGCCGACGGCGCCACCGAGATCCACGGGTCGATGCCGATCAACACCGACGGCGGGCTGATCGCCAACGGTGAGCCGATCGGGGCTTCGGGACTGCGGCAGGTGCACGAACTCGTCCGGCAGCTGCGCGGTGAGGCGGGCGACCGTCAGGTCCCCGGTGAGCCCAAAGTCGGCCTGGCGCAGGTGTATGGCGCGCCCGGCACCGCGTCGGCGACGATCCTCGCGGTCTGATGCGGTTGGCGATTCGCGACCTGGGTCGCGGACGACGTTCTAAGATCCGGAAATGATCTCCGGTCGCTCGGTCCGTATCGCTTTGCCGGCCCTCGTGGCGGCAACCGTGGTGACCGCCGGCGGCGTGCTGTCGGTCAGCGCGCCGGCGGTGGCGCAGGATCCGCCGCCGCCGGTGCTGCACAACGTCAAGTACTCGGTGTTCTCCGAGCAGCCGTTCTACGTCGACATCTACTACCGCGACGTCGATCCCCCGAACTGGGCCGCCTACAGCCACAACCCGTACGAGTTCAGCCCGAAGGCCGAGGCCCAGATCGGACCGGACCAGCAGTGGAACTTGGACGTCCAGCTCGCCGATCCCGACCGGTGGGCGATGGTCGCGGCGACCAGCGGGACCGGCGAGGCGAAGCCGAACATCCACTGCGTGCTCGCGGTGGACGGCGTGGTGGTCGCCACCCACCAGGGCCCCAAGGGCGCGCTCTGCTCGATCCGGAACTGGTGAGCGCCGTTCTCAGCCGGCCGTGAGCGGTTCGCCCTCCAGGCGACGGATCCACTTCTCGCAGAAGGCGAATGTCTCCGCATGCCCGGTGGTCATGCCGAGCGCCCGTTCGACCACCAGCGCCTGCGACACGCTCGTCGCGAAGACCGTCCACACCACCGGCGGAACCTCCTCGGCGTCGGCCCCATAGCGTTCGAGGACCGACGCGATGGCCTTGTTCTGCTCTTCGCGGAACCGTTCGGCGTAGTAGATGATCTCGGCCCGTAACGCCTTGCGGTGATTGGCCAGGCCCATGAACTCCATCGTGAGCCGGGTGGCCTCGGGCTGGGTGCTGAACCGCCACAGCGCCCACAGCGGCTGAGGCGACGCGAGCGCCTCGGTGAGCGCTTTGAGGCCCAACTCGGCCATGCGGCGGAACACCGCGAGAAACAAGTCCTCCATGGTGCGGAAGTAGTAGTGCACGAGTTGCGGTTTGAGGCCCGCCTTCTCGGCGACCCGCCGCGAAGTGACGGCGGCGTAGCCCTCTTCCAGCAGCAACTGCTCGGCGGCGTCGAGCAGCACACCGCGGTTTTTCGCGTCCGGCGCCCCTATCCGTCGTGCCGACCCGGAAACCTGCGTCATCCGATCACTTCTCTTCCCGCCCTTCCGACACGCCGATCGTAGTGGGGACCCGCTTACCGATCTTGACCACGACCTTAACCCCATGCTAAGCAAGTGCTCAGCATATTAAGTCAAAGATGCAAGCGAGCGGCGCCGTCCGCTCACCATCACGCGGGCCAGCGTCGACCCTGAAGGGCTGAAAACCATGACCACTGATTTCGATTCGGTTGACTACTTCACCGATCCCTCCCTGGTTCCCGACCCGCACCCCTACTACGACCACATCCGGTCGAAGGACCCGGTCTGTTGTCCGATCAACAACGGCGTGCTCGCGGTCACCGGATGGGAGGCGGCCAACAGCGTCTACAAGGACAGCGAGAACTTCTCGTCCTGCGTGGCGGTCATGGGCCCGTTCACCCCGATGCCGTTCACGCCCGAGGGCGACGACATCTGCGAACAACTCGAAAAGCATCGGACCGAGATTCCGATGTTCGAGCACATGGTCACGATGGATCCGCCGCAGCACACCGACGCGCGCTCGATCCTGGCCCGACTGCTGACGCCCAAGCGCCTCAAGGAAAATGAGGACTTCATGTGGCGGTTGGCCGACCGCCATATCGACGAGTTCATCGCCGACGGCACGTGTGAATTCCTCGCCGCGTACGCAAAGCCCTTCTCGCTGTTGGTCGTTGCCGATCTGCTTGGCGTACCCGAGGAAGACCACGACGACTTCCGCGAGGCGTTCGGCGCCGAGCGGCCCGGTACGAACATCGGCAGCCTCGACCACGAGGTGATCGCCACCAACCCGCTCGAGTGGGCCGACGAGAAGTTCGCGCACTACATCGAGGAGCGCCGCGAGAACCCTCGCGACGATGTCCTCACCTCGCTCGCCACCGCGAAGTATCCGGACGGCTCCACCCCCGAGGTCGTCGACGTGGTGCGCACCGCGACATTCCTGTTCGCCGCCGGTCAGGAGACGACGGCGAAACTGCTCGGCGCCGCGATGCGGGTGCTGTCCGACCGGCCCGACATCCAGCAGCAGTTGCGCGACGACCGAAGCCTGATCCCGGTGTTCATCGAGGAGTGCCTGCGGATGGACAGCCCGGTCAAGAGCGTGTTCCGGATGGCCCGCAAGACAACAACACTCGGCGACACCCCGGTGCCGGCGGGCACGACTGTGATGGTCAGCCCCGGGGCGGCCAACCGCGATCCCGAGCGGTTCGACAATCCCCACGAGTTCCAGTTGGACCGCAAGAACGTCCGCGAGCACATCGCGTTCAGCCGCGGTATCCATTCCTGCCCTGGTGCACCGCTGGCGCGTGTGGAGGGCCGCGTCTCGATCGAACGACTCCTCGACCGGTTGGGCGACATCACGGTCGACGAGGAGAAGCACGGATCGATCGACGACCGCCGGTACGTCTATGAGCCGACATTCATCCTGCGCGGGCTCACCGAGATCAACATCGAGTTCAAGCCGATCGGCTGAGCGTCACCACGGTCGCCGAAACTGCGGAGCGATCACACGATCCGCAGTTTCGGCGTTCCGTGTGCAGTCTCGGGCAGTCGGCGCGAGACTCTACAGATCCCCGCGCTCCCAGTAGCTGCGCCCGTCCTTGGAGACGCAGGTGAGGAAGAGACCGTCCGGTGCCTGAGCGACCTCGCCGTCCATCGACGGGCACAGATCGTTCTCGAGCTTGACGCCGTGCATCTCCGGCGAGCGGAACCAGCGCGGCTCGTAGCGGCGCGGAGAACCGCAGAACACCAGCCGGCCCCACGACGTCACGCCGAACGCGTAGTACGTCGTGTTGTTGCAGTAGGACCCCAGCACGACGCCCGGCTGGATACCCGGTGTGCAGTTGGGGCTGTTGCATTCGGCGCCCGGCGGCGGCAGCGGCGGCAACGGCGGCTGCGCCTCGGCGGTCGGCGCCGTGAGCATCAACGCGGGGGTAGCCAGGGCAGCAAACACTGCGGCGAGGGAACGCACGGGCACATTGTTCCATACGCGCACAAGGAAATTCTCCCTTTCGGAGAGGGCGGCTACCGACCGCGATAAGCTGCATTCATGCGTGGATTTGGCGTGGCCGCCGGAGCGGTCGCAATCGCTGTGGCCGGAAGTCTGAGCACCGCGACAGCGGCGCACGCCGACGATTTCGCCGACGACTATCAAGTCGCGCTCAACGGCACCTTTCGGGTGATGTCGGACGGGCAATGGGCGAAACGCGGTATGCGACCTGGTGGCGCCGACGTCTTCATCAAGCAGCAGACGGTCGAGCAGACCTGGACGATCAGCACGAGTTGTATCAGCCCGATCGAATGCAGCGGCACCGTGCAGAGTGATCTCGGCTGGACCGCTCCGATCCGGCTCGACGACCTCTGGTACGTCGACCACGATATCCCCAACTGGTTGCCGTGCCCCGACGGCAGCTTCGCACCTGGTCACCAGAAATTCATTCTGGTGGGCTGGGACCCCACCATCAATCAGCGGGTCAACCATAACGCCACCTTCCTGATGGGCCGCGATCAGACCAAGAGCCCGAGCGGTGCGTGCGGCGCCAATCAGCCCCTCGTGATCGAGATGCCTGTCAAGGTCCAGAAAATCTGACGTCCACCCACCTTCACGGAGCTTCCCGACCGGGGCGCTCCCCCGGTCAGGTCGGCATCAGGTCCTTCCACGACTTCGGCTCGTTGCTGGCAAGATTCGTCTGCCGCGGCAGCAAGCCATCGGGTGTCATGTACTGACCCGTCTCCGGATCGTAGTGGGCGACGGCCACCGACGGTCCCCCGGAAGCGTTGCCGCTGTGCGCACTTGGCGCAACGGGGGTCGCCCCACCCGCTGCAGGCGGCGCCGGGATCGGTGTGCCGTTGATCGAGTTGCCGGGCGGCGGAGGCGGTGCCACCGGATCCTGGATCGGTGCCGGCGCAGCAGCGGGTGCCGACGCCGAGCCATGTGGGGTCCCGCCGGCCACCGGCAGCGGTGGCGGCGGCATACCCGGTGGCGTTCCCGCGGGGGCCGCACCGGGAGGCAGCGGAGTGCCCTCCACCGGTGCGTAAAGCCGCTCGGAGAAGTCCACCCGGTCGTCGGGCGGGATCCCCTGGGATATCAAATTCGGGTCGATCGGGTACGCACCGAGGGTGTGCTGACGCAAGGCCAACGGCTGATAGCCCTTGGGGTCGTTGCACAATTCGACGGTCGGCGCCCGTTTACCCGGATGCTCCATGCACGGGTAGTTGCGCGCACCACGCACCGCGATCGGCGAATCCTGCGGCAACTTGCAGTAGAGCCCGTCTGGGGTGTCGATGGACGTGGTGTCCTCCGGCGAGCGCCAACTCGACGGAGGCAGGAACCCGACGGTGCAGGGCGTTGGGTCGCTGATGGTGAGCGCGAAGTCGCCCATCGGGAGGCCGGTGGGGTTGTTCTGCGGAAGCCCGAACGACTGCTGTGCGGCGATGATGCCCGGGAAGATGACCAGCAATTGCTCCAGCGACGGATTGTAGGTGAGCAGAGTCTGGCCCACCGTGGTGAGATTCGCCAGCAGGATCGGCAGCGTCGGCTTGATCTGGTTCAGCAGCGTCGAAACCTCCTGCGCGAAGCCGGGCCCCTGCTGAAGCAGCGTCCGGATCTGCGGATCGTTCTGCCGAAGCTGACCGGTCACTCCCGCAAGGCTTTTCGCCCAGGTGCGGATCTGCTCGGTGGTCTCGGCCTGCGATTCCAGTAGCGGCCCGCTGTCATCGATGAGCCCGCGGGTCTGGTCGGAGACGGTGTTGGCCTCGGCGCTGATCTTGGCCGCAGAGTCGACCAGGGATTGGAAATCGGGGCCGGCCCCGTTGAACGCCTTGAACGACTCGTCGAGCAGGTCGGCGATCCGGTCCGACGGGATGCTTCCGATCAGTCGGTTGAGTCCCTCCAGTACCGGGCCGATCTCTTGCGGAATGATGGTGTCCGCGACAGGAATTCGCGACCCGTTCTGCAAGTAAGGCCCGGAGTCGGTACGCGGCCGCAGGTCGACGTATTGCTCGCCGACGGCGGAGACACTGCGCACTTCGGCCTGTAAATCTGCGGGAACCTTCGGCGATGTGTCGAGCGACAGCGTGGCCTCGGCCCCGTTTTCGGTCAGGGCCACGTCGGTGACCTTGCCGATCTGCACACCGCGGTACGTGACGTTGCCGAAGCGATAGAGGCCACCCGCGGCGGGCAGTTCCATCTTCACCGTCAACCGGCCGACGCCGAGCAAGGTCGGCACCTGCATGTAGACGAACAGCATCACCGTCACACCCACGATCGACGCGATCGTGAAGATGATCAACTGGTTTCGTACGAAGCGCGTCAGCATCAGCCACCCCCTCCCGGGGTCGGTTGGGGTTGCACGGGCGGCGCCGCTGGGACCGGTGGCGTCGGGGCTTCAGCCCCGTACGGACCCGCGAAGACCTCCGATGTGGTGGTCGCCTGCGACAGCCACGGCGCTGCCGGCGGTGGCGGCGCCACCGGCAACAGCGGTTGCGCCACCGGAGGCGGCGCCGCGGGCGCGGGCGTGCCTTCGGCAGGCGGCCCGGTCGGCGGCGGGGCAACCCCGAGCGACATCGGGCTGTAGGAGTAATTGAGGTAGTACGGGTCCCCGGGGGCCGGTATCAATCTCGCGTTCTCGTCGCCCCACCGGGTGCCGAGCAGAAGCGTCCGCTTGAGCCGGGGGTACGTGAGATCGAAGCTCGCATAGAGGTTGATGTAATCCCCGCGGGTGATCCGATCGGCGAAGGTCGGACCGTACGGGAACGCGGTCGCCCACAGCAGTGCGAGATTCAGGTCGGGTCCGATGTCGGCAAGCGCGCCGAGCGCGGGCCCGAGGTTCTCCAGATCCTTGACCAGGTCGTCGCCGGCATCGTTGACCAGGCCGGCCGCGGTGTCCCCGAACTGGCCGAGCTTCTCCAGCGCGGCGGTCAGGTTCGGCCGTTCCTTGATCAGCACGTCGAGCGCGGGCGGAATCTCTTTCAGTGCGCGGTCGATCTTGTCCCGCTGACCCGCGAATGTGCCTGCGACACGGTTGAGTTGCTGGATCGAGGCGATGATGTTGTCACGCTGACTGTCGAGCACGCCGACGAAATTGTCGAGCCGGGTCAACAATTCGCGGATCTGCGGTTCTCGCCCGTTCAACGCGGTGTTGAAATTGTGGATGACGTCGCCGATCTGACCGAGCCCGCCGCCGTTTACCACGGTGGCCAGCGACGACAGTGTCCGCTCGGTCGACGGATAGGTCGACGAGTCGCTCAGCGGGATCGTGGCACCGGCTGCGAGCCGGCCCTCCGGCTTTTCGCCCAGCGGCGGATTGAGGGCCAGGTGCATCGAGCCGAGCAGACTTGTCTGCCCGACGGTGGCGACCGCGTTGGCCGGCACCGTCACGTCGGGTTTGACCGAGATCTCGACGTCGGCATGCCAGTTGTCGACCGTCATTTTGCGGACGCTGCCGACGACGACGTCGTCGATCAGCACCGGCGAGTTCGCCTCCAGCGTCGCGACATTCGCTACCTGGACATGGTAGGTAGCGGCGTCCGGGCCGCGGCCGACCGCGCCGGGCAGCGGCAGTGAATTCACACCTTGGAACGAGCAGCCGGTCACCAGTAGCGCCAGGGCGGACCCGGCGACCGACCATCTCTTCACGGTTCGGCGGATCATCGTGGCGGCGCCCCTTCTGCAGGCAACAGGGGTGTGTTCGGCGCGACCGGCGCGGGTGACGGCGGAAGCAGCATGCCCTCCACGGACTTCGGCGGTTCCGGTTGCGCGGGCAGGTTGCTCAACACGTTGGGCGGCCCGGGTATCGGCGCGCCGGGGAAAAGCGCGGGGGACGGGATCGCGGGCGCATCGGGCCCACCGCCGGTGTACAACCCCGGCGGGCCGGGCGGTTGGTTCCAGCCGGGAGGCGGCGGTACATCGCCCACACCGGTGTAGGCCGACACTGTGGGGGGCGGTTCTGGCGGGTCACCCGGGCCGGCGCCCCCTGGCGCGAGTTTCGGATCGGTGATGATCTGCCGGTCCGGGGTGACCGCGGGCCGCAGGTAGGCATTGATCGGCAATGGAACGTTGTTGACGTTGAGCAGTCGCAGCGCCGGGCCGAGGTATTGCGCGCACAGCTTCGCGGTCTCGGGTGCGGTGACGTTCGCGACTGCCCCGACCATGCCGCAGATCATCTGCACCGGGTTGTTGAAGTTGACCAACGCGAATGCACCGGTGACCGATCCGCCGTTGGGATAGAAGATGTTCTGGAAGTTCGCGATCGCGTTCGGTGTGATGTGCAGGACATTCTCGAACGCCAACTTGTGGTCGACCAGGATCTGAGTGAGGCTGCCGAGTCGCTGAATCTGCTCGGATGTCTGGTCCCGGGTGCCGACGACGAAGCGCTGCACCTCTCCGATCGCCGTCGAGAGATTCGACAGCGCCGCATCCAGGTCGGACCTACTGTTGTCGAGGACGCTGGAAAGCGTCGCCAACCGGTTCTCGAACATCACGATCTGCTGCTTGCTGTCGCGCAGCGCTGAGACGAAGGTCTGCAGATTCTTGATGATGTCGACGATGTTCCCGCTGCCTTCGGCGAAAGTCCTTGCCACACCAGATAGTTGGGCCAGCGTCTGGCGCAGCTTGTCGCCGTTGCCGCCCATCGCGTTCGCCGCGCTGTCGATGAACCGCGACACCGAGGTATCCGACACACCGGTCTGCGGTCCCAATTCATCGGAAAGCCGCATCAACTGGGTCTTGACCTCGTCCCACTCCACGGGCACCGCGGTCCGGTCACTGGGGATGACCGCCCCGTTCTTCATCGTCGGCCCGTCGCCGTTGCGGTACGCCGGAGTGAGTTGCACGTAACGTGCCGCCACCAGATTCTGCGCAACGATCACGGCCTTGGCGTCGGCCGGAACCGGCACGCCACGATCGACTTTGAGGGTCATCTTGGTTTGGGTGCCCTCGGGTGTGATCGACTCGATGGTGCCGACCTGGACACCGGACACCCGCACCTCGTCGCCGGGGTAGATGGCGGTCGCGGTCGGAAAGTACGCGGTGATCGTGGTCGGCCCGAAGAACACCTGGCGCACCAGGAAGGCCGCGCCGGCGATCAGACCGATGGCCAGCAGGATCGCTGTGCTGACCACCAGGCGCTTACGGGTTGCCATCATCGGGAAGATCTCCTGGCTGCGGAATTCCGTTGAACGGGAACGGCAATTCGGCCCGCGGGCCGGCCTGGTCCGGCGGTTGGCCTGCATTCATGCCGCGCCGGAACCCGAATGCGTAATCGAGGAACGGCTGCAGAATCTGACCGAAGATCAGGTTGGGCACGAGCGCGTTGTAGTAGGCGCCGTTGGCGACGATCTCGCCCTGCGTGAGGTAGTACTTGGCCGCGCCGGGCAACATCTTGGCGAGGTTGTCTCGGTTCTTCTCCAGCATCGCTATGACCGTGTTCAAGTCCTTCAGCGCCGGCGCGAGTTCCGCCTCGTTGTCGGCCACGATGCCGGTCAGCTCCTGCGACACCGCCGAGGTGGCGCGCAGCAGGCTGGTGATCGCGTAGCGGCGCTCGTTGAGCACGGCGAGCAGATCGTTGGAGTTGAGGATCAGCTCGTTGACCTGCCGACTGCGCTCGGCGAAGATCCCGGTGACGTCGCCGGCGGTCCGAAGGAGTTCGGCCAGGCTTTCGTTGCGGTTGTTCAACGACTTGGACACCCGTGACAGGCCGTCGAACGTCGGACCCAATTGCGGCGCAACCTGATCCAGGGTGGCCGCAAGGGTGTCCAACGACTGGTTGAGAGTCTGGGTGTTCGTGTCGGCGGTGTTGGCGGTCAGCTCGCTGACCGCGTCGGTCAACGAATACGGCGACGACGTTCGCGATGTGGGGATCGGCTTGGTGCGGTCCAGGTTGCCGCTTCCGTCGGACTCCAGCGCCAGCACGCGCTCACCGAGCAACGTCCCGGTGCGGATGTGGGCGGTGGTGTCGGAACCGAGCGCGTACTTCCCGTCGATGGTGAAGCCGACCAGCGCATCGCCGTTCACCAACTCCACCGACGAGACCGAACCCACCTTGATACCGGACACCGTGACGTCGTTACCGGTCGTGATCCCGCCCGCCTCGGTGAACAGCGCCTCGTAGCGCAGCGAGGTCGCCCAGGAGATGAGCCGTTCCGGCTGCAGGCCGATCGTGATGACGAGGACGATGAGGACAACGCCGATGAAACCCGCCCTCATCAGCTGCGCACCGCGGTACTTGAGCATTACTCGTCCACGCACCTTCCCGTTTCTTGGCGGATCCACGGGAACACCACGGTGCGGCCCTCCAGGTCGCTCGCCCGGAACGTGACACCGCAGATGTAGTACGGGAAGAACGCCCCGTACGAGCCGACGCGCGCGAGCTTGCGGTAGATCTCGGGCAGGCGCTGGATCGTCGCGTCGAGGCGATCCAGGTCGTTGTTGACGAACGGGGCCAACCGGGCCAACTGGTCGACCGTGTTGTTCAACGGTGCCCGCCCGCGGCTGAGAAGGTCTGCGAGCGAGGTGGTTCCGTTGTCCAGGGATTCGATCGCGGTGCCGATCGGGTCACGGTCGGCGGACAGTCCCTCGATGAGTTGGCTGAGCCTGTCGATCGCGCCGGTGAATTCGTCACCGTCCTTGGACAGGGTGTCGAGCGTGTCGCGCAGGCTGTCGATCAACTGCTCGACGATCTGATTGTTGTCCGCCAGAGAATTGGTGAACGACGACGACTTCGAAAGCAGTGATTCCAGGGTACCGCCCTGGCCTTGCAGGATCTGGATCAGCGAGTTGGTGAGCCCGTTGACATCCTCTGGATTCAGGCCCTGGATAACGGGTTTGAGGCCGCCGAGCAGCAAGTCGAGGTCGAGCGCGGGTGCGGTGCGGTCGGCCGGTATCTGGGCGCCGGCCGGCAGGATGCGGGCCGAGTCAGGCGTATCGATCAGTTCCAGGTAGCGGTCGCCGACCAGGTTGAGATAGCGGATCGCAGCCTTGGTGCCGGTAGTGAGCTTGGTGTTGCGGTCGGCGTCGAACTTGACCAGGACCTTCCTGTCGGCCTGCAGCGACACGTTCTTCACCGTGCCGACCCTGATACCGGCGATCCGCACGCTGTCGCCCGCCTTCAGCCGCGACGCATCGACGAAGACGGCCGAATATCCGTCTGTCGAACCGGTTCTCGACTCGCTGAAGACCACGAACAAGAATGCGGTCAGCACCATCATGACCACTCCGAAGATGCTGAATTTGATCAGCGTGCCCGTTGAACGCGTCATCCTGGCATCCCAATCTGCGCGGTGTTGCGCGGCGGCCCGGGCAGCGGCCCGAACAGCCAGTTCTTGAGGCCCTCGGAGTTCAGCAGAATGCCCGCGTTGCCGTACTGGTTCGGGTTGGTTCCGACGTCACCGACGATCATCGGCGGCACGAACTCCGGCGGCAGTTCCGGCAGCCCCAATTCCGTGCAGTAGTCACGGCCCCCGCTCTTGGCGGCGACCTTCGGCAAGTCACGCGGATAGCGATAGCGCTCGACGCCGAGCGTCAAACCCGCGTTGACGATGACGCCGGAGTACTGCGGCCCGGACTTCGAGAACGGAACGAGTCCGCCGATTCCGCACCACAACGAGGCCTTGTTCCTGTTGAGCAGTTCGGCGGTCGGCACCAGGAGGTGTGTTACGTCGGTCAGGCCCTGCCGATTTCCACCGATCACGTCGTTGCCGATATCGGCCAAACCTATTGCGCTGATCAAGAACTCGTCGAGGTTGTCCTGCTGGTCGACGATCGAATTGCTGACCTCCGTCGTGTTCTCGATTGTCGACAGCAGGTCCTGGGACCCGTCACCGTACGCGGTGAACGCCGGCACCGCCGCCTCGATGTCGTGCGCCAGGTTCGGCAGGCTCGGTTCGATCTTCGCCAGCAGGGCGTTGAAATCCTCCAGCGTCTGACCGAACTTCTCGCCCCGCCCGTTGAAGGCGGACGCGATCGCACCGAGTGTCTGGTTGAGCTTGGCCGGGTCGATCTTGTCGAGGACCTGAACCAGTTGCTGGAACACGGTATTGACCTCGACGGTCACATGCTTGCTTTGGATGACCTGCCCGGCGCGAAGTCGGTCCGCCGACGGGTCCGTCGGCGCGTTCATCTGGACGAACTTCGCGCCGAAGACGGTCGTCGAGGTGATGTCGACGTCGACGTTGCCCGGTATGAGCCGCAGCGCGGACCGATCCATCGCCAGGTGAAGCGCGGCGGTGCCGTCGGGACGCTCCTCGATCTTCTCGACCTGACCAACCTGGACGCCCCGCATCTTCACCTTGGCGTCGGGGTTCATCACCAGGCCCGCGCGATCCGAAATCACCGTCACCGGAACGGTATCGGCCCAGTCCCCGCGGAACAGGCTGATGGCCAGGGCGATGATCAGGCCGATGGCCACGATCAAGCCCAGACCCGTCAGGGGGCGAACGACACTGCTCTTCATCGGCGCGACCTATCCCGACAGGTTGAAGTTGCCGTTGGAACCGTAGATGGACAGTGAGACCAGCAAGGTGACCGATACGACGACCACCAGCGAGGTACGCACCGCGTTGCCCACAGCAACCCCCACACCCGA
>NZ_LZSQ01000041.1 GCF_001665535.1 Mycobacterium sp. 852002-51961_SCH5331710
TGTTCTGACCACGGACGTTAGGTACGGCGTGGCGTGGTGACATGACGAAGACCTCCGAGTGAAGTGCGAGCTGTCAAGGAACGCACCAACTCATCTCGGAGGTCTTCGTGTCCCACCGTAATGCCCCACTGTCTGAGACCGGTCGTCTGCGTCTGGCCCGTTGCATCGTTGAGGACGGTTGGTCGTTGCGCCGTGCCGCTGAGCGGTTCCAGGTCGCCGTCACCACGGCGCAGCGGTGGGCCCGGCGTTACCGCGAGCAGGGGCCGGCTGGAATGGCTGATCGCAGCTCACGGCCCCGTCGTAGCCCGAATCGAACTCCCACCCGCACCGAGCGACGCATCATCAAAGTCCGGGTGATCCGCAGGTGGGGGCCGGCGCGGATCGCCTATCTGCTTGGCCTGAATGTCTCCACGGTGCATAACGTGCTCACTCGCTATGGCCTGGCCAGACTTCGATGGGTGGACCGTCCGACCGGACGCGTGATCCGCCGGATGGAGTCAGCTCATCCCGGCGAGCTGGTGCACGTCGATATCAAGAAGCTGGGCAAGATCCCCGCTGGCGGCGGCTGGCGCATGCTTGGCCGCACCACCGGCAACCGCAACGCAAACGCCGATAAGCAACCCGGACAGCGCCGCGATCGTCGCCTGGTGCGTGGGTATCACTTTCTCCATACCGCCGTCGATGCCCACTCGCGGCTGGCCTATTCCGAACTGTTGGCTGATGAACGCCAAGAGACCGCGGCAGCGTTCTGGCTGCGCGCCAACGCCTGGTTCAACGAATGCGGCTTCACAGTGCGAACCGTGTTGACCGACAACGGGTCTTGCTATCGATCGCACAAATTCGGTGATGCCTTGGGCCAGATCAAGCACCGCCGCACCCGTCCCTATCGACCCCAGACCAACGGCAAGGTGGAGAGATTTCACCGCACCCTGCTCGACGAATGGGCCTACGCCCGGCTCTACCGCAACGACGCCGAACGCTGCGCCGAATTCCCACGATGGCTACACACCTACAATCACCACCGCGGCCACACCGCACTCAAAGGTCAACCACCGGCCAGCCGTGTACCTAACCTGTCAGGTCAGAACA
>NZ_LZSQ01000042.1 GCF_001665535.1 Mycobacterium sp. 852002-51961_SCH5331710
CCCCCGAGGTGCCCCAAGGCCCCAACGCGGCTGCACCCCCCGTGGACCCCGAAGTCGGGGCACCCGACGAGCCGGGAGACCCGGGAGAGCCGGGTGACCCGGGAGAGCCGGGCGACCCGATTGCCCCGGGTGACCCGAGTGACCCGGGCAACCCCGACACGAACGTCTCCGACCCGGATGTCAACGCCGAGACCACCGATCCCGACATCGTCGAGGCTCCGCAGCAGGATTTCGACGAGGCCCACGCCGCCGATGCGGTGGACATCGACGATCCTTCTACCGCCTCGGAAACCGAGGTCACCGAACTCACGGAGTCACTCGAATCGTTTACCAGCAGCGAGACAACGACCGCGTCGTCGACCTGGACGAGCCAAGTGTCGCAATGGAATTCGAGGTGGACCGGTTACGACAGGTGGTACCGGCCGGTCTTCACCAACCCATATGGCACCCCGCTGCAGATCATCTACCCGTACGGCAACACCACCCGGACCTTCACCGTCCCGCCGCTGCAGCGCGCCGTGTTCACCGCCCCCGATCCTGGGGTGTACAACTTCACCGCGGTGAACCGGGACCAGTCGGGTAAGCCGGTCAAGGTATCCACGGGAAGCTTCTCCGGCGGCGGATACCGGCCGGCCCCGGGCCAGCCGCCGCCCCCGAAACCGAAGCCCCCGACGACCTTCAACAACGTGCTCGTGCAACTCGAGTACAAGAACGGTGAGTCAAAGCCGTTCCGGGTCAAGAAGCTGGCCGACCTCGGCGACGATCCGTCGGTCGGCGGTCACCGCGTTCTGCTCGACGATGAGACGCCCGCGTGGGGCACGTGGTCGAAGACCGCAGGCGGCGAGCGCCTGTTCCTGGTCACGAGCACCCAGCAGCTACCAGGGATCACCGAGCCGTCGCAGGGTCCGTTGCCGGGCTATCAGGTCCAGTTGACCACCAACGAGGCCGCGGCGCCCGCCGAGCGCACGTGGGTCAAACCGCTGGCCATCGTTGCGGCCGCCGCCGGCGCGATCGCGATCGGTGCGGTCTTGTACTTCGTCCTGTCCACGCGGCGACGCAAGACGCCGTAGCCGCACATTCCGATTCGGCCTCATGATGGCCACAACCGGGAATCGCGCGCTCGCGCCGCGCACCGCCGGACTGACAGGGCCGTTAAATTGCGGTCATTATGAACACGGCCCTGCACACCCTGGCTTCCGCCGTCGCAGCGTCGGCGATCGCGGCCATCGCGCTCGCCGGCCCGGCGAGCGCCGATCCCCCGCTGCTGAACGGGACCTACGGTTCCACCGATGGCGACCCCTACAACGTGTGGACCTTCGCAACGAGTTGCGGCGCCGCCGGATGCACGGGCACGGTCGCCAGCAATCAGGGCTGGACCACGCCCACCACGCTGACCGGTGGCCGCTGGACCTTCACGGTGTCCAAGCCGGGCGGACTCACGTGCGATGACGGCCACTACGAACCGGCCGTGGTCAGCCTTTCGGTGGATCCCACGACGCTCAGTGGTGTGTTGACCTCGGACTCGAACTACGGGTGCGCGGGCGGCATCGTGACCCAGACCCCGTTCCAGCTCAAAAAGCTCAGCTGACGTAGCACGTCAGCCCCGAATCGCGGTACGAAATCGATCTCGGTACGCCTTCGGGGACACACCCAGGTGCTCGACGAATGCTCGCCGGAGAGTCTCCGTGCTGCCGAACCCGGCCAGGTGCGCCGTCTCGGTGACGGTGCGTCCGGCGTCGAGCGCCGCGCGGGCGGCGTCGACGCGAATCATCTCGACGTACCCTGCGGGGCTCATCCCGAGTTCCGAGCGGAACAGCCGCGTCAACTGACGCGTGCTCAACGAGGCACGCACGGCAAGGGATTTCACGCTGTGGTCGGCGGCGGGATTGGCGGCGATCGCCTCCGTGACGGCACGAAGCGCGGACTGCGGGGGCGGGTTCGCCTCGATGAGCGCGGAGAATTGTGATTGTCCGCCAGCCCTTTTGAGGTATACGACCAACCAGCGGGCCACATCGCGGACGAGGTCGACGCCGTGGTCCTGTTCCACCAACGCGAGCGCGAGGTCGATGCCCGACGACACCCCAGCCGAGGTGAAGACGTCGCCGTCGCGGACGAACAGGGCGTCGGGCTCGACGGTGATATCGGGGAACGCCCTTGCCAGCCTTCGGGTTTCGCGCCAGTGCGTGGTGGCGCGTCGTCCGCTGAGAAGCCCCGCCTGGGCCAGGATGAACGACCCCGTGCAGATCGAGCCGATCCGCCGGGTGCGACCCGCCACCGATTTCACCGCCTCGACGAGCGCGGGGTCGATGGGCCGCGACGGGATGCTGTCACTGCCCGCGACCAGAACGGTGTCCGCCGATTCGATGGACGCGATGCTGTTGGTGACGCCCATGCGGATACCGACCGACGTCGCGACGTCACCCCCGTCCACTGACGCGATCCTGATGTCGTAGTCGCCGCCGAACCGGTTGGCCTCGGCGAAGACCTCACCCGCTCCGGCGACATCGAGCATGGTCACGTCGTCGAAGACGACGATCACCACCACCCGCGAGCGGGCATCCGAAACCACACCATCATTGTGTCGCATTTTGTGGGGCGAACGGCTCAATCACCGTGTGCGCACGACAGCTCACCTGCGTTGACTCAGACGAAGTAGTCCGACAGAGGAGGCTGATGATGAGTACCCAATCGATCCAGTCGATCGCCGGCATAACGATCCCCGACAGTGCACTGGTGCGCGCGGCGACCGAATACATCCGCGATGCCGAGGATGATCTGCTGTTCGACCATTCGCGCAGGGTGTTCCTGTTCGGAGCGTTGAGAGGCAACCGGTTGGGCCTGCAACCCGACCTCGAGCTGCTCTACGTGGCCGCGATGTTCCACGATCTCGGACTCACCGAGCGCTATCGCACCTCACAGCTGCGCTTCGAGGTCGACGGCGCCAACGCGGCGCGGGATTTCCTGCTGCAGCACGGCGTCGAGGACGCCGACGCGCGCAAGGTGTGGTTGGCCATCGCCCTGCACACCACTCCCGGCGTACCGCAGTTCCTCGAACCCGAAGTCGCGTTGGTGAACGCAGGCGTCGAGACTGATGTCATCGGCATCGGGCGCGCGGAGCTCTCCCCGGAAGCGATCGACGCGGTGACGGCGGCCCACCCGCGTCCCGACTTCAAGAACCGCATCCTCGCCGCCTTCAACGACGGAATGAAGCACCGGCCGGACACCACTTTCGGAACGATGAACGACGACGTGCTGGCGCACTTCGACCCGACGTTCGAGCGGCAGGACTTCGTCGACCTCATCCTGAGCAACAGCTGGTCCGAGTAGCGGAGAGGAGTACGTAAATGGACATCCACGAAGCGCTGTACACCACACGGATGATGCGGCGGCTGCGGCCCGACCCTATCCCCCTCCAGACGCAGGCCCGGATTCTGGATGCGGCTGTTCGTGCGCCGAACGGCGGTAACACGCAACGTTGGCATTTCGTCGCAGTCGACGATCCCGAACTCATTCGCGAGTTCGCGAAGCTGTTCCGGCAGGCGCGCGACCTCGAATACGAGAAGTTCACGACCGGGACCGGGCCCATGGTTGCGACGGCTCCCGGCGCAGACGGCGAGGCGCACGCCGAGAGCATGCGTCGGATGAAGGGCTCGGGGAATTACCTGGCCGACCACTTCGAGGAAGTGCCCTTGCTGCTGTTCGTCTTCGCCATCGACGATTTCGGCGGCGCCAACATCTATCCGGCGATCTGGAGCGCCCTGCTCGCCGCCCGCGCCGAGGGTGTCGGCGGCGTCATGACGATGGTGCTCCGCAACTTCGAGGACCGGGTGAACGAAATGCTCGGCGTCCCCGTTGGCGAGGGCTGGAAAATGTCGGCGATGCTGGCCCTCGGTTATCCCTTGGGCAAGTGGGATGTGGCGGCCAACCGCCGTCCCGTGCACGAGGTTTCGTCGCGCAACCGGTGGGATGCCCCGTTCGGCGTGCAGGTGCCACAGCCTTTGTGGCCCAGTCGAGACACAGCTGCGGCCAGCCTGGCCGCCGTGAGTTGAGGAGTAGACATGTCGAATACAGAACCCGCCGTGCTGACCGTGATGCAGCCCGGCGAAGGCGATGTCGTGTCCATCCCGGGATTCGGAGCGGTGTTCAAGCTGACCAGCCGCACCACCGGCGGCTTGGTGTCGATCGTCGAGCATCCGTTCCCCGTGGGCGCGATCACCGCGGCACACAGGCACACACGCGAGGATGAGCACTCGTATGTGCTCGCGGGCGAGATCGGCTTCCGCTCCGACGACAGCGAAGTGGTGCTCGGTCCCGGCGGTTACATCACCAAGCCGCGCGGACAGATGCATGCCATGTGGAACGCCGGGAACGAACCCGGGCGCATCATCGAGGTCATCACTCCCGGAGGAGGATTCGAGAACTACTTCCGCGAACTGGGTGAGCTGCTCACATCCGGCCAAGCCGCAGTCGCACCCGGAGCACCGCTGCACGAGTCAGCCGAATTCAAGGAGCTGGCAACCAAATACGGCCTGACCTACGGCACACCGGACTGGATGGACGACATCGTGCGCCGGTACGGCTTGTCACAGGCGACGCATTGACGATCGTCACTTCCTGAGGGTGAACTGATCGACGTCGATGTATTCATCGCGGAAGGCCTTGGCGCAACCGGCTCGACGATCTGCCCGGCGGTCAACATGGTGATCATGTGCAGCAGCATCACACCGTCATCGGGCAGAACGCGCTGTGCCATAGCGAAGAAGTCATCCTAGCGGTCGTGGGACTTCCGGAAAACCTTCATGAAACGCCCCGGCGAAGATCAAGGCAAGGCCCGTCACGCTTTGTCCATATGCCTGAATTTTCAGGCGACTCCCAGAAATTAGATACACACGTCAATTCTGCTGTTCGGGCAGTACATCGGCGATAGTCTCGACCCAGCCTCGCAGTGAGCGCCTCGAATTAGCCAAGCTTTCTCGCCGAGGCTGTCGAAGGAGGTGTCGAGTGTTCGATCTATCACCATCTGTTAGCCGACGCGTCGGCCTGGCGATCGTCGGCGTTGCGTTCGCCGCGGTCCCCGTCATCACAGCACTGGGGGGCGGCCCTGCCCAATCGGTCGCCGAACCGGCGTGCAGCGGAAGCGAATCCATCGTCGACGGGACGCCGACCTGTGTGCCCGCACCCGCTGCACCCGGGGTGTCCAACGTGCAGCCGGCGCCGGTCGACACCCAACAGCAGGACGGCGGGCACCACTAGGGCTTCGTCGCCCGCGGCGCCGAGGGGCGGCCTCAGGCCTCGCCGCCCCCGTCGCCCTTGCTGTCGGAGTCGTCGTTGCTGTCCCCCGCGGCGCCGGTGTCGGCGTCGTTGTCAGCGTTCGCGGCGCTCGAGCCCGGCACCCTGGCGATGGTTCCTGGCGTGAACTTGTTCGCGCCGCCGTCTCCGTTGTCCTTCCTGGTGCCGCCGTAGCGCGACTCGGGAGTCGCCTTGTTCGCGCCACCGTCGGCGGCCGAGTTCGCCACCGCAACCTTGTCGGGGCTTGCGGTCGATCCCGCACCGGAGCGCTTGAGGTTGTCCGCGGCCGACTTCACACCGTCGACCGCCTCGTTGACGCCGTCCCGCACGGTGGCCAGGCCCTGACCGACCTGTCGCTGCTGCGCACCCAGTTCCGCCTGGCTCGGCGAAGACAGGTCGGGCGTCTGACGCTCCACCGCAGTGGCAGCGGTCGAAACCTGTTGGCCGACTTGCTCACTGACGGTCTTCATGATCTTGCCGGGCGTCGCCAGCACAGAGTTCAATTGGGTACGCTGCTCGGCGGTCAGCCCAACATTCGCCCGCTCGACGATGCGCGTCACCGCACGCGTCAGCACATCGGTCATCTCGTCGCCGACGCCTGCGCCCAACAACCGGACGAAATCACCCGGCAGCAAGGCCATCTGGGCCGGAGTCAGCGTCGGCGTGCCGAACAGCGTTGGCTCACCGAACCTGTCGAGGGTGCGGGTGTACGTCCCGTCCGCGTTGCGCACCACGTCGTTGTAGCCGATGTTGACGAGCATCTTGAGCACCGGCTCGAGCGCATCCGCCAGCGGCGTGTTGACGTCTTCGCCCGTGGCCAGCCCGATCGCGGCCGACGCCAGGCGCGGCAGCGCCAACAGCGGCAGCTGCTCCACCGGGAGGGTGTAGTAGACGGTGCCGTCCGGTCCGATGTACCCACCGGCGCCGAGATTTCCGAAGTCGACTCCGGTCAACAGGTTGGTCAACAACACCGCCGACGCAAGAGAGTTCGCCCAGGCGATGGGGTTGGCGGTCGCGGGGGCGTCGGAGAGCAGGTCGTACTCCCAGCCGACATCGGCCTTGACCGTGACGATGATCGGTTGGCCGTCGACCGAGTCGATCACGCCCTGCAGGTTGCCCAGCTCATCGAAGCTGATGTCACGCGCGTTGCCGGTCAGCAGCTTGGTGATCAATTCCGGGTCGAAACCCTCCGGCAGCACGTCCTGGCGATCGGGTGTGACCGGGTTGACGCCCGTGAGTTCCTCATAGATCGGTGCGAAGCGCGAATACAGACCGCCGTTGGGCCGCCCGGGATTTCGCACGAGCAGCAGCGAGAGCAGCGTCACGTCGATGACACCGCCCTCCTGCACCGTCTCCCATCCAACCTGCGGGGCATCCGGGAATTCGAGATCACCCGGCAGCGGGATTTCCAGCGGATTGTTGGTGGTGTGCGTCTGGTCCGCCACGGTCACGACACCGTCGTCGAATGTGATCTTGATCTTGCCCGGGCCCGTCTGCGGGTCACCCACCGCGAACGGGTTGTAGCCCTCGTGGGTCTCGCCGTTGGCGCTGTCGATGAAGGCCTGATACGCGGCCCCGGCCGCGATCGCCCCGTCGCCGTAGGCGATCAAGTTGACGTTGCTGAGATACGCAGTCCAGTTCAACACGGGCGCAAGGGCGCTCATGTCTCCGCTTTCGAGAGCGCGGGCCAGGAACGCGAGTTGGGCGGCCGTCGGCAGATCCGCCACCTGATCCGGGGTCACCCATTGGCCCGACGTGGTCGTCGTCCAGTAGCCGTCCTCTTCCCAGCCGGGAATGGGGATCTGCTCGCTGAAGTCGATCTCTTTCGGGAGATACTTGACCGCGAGTTCCGCCGCCTCCCTGGCGATCTTCTGCGCCTCGGCGATCGCCGCCGCCGGCGCATCGCGGTCGGCAACCTTCTTGGCCTCGACGGTCGCCTCCGCTGCGGCGACCGCCTCACACGCTTTCTTGGTCCAACCGCTGCAACCCTTGGACCGCTTCGCGTACTCCTTGTCGTACGTCTCCTTCGAGATCCTCGCGTAGACGACGGCGTATGCGGCATCCCTGTTGTAGGCCAGCTCGTAAGCCTTGTCGTATGTGGGCTGGTATGCCGGGTTCGGACCGGTGTAGGAGATCGTCTCGTAGCCGACGATCCCGAACTTGCCGGGCGTGTAGTACTGGTCCTGTCCGCGATCGGTGGGATCCGCCGGATTGACCGGCGTGTACCACTTCACCCACGTCGGCCGCAGGTCGACGCCGCCGCGCCCCCATCCGATGAGCGGGTTGCGGTCCTTGGCCGCGACCATCGCGTTGTTGATCGCGACCGGGTCGTTGGGCAGCTTCGAGCCCTCACCGATCGGCAACCAGTCCGGAACACCCACGAAGTACGTCTGCGACGATGCAGCATTTGCCACTGGCGGCGTCAAGATCATCGCCATCGACGTCGTCGCGATAACGCTCATCAACGCGAGCTTTTTGCCGTTCCCACGGTTGAGCCTGCGCCTCCGCGCCCGAGCCCCCTCCGGTTTTGCGCTCCAACTGCGCATGTTGCATCCCACCCCTGTAATAAGTGCGCTTATTTACCGTGGGAAATATTAACGGAGTGTCCCGACACGTCAGCGGGATCGCAGCCGCGCGGTCGATCACCAGATGTTTGCTACAGGAAAGTCGCTGCCGCCGACCTGCCTGTTCTCAGCAAACTGTCAGATTGCTCACACAGACGGCGGGGGCCGCTGCCGCCGACACCGGACGACAGGGCTCAGCGCAGGTAGGTCTCTTCGCCCGTCGGGTAACCGCCACCGCGAGTCGTCACATGGACGTGGTCGTAGTGGCCGTATCCGCCGCGCTGCGCGCCGTCGGGCGTGTAGTACACCCCGCGCCAGATCGCATCCTGCAAGTCGAACCGTTTGGCGTTGCGCAGCACGTAGGACACGATCTCGTCGCCCAGCGCAATCCCTTCGGCGCTGCTGGGGTTCGGGATCATCACGTCGAGGGCGAGCCCGTTGGGGTGCCACCGCAGCGAATCCGGGCGCACCCCACCGATATTGCTGATCTCGGGGAAGGCCTCGCTGATCGCCCGGGACGCCAGGATCGTCTTCACCTGCAGGCCCCGCTCGGGCGCGATGCCCACCGGAAGGGAACGATCGACGGTGCGGTAGCGGGCCGCCGCGACCATCGGGTCGGGCGCCACGCCGAGGCTGGCATGCCCGATCACGGCCGCCGGAGCGATCGCCGGGGCGGCCACGATCTCCAGACAACACGGTTGCGCGTCAGCGGGTTCTTCGACGACGGGCTTGCTCTCTGGGGCGGGCCGGGCCGAAAGATGGACGTCGCCGCCGACCGCGAGGAAGAGGGCAGCCGGAGCGAGCACTGCAGCCACGCCCATCGGTGACGTGCGACGCTTCTTGGCTACGGAGTGCCGTCCCACGCTGGGTTGTATATCAAACCGTTACATTTGCCGCAATCCAAGGCGATCAGCCGAAGTGGCCGCTCAGACGGGGAGGATCATTTCCGAACGTGACGAGATTGCTCGAGAACAAAGTCATCATCGTCGCCGGTCTCGGCGGCATCGGCAACGGTCTGGCGCGCAGGTTCGCCGACGAGGGAGCCCGTCTCGTAGTCGGCGATATCGACGCTGACCAGGTACAACGCGTCGTCGCCGAGATCGATCCGGCCGGCGAGCGGATCCGCGGGACGCATCTCGACGGAACCGACGAGCAGTCCGTCGTCTCGGCGGTCGCGCTCGCCTTCGACACCTTCGGTCGCCTCGACGGTATGCATGTGAATTTCACCAACGCAGCCGACGCCTATCTCCCCGGCGGTGTGGCGGAGCTGCCGCTCGACGCCTTCGACGAAGTGATGCGCGTCAACACCCGCGGGTTCGTCATCTGCGCCAAACACGCCATCCCGGCGATGGTCGAAGGCGGCGGTGGTTCGATCGTCTTCACCGCTTCCATCGACGCCTACAACGGCGCGAGCACGCGCGTGTCCTACGCGATGAGCAAGGCCGCCGAGTTGGCCCTGATGCGGCACATCGCCCGCCGATACGGGCCGAAGGGCATCCGATGCAACGCGATCGCGCCCGGCTTGATCTGGCACTACAAGTTCGATGAGCAACCGATGCCCGACGGCGTCGTCGAGCAGGCCCGCGCGCGGCAGATGATCAAGTCCCGCTTCGGGGCGCCCGACGACGTCGGGGCGTTGGCCGCCCTGCTGCTCTCCGACGACGGCAGCTTCATCACCGCGCAGACCATCAGCGTGGACGGTGGCGTGACGTTCCGGCCCTGACCCCGGTCAGTGCAGACGCGACACCAGCGTCCAACGGTTACCGGTTTCCTCGCGACGATAGGAAAGCTCGTCGAGGACCCTGAGCGTGATGGCCAGGCCGCGGCCGCTTTCGGCGAGCTCGTCGGGCAACTCCACCTGACTGAGGTCGACGGGGGACGGCCCGCCGTCGTCGATGAGGGTCGCGGTCACTTCGGTGGGCGAGACGGTGACCTCCATCCGCAGCCGCACGGACTTGCCACCGCCCGCATGCTCGATGATGTTCGCGCCGATCTCTCCGACCGCGAGATCCATCGACATCCGGGTGGCGTCGGGTACGTCGTGCGCAGACCAAACCTGGTCCAACGTCTCCTGCAGGGCCGCAAGGGTTTCCGGCCCGGTAGCCATTTCAACGACGGCGGCGGGATTCTGCATCATCGGTCGCTTCTAGTCGAACGCTGCATCGGCTGTCGGATGGGCGCGCAGCACCCTGTCGAGGTTCGTCAAGGACAACACGGTCTCGACTTGCGTGGTGGGCGCCGCGATACGCAGGTCGCCTCCGGCCTGCCTCGCCAGCTTGAGCCCGGAGATCAGCGCCCCCAGCCCCGACGAATCGATGAACTCCGTTGCCGACAAGTCGACGACCAACCGGGTGTTGCCGTCCTCGATGAGGCCGTGTAGTTCCTTGCGCAGCGCCGGCGCCGCCACCATGTTGAGCCGCCCCTCGGGTTTGACCACCACTGCGCCGGAAGCCGTCGTACGCCTACTGGATTCAGTCACTTCTCGCCTTCCGCTTCATGGCCGCGATATCGCACCGCCTGGAACACCACGCTCAAGATGATCAGGTCGAAGAGCACCCAGAATAGATTCACTCCGACGCCCAGCACCGAGATTGCGCCGAAATACAACTGGACGATTCCGATGACGGAAGCGACCACCAATAACCCCATCGCGGCCAGTTGCCACTTCACCAACCCCCATGGAATCGAGCCGACACCCTGCCGGGTCTTGGGCGTGACCGCGAATCCGAGCGGCCGGTCGAAATAAACGTTGCGAAATGCCGTGATACACGCCTTGATCCAAACCGGGAACAGCGCAAGGCTGTACTGCTGTCCTCGCCACGTCGGTGTACCCCTGCTGACGACGATGAACAGGAGCTGGTTGAGGATCAGGAACGGGATCAACCTTCCGAAGAAGTCCCAGCTGTATGCCTGCACGGGCATGACGTTGAAGATCAGAAAGATTGCCGGAGCGGCGATGTAGGCCAACGCTGCGAAGCCGGCGAGGTAGCTCCACATCGTCGCGAAGTACATCAACCGCTGTCCGATACTCAGACCCTTCACGAACAACGGGTTCTCTTTCAGCATCACCTGAATCGTGCCCTGGGCCCACCGAAGCCGCTGCGTGAGCATGGTCCGCACGTCGTCGGGCGCCAGCCCCTTCGCCAGGATTTCGTGGTGGTACGCCGATTTCCAGCCCAGCGCGTGCATGCGCATGCAGGTGGCCATGTCCTCCGTCACCGAGATCGTGGCCATCGGCAACATCGGTTGGGCCTCGTCGTCCCGGCCGACGTCGACCGCACGGATCATGGTGCGGATCGACTCCAGCGCCCCCAGCGGTGACCACTCGCGCCCGGCCAGTGAGTCCAGCGCCTCGTCATCGAAGATGACTGCGGTGTCAAGGTTCTCGCCGTGCCCGCTCAGCGCTGCGATAGCGTCGAGGTCGGCGCGCATGGATCGGACATCGGCGTCCACCAAGCTCTTCGCCGCCTCGTCGACGCGCTGCTGAAAGATGTAGGTGATGTCGGCGAGCGGTTGCTTGTTCTTCACCGCGGCGCGGGCCTCGCGAGCGGCGTCCTCCACGCTCTTCAGGGCGGCTAGCGCACCGGTCTGGTCCTTGCCGACGTTGCGCTTGGCCTTCTTGAGGATCTTGCGCGAGGTGTAGAGCGCGCGTTTGATGCCGTCCTCGACCGCGCGCACGTACCCGGTGACGCCGAGTTGCATCAGCGCATCGCGTCGCAGAACGGCGTTGGATCCGCAGAAATAGGCAGCATTCCAACCGTCTTTGCCTTGCTGGATCGGGCCGTAGAACAGCGGCGCCTGGCTGCCGAGCGGGTCGGAGAACGGGACGTTGATGAAGTATTGCGGCGTCTGTACCAACGCCATCTTCTCGTCGCGGAAATATCCCAGCGTGCGGTCGAGGATCTCCGGTTCCGGCACCTGATCCGCGTCGAGGATCAGGATGAACTCGCCATCGGTCTCCAGGAGCGCGTTGTTGAGGTTTCCGGCCTTCGCGTGACGCGGTTTGTCCAGCCAATGCGACGACCGGACCAGATAGCCGATCCCCCGTTCGGCGGCCGCCTGCGCCAAGTCGTCGCGTTCCCCGTCGTCCAGAATGTAGGTGTGATGCGGATACCGAATGCGCTGCGCCGCTTCGGCTGTCGCGATCACCATGTCGATGGGTTCGTTGTACGTGGTGATGAACACGTCGACCGTCGCGCCCTCGGGAGGCGGTGGCGGCCTAGGCCGCCGGCGCAGTTGCCACATCGTCATACCAAACAGCAGCGAGTCGATGAGGCTATAGGTCTCGGCCAAGACGAGAGGGACGGCGATCCACCACGCCGACCAGTTCGTCGAGGCGAGCCATCGCCAGACAACATAATTGATGCCCAACGCCGCCGTTACCACGATCAGCAGTCGCAGCCACGGTGACGGCGTGGTTCCTTCGGACGAATGCTTGTGTGTCATGGTCCGTCCCGGCGTACCGCGATCAAGGTCACGTCGTCGAGCGGCGGCTTCCTGGTGGTCAAAGCCCCCACCGCGGCACAGAGCTCACCCGGCTGTGCATGGGCGGCAATGAAATTCAGGATGTCCTGCTCAACGGCTGAGCGCCCCAATAAGTCCAGCGACCCGTCCGAGGCAACCACGAGCATGTCTCCCGGTTCCAAGACCGTCTCCTGTGTTCCCCAGGTGTCGCCGGGTACGACACCCATCGGAAGCCCACCTGCGGGTAAGCGTTCGACCGCACCGGATCGCCTCAACACCGCGGCGATTCCGTGGCCGACGTCGACGTACTGCACCCGGCCGGTCATCGTGTCCAGCCGGACATGAAAAATCGTCACGAAGGTCTCTGTGCGACTGAAGTCTTCGCTCAACTGGCTGGCCACCGAGTTGATCGCCGCAGACAGATCGGCGTCGTGCGCCACCTGATCGACGGCGCGCGACGCTCCCCTCAGCGCCGACCGCACACTCGCGGTCAGCAGCGCCGCCCCCAACCCCTTGCCCATCACATCGGCGACAGTGAACACCGCGCCGCGTTGAACGGGGTAGTAGTCGTAGAAGTCACCGCCGACCGCGAAGGCGGGCGAACACATCGCACAAACCGAGTAGCCCGGGAGGTCGTCGATCACCGGAGGCAGGAGCAAACGCTGGATGGCGGCCGCCCGCTCCAAGTCGTCGGACCGTTCGAGTTCGCGTTGCGCCCATACGGCGAGCTGACGGAAGACCTCGCGCTGCCGACCGTCGAGCGAACGCGGTTTCAGGTCGTAGATGCAGAAGGTGCCGACCGCATGGCCGCCGGGCCCGAACAGCGGGTAGCCGGCGTAGAACCGGATCCCGTTCTCGGCGGCGATCGCCGGCAGCGCGGCAAATTCCGGCTCGGCGGTGAGGTCGTCGACGATCAGGGCCGGTTCCGAGGGCTTGTCGTAGGTCCGCGCGATCGTGGCGCGGCACACCGAGGTCTCCCGCGGTCCGGTGATCTCCAAGCCCTCCCCCACCGCCTGTTTACACCATTGCCGGTCACGGTCGATGAAGTTGATGTACGCCCTTGGCACATCGAAGATCAGCTGCGCCAATCGGATGATGCGATCGAAACGTTCCTCCGCCGGGGTGTCGAGGATGTCGAGTTGCGCCAGCGAATGAAGCCTCTGCTCCTCGAGTTCGGCCGGGAGAACGTAGCGGTCGTGAGTTACCTCTGGAGTCATGACACCAACCGCATATCGCGCATCGCCTCGGCCATCGCCGCGGCCGACTCCGGGGTGCTCTCGATCCGCCAGTCGGTCTCCTTGGCGTGATCGAACCAGACGAATCCGACCACATCGCTCTGGCGGCGGAGGAACTCGAAGAAGGTCGCTATCCATTCGGCCTTGCTGCCGCCGGACTCGGCGCAACCGACTTCGGCGATCAGGATCGGCTTGTCTGAGGCGATCGACCGCAACTCGTCGAGGGTCGCGCCGAACAGTTGCTCCGGCGAGATCCAGCTCGTCGCGGACAGGCAGGTTCCCCAGTTGTATCCGTCCACGCCCAGTACGTCGACGTACTCGTGGCCGGGATACCAGTCCGAGAGGGTTTCGGCGGCCGCGACCGCCGTCGGTGCCCATATCCAGTCGACGTTGCCGACCCTTCGTTCGGTGAAGATGTCGTGTACGTGCCTCCATGCGCTGACGTATGCCGCCGGCGGGGTGCCGCCCGCCGATGTCCAGGGATACCAGTCACCGTTGAACTCGTGCGCGAGCCGGATGAAGACGTGGCGCCCCCATTCGCCGATCTCGTCGGCCCAGCGGTAGATGTAGTCATCGAGGGCGCCCGCGAGTAGCGCTTTCATGACGGCAGGCGACCGATCGTCGGTCCAGCACCACGGCTCCCAGGAGACGATGGGTTCGGCGCCGCTGTACGTCACGACGGCCATCGCCGACACCGGCGGCGGAGCAAAGAAATCCTCGAACGCCATCACCATCTCGGGGCGCTGACCGACGGCGTCGGCGACAGCTTGTAGCTCCCGGCCCGCCGTGAATCCGCCCGGTGTACTGACGCCGAAACGCACGGCCAGCGGATCCACGAGCACTCCCCCTTGACGTCGACCGAGGTGACTCACATGTTCCCCGCCGCGCCATCGTCGCAAACTCCGAACCTCGTCATCGACACAATCGGAGGAAACGTCGCCCCGCCGCAGCTGTTGATTCCCGAGCCGAGTGGGTACCGATCGCATCGGGAGGTAATCTCAGCATCTGATTCACCGCAAGAACGGGGACGCGATATGGACCTCGTGCTCGGCCTGTCGATGACGTCCAGCACGGTTCGGTGGGTCCTCGTCGAGGGCACCACCGGGGAAGGCGCCACCGTCGACCGCGGTTCGTTCGACTTCGACGCTGCGGTCGATCCCGACGACCTCCTCAATGTGGCGCTCGCCGACGTCTCCGACAGCCCCATCCACGCCATGGGCGTCACCTGGACGAACGAGGCAGAGGACGTCGCGTCGGGTGTGTTGAGCGCCCTCATCGCGCGCGGGTACGACAACGCGATCGCGATCTCCGAGCTGGAGGCGGGCGACGTGCTGGCCGCGGGCATCGCCGAGATCGCCGACTACGCCGACGTGGCGGTGTGCATCGTCGAACCCGACGCCGCGGTGGTCGCGATGGTCAACGGTGAGGGCGTGACCGTCGACCGCATCGCCAGACCCCTGGACGGCGCCGACGTGGTCGAGCTGCCCAGCAGCGTGATCGCCATGCTCGAGCTCAACGAATGGCGGCCACAGGCGGTCTTCGTGGTCGGTTCGGCCCGCGACGTGGATCTGGTCACCTCCACGCTCGGCGACGTGACGGACTCACCGGTCTTCTCCGCCGCGGAGGCCGACCTGGCCCTGGCCCGCGGAGCGGCGCTGGCAGCGGCGCGCGCGGTCAACCGATTGGACGCCAAGGTCGCGAAGCGGCCGTCGAAGATCGGCGCGCTGGCGTCGGTGCTCGCCGCGGCGGTGGTGACGTTCGTGGTGTCGACGTCGGCTGCGGTAGGCCTGAGCCTGACCGGCGACCGGCAGTCTGCGGATCAGCAGGAAGACCCCGTGACCGTCGCGGAAGAGACGGCCCAGAAGATCGAGAACAAGGTCGAAGGAAAGAAGGCGACAACGCCGGCCGAGGCGAGGCCGGTCGTCGCACAGACAATCGCCGTGGCCGCACCTCCGCCGCCCGCGGCACCCGTCGTCGAACCGGTCTACGAACCGCCGGCCTACATTCCGCCGGCAGCGGAGTACACCGCACCCGAGCCGGCGTACACACCGCCGGTGCCCCCCGAGGCCCCTCCGGCCTACACCCCGCCGCCGGTCTACGCGCCTCCGCCGGCGCCGGCCTACGTGCCGCCGCCGCAGAAGCCGCGCCTACGCGACCGCATCATCGAGCGGATCCCGATCATCAACCGGTTCCACGAACCGGAATATCCGTACGGCCGCTAGTAGCTACGGGCACGCGGCGGGCGCATCGTCACGCACCGCGCGGGCGGCGGGCAACGTATAGGTGACCGTCGCCTCTGCGTGGTCGAATCCCTTGTTGGACACCACATGTGGAATACCGGCGGGGACGAAAATTGCTTGTCCGGCGCCGAATACCGCGGGAGCGCAACCGCCGCCGGCCGTCTGCAGGGTCACCTCGCCGCCGTTGATCACCGAGTACTCCGGACCGGGATGGGTGTGCCAGCCGCTGCTCGACGCCGGAGCGAGCACCAGGTTCTGCACGTAGAGGGTCGTCGGCTGACCCACGGAGACGATCGCGATGGGAGCATCGGTCGTGCCCTTGGCGAGGTCGGTGCGCTCGATGTCGCCCTCCGCGGGTGTCGCACTCGCGGCCGGCGCGATCGCGATGGTTGTAAGCGTCAGAGCCGCGGCGACGGTAGGTAACCGGTTCATCGCCGCATTATCCGACAGTCGGGCCTACGGCACCGGCTGGTAAGGATTCTGCGGGACCTGGATGGGGATCGGGACCGGCACGAACGGCACGGTCAGGTAGGTGGTCGTCATCGCCGTGGTGGTCGGCGTGGCGATGGTGGTCGTGGTCGTGGTGGGCGGTGTCGTCGTCGTGGTCGGAGCGGTAGTGGTGGTCGTCGACGGCGTCGTCGTTGTCGTTGTCGTTGTCGTTGTCGTTGTTGTGGTGGTGGTCGTCGGCGGGGTCGTGGTGACGACCGTCGTCGTCGGCGGCGGCGGGGGTGCTTCAGTGGTCGCGGCGGGGTGGCGATCGCACTGACCAGCGCCACCGGCAATACCGGTGTGACCGAGGCTCCGCGCACCGGGCCTGCGC
>NZ_LZSQ01000043.1 GCF_001665535.1 Mycobacterium sp. 852002-51961_SCH5331710
ACCACACCCGGGTGCGCGGTCCCGGTGATATAACCCACCAACCGCTTATCCCCCGGACGGTCCTCCCGCGCGATCACGACGGCCTGCTCCACCCCGTCGCAACCGGCTAGTGCTGCCTGCACTTCGCCGAGTTCGATGCGATACCCGCGGATCTTGACCTGCTCATCGGCACGCCCCAAATACTGCAACTGCCCATCAGCACCCCACCGCACCAAATCCCCAGTGCGATACATCCGCGAACCCACACCACCAAACGGACACGCCACAAACCGCGACCCGGTCAACCCCGCGCGACCGATATAGCCCAGTCCCACACCGGCGCCGGCCACGTACAACTCGCCGACCACACCCACCGGCACCGGACGCAACCACGCATCAAGGACGAACAACGCCGCACCAGCCACCGGCGAACCGATCGGAGCGCCACCGGCCACCGCCAACGGCGCACTCATTGCCGCATAGATAGTTGCCTCGGTCGGCCCGTAGGCGTTGAGCATCACCCGCCCCGGCGCCCACCGATCCACCAAATCCGGCGGACACGCCTCCCCGGCCACCACCAACGCCGTCGACCCCAACCGCTCCGGAGAAAGCATTCCGGCCGCGGAAGGCGTCTGGCACAGAACGTCTACCTTCTCAGCGGACAGCAGAGCCTGGAACTCCTCTGGCGTGGCCGCAATCTTCTCGGGTACCACCACCAGCCGTCCACCGTGCAGCAAGGCACCCCAGATCTCCCACACCGAAACGTCGAAGACCAACGAATGCCACTGCGACCAGACCTGCCCGGCTCCGGCCGGCAGACTGGCGTGCAAAGGACTCAACAATTGAGTCACATTGCGATGAGTCACCACTACCGCCTTCGGCACACCAGTCGTGCCCGAGGTGTAAGTCAGGTACGCAACATCGTCGGGCGCAGGCAAGGGAAGACCCCTCGGCGAGAACTCCGCGACGCGATCATCATCGATATCGATGACTGGCACACCGTGCCCGTCAAGCCGCGACCGCAAGGCTGCCGTCGTCAGAGCGGCCACCGGCGCGGCGTCCTGGAGCATGAAACCGACCCGCGAATCCGGGTGGGCCGGATCTATCGGCAGATATGCTGCTCCCGCTTTGAGTACTGCCAATACCGACACGATCGCCTCGGCCGACCGGGAGAACAGCAGTGCTACATAGTGCCCCGCGCCTGCGCCTTGGCTGACCAGCAATTGCGCCAACCGATTCGCGGCCTCATCGAGCTCGCGGTACGTCCAGGAACGATCGCCACACGTCAACGCGACGGCTTCCGGAGCTTGCGCCACCTGCTCGGTGAACAACTCCGGAATGGAAGACCCGGACGAGGCCGGCCGGCTCAGCACCGCCCGATTGCCCAGCTCCTCGAGTCGGGCCCACTCAACGCCCAGGAAGTCGATCGAAGACAAGGGTCGGTCCGGATCGGCAGCCATCGCCGCCAGCACGTCTTGGAACCGCTTCGCCAGATCCGAGACGCGGTGAGCAGCGAACGGGTGTCCCGTGCCCTGAGTGCTGAGGAACAGCTCTTCGCCGTCCTTGAGGAAGATCAAACCGAACTGATCCACAAGGCCCGCATGGGTAAGAGTGCCCGATCCGGGTGCGCCGGCGAAATGTCCAAGATGGGTCGCGGGAATGATGTTCACCACCACACGACTTGCCGCATTGCCCGGGCTGTGGACTCCCACATTCTTCCGGAGGTTATGCACCGGGAAACGCTGATGCTCCAGCGCTTCTCGCATCCGCAGGTCGACCTGTGCACAGAAGTCGGCAGTTGTGGATTGCGCGGAAGCTTTGAAGACAAGCGGCAAGATACCGGAGAGCATTCCCGGCACAGTCTTGGATTCCGGGCGCACACGTCTGCTCACCGGGAAATCGACAACTATCTCGGAGCTGTTGGGGTCGAAACCGTGGACGAGCAATGCGCAAGCGGCGGTCATCACAGAAGACCGACGGATGCCCAAGGTCTTCGACAGTGAACTGATGTTGTCGGCGACGGAGGCATCCAACCGGACCGGCGCCACGACCTCACTTTGATCGTTCTCGTCAAGGGACAGGGCGGACCGCTGACTTACATCGCCTTCTTCGGGAAGGGCCGCGGCCCAATAAGAATGGTCTCGGGCGTACTCCTCAGACGTTTCGTAATCCGATTCGCATTCGAGCAGGTCCCGCAGAGAACCGAAAAAGGACGGGGAGATGGGGACGCCGGAAGCGATTGAAGAATAGACGTCGGCAATGCGATGACAAACGAGAGCGAGGCCAAGACCGTCAATCACTATATGATGACAGCAGACGAATAGATAAAACTCGTCGCCCTTTGTCTGCAATAGTGCGAACTTGAAAAGCGGACCGTCGAGCGGCATCATTGTTCTTTGAATCGATGAGATCGATTCATCGAGTGCATCTGCGGGATTTTCTGCACCGACCAGATTGAAATAAGGTAAATCGATATCCGAGTAATCGACAACCTTCTGAAAGACTTGCTCTCCGACCCGCACGAAGGTTGCCCGCAGAGGCTCGGCCTCGGTCACTACATGGTGGATAGCCCGCTTAAGCAGTCCGGGATCTATCGAACCCTCGATCCGCACGAGAATGCCGAGCTGCCACTTCGCGCCGAAGCGACCAATTTCTTCCGCTAGCCAGATGTCTAGCTGCCCCCGCGTGAGCGGTAGCAATTGGTCCTCAGTTTGCATTAGCTTTCCCCACCGTTACTGATCAGAACCCCGAACTGCCGAGTCCGCTGGGAAGTGTGTCCCGCCGGGCTATCGGTTCCGTTCTGCACAATGTTTCAAGTTGCACAGGCAGCGCCCCCGTAAACCACCGGCCAGCCACCTGAAAGGTCGGCGACAGCGGCCTCCAGCGGCGTTGCTCACCGTCCTTGGTCAAGGCGATGGAGCTTCCGGTGTCGTCCACGAACGGATCGATGCTCACGGTTCTCCAGACAATCTAATTGACATGGGTGGAACCCGCCAAACCATACTCCGGTGCGAAAGGACTTACCTCGCGTTCTGGCAAATTCCCCGCTGTGCTCACCGTCACAGCGCCATCCGTGAGCTTAGCAGACCACAGTGCGGCGTGCGAACCGCGGGCTCCCCCTCCCCGACCCCAGTACGCTGCGCCGATGCGTCCACATCCGCCTTTGCGCGATGCCCCGAGGCGCGAGAGTGAGGTCGTATCCGGGCCGGTCACACCGCGCGGGTGAGATTTGCCGAGCGAACACTGAAGGCGGCTACCCAAGCCCAAATCGAGGCCAAAAGGGGTCTTCATTGTAATCAAGATCGTTAATAGCGATGGACCACGATCAAGTTCGCTGGCGAGCGCGTTCCGGCTCGCACGGCGCTGCTTCGGCCCGTCGCCGCCGCCGCCGCTGCAGTTAGCGGTGGGCCGCAGTGCTAGCGCGCGAAGCTTGCGAAACGCCCACGCCTATAGGCGTACGTCGAGATCGGGCGATCGCCGCCGGGATTGGCGGCAAGGGTGTGAAGTAACCGACCTGAACACCTTCTCGGCGCGAGTCGGCCACGGGAGCGGGCCCGCAGGCAGACGGATGTCGAAAAGGGGGCATTGTCCTGCCGGCCGCACCTCCATGTGATCTAAAACTCACTTTGATAACAACAGTTGCACTGCAGCACGCAAAATTAATTAGCTTTTTCATCACGCCGTTGCCGGCCATACCGACGTTGAATGCGGTTCCATCCTTCGCATTTTCTATACCCAGAAGACATAATCCGGGCTTCGAATAAGGCGCTGCTCGCCATCAAGACGAATCAGGCGGAAAACAACTGCAGAGAACGCGTCATCTGCGGCCCTGCATGCTCTCGAAGCGCCAATACCCGACGGTCGCTGAGATGCTACGGTGACGATCAACTCGGTTGACGGGCGAATTTTTCCACCAAATCAGCTGCGGCCGTGATGCTTTCCGCTGGCTTCGTCATTTGCCGAGCAAGCTCCCGAGCACGACTAGCATATTGCGGCTCAAGAATCCGACGTAGGTCTGAAACAAGCGAAGTCAGGTTGGTCGCCGAGAATCGTCGAGCGACCCCCACCTTCAACCGACTGATCCGCCCACCCCAGAGCGACTGGTCCGGCCATGTCCAGAGAACGAGTGTTGGAATTCCCGCCCGCAGACCTGCTGCCGTGGTCCCCGCGGCACCATGATGGACGACCGCCCGGCACTTCGGGAAGATCGTGGAGAAGTTCACTGTGTTCACGACCTTGACATGGTCAGCGTGCTCGATCGCGCCAAAGTCGCTCCACCCGGCGCCAACCAAGGCTCGCTCTCCCAGCTGCTCGCAGGCTCCGGCGATCATCGCAAGCGTATCGGCGGGAGACTGCACCGGTATGCTCCCGAAGCCGAAATAGATCGGCGGTTTTCCTGCGGCTATCCACGCCGCGACCTCCTCATCGGATTCTGTCGCCAACTCCATCGTCAGCGTGCCAACAAATGGTCGACGGCCGTCCCATTTGATCCATTCCTCGGCCAACCCGGGAAAGCACGCTTCGTCGTAAGCTTGGATCTCCAAAGACCCACGCTCCGCTATCCGGCGTGCCGAGGGACGGGTTGCCTGCGATAGCCCAAGCTCGCGCCGCTGCGCGTCATCGAATTCTTTCGTCCAGCGCCAACCAAGCCACTCGTAAGCTGTCATCGCGGCACGTGTCAGCGGCGCTGGGACCGCCGGCACGAGGTGACCGTTCGCCCTCGTGGGGAAGTAGTGCAATGTGGCCAATGGAATCTGGTGATACTCAGCAACGTTGGCGACCGGCTCTTCGAAGACCAGTCCGGTGATCAAAACGTCAGCCCCGTCCGCTAACACCGTCAGCGTCGCGCTGATGTCCTGCCATATCTCAGCGAC
Source organism: Mycobacterium sp. 852002-51961_SCH5331710 (assembly GCF_001665535.1). Lineage (GTDB taxonomy): Bacteria > Actinomycetota > Actinomycetes > Mycobacteriales > Mycobacteriaceae > Mycobacterium. The sequence goes on from NZ_LZSQ01000043.1 coordinate 4,854, forward strand.
CGGATCCCACAGTTCGCGCCACGACCTCCGCAGGCTATGAACCTTCCAGGCGCTGCGGAAGAATCGTGTCCAAAAGTCGTGGTGGACGTCCAGCCAGGCACCGGTCTCGCGGCCGATGGCGACCGCAGTCAACCCGACCTGCTCGACAAAGGCGACCAGGTCGGGCGGAACGGCCATGACCACCTCGTGCCCTCGGCGCAGCAACTCGCGACCAACGGCAGCACTGGGCTCGACGTCGCCACGGCTCCCATAGCTTGCCAACACGAACTTCATCGAAGTCACTGCCCTTTCTTACGGCGAGCACCGAGGCGGCCGATGCGTCTCCGGACCCTGTCGAACCCGCTCCGCGCCAGGAGTCAGTTCTACCGCGATCTCCTTGTGCGACATTGATGCGCTAGTCGATGATGCCTCCGTGGCCAACAGCCAGCTAGTAAGTACGCATACTGGGTGTTGATTGGACAGCAGCGGATGCATGCCCACGCTTCGCCCTGATGCCGTTTGGCGTCAAGTCTGCAATCTGAGGGCGGCGCCACTCCAGGCCGCTGGGAGCGATCTTATGGCTTGCGCCAGAACACACCGCTGCCGTCGATGTCCACGATCTCCGCGAAGATGCCGTGTTCGCGACGGTAATCCGTGACGGCTTTGCGACACGCTTTGATGAGGTAGTCGTCGATGATGCAATAGCCGCCAGGAGCCAGTTTGGGGTATAACGCGTCGAGCGCTTGGATCGTTGATTCGTAGAGGTCACCGTCGATTCGCAACACGGCGAGTTGATCGATCGGCGCAGAGGGAAGCGTGTCCTTGAACCACCCGGGAAGGAAGCGCACCTGCTCGTCCAGCAGCCCGTATCGTTCGAAGTTGGCCCTGACTTCCTCTTGCGAGACCGCCAATACGGGCGCAGAAAGGTCGAACCTCATCATTATCCCTTTGTCTGCGCTGTAATTTTTGACGTCCGGTCGAGGGACACCCTCAAACGAGTCTGCGAGCCAAACGTTACGGCGTTCATCCCCGTACGCGGCTAAGACGGCACGCATCAGGATGCATGCACCGCCACGCCAGACCCCGCATTCGATCAGATCGCCCGGAACTTCTTCTTCCAGCACGGTTTCAACACATTGCTGAAGGCTGGCCAGCCGTTGCGTTCCGATCATCGTTTCGGCATTGAGCGGCCAGTCCACACCCAACTCGCGCTTACGTTGCCCGAATGGGCTGGTCCCCAACGCCATCGGTTGCACTGTGTTGATGACCCGCAGATAGAGACGTCGTCGAAAGGACCAGTCGGTTGGCATGCGCTCGTGCATCCCGTATCTGGTGAGGTTCCTGCGCAGCAGGTCAAGGTAGAGGGTTTTCAGTTCCGGTCGGTCGCCGGTCAAGGCTGGCCCCTATCTTTCAGGTGGTTTCGAGGAAACCCAAGCGTCTTAGCGGTATCAACACCGTGGGTCAGCTTAGCGAGTCGACGACCATTGGCCTGTGCTGAATCGCAGATATCGGTCGAATGAGCAAATTGATGCCGGGCCTCCACATGCGATCCCAGCGGATCGGCGATCTGTTCGTAGGGGTAGTGCCGCCGCAGGCGGAACCTTGTACCCAGCACACAAACTTCCGGTTCGTCCGCGGTCGGCTAGACACCGAATGGTGAGTAGTCGACATTTATGCGCTCGAACATGGTTTCGCCTCGAAAAGCACCCTATACCAACAGTCGATCCTGATACTTTGACGGGCGATCGTCGTGTGGAATCGGTTCGGCCGCGATCATGCGGCGCCAACGAGCATTGGAAGCCAGCAACGAGCGATTTTCGGCCGCTACAGTTGGAACATCGCCCCTCACGGGACGCTGCCACCAGTCAGCCACCAATGTTCGCCCCGACGTACCGCTAACAGCTACAGAGTAGTGTTCTCGCCATGTGGAGCTCGGTTCTGGCGTTGGCACTCCTAGGAACGCTGGATCCATGGCGGCTCGGCGCCATCCTCCTCATTATTTCCCGGCCACGGCCGGTGTCGAACCTATTCGCTTACTGGGTGGGTTCGGTGATGATCACGCTTCCCTACCTGCTCATCCCCCTCGTGCTGCTGCACAGCACGTCGATGTTCGATTCTTTTATGCGAATGGCAGCAGAAGGCCCCACGGTCCGGTTTGTCCAGATCGGGGTGGGGATCCTCATGCTCGTGGTCGCGGCGGTACTGGCATGGCGGTTCAGGGTACGTCGACGAGTCCTCCAGGCGACGGGGGACGGTACGGCCCACGCCGCAGCACCAGAGGCGATAGCTCCTCCTTCGCTGACGAGGCTCCTGCAGAAGGCGCAGGACGCGGCAACGACCGGGGGATCTCCATTCCGCCGACTCCTCGGCCGGGTCCACAACGCGTGGCACACCGGGTCGCCGTGGATCGGATGGTTCCTCGGCTTCGGATACCTACTGTCGATCGAGTGGGCGGTTCTCGTCCTCGCGATGATCGTGGCTTCCGGAGCCTCAATGGGGATGCAGATTACCGCAGCGACCGTTTTCGTAATCGTGCTTTTGGCGGCCGTCGAAATCATCCTCATCAGTTACCTCATCATGCCGGCCAGAACTCACGTGGTGCTGCAACGACTGCATGACTGGGCGTGGGTCCACCGCCAGCATCTTCTCGTCGCGTTTGTGACCGTGGTTGGTATCTCGGTCGTGGCCAACGGGATCGGTTTCCTATGACTTCCTCTGAGAGGGTTGGCCGCAGTCGGCTATCGCGGCCGGGAACATTCCGACACGATCCCAGCGAGACACATCGAGGGAGAGGTGTCACTCCGCGACGCGAAGAATTGTCGGTCGAGAATACCTTCATACGCTAAGCACTAGAGAGATGATGTCTCGGTGAATCTGCTTCGGGCTTTATCGCCAGAAGTCGTGGCTGACCACCCCGGCCCGGCCGCATCACCTCCTGGTGTGACGGCATACCTCGAGAGTGCCACGTGCGAATCGAACATCGACGCGGAAAGGTGACCATGTCAGCTTCAAGGCGTAGGCGTCGCATGCGTGCAGTCCGCAGTCGCGAATCAAGCCGTGATACGCGGCTGGATAATTCCCTTACCTTCATAGACCAAGGTTGGTTCGCCGGGCGCTGCGCCACAGGCCAAGAAGAAGTTGTGCAATGCGTCTGGATTTATGAGCACGCAATCGACTTCGACGGATTGAAGCGATTCCACGAAAACCTTCGCTACGGCCTACTGGGGCGGCGCATCGAGCGATCGCCTCTTCCCTTTGCCCGAGACCGCTGGGTCCTGGACCAGGGAGCATCCGACATCGACGTCGACGAAGCTCGGACACGAGCCGAACTCCTTGAGTGGGCTGACGAACGCTCGCAGATACCTACGAATTCGGAGTCTGGGCCGGGTTGGCACCTCGGCATAGTCCCGTTGACCGATGGTTCAACGGCGGTCAGTTTAGTGGCCTCCCACTATCTCGTCGACGGGCTGGGAATGGCCGGCACGATCGCCGATGCCGTTGCAGGCAACAGGCGAAACTTGAGTTACCCGCCGCCGCATGCGCGAACTCGACGACACGCGATATTGCAGGACTTGCGACAGCGAGTCGAGGACGCCCCGGAAGTCGGCCGTGCAATATCCGCGACCGTGAGAACCGCACGCCATCGTCGCGACAACCTGGTAGCTCCGCCGAAATCGAGAGTCCGCCCCGTCGATAGCGGGTCTTCCGATGAAGTACTGGTCGTGCCTAGCGTCACGATCTATGTGGACCTGAAGGACTGGGACGCCCGCGCAGAGCTTCTTGGCGGGACCGGCAGAACACTGGTGGTCGGGTTCGCTACGAAACTCGCCGAGCGGTTGGGACGCCGACGCGCCTCTGATGGCGCCGTAACCTTGCAACTCCCGATCAGCGAACGCACAGAAGGTGATACCCGGGCGATCGCGGTTTCCTTCGCGCGCGTCAGCACCGACCCGGCACCCGTGACAACTGATCTGCGCGCCCTCCGTGCCACCATCAAGGATGCACTCGCGACGCTCCACGAATCGCCCGACGAGTCGCTGCAATTCTTCTGGCTCACCCCTTTCATGCCGAAACGCGCGCTGAAGCGGCTTTCTGAAGCGGCGTTCGCAGACCCGGATCTACCTGTGTTCTGCTCCGATCTCGGGCATTTCGGTCCCGAGTTGTGCCGCATCGATGGCACCGATGCAGAACCCGTTACGGCCCGGGTGACCAGGCAGCGTGTCACGAGGGGTTGGTTAGAGCGAACGGGCGGACACCTCACACTGCAATCTTTTCGTATCGTTGGCAAAATCGGCATCAGTGTGGTCGCATATCAACCCGGTACGGAGAACACAAAGTCGGCGTTACGCGAGGTCGCTAATCTCACGCTGGCCGACTTCGGATTGTCAGGCAATGTGGAATAACGGCTATCGTCCAAGCGGTGGAGACACCCGCCGTCAGCCAAGCGGCGACCATGCAGCGGCCCTCGCGAGTTGGGTACGGAATAGAGGTGAGGAAGAGGTATGGATCGAATCGACGAACCGACTCCGACATGACAACAAATGCACTCGTCGAATCACTGACCTCAAGCTTCCTTCACACCATTTCTAGACGAGGACCGATTCACCGCCGATGACGATGGCAACAGATTGATACCGTGGAAATAACCTTCGCCTTCATCTTCTCGCCTGTCACTCGGCGATCTCGGCGTCGAATTCGACGCAGGATGCTGCGGGCACTGGATCCTGATCTCGTATCGGCAACCGAGTGGTCCACCGTGGAGACAGGCCTACCGATCGAGAGCGCTACAAGCGGCCATGCAGAGGTTGCGAGTCGGCGCGCACATTACTTGGAGATTTGCCACAGCACGATAGAGCGAACCAAATCGCTCCGCGTATTGGAGATAGGTAGTTTTTATGGGTCTGCCCTGGAAGCGTGGCAGAAAAGTGCCCCGCGGGAATCGACCGTTGTCATTATCGACGTCAGCTCCAAGCTAGCGAAAATCGCCCATTCAGGAGAAATCTACGTTCGCGCGGACAAAGATTTCACATCTTTGCTACGCGAGCTTACATCAGAGTATGGCCCGTTCGACGTCATCCTTGATGCTGGGACCCCCACGAGCGTTCAAACGATAGCTCTTTTCCGACACCTGTACACCAGCGCTTTGACCGAGGAAGGCGTCTATCTGGTGGATAAGGTTCGCTTTCATCCATGGGCTTTTTACAACGGACTATCGTTTGCTGGAGTCCCCGGCGCTTTCGCCGATTTGATATACGGCCACTGTCAAGTAGCGAAGGGCAAGAGGGAACCGGACGGAGGACCGCTTGTCGTCGTGCGCCGCACAACCGACCGAATGGCTGACCGTGTGCCGACATCGACCCCCTGATTCTCGCGCCTGTAGGGAGCTCTCCACCGAGACTCCCGCATTTGAGGAACTGTCGACGGCCGTTGTCTCGCACGAGGACGCCTCCCTTTAGGCGGCACACCTTCGAAGGCAGCGTTTGCGAGCGACGAGGTTTAACTGAGAAGCACGCGGCTGTCCGCTATTCTTCCGAGTGGCGACCGGTTCGTCGTCGAGTCATGTCGTGGGACCGGTCTCGGCTGTAATAGAGCGTTGGGCGACTTCGAGTCGCTCACTGCTACGAAGATGCACTAAGGTAAAGCGTCGTGAAGGTAAAGCGTCGTGAAGGTAAGGCGTCGTGGTCGGAGGGCAGGATGTGCGGCGAACACCCGTTGGAGTTCAAATGTTTACCGTAGCAGTCCCAACTGCCCACCCATACTCGTATGACAAATGAAAGCTATTCATCGATTCTGCATTACCCACGAGAAGCCCCTGTTGCCAGACAGCTGGTATGACGACTGCATCGCGATGGGCGATTTCCAGACCGAGTCGCCATTCCATGTGAAACAACTTGACAGCTTCTGGCACGAGGCGCGACCGGTCGCATATGGCGCCGCAGGATCGAACGCCATGCCAGCTGCCATCCGGCTTCTGCCGGCCGATATAAAGTACGTCGAGGTCAACTCATACAGGAAGAGAATTTTGCCCTCACCCGAGGGGAAAGAGTCACCGGTGTATCCCACGATGCGCGAATTGCACGACGCGGATACCCATACCGAGGAAAAATTGGCAGTTTATACCCCTCCGCATGGATTTCTCGTCGCGCAGCCCCTCTATCTCAAAGAATCAACCATCGGAAACTATACAGTCTGCCATCATCGAAGAGATATCAAAGATTATGCGGCTCTAGCAATCGAAGTTGGTGTGCTGGACAGAAAATCAGCCAAAGAATTCCTCGCGGCTAAGCATTTCATCCCCGGTGGGACGGAGCTAGGGATTTTCCCGCGTTCGTGGATAGTAGACGTAATGCCCAAGATCGAACGTATCAGTAGGCTTTTCCTCACGTTGTATCGCAGTCGGGTTGAAAATTACAGCTCTTATCAGGTGCGGGCAGTAGGATTCCTTTCGGAGAGACTGGGGTCATTTCTCTTGTTCCGTCACCTCAAGGAGACGTACTCGAACAACATTCCCGCTGATGTCTTCGGCTACATGACTTCGATGGTCGAAGCTGGCTCGAGTTACGTCGAGGCGACGCCGGACCTTCCCCGACCTTCATCCACCGGATTCAATTCGGCACGCAATCGAGTCGAATGAAGGCGGTCATACTGGCGGGTGGCCTCGGCACCCGCCTCAGCGAGGAAACGACGGTGCGTCCGAAACCGATGGTGGAAATCGGGGGCCGGCCCATATTGTGGCATATCATGAAAGCGTATTCGCACCACGGCATTCAAGAATTCGTAGTGTGTTGCGGGTATAAGGGCTACCTCATCAAAGAGTATTTTGCCAATTACTTCTTGCACATGTCCGATGTGACCTTTGATATGTCCGCCAACAATATGGAAGTGCATCGGCACCATGCAGAACCGTGGCGGGTCACCTTGGTCGATACTGGCGACGATACGCTGACGGGCGGGCGACTCAAACGCGTCGCCGCCCACATCCAAAACGAAGAAGCTTTTTGTTTCACTTACGGGGACGGGCTCAGCGACGTCGATATCACTGCGAGCATTGCATTCCACCGGGAACACGGGCATCATGCCACGGTCACCGCGGTGCGACCGCCTGGCCGCTACGGTGCGATTGAGTGCATCGACGGCCGGGTCACTCGGTTCGTTGAGAAACCACCTGGCGATGGCGGTCTCATCAACGGGGGATTCTTCGTCCTATCGCCGGCGGTGCTCGACTATATCGACGGTGACAATACTTCATGGGAAGGACCACCGCTGGCGCGGCTCGCTGCCGACGGCGAGATGATGGCCTTCGAGCATTCGGGCTTCTGGCAACCCATGGACACGCTCCGAGACAAGAACATCCTCGAAGAACTGTGGCGAAGCGCTAAAGCTCCGTGGAAGTGCTGGCGTTGAACTTTTTTCGAGACATCTATCGCGGCCGACGAGTCCTCGTTACCGGTCATACCGGCTTCAAGGGCAGTTGGTTATGTCTGTGGCTGCAGGCGCTCGGCGCAGAGGTCTCGGGTCTGGCGCTGGAGCCTTCATCGGTGCCAAGCCACTGGGAACTGCTCCAACTATCGATGCCAGACCATCGTGCCGATGTCCGCGATGAGGCGGCCGTTCGAAATGTCTTGGCCATCGAACGACCCGAGATCGTCTTCCATCTGGCCGCTCAACCTCTCGTGCGGGCGTCCTACTGCGAACCAGTCGCCACCTGGGCCACCAATGTCATGGGAACTGTTCATGTACTCGAGGCTGCCCGTCATACGCCGGACGTGCGCGCCGTCGTGGTCGTCACGACCGACAAATGCTACGAAAACCAAGAGTGGGCTTGGGCGTACCGAGAGCGAGACCGCCTCGGGGGGCACGACCCCTACAGCTCATCCAAGGCGGGGGCCGAGTTGGTGGCGAGCAGCTACCGTTCCGCCTTCCTGAAAGATCCTTCGTCCCTGCTGCTTGCGACCGCCCGAGGCGGCAATGTGATCGGAGGCGGTGACTGGTCGGAGGACCGACTGATTCCCGACGTGATCCGGTCGATCATCAATCACGACGAACTTCTCATTCGTTCGCCCCAGGCGACGCGACCCTGGCAACATGCGCTGGATTGCCTCAGTGGCTATTTGCTTCTAGGTCAACATCTTCTGACCGGCGACGCGGCATTCGCTGACGCCTGGAACTTCGGGCCTGGCGGGGAGGGAAACCGCACCGTCGAACAAGTGCTTCACTGCTTCAGGCGCACGTGGCCCGAGATAACATGGCAGATCGCATCAAACCCACAGCTCCACGAGGCGGGCTTGCTGCAGTTGGACATCGCGAAGGCAACGGCCTATCTAGGGTGGCGTCCCGTATGGAACCTCGAAGAAGCGATCCATTACACGGCTGACTGGTATCGGCATTGGATTGAGCACGGCGAAGTACCGAGTGCTTCTCAACTCGATACCTATCTGAACGACGCAGTCGCACAAGGTGCGGGCTGGGCGGCCGAATGAAATTCATCGACACTGAGATCCCAGATCTCAAGATCGTGCAATCCTCACCTCACCGCGATGTTCGCGGGTCGTTCGTCCGGTTCTTCTGTGCAGATAAACTGCAGTCCATTCTCGGTAGCAGGCAAATCGCCCAGATCAATCACTCAAAAACCAGCCAGGCGGGAGCAGTCCGCGGCTTGCACTTCCAATGGCCGCCATACGCCGAAATGAAGCTAGTCCGGTGTCTGCGCGGCCGGGTCTGGGATGTGGTCGTCGACCTTCGATCTGGATCATCGACCTTTCTACAGTGGCGCGCCCAGGAGCTGGCAGAGGAGGACGCGCGCATGCTCGTCATTCCTGAAGGCTTTGCCCACGGGTTCCAAGCCCTTGAGCCCAACAGCGAGCTGCTCTACTTGCACACAACACCCTACGAACCGGAAGCGGAAGGGGGTGTGCGCTACGACGACCCGCGGCTGTCCATCGCTTGGCCGCAGCCTCCCCGAGACCTGTCAGATCGCGATCTTTCACATCCGCTGCTGAGCGCGGACTTCACCGGAGTCGTCTTATGAAATGTCGACACTGCGACGCGCTTCTGCGAAACACTTTCATCGACCTCGGTTTCGCACCCCCCTCCAACGCATACCTCGTGACCGAAGATTTGTCCAAGCCCGAGGTGTACTACCCGCTGCGAGTGAAGGTGTGCGAGCGTTGCTGGTTGGTCCAAACCGAGGACTACGCCCTCGCCGACGAACTGTTCAGCGCTGACTACGCATACTTCTCCAGTACTTCGAGTGGTTGGCTCATCCACGCCGCTACCTACGCGAGCATGATCACCGAGCGGCTACGTCTTGGGTCGGATGCTTTCGTCATCGAGATCGCGTCCAATGACGGCTACCTCTTGAAGAATTTCGTCGCGAACGGAATCCCCTGCCTGGGTATCGAACCGACGGAGAGTACTGCGGCAGTCGCTCGAGCATCGGGCATTCCGGTCATAACCGAATTCTTCGGTGAACGTTTGGCGGAGCAATTGGCGAATGACGGTCGCCGCGCAGATCTGATTATCGGTAACAACGTATATGCCCATGTACCCGACATCAACGACTTCACTCGAGGTTTGGCTGCACTGCTAAAGCCCACCGGCACCGTCACATTGGAGTTCCCCCACCTACTACCACTCATAGAACGCACGCAATTCGACACGATCTATCACGAACATTTCTCATATCTGTCGCTGACAACCGTGAGTCGCATATTTGTGGCGGCCGGCTTACGCGTCTGGGACGTTGAGGAACTGCAAACTCACGGCGGTAGCCTCCGAATCTATGGCTGCCACGAGGACGCCGCGATCGCCACGGCAGACCGCGTGGGTAAGTTGCTCGCCCGCGAAAACCAGTTCGGCATCACCGAACTCAAGACCTACACCGAGTTCCAAGAACGCGCCGAACGGTTGAAGACGGACCTCGTGGCGTTCCTCATCGAACACAAGCGGGCCAACCGTCGTGTCGCAGCGTACGGAGCGGCTGCAAAAGGCAACACTTTGTTGAACTTCGCAGGCATCAAACCGGATTTGTTGCCATTCGTATGCGATGCTGCGGAGTCCAAGCAAGGAAAGTTCATGCCGGGAAGCCACATACCCATCTATCCGCCCACAGCAATCCGAGAGAATCGACCGGACTACGTCCTCATCCTCCCGTGGAATATCGCGAGCGAAATCCGTGCCGAACTCAATGATCTCGCTCGAGACGGCGTACGTTTTGTCACTGCTGTTCCCGAGCTGAGCGTATTGTGAAAAACCGCATCCCCTATACCAAGCCCTCCATCACAGAACTCGAAGTACGCTACGCCTCCGATGCCGCGGCAAACGGATGGGGCGAGCGGTGTTACGAGTACATCGAACGTTTCGAGGATTTGTTCAAAGCGCACATCGGGGTCACGTACGCAATCGCGACCTCGAGCTGCACCGGTGCATTGCACATGGGTATGAGCGCACTCGGCATCGGCCCGGGCGACGAGGTCATCATGGCCGACACCAATTGGATCGCGACCGCGGCACCCATAGTTCACCTCGGGGCGAAACCAGTCTTTGTCGATATCTGTCCCGAAAGCTGGTGCATCGACCCGGAATTGGTGGAAGCGGCAATAACCCCGCGCACCAAGGCCATCATCGCTGTTCATCTATACGGAAACCTTTGCGAGATGGACCGCCTCCTCGAGATTGGGCACAAGCACGGTATTCCAGTGATAGAGGACGCCGCCGAGGCTATCGGTTCCAGATACCACGGGAAGCGTGCTGGCTCAATGGGACGTTTCGGGACGTTCTCTTTTCACGGCACCAAGACGGTCAGCACAGGCGAGGGCGGGATGTTCGTCACCAATGACGAGGACCTGTACGAGCGCGTGCTGACCCTGAGTAATCATGGACGGGCCCGCGGCCAGACGAAACAGTTTTGGCCGGATGTGGTCGGCTTCAAGTACAAGATGTCGAACATTCAGGCAGCAATCGGCTGTGCTCAAACAGAACGTATCGACGAACTCATCGCCCGGAAACGACAGATATTTCGACGGTATGAAAACGCATTGAGCGGCCTCGACGGAATCTCGATGAATCCGGAGGCCCCGCACACTCAGAACGGGTTCTGGATGCCAAACGTCGTATTTGACAAGTCGAAGGGCATGACGTCTGGGACTATCTTGAATGCGTTCACGGCTCTGAACATCGATGCTCGGGTGTTCTTTCATCCCCTGTCGACGGTCCCTCCGTTCGAGGGTTCGGCTGGGGGCCGATGGGCAAGCGACATTCCACATCGTGCGATCAATCTTCCCAGCTTCCATGACATCACCCAGGAAGACCAGAATCGGGTCATCCAAGTCATCCAGGAGCTATGCGATGCCTGACAGGAATCCGAGGGTTCTCATCGCCGGCATCGCGGGTGCGTCTCTGGGAACAGAGCTCGCCAAGGCTTTATCTCATGCCGGTGGATACGACATCCTAGGGAGCGATATTTCGCCTCTCGCCTTCGGCCACTACGACGCGCGCTTTGCATCGACCTTCGTGGTTGACCGCGAAGATTATGCTCGGAACCTTCTGGAAATCTGCGTCCGCGAGCAGGTCGATTGCATCCTCCCGGGCGGTGACGAGCCCGCGGTCCTGATCGCCGAAGATCACCAGATGTTCACGCGCGCTGGGATCCACGTCGGCCAGAACAACCCTCGGATTACCCGATCGCTTGCCCATAAGGGGCGATGCTTCGAGCTGCTCAGAAGCGCCGGTGTCCGCACGCCCGCCACGCGAACCATCGAGGCTGGGGTAGACATCGACACGATTCCTCTTCCCTGCATCGTGAAACCTGCAGAAGCAAGCGGTGGCAGCGTATTCGTGTTCTATGCCAGGGACCGTGAGGAAGCGAAACTATACTGCACGTACCTGCAAAATAACGGCCGCACGCCGATCGTTCAGGAATACATTCCAGAGGACAGAGGCGAGTTCACGGTCGGCGTTCTCTCTTTGCCCAGTGGCGAATGCGCCGGAGTCATAGCGCTCAGGCGAGCTTTCCACAACAAGCTCTCCGTTTCGGTGCGCGGCCACGACTTCTTGATCTCCAGCGGATATAGTCAAGGCCGAATTGAGGCGTTCTCCGACGTCTGTGAGACGGCCCGGGTGATCGCCCAGCGTCTCGACAGCACCGGACCCATGAATATTCAGGGTCGTGTCGACGCCGACGGCATGTTCGTACCTTTTGAGATAAACGCTCGCTTCTCTGCCAGCACTTACCTGCGCACCCTTGCGGGCTTCAACGAAGTCGACTGCTACGTACGACACCTACTCGGCGCCGAACCTCGTTCTGCCCTCAATGTCAACCCAGGCTGGTACCTGCGGAGTTTGGACGAGACCGTCGTGCCCGATTCGGAGGTGAAGGGATGATCCGGTGGATTGTCGACCACCGCCTGGGGACGGCGGCTAGCGACAGTCTTGGGGACGATCACCATCTCAAGGTGGTGGATGTCAGGGCGATGGTCGACAAGGGCGGCAATTCGCGAGCAGAGCTTCTCGCCAAGATCCGAGAGGGTGTGGAAGCGCTCAAAGCAAACCAGGCAGTGGTCGTCGTCTGTGATTTCGGCGTCTCGCGAAGCAACACTGTCGCAGCAGGGATTCTTGCCGAGTGGCGGGGTCTCGAGGTAGACGAGGCAGTCGCCGAAGTCATTGCCAGAACGGGAGAAAAGGCTATCAAGCTCGAGATGGTCTCCTCGCTGCGCGTTGCCTTGCGAAAGGCCCCAACGCCTGGGCGCCAAGACGGGATCCTCATCACCGGCAGCAGCGGCTTTCTAGGCGCCGCCATACGAGACGGGTTGAACCAATCGCATCGAGTGGTCGCGCCTGACCGCGCGACGGTGGACCTGCTAGGCCCTGTGGTGCATCTTGAAAAGTATTGCCGCAGCAACGAAATCGGAAAGATTGTTCATCTCGCATCTCCTCGTGTCTACACCAACAATGAGGCAATGGGCCAAAGCCTCACGATGCTGCGTGGAATTCTCGACGTCTGCAAACTCCTTGATGTGCACCTCGTACTGGCTTCCGGGGCAATGGTGTTCAGTGGGTACAGGTCGGTCTCAATGACCGCAGACGTCGATACCGCGATGCGCCCCCGGGGAGTGTATGGCGAAACGAAGTTCCTCGAGGAAGTCTTGGTGTCCAACGCCCGAGCTAACGGCGAACTTCGTTCCACCATCGTTCGAATCTCCCCTACATTCGGTCCGCAAAGCTTGCGGCCACGCCTGATAGGGTTCGCGCGTCGGTACCTGATGGAAGGACTACCGATCGTTACCCACCGCTATCGCAACGGGTTACCCAGACTGCAGCTTCTCTACGTCGATGACGCTGTGAGCGGGTTCACCGCCATAGTTGATGAGGGCGCAGAAACGCCTGTCTACCACTTAGGCGGTGAGTCTTCTTATGAGCCACGCGAAATCATAGACCACCTCGCCCGGCTACTCGGACGCCAAGCAGAGATACACGAGGCTGACATCGATGACGATGTCGCCAACGTCTCCCTCGACTGGTCGAGAACGGAAACGGAATTGGGCTGGCGGCCCACAACGACGTTGAGCGACGGGTTGCGCCGAACGTTTGCATGCGCGGCTAGTCGTGAAGACCAAGGACCGGAGGTGAGCAATGGATGAGCGCTATTCGATGCTTGATGCACGCACTCAAACTTCAGCCGATGAGGAATACGCCAGGCAGATCCAGGAGTTCTTCGCCTCGAGTGAAGGCGACGTCCTTGCCAAGCTGAAGAACTTCGCAAACTACGTACCTCGCCAGACAGTGGCCACCTTCTTGGCCAAAAGCGAGATCTTCAGGCACGTCCTAGAAGTTCATGGCCACATCGTTGAATGCGGCGTGTTCATGGGGGGCGGCCTGATGACGTGGGCGCAACTATCGGCGATCTACGAGCCCTACAATCACACTCGACGAATTGTGGGTTTCGACACCTTCACTGGCTTCCCGAGTGAGGCCGATCAGGACGTGCCCCCTCCAGACGCCAACCTGTCGTTCGCGAAGGTAGGCGGTCTCGCGGTGGACGGCATGGAAAAGGACATCCTTCATGCGATCTCGCTATACGATCTCAATCGGCCACTCGGACACATCGATCGAGTAGAGCTCGTGAAAGGTGATGCGCAAGAGACGATTCCTGCCTACCTGGACGCCAACAAGCACACGGTGGTCGCGTTGCTCTACCTCGATTTCGATCTGTTCGAACCGACGGTGACGGCGATCGAAACCTTTCTGCCGCGAATGCCCAAGGGCGCCGTCATCGCATTCGACGAGCTGAATCAGAAGTACTGGCCCGGCGAGACTCTCGCTGTCTTGGAGACGGTGGGTATCCGCAACCTACATATCCGGCGGTTTCCGTTCACGCCTCAACTCTCATATGCGGTTCTTGACTGACGCGATGGGTTCCGCCGCAGCTGATGGCAACTCGCGTCATTCTTTGACTAGCGCCATCTCTGCTGGATCTCTACCCTGGCCGGATCATAGATAAGGAGGCGATAGTGGTGGATGAAGATCGATCGGATCACAAGCAGAGCGTGATCGAGAACTTGAAGGCTCTTGCCGGAGACCAAGAGCTCGCACAGTTGTCGCTTGAATGGGTCAGTCGAAGCGCCATGAGTCGCTACTCGTACAACTTCGAGTGGCTCGGACGGCCGATAATTCAGTACCCCCAGGACATCGTAGGTCTCCAGGAGCTGATATGGACGGTCAAACCGAACGTCATCGTTGAAACCGGAATAGCGCACGGAGGCTCAGCGATTTTCAGCGCTTCTATGCTCGCACTGCTGGACGTGTGTGATGCTCTGACCAGCAATACTGTTCTCGATGTTCGCGCCCCCTCTAACCGGCAGGTCATCGCGGTCGATATAGATATCCGGCCCCACAACCGTGCGGCGATCGACGCGCACCCATTGTCGAGCTACATCAAGATGATCGAAGGCTCCGCGATCGACCCCGAAACGATTGGGCAAGTTCACGAAGCCGTCGGTGACCGCGGCGCTACGCTCGTCTGCCTCGATAGCAATCACACCCATGACCACGTGCTTGCGGAGCTGACCGCTTACGCTGACTTGGTCACCCGAGACAGCTATTGCGTCGTATTCGACACGCTCATCGAAGACATTGGCACGCAAAGCTTCTCTGACCGGCCCTGGGGGCGCGGCAATAACCCCAAGACAGCAGTTTGGGAGTTCCTGAAGTCGCATCCTGAATTCGAGATCGACCACGACATTCAATCGAAACTGCAGATAACCGTGGCGCCCGACGGATATCTGCGACGCATACGCTGACGCGCTCTAGCCACACAAAAAGCGTCACTACCTACAAGCCGTCGGACGGAGCCACCGCGGAGTGGGCGATCAAGAAGACGTGGCCTTTATGGTTGAGCCAGCACAAGCCTGCTACTGCGGCCCGGCCACCCTGCTCGAGCGCGCAAACTCCTCCACAAGATCCGCCGCCGTCTGCGCGCTTTCTGCCGAAGTCGTCATCTGAGTGGCGATCTCGCGTGCCCGCGTAATGTAGTGCTCCTCAAGAACTCTACGGAGGTCCGTTAGGAGCGAGGTTCTGGTCACTTTCGAAAGTCGTTGGGCAGTACCGACATTCAACCTTTTGATACGGATCCCCCACATCATCTGATCGAGATCCGTCGAGAGAATTAGTTGGGGGACCCCTGCACGCAGGGCCGTCGCAGTGGTGCCCGCGCCCCCATGATGGACGACAGCCCGGCAGACCGGAAAGATTGCGGCGTAATTGACGGCATCCACAACCTTGATGTGCTCATGCGCGCTGACGTCGGAGAAATCACTCGCGCCGGCGCATACCAATGCGCGCTCTCCCAGTTCCGCACAGACCACCCTGATCATCTCGAGCGTCTCGCTGGGAGACTGGACCGGCGTACTGCCGAAGCCGAAGAAAATCGGCGGCGTTCCCGT
>NZ_LZSQ01000044.1 GCF_001665535.1 Mycobacterium sp. 852002-51961_SCH5331710
GGGCGGGTGTGTGGGCGATCTGGGGCAGATTGTCGCGGAGAGCGTGAAGCTGGTGCGGTCGGGGCTTGACCTGTAGCAGTTGCTCAAACAGCTGCGGTCATGCGTTCCATCGCGCTCGCGTGGCGTCTCTCTCTGCAGCGATTAGAACTCCAAGCTCCTCCGTGTCACGACTGGCGTTAGCTGTTTAGCTGTTTTGGTCGTCGCGGTTTCACGCACGATTTCCAAGCCGCTGAGCCGGAGGATGGTGCCGTCGGTGGGGGCGGCGAAGATGACGGCGTCGCGTTCGGTGTCGTTTAGGACGCCGGTAGAACAGACCGTGCATCTCCTACCCGGGCGGCTTCGGGAAACGCGTCGGCGTGTCGGACTTCGGTTATTGGTACTGGACACGTTAAAGGGACCGGCGCGGCAAACTCTTCGGCCGGCAGAGCCGGGATCGCCTCCCTAGCGACGGCCTCCCTCGAAGCTCCCTGCAACGCGGTAATCCATCGCATCCGCACTCTTCTGCGGTAGTTCATGCCCGGAGCCGGCGCATCGCTGGCCTCGTGCATTCTGATGGCTAACTAGGACGGCTCGCGCGGTGTCGACATCGATTCGTTTCAAGCAGGTCGGGCACTTCCAAGTCTTCGGCCCCTGCGTCGAAGGCGCCCTCGTAGGCCGCACTCGAACGTTCGCCGCCTCCTTGGCACGCGCCTGGCGGCGATCGTCTAGGCACTCTGCGCACAGGCCCCGACCGACGCTGAAGCCTTTCATTGACTTCCGCGCCTTGCATCCCACGCAGTACTGCGTGATCATCCGGCGCTTCGCTGCACCGCCGTTGCTAGTGCTCCCCATTCTTCTGACGATAACTTCGGCGCGCGGGTAAAAAGAGCAATTCGGCAGTGTTTCAACAGATATACCGATCTGGCGGTGTGAACGTCGAGGCGCTACCACAGCGCGAACCGTGTCGAGATGCACCGTTCTGGATTCGTGTCACGCCAGGATCACCGCGGCGCGGCCGGCTCGCGTGTTTGGCGACCATGACAGGCCTGCCGCTGTGCTCGGCAGGCTCGCAAACCGCACTGAAGTCATCAAACGGGCCGACCACCACGTCTACTAGTGCGGTTTCGCAACGGCAGCGCGGTGGCGGGCTGAGTCGCTCGGAGGCGCGAACTTGACACGGGTGTCGGTCTGCTCACATAAGCTGCAACCTCGGGCGGGTAGATAACTCAGCAAAGTACTAAATGGACCTTATCGAGGGGAAAATGTCGGATTCGGCCATCTGGCCAGCACACGTCATCGAGCGAAACGGACTGCACATCGAAGTCCACGCGCAACCCGCCGTGAACCTCGCGCTTGTCCATAACCGCGTGCCGCTGATCACGGAAATCTCCGTGACGAACGACTCCGAATCGCCGGTCTCGGGACTTCACCTATCGGTCCGCCTGCACGGCTCCGACGGTGCACTGGCTCCAGAGTGGTCGCGCTCATTAGCCGACGAGTTGCCGCCTGGAAGCACACGAACCTGGAACGATCTGACAGACGTCATCCCAGACATCGAGCACCTAAAGAACCTCAACGAGAGCTACCCGGGCGCCATCGTCGTGGCCGCGTCGCAACGCTTCAAGGACGAGGTCGTACATCGGATTCCCATTCAGATCCTGGCTCACAACGAGTGGTTCAACGCGCCGATCTTCTACGACTCGCTCGCGGCTTTCGTCCAGCCGAACACGCGAGCAGTGCGCAGAGTGCTTGACGACGCGTCCGATCTGCTGAAGAAGCAGACGTCAAGCGCGTCATTGGATGCCTATCAGCAAGGACCCGAACGAGCGGCGCTCATCGCTGCTGCCGTCTACGAGGCACTGCGCGCGCACGAGATCCGCTACATTTCGCCACCTGCATCCTTCGAGAACACTGGTCAGAAGGTGCGGACTACTGCTCAAGTTCTGGATGAGCGCTTCGGTACGTGCATCGATCTCGCCGTCACGTACGCCGCGTGCATTGAGCAGACGGGGCTACACCCACTTATCTGGCTAGTCGACGGGCATGCGTTTACCGGTTTCATGCTGAACGAAGAATCGCTCCAGCACACCTCGCTGACCGAGACCAACACGATGGTGAACCTGTTCGAGTCACACCGTGCGATCGCCGTCGAGGCGATGTACTACGAGCAGGGTGCCGACGGTTCATTCCGCAAGGCCGTCGACGCGGCTCGACGCCATTTCGCGAACCCAGCCACGCTGCGCGCGGTCATCGATGTCTCGACCGCTCGACGCGACGGGGTGCGCCCCCTTCCATCGGCAGCCGAGGACGTTCCAGACGTCGAATTGGTCGAGATCGACAAGTCCAGCCGCGCAGTCCTCGAGTTACCACCGGAATTGCAACAGCGAGCGCGTGACGACGCCGTACTCGACTTCCACGATGACTCGCCCGCGCGAGTCAAGAAATGGAAGCGCTCGCTCCTTGACCTGAGTACACGCAACCGGCTGCTGAACTTGCGACAGTCAGCGCAAGTTGTCGACCTCGTCGTGCCAGCTCAGGGCCTCGCCATACTGGACGACCTCATCCATGACGGAAAGCGCATCTCACTTGCGGCGCACAACGACCTGAGTTCGATTTATCGCCTGCAAGGTGCGAGGACGGCACAGGACGTCGATCCCGCCACCTTGCTCGAGATGCTGAATAAGGAGAAGACGGCGTTCGTCGCGGTAGGGGAGGATGCCTACGCGCGCCGTTTCAAGCGGCTGCAGCGTGATGCTCGGACCCTTCTTGAAGAGACGGGTGCGTCGAATCTCTATCTGGCATTCGGTTCACTCGTCCACACCACCTCAACCGGAGCGGAGGCGCGCGCGCCGCTCTTCCTGCTCCCGGTTCGATTGGTCGGGGGCACGGGGAACAGTTCCTTCGAGATCGTCATGGACTCGGCGAATGTCGCCACGACAAACCACTGCCTGGTCGAGTGGTTGCGGCTCAAACACAACGTCAATATCCCGGCGCTGAGCAACCCTCCGCTGGACGACGCGGGAATCGACATCGACGCAGCGTTTGTGGCGATCCGTAGTGGTTTGGTCGAGAACCGCTTGCAGTTCCGCGTAGATGAGACAGCCGTCCTCGCGATCTGCCAGTTCGGCACCTTCGGGATGTGGAAAGACCTCACCGACTCATGGCAAATATTGGGGCAAAGCCCCCTGGTGGACCACCTGACGCACCGACCCGGTGAGAGTTTTGTCGACGGAGCGTTCGACGCAGTCGACCTCGATAGCATCTCGATCGACGAGACGGCGGAGCCGACGCCGATTCATGCCGATGGGTCTCAGCTTCGCGCCATCGAATTGTCGGCGGAAGGACGCACATTCGTCCTCGAGGGACCTCCGGGTACCGGGAAGTCGCAGACAATCACCAATCTCATCGCACGAAATCTGGCCACCGGCCGGTCGGTTCTCTTCGTCGCAGAGAAGCAAGCTGCGCTCGAGGTTGTAAAGAAGCGTCTGGACAAGATCGGACTGAAGCCGTTCACCCTCGATCTTCACGGCCGGAACCAGAGTGTCGTGGAGGTGCGTAACCAGCTTCGCGAATCGATCGAATACCGCGCCGACTACAACGAACGCGTTTGGGATGCCCGCCTCGCCGAGTATCGCTCGAAGCACGCGCCTCTGTCCGAGTATCCCGAACGAGTTCACTCGCGGAACTCACTTGGCGACTCACTCTGGACCGCCTATGAGGCGGTGCTGTCTCTCGACAGCGCATCTGAATCGCGCATTTCCGAAGTCCACGCCGCGACAGCGACGCCGGAGCAGTTCAGAGAAAATTGCGATGCATTGCGACTTTTCGCCCGTACAGTGCGTCCCGGTGACTGTCGACCTAAAAATCCGTGGACTCTCGCCGCAAATCCTACGGACGACGAGTCGGTCATGCGAGCCGCACGCGAGCTCGACGCCGCGTTCGGCGCGTTGCGCGCAGACGCGACAGCTCTCGATATACTCACCAGTCTTGCTGCCCCTCAAGATATTCCGCCACTGCTCGAGCGCGCGGCAAGGGAAGCTGCAGCACCTCCTGTCGTCAACGACGAGTGGCGACGCTTCGAATCCGCGGAGTGGGAGCGACACGTTGCAGGCATTATCAATCAAACCGCACAACTCCAAGCCACGTGGGCCGGTCTCATCGCGACCTTCAACCCCGTCTTCCTTGCCCGCGGCGATTATGCAGCGCTTGTCCAACAAGCAACCGAAGCGACACGGGGGCTGCTTGGTAAAAAGAAGCGAGAAGAGCAGTTCGTCCGGAGCCTAGCCGCGGTGGTACTACCGGGTGTGACTTTGACAGCGGAGACGGCGATTCCGTTGCTGAGTTCAATACCGAGTGCCCGCGATCACAGTGTGCACGTGGCACACCAGATGCAGCAGGCCCTCGGCGCGCTGGCACCCCCCACCTGGGACCCGCTGTTGCCCAATGCTATTCCAGATCTCCAGCAGTTAACCGAATACATCAGGTCCTCTGTCGAGTTCTCGCGTCGTCATCCGTTGCAGTGGAGGATCCTCCGGTCGGGTCTGCGTGTCGATAGGCCGGTGATCGACAGCCTGAACGGTGCGCTGCGTGCGTGGAACGCCTGGACGCATGCACTCGGAGCCAGCAACCAGTCGGTCGAGCTCTGGCAAGGCGGCGCGCCGTGGTTCGAAGCCTGGGGACGTGATCACGCGGCTTGGATGACGGACCTTCAGGAGCAGGGGCCCGACTTGCCGCGCCGCATTGCGCGCGCAATCCGCGCACTGATGCCGTTGCGTCAACGCGGCCTGGAGAACTTCGTCACGGGTCTGCTCGACGGCTCAATCCCTGCCAGTCAAGCTGAATTCGAATACCTTTCCGGAGCTGCCCGAGCGTCGTTGAGAGAGCGGTTGAAGGCTCATAATCTCGATGGGTTCGATCCGCAGGTCCGCAGCGGTGAGACAGCCGACTTCAACGACGTTGCCGAGTTGGTGCGACGAGAGCAGAGGTCGGCTCTACCAGCCCGGATCATGAGGCAGCGCCCGTTTCGCGTGGGTGAGCTGAAAGGCAAGATAGGCGAGTTGCGTCGACAGCTTGATCTGCGTCGGCAGGGCAAGAGCGTGCGTCGACTGATGGAGGACTACGGCGCTGAGATCATCTCCGCAACACCATGTTTCTTCGTAAGTCCCGCGTCGCTTGCACAGTTCGTTCCGCCGGGCGCGCTGACCTTCGATCTCGTCGTCTTCGATGAGGCGTCACAGATCACCGTCGCGCAGGCCATTGGTGCGATGGGGCGGGGGAAGGCGGCAATCGTCGTTGGCGACTCGCAGCAGATGCCGCCCACGGCCTTCGGTCAGGTGACGACCAATCGTGATGACGAGGACGAAGAGGCGGAGAATGAGGTCGTCCCGGAGGACCTAGATAGCATTCTGACCGAGTGCGTCGAGTCGAGTGTTCCGCGGATTTGGCTGAGTTGGCACTACCGGAGCCGCGACGAATCATTGATCGCCTTCTCGAATGAAAAGTACTACGAAGGAAAATTGGCGAGTTTGCCGGCGCCGGGCGGTACTTCGACTACCGGTCTCGAGTTACGGCGGGTGGACGGTCACTTCAACCGGGAAGATCGCAAGAACGAGTTCCGCACCAATCGTGTCGAAGCAGAGGCGATCGTCGCGGAAGTGCGTGCGCTCGTTGGCTCCAACTCAGGGATCGAGCGGAGTATCGGCGTTGTCACGTTCAATCGCCAGCAGCAAGAGTTGGTACTGGACTTGCTTGAAGCGACCGGCGACGAGCGAATAATCCACCTCTTGAAGCCCGACACTGAAAACGGCATCTTCGTTAAGAATCTCGAGAACGTGCAGGGCGACGAGCGCGACGTAATCCTCTTCAGCACGGCGTTCTCGAAACGCCCGGGCGAACGCAGCATGCCGTTGAACTTTGGACCGTTGACGCGTTTCGGTGGCGAAAAGCGACTGAACGTCGCAGTGACCCGAGCGCGCGAGAAGGTCATCGTGTTCACGTCCTTCGACCCCACCGATATCGATCTCTCACGAACGCGGTCAGTTGGAATGGCTCATCTGAAGGCGTACCTCGAGACGGCGGTCTCCGCGAATAAAGCCGACGTCGCATCAGATGGCTCAAAGCCGCAGCAGGCCGAACAGATTCAGGAAACGATCGCAGCTGCGCTTCGTGCGCAAGAACTAGAGGTGGAGCTCGATTACGGCCTCTCGGAGTTCGTCGTCGACATCGCAGTGCGTGCGCCCGGATCATCGCGTTGGCAGGTGGCGGTCATGCTGGACGGTCCTCGCTGGGCGCGACGGCCCACAGTCGCTGATCGCGAGCTCACGCCCAGCCTGCTCGACTCGATGATGGGCTGGACGTCATGCGAACGTGTCTGGCTGCCCGAATGGATCAAAGATCAGCAGTCAGTCGTGGAGCGAATCGCCGCGGCCGTAGAGAAGGCAGTCGATGAAGACTCGAAGCGTGCAGCGGAGGACGCCCAGCGCGCCGAACAATCAGCGACAGCGAAGGGCCAAAACGACGACCGTGTCGCAGATACAAGCGTTGCAACCATTGCTGATCTCACCTCGTCGACCGAGCCCGCCGATACTGCTCCATTCGTTGAGACGGTACTTACCGAGCGTCTGAAACCGGTTGCCTCCGTGGCGTCGTCGGCTACCGCAACGTCGACAACGGCCGATCGCGGCGTGCGGGTGCCATATGTTGCTGCACCGACCGACCGTGTCGGCAGTCGAGATGAGTTGGATCATCCTCAGTGGGAGAGCGTCAGGAAAAGAATCCAAGATGCCGTGCGAGAGTCAGTAGCGATCGAAGGCCCTATCGCTCTGAACCGTCTGATACGCAATGTAGTTCATCGTTTTGGCTTTGATCGCGCTGCAGCCAAGCGTCAACAGGTCGTTCGTCAATTCGTACCCGAGGACTTGATATACGAAGACGAGATGGGCAGCTTCGTCTGGCCGACGGACCTCGATCGGACGGAATGGACCGGATTCCGCACGACACCTTCCGGGTTCTTCCGTCCCTTGGATGAAGTGGCCGGTGAGGAGATCATCAATGCGCTCTGTTACGCAGCTCGCAAGGGTGTCTACGACCAGGAGCAGCTGATGCGAGACACGTTGGCGTACTTCGATCAGACGCGCCTGACAAAGCAGTCCGCCGATCGATTGGAGCAGTGCATATCCAAGGCTGAACGCTTGGGCAAGTTGATCAGACGGGGTGCGGGCTACGTTTCTGCCACCTAGCTACGACGATATGCGAAGGGAGGTCTGCTGATGAAGTACGGGCGAGAGGACGATGAGTGGAACGAACTTGTCGATGCAACAACCGATTACCTCATCGAGGTCGCCAGGGGCCGGCGCCTTACGACGTACTCCGACCTCAGCACTGAGCTCGTAAATCGGACCGGGTATGCGCGCTTCGAATACGAACTACCTCGGGACCAAGCCGCGGTAGGCGCGCTGCTAGGCGAGGTCACAGACCGTACCCTCGACGAGATCGGTGCCATGCTCTCATCGCTAGTGGTTCAGAAGGCCACCGGCGACCCAGGGGAGGGGTTCTACAGGTTCGCGCGAAAGCTAGGGTACTTGCGGCCAGGCGTCGAGAAGTTCGAATTCTTCCAGTCACAGGTTGCACTAGTCCACGAGAAGTACCAGGACTGAGCCAAGCAGTGGATATGAAGTCACCTGTCGTACCGGGTGTGAGGCGTCTACTTCGCGCTTCGTCGCGGACGCGAAGAAAGGCGTTTTAGACGCCTCTCGTCTTCGCCTTGCCGACACTATAGAGGAGCACAATGCCGTTCGATAGTCCTGATCTGAACCTTGGGAGTGAGCTGCTCAAGGATGTCGGCACCGGCAAGATCCGGTTGCCTGATTTTCAGCGTGACTGGAAGTGGGACGTCGATCGGATCGCTGGCCTCCTTGCCAGCGTCTCACTGGGCTATCCGGTAGGTGTCGTCATGCTGCTTGAGACGGGCGGCGATGACGTGCAATTCGCTACGCGGCTGTTAAGCGGAGTACAACAGAGCGCCGACGCGAAGCCTGCGGAACGTCTCATCCTCGACGGGCAGCAGCGACTGACTGCGCTCTATCAATCGCTAGCTCGCGATATTCCAGTGCAGACTCAAGACAGCCGCAAGCGGCGCCTCGAGCGATTCTTTTACATCGACATCGAGGAGGCGCTCGATCCTGACGGTGACCGAGAGCTGGCGATCGTGGCAGTGCCGGGTGACCGGGTGGAGCGCGACAACTTCGGCAAGAATGTAGTCAGGGACTTGACTTCGATTCAGCTCGAATGTCAGAACGGTCTGTTTCCACTCACTGCGGTCTTCGATGTCTCGCGAACCGCGGAATGGATGATGGCGTATGTAAATTCGGACCCCGATCCACAGGTTGTAAAGGAACGGTTCGACCGCTGGACTCAATTCCAGCAAGAAGTGCTTGCGAACTTCACCGGATACACGGTGCCCGTGATTGTCCTGCGGAAAGAGACGCCCAGAGAGGCGGTCTGCACTGTATTCGAGAAGGTGAACACGGGCGGCGTCGTACTCGATGTGTTCGAGCTGCTGACCGCGACGTTCGCATCGTCGGATTTCGACCTTCGAGAGGATTGGGAGATCCGGCGAAAGCGCCTCAACGAACACAAGGTACTTCGAGGAATGCAGAACACTGACTTCCTGCAAGCAATCTGCCTGCTTGCCACGCGGGCTCGTAGAGCTTCGTGGAAGGCGGGAGACTCAGATAAGGCGCCGGCGGTCTCGTGCAAGCGCAGAGACATTCTGAGGTTGAGCCGCGAAGAGTACGAGCAGTGGGCACCGCACGCTGAGAAGGGCTTCGCCTGGGCAGCGACCTTCTTAACGGGAGAGATGATTTTCGAAGCCCGTGACGTCCCGTATCGGTCGCAGTTGGTTCCCTTGGCGGCCATACATGCTGCGCTCGGTCCGGGCGCGGAGGTGATTGGCAAAGTCGAGAAGATAAGACGCTGGTATTGGTGCGGGGTTCTTGGAGAGCTCTACGGCGGTGCGATCGAGACGAGATTCGCCAACGACCTTCAGCAAGTCGCGGATTGGTGCAGCGGTGCTGATTCGGAGCCGATCACGATCTACGAGTCTTCGTTCGACCCCGGGCGTCTACTGACTCTTCGGACTCGTAATAGTGCGGCGTACAAGGGCGTTTACGCCTTGTTGATGCGTGGCGGATCGAGAGATTGGATGTACGACCAAGACATCACGATCGCAAGCCATCACAGTTTGGCTGTCGACATCCACCATATCTTCCCCAAGAAGTGGTGCGAAGACCGCAAGATCGACGCACTCCGGCGGGAGAGCATCGTCAACAAGACTGCCATCTCCGCGTCGACCAATCGGAAAATCTTGGCCCGCGCGCCCAGCAAGTACATCCCGCTGCTTGTGCGTGACGGAGAAACCACCGTCGACGAGCTAGAGGAGCGGATTCGACAACATCATGTCGACTTCAACGCACTTCGCGCCGACGACTTTGACGCTTTCTTCGAGGCACGTCGGCGCAGCCTCATCGATCTGATCACGAACGCAATGGGCAAGGAGGTGTTGAACCTTTCTCCGCTCACCTTGCCGGAAGACTACGAGCTCGATGAAGAGGAACCCCCAGACAGCGACGTCGGAGAATCGCTCGTGAGTTAGGAACCGAGCCGGTCAGTTTCGGAGTGAAAATGGGCATCGTTCGAACGCGTCGTGCGGCCTCTGACGAGGTGAGAGGAAGGGGACAGTCATGGTTCTGGGCTACCGGGCGTTTTTCAACGTGGATCGGTCTGCGGACTTACTTCACCTTGTGGACGAACAGACCTTCTCCTGGCTGGCTCAGAAACGGTGGCAATTTGATGCGTTGAGGGAGGGTGCCCTGGTCGACATCGCGCCCGATGCCCGGGGCGTCGTTCTTGCCGACTCGATGAACGATGGGGCTCGCACCAAGCGGTACCGGTTCATCGAGAACAGTGCGGGTGGCGTCTGGATTACGGAGTTGACCGCCCACGTCGCGCGCGATGGAACGTCCGGTTGGGTATGGCTTGAGATCGATCAACCAGAAGACGCGCCTCGAACGGGTACACCGCGGTTGGCGAAGATGCTGGTCGAAGTCCTCCCCGTCAGTGACGGTGCCTATCCGTTGACGCCTCGCCCGTTGCCTATAGGCATTGACGATGTCGACCGCGCGGTCGGTAGTGTGCTCGACGACTCTCGGCGAGGTTTGCTATTTCTTGCTGGCTCGTCGTTTGAAGTCGACATTCCACTGCCTCAATGGACCGATTATGTATCGAAGATCCTTGTGGAGACGATCGGTTTGAGCTCCGCTTATGTCCTCGACGCCGACGCTACCTCGCGCTTCAACCAATTAGTTCCCGCATCACATCAATTGCGCGGTTACACAATTCGTACTTACCGCCCCGGCGTTCAACTCGACGAGCCACTCGACGCGGAGCGCCACAGAATCCTGTCGACGCGCAGCATCGTAAATGATGATCCGCGCTATCTGCGTCGCCTTCTTGGTCAGCGAGCACGAGACGTGATCAATAGCGGGTCGCTACCCAGTGCCGTGCGGCGCATTGATCGGCGCCTGCGCGATCAACTCGATTCGCTACTGACTGAATCGTCGGCGGAGATTGTCAGCGAACAACTGGTTGCGGACCCAGGCGTGGACATCACACCGCCAACTCCCGTCGAGTCCGTACAAGGTGTGCTCGGCCTCGTCCTTGGACAAGTGTTTGGCGTTGCGACCGTTACTAAAGAAGCGGTACGTCGTTTGGGGCAGTTGGCTCTTGACGCAAAATCCGCAATCGCCGCCAGCAGGGATGTGAAGCAGCGCCTTAGCACTCTTGAAAATCGAATCGATGCCAGGGACGACGCTATTGAGGATCTTCGGCGCCGCCTCGAGGATGAACAGCTCGAGCTGGCGCTTTCGTTGAACGAACTTGCGGAGACAGAGCGTCAACTTCGTTATCTCAGAGGCGAATTAGCGGCAGTAGGTCGTTTCGACATTGCTTGGTCCACGCCTGAGAAGTCGCCGCTTGATATTCGCCCCGAATCCTTTGATGAGCTGTTGCAGAGGTTTCATGAACTCAAGAATCTTTTATTCACGGGCGACGCCGATCAGGCTCGCGACCTCGATAACCATGAGGGTCTCGGTACGTGGGCCAGCCGCTGTTGGAATGCTCTACTAGCGCTGAATGACTATGCCACGCTATCGTTGTCAGGAGAGTTTAGTGGGAGCGTTCACACATACCTCGAGAACACTCCCGCAGGTGCCCACGACTTCTCAGCGAACAGGCATGCGCCATTCGAGAGCTCGGACGTCGGCAACAACCCGAAATATCGAAACCCCCGAATCCTGCCGGTTCCACTCTGGGTAGACGCCAGTGGCACCGTATACATGGAGGCGCACTTCAAAATTGCGAAGTCTGCGACCGTAACTCCACGTATGCACTACTTCGACGACACGGCACGATCGAAGAAGATCTACGTTGGATACATCGGACGCCACTTACCGTCGTCTAAAGATTAGGCCATGCAAGAGTGCTTGCGCGACAACGGTATTCCATCGTTGGCGGCCGAGCGTCGATTCGCAAGAGTCGGGCAGCGGCCTGCCGGTCTAACTCCTCAAACCCCGAAGCAGCTCGGTTAAGCCAGGTTTGACGAGAGCGATGCTCGCGCTCAGTCGGCTGGTTCTGCGTCGACGATCGCGTCGTCGGGGCGGTCCGGTCGGCGAACCGTGAAAGCGATGCGTCCAGCCGGCGCCGAAGCAAGTGGCAGTGCATACGAGAACAGAGTTGCGATGTTCTTCGGGTCGGTCGGGTCGGGAAGCTTCTTGGGGTCGGTTGCCCCCTTCGCATCATGAAACTTCGTCGAAGCGCTGTCTCCTGCGAACGTTAACAGGAACGCACCGCGGGTCGGCACCTTGAGCTGCTTGATGTGTGCATATTCGGGTTTCTCGAGAGCGAACTCAATCTCGCGGTCTACATCAACAGTCTCGGCGTCGATCCCGCTGGAGATTGCCAGCAATGCGTCGCGCTGGCGGGTTGACGAACCTGAGAACTGCCAGGGTCGGTCCGGGCGCCGATACCGGCGAATGATCCGAAGGTTCCGGCCGCCGACGGTCCGCTCCGGCAGTGAATCGAGCTCTGGCACAATTATCGCCCAATCCTTGAGGGTGCCCTCGGCGATCGCCTTGCGCATGAATGCGAGGTACGGATCGAACTTAAAGTTGTTCGCCCATTGGAACTTGCTGACCACCTCGATGAGTGCGTCTGCGTCGACGAGGCCGTAGCGCGCATTCCACGGTCGCGGTGTCCCCGACTCATTGATATAGAAGAACTTGCCTTCTTTATTGGCGGCATCCAGCAGCGGTTGAACCGCCTGGAAGTGGGCAACATTAACCTCGTCGTCGTGCTCGCCTTGTTGGTTGAAATCGACGACCTTGCCGCCTTCGCCCTGCTCGGTCAGCTCGGCGTTGTACATCTTGTTGCTGCTGGTCGGTTTGAGATACGGCAGGCTCTGGTAGACCAGCGGGGGCACGTCCATCGGTCGTACGCGAGGGCGTCCGTCGTCGTCGAATCCCTGAAACTTGCGAAGCTCGTCGCGGAAGTCTTCCTCGTCGCGCACTATTGCCTCGAAAGCCTTATAGAGATCGATGACCGTCTTTCTGGGGCCGGGCACATTCCGGCCGATGTACAAACGCACTAGGTCGCCATAGCCGAGTCGGTAGCCGAACCAACGTCCCATCTGCATGAGCGTGTCGGCGGCCGTCGTCCTGCGAGTGTAGTACGTAGTCGTCAGTCCCTCGACCGTGAAGCCGCGAGAGAGCTTGGTACCGCCGACCAGGATTTTCCAAACATCGCCAGCCTGAAAATTGATGTCGGCCTGCAGGTAGTCCTTCTCCGCCTTGCCGTTGACGATGACAACCGGGTTCACTCCCTCCTGAATCCGGTCAACTGCCTGCCCGATGAATGGGATGAGCTCGGCGAAGCTCCCGATGGCCGGTGCCTCTGGCGCACGAGCGGCCGTGACTTGCTGGAAATCGGTAGTCCACAGATTTTGGAGCCGCTTGAGCCCCATCGGCAGGTCGTAGCCAGCCGATGCCCATACGCGGCGGATATCGCTAGCGAGCATCTCGTGCTCGGTCGTACTGACCGATTCATGTACGAGCATGGAGTGGTGGCGGAAGAGTTTAGGCTTTCCGAGCGCAACGGCCCGATGCAGCTTAATTGCGCCGGCGAGGACGTAGGCGTCCAAGGCTCCACGCATTTCCTTGTCGCGAGCATCCTGGTTATCCGGTCCGGCGCGTAGTGACCGAACGAAGGCCTTTTGGTTCGAGTTCGCGACGGTAGGTTCCTCGTCAGCCTCGCTATCCTCGTCCGAGTTGTCTCGGTCGAGATCGTGAAAGGCTTTGCCGCCCATGTATCCCGGCGGTGGCTCGAGGCTCACGATGAAGTCCTTCGGAAAGATGTCCTCCGAGTCTTCGGGGTCGACGAATACGTTTGCAAACGGCGTGGCGGTGTAGCCCACGTATTGGGCGCGCTTTAGCTCAGTCAGGAGCTGCGCTATCAGGCGATTGATCGCCGTACGTTCCTTCTCCTCCTCAGAGTCCTTGTCCTTGTCCTTCTTCGGCCGTGTTGTGTTGATTGACGCTTGGTCGGCCTCGTCGTCGATGATGAGTGTCGGGATTTCACCTAGGTCCGTCTTGGTGGACTGCAGATCCTGGACAAGCTTTCGCAGCACTCTCGAATTCTTCTTCACGACGGCCACCCGGATGTCGGGCCGGTAGAGGTTCTGCGGGTCGTACAGCGGGCGCGCCGGATCGACGAGATGGTCCGTCTGACGGAAGTCGAGGTAACCGAGACCAGCTTTCAGAAGTTTGTAATCGTCGCGAGCTCCGGTCAGTCGACGTATTCCAGGGAGCCCGAGCTCCTTGGGATCTTTTCCGTAGGAGACGAACTTTCCCTCGTACCAGTCGATGTCACCGTCGCCGATGTAGTCCACGGAGGCGATGAGTTCTTCGTTGTCACGTGGTACTCCGCCGAGGATGTTCTCTTCCCCGACGAGCTCCATGTCGATGCGACGCTGGGTCTGGCCGCGCAGGAGCTCGATGGTTCCGGTGAGCACGATGACGAGCTTGTAGCCAGCGTCGATCGCCTTTGCGATGACCCCAGTGAAGTTGGCGGTCTTGCCGGACTGCACATGTCCGACCACAAGGCCCTTCGATTGGTAGGGGTCTTCACGCGCCGGGTTCGCCAGGCGCTTGACGACCTCATCGGTCAAGCGGCTCAGCTCGCCGATCGCGTCTGGGTCCCAGCCCTTGGACTCCAGAACGCCGCGGTAGCCATCCCAGTAGAAAGAGCGTCCCGATTCGACGTCGTACCATGGGTCCCAATCGGCTGGCTTGCCCGAAATCACGACGGCGCCGGACAGGTTGACGTGAAATGCATCGTTGATCGCCTCCTGAGCCTCAGTGCTGAAGCCAAGGGCTGTGAGGATCGCATCGCGTCGTTCTTGCGAATAGGGCGCCGTGTTTGTCGCCCATGTCGGATCAGGCAGGGCGTCCCACTTGGAGAGCTGGATGTGGAATTCGTAACGAGCGGGTGCGTTCACATCGGTAGACGTGATCGCCTCGACGAGGGCGGCTTCCGCGAAGTCATCAGAGACGTCCGCTTCCTCCAGCTCGAACCGCACCCGCTTGAGCATCGGCTTGGGCTCGCTCTTGCTCATGCCGCGCACGACACTGACGATTGCGTCGGTATATGTATCTGTCACGTCATGCCTCCTGTGCGGGTGGTGGACTGAGGAATCCGGTGAGCGGATCGCCGGGGTCACCCGGCGTGCGCGAGGAGACGTCCACACGGTAAGTCACGGCGCTGACAAGATCGCTGTTCGGAACAACTGAAGCCAGGCGACTGCTGGTGACTGCCGGGAAATTCTCATCCACTAGGTACGCCGCCGGGGCGGTGCGCAGGATGTACGCGGTCGGGTACATCGCTGCGTCGTCGTCATCCCAGTTCTGCGACGCAAGATATGTCATGAAGCGGTCCCGCGTTGTGGAGAGCCGTTCGCGGATCCGCTGGATGAGCCCAGGGAGTGTGAATCCGTTCGGATCACCACCGGCTCGTGTGATCTGGATGGACACGAGCCAGAGCTGCCGGCCGGGGCTCGGTTCAAGTTGGTCCGCCCCATTTATGACGTGGGATCGCAATTCGCTAACTGTGGTCTTGACCTCGGCGTCGAATAATGGGAAAGCGTAGTCACGCTCCTCGGCGAGCGGGCCCAGCCACCATTCGATGACCGATTGCTCACCGAATGACTCAAACAGGGCGCGGAATAACAGAAGTTCGCCGATCAACCCGATTTGCTTCGCTTCCGGGATCTGCGGCTTCGCGGCGAGTAGGGCTTTCATGTTCATCATCGCAGCCGACGTAGCGGCAGCAAACGTGGCACCGCCGCGCATCGCCTGAACGACGGAGAGCAGCAGTCCGTAGGCCTCGGTGTACATATTCCGTGCATCGATGGTGATGCGGGCCCAGTCAATTCCGTTCCGCCTCTCGAGCCCGGTGCTTACCCGCTTCATCACAGCCGTGTCCTGAACCATGCCGGTGTCAGGCGTTAGCAGTGAAATCTTCTGACCTGCACCGTCGATCCGCACGATGGCTTCCGGGGATTCGCTGACAAGATGCGTAGTCACCGCGCCGCTGCGGAAGTACCTTTCCAAGGTGTTCGGGTTCAGCTTCGACAGTGGTTCACTCATGCTCGGCCCTCATTCCACTGGCGCGGATTGCGCTCCGATTGCGGCAAGGAGGATGGCCTGCCATGCCGCCTCCTCACGCTTCTTCTTCGCACCGCTGCCTGTCCCGACGAAGTGGTCTTCAAGAAGGAGTAGGAGCAGGCTCTTAATGAGTGGTGCGTCGTCGATGTCCAGGCTCTTACGCCCCACTACCGCCGAACGGTACCTCGCGTTCAGAACAAGACGGTGTTCGTGAATGTCGATGTCGTAGGCCTTCCCCTCTGGTAGCAGGCTCCACCTGATGTCGATCGGGAACACGTCGTTGGGTTCGGTGTGCGTCGCAAACGCGTCCTTGACCGACGCCGGGAGCCCGTCGCCGGGGCGGGGCGCCTCGATAGGGGAGGCTGTCCGTTGCCTGGCGTGCTTAGCTGCATGCGTTGCGTCCTCGCGGAACGACGCGAGCGTAGTGCCGTCGGTTGCCCGCCCACGTGCCAATGCACCGCGCAGTTCATCGTCGAACGTCGTCCCGACCTTCTCGGGGTTGATCGTGACGTGATTCTCCAACTCTGGCGTCAGATCGAACACCACTCGCGCAAAAGCCAGGTCGACCCTCGGCGTAGCCAGCCCATTCCAACCGCCGGCTTGTAGGAGGCGATCGTTGCGATAAATGTAGAAACCCTGGGATTCGGTCTCAGACCGGCCGCCTTGCACGAATCCCGGCCCCTTGTCGCGGAACGGCCAGATGTGCAACTTTGCGGACCCCGTCGCGTCCGCGACTTCTACAGGTAGATCTTTCGGATAGCCCGGCTGTCCGACACCGCGATACTCGAAGGGGTCGACGGCTCTGACCGTCCGTGGTGACCCCGCGAAGCCTAAACCGACGTCGAAGGTATCGATCATCAGAGTCAGATCGCCGCGGTCGAGGATTCGATGCGTGACGAGACCGAGATGGTTAACCAGATCCTGGATGGTTCGGGTCACCCACTCCCGCTGTTCTTCCTCGCTCGACGAGGTCAGGAACGTTTGAACGTCATGCCATTCGACGATGGTGCCAGTGTCCATCGAGAAGTCGACTGCTGCGTTGGCAAGACGTTGGGCGGCGTCAGCGCTGGAGAATTCCTCGACCACAGGTCCGGTGTCGATGGTCTCCTTGCGCAAACGTCGACCCACCGCCGGTGATCCGTAGCGCTTCGACCACACGATCAACGTGTTCGCCTGACTCAGCGAGGCGGCCTTGAGCCCGATTCCGAAGTGGCCCAGGTCGCGTCCCCGGTATTCGCGTTTTTTGGCGTAGGTCATTGCGTCGTCGATTGCCGCGGAATCCATGCCCGCTGCATTGTCGATCACCTGTAAGCCGATTGGTCGCGCGCCCTGCACGAGGAATCTGACCAGAACGTGGGTTGCGCCGGCATCGATGCTGTTATCGACCAGATCGGCCACCGCCGTGGCCAACGTATGATGTCGGCCGATGGCCGATGTGATGGACGGGTCTGGCGGGACGACTTTCGAGCCGACCGGCTGAGGAGTGGAGGCCAGCGCCACTACAGATCCTTGAAACCGCTGTCCGCCACGCCTAGATCACTCGCGTTCTGTGTTACGGCCCGAACAGTATTCTCGTCGAAACCCTCTGCCTTCTGCGCGTCGACCGTCAAGGTGATGTCGAGAACGTCGGGGCTCGCGTTACGCAGCACCTCAAGAATTTCCTGAGCAATCGTGTGAAGCTGACCTGGCATGTCGGCGGAGGGGTCGACGACCTGCCGGAGCGAAAACGTTGCGTTGGTGACAGTTCGGCGCGTAGGTCCCGTCGAGGGCGGCTTTTGCGTCCCCGGCGGATCCTGCGTCGATGTCGACTCCGGTTCAGTGTCGGACTCGCTCGCTTTGCTCTCTTCGCGCCGTCTCTGTTCGACCGCAAGGTCCGGCCGCACCACCAGCGTCTTCTCATCAAACGGGCCGAATTCCGTGTCCTCCAGCGGAACCGCCAGACCGCCGAATTCGCCTGTCGCCGAGTCGAATCCGGTCGCCAGCGCGAATCCGGTCGCAACGAAGGCGGCATCGAGCAGTGATTCCTCCAGAGCTCTCACAAGCACGGACTTGTCGCGCAGCCGGTGCAGATACGGGTAGCGGCAGTAGTAGACCCACAGTTCGTTGAAGCTGATGAAACCACGGGTCCACCGCGCTCGCAGGAACTCTTCGATGTCCAGACGGACGACACGGTTGGCAATGTAGGAGTGGGCGGCGTCGACCGAGGCGAGTTTGGCGCCGATGCGCTTGGTGAGGTTTTTCTCTGGCCCGTCCGCACGAACCTGCCCGACCACGAACGGCGCCTGCGGATCGTCCTGCACAGCGTGTAAGCCCCATATCCACGTGTGGGCAAGGCGGTCGTCCACTGTTCGGTTGGCGGTTTCCAGCATCGACTGCGCCTGCGCGGCCGCTGATTGGGTCAGATCGAGGCGTCCGGTTTCGTCGAAAATCGAGTTCCATGCAAGGTACGAGCGCAGGGCGGATTCCAAAGTCCCCCATTGCTTTTCGTCCGCGGCGACAGCGACGATGGTGTTAACGTTTGAACGGGGAGCGTTGCCGCGCTGACGCAGCATGTCGTGAACCCATTTGGAGGCAGTGGAGTCCTTGTCCTTGCCGTTGTGGGTGTACTGCGGCGGAACGACGACCAGGCGCAGGTAGTCGGCTTCGTCGACGTCCGACGATGACTCGGGGTGAACGACGTCGGCGATGACGTCCGTGGAACCCTTGAACGCGCGCTTGAGTCGGGCTGTCACCTCGCCGTGGACGATGTCTATCGATAATTGCGCCGCGCGTTCAGCGGCGAGCCGGTTGAGTGACGGCTGGGTGTCGTACCAGAAGCGACCGTCCTCGGCGTAATAGTGCGATGACTTTTCCTGTAGTCCGTCCAGTGCGGATCCGATGTTGCCCAGCACGTCGCCGGGCATGGCGACGCCGAGCGTGATGCTCTTGCGGTCCTTGCCCTTGAGCGCAGCATCGAGCGTTGGCGTGGCGTCAATGAAAATTGTTCGCGCCGTGCGTAAGGCGAGTGAGCGGTCTTTCAAAACCGGACGCTCAGCGTCGACGATTCGGGCGACCGCGTTGTCGCCGTCGATCTCGGACTGGATGATCGCGTCCCATGCGTTTTCCACGTACTGCGTGATTTCCGACCGCACCGGCTGTGCATCGAGAGGAATTGACCCCGGCATGATTAGCGGTGACGGGTCCTGGCGCGCGTACAGCTGATGGATCACGTGACTCATCAGACGCAGCACACCTCGGGTGCGCTGAAACTTCTCCAATGTCGACCAGTCGGAGTAGAGGCGGTCGAGGAGTTCGGGGTGGATGGGGTAGGCCGCCCTGATACGTGACTCGTATTCGGATTCAGCGACACCCGTCGGAAACTCCTTCGGGTGGTGGCGGTAATAGTCGGTGAATCGCCGCGCCGCAGTGGCGATGGTTGCGATGGCCTTTGCGTCCGGCTCGACGAACAGCCGCCGCCGCACGATCTCGTAAGATTCGTCGCGCGTGGCCGGGCTCCACTGGTAGGCCACTCGACGAATGACATAGTCCAGCCGGTGCAGGGCGTCGTGGCCGCGCTGACCGCCGACCTCGAGATCGCTTGCCTTGAGCTCATCGCGTCCCTTGCCTTCACCGGACAGCACCTGCCGACCCTCGCTGGCAGGCACGGACACCAACAGAAGGGTGCCGGGCACGCTCTCCGCCGCAAGAGTCAGCGACATCGCGAAGGTGAACTGTGTCTCGAACAGACCGGCTGCCACGCGCCGGGCATGTGGGTCGTCTTGGTCGTAGGTATCCGGTAGTTGGCGGGCGTAGGCTACCCATTCGTCGATGAGCACGACGGCTGGACCGAAGGTAGTGAACAGCTCGCGTAGCAGGTTCCCGGGGTTGGTCCCTGTCTGGTCGGCCTCGGCGACGATTGCGTAGCCTGCGGCGCCGCCAAGCTGCCATGCGAGTTCGCCCCATAGGGTGTGCACCGCGGTGCCGTCGGGCTTTTGCGAGGGACTAGCCGGCGGGATCTCGTTGCCCACAAGTGCGGCCTTGTGAACCGGCTTGCCTAGGATGCCGCTGTTCTCACCTGCCAGGAGATCCTGCAGGCTCTGCGGAAACTCATGGAGCTCGCGACCGGAGAACATATGCCAGACGGCCAGCATCGAGTGCGTCTTGCCGCCGCCAAACGTAGTCTGCAGATTGATTACCGGATTGGCTGACTCGGATCCGGAGATTCGGTCCACCGCCCGGCGAAGTAGCTCCTTGAGTCCGTCGGTCAAATACGTTCGGCGGAAGAACTCGACCGGGTCCTGGTACTCCTTGGCGGCGTTTTGTTGCACGGCAACGGAATAGAGGTCGGCGGCAAACTCGGCGTTGTTGTATTGACCAGAAGCCACGTCGGGGTGCGGCTTAAGAACGTCACGCCACGACGGAAGCTCCGCATCCGGCGTGCCGGGCAGGGACGCCGCCTCGCGTACCGCCTTTCGTGTCTGTTGCTCGAAGCTGCCGCGCAGAACGTCCAGGCGCGACGTGCGAACCGCATCGGCCTCCCGCACCGCACCGATCGCGCGCATGACACGCTCGATCGTGTCCAACGCGCGGACCGCGTCATCGGGCGAGAAAGGCTTGAAGTGGGCGACATCGTTGCGCACGCTACGCAATTCGCCCACGAATCCCTGCTCGCCTCGTGATAGGTGATCGTTGAAGATGTACCCGAGCGAGGGCATCGGCTCGGTGATGATCCGGAACTGATCCTGTGGGTCGGTCCGCGAGTAGTCCTTGCCGCGAATGCCCTTCGCGGCGTCCTTGGCTGCGAGCAGAGCCGTCCAGTCCTCGCCCGCTGGCACATGCTTCGCGGTGACCTGCTCGATGTACGGATCTAGGACGTCGGAGAGGGACTGCAGCGCCGTGCGGACCACATCGATGTTGCTCTTCGCCATCAGCCCTCATTCTCGAAGTCGATTGCCGCTTGTACCGCTTCGGGCCCGTGCGCGCGGCCAGCAACCTCGGTTAAGTCCGTCCACGATCCGCCGATCATGTTGAACAGTCGCGCATCGCTGGTCCGGGAATTATTAGTCATCTCGTAGAGCCTGTATGCCAAACGCTGCACCGCTCCGAGGTCGATCTCAGGTCGCGCGGCCGCGGCAACCATGAGCTTCGCAGCTGGCTCCACGCCGCCGTCTTCGGCAGACAGTAATCGGCCTAGGTGGCACATGACTTCCCACACGGAGATACGATCATCTTTCGCGGGATCCCAAGATTTCGAAAGGTCCTCAGGAGCGATGAGTTGAACGACGCCCTCGCCCTGCTTCAATACTCCGGAGTCCGCGATGCCGCGAACCGACGTGTTGTACGACCGCGCTAGTACATCGGCATTTCCGAAATTCCCCTTGTCCCATCCGTACTGTTCGTACCACTTGAGGCAGAAGCGTGAGTCCGCATCAAGGTCGCCTTCGCCCTCGGCTAGTACTTCATCGAGGGCTTGATTGATCAGAGTGAGGGCCGCCTTGACAGTCATGTCAGTGCCATCGTTCTCGACTACACGCGTGTAGCTAGAGAACACCGCCATTCCGGGCCCGATAGTCGCCTGGGTGAGGTCCACAGGAGCAATTGCCCCCTGGCGCAGCTTCTCGAGTGCCTCTGGAAGTTCTCGCCGTAGCGCCGCGAGGAATCCGCGGCGGGTGGTCTGCCCTGCCGTCTCATGGCGAGGACGAAGCACCAGAACAATAGACGAGGCGAGCGCGTTCCTGCCTACCGAGATCATTCGACCGCTACGTTCTGACCGAACCGGCCAAGTGGCCGTGATGGCCCAGCCTTCTCGGATCATGCCTTCTAATATGGTTGCCCACCCGGTGCTGGTGACACCTTCCGTCGCGAGTTCGGACTGCTTGAACGCGTAATAGACAGTTATCGGATACTCGTCCGACGCTCCTGCTCGAGCCCTTGCGAAGACGCGTTCGAACCCCGCCTCGAAAAATTTCTCCGCGCCGTCGGTCCCACCGTGACGAAAAGGGTTCGCCACCAATTCCTCCGCCTTCGGGACGAGAATCGAGGCGAACAGAGATGGGTGGATTTCGCGCAAGGTACGCCGAAGCCAGACGTAAAAGAAGTCGGATAGATCTGAATACCCGATGTTGTCGTAATAGGGAGGGTCAGTTGAGACAACAAGATCAGTGTAGGCGCGACTTGCTGCATCAGCCTGGGTACATATCCCCGCGGGGCCCGTCCCCGGCAGGTGTTCGATTCCGGCGGCTACCCATTCGATATGAGAACCGAAGTTGCCGACGGAGTTTGAAAATGGGTTGATTTCAACGTAGTCCCAGGTCATTGCGATCGCGTGACGCGGAAACGTATTACGAACGCCCTCAATCTGCGATATCCAACTGCAGAACGAGGACGACCAGTCTGCCAGTTTGCTAATTGCCATCGCCAAGTACGTGACGACGGAGTCAGCGTAGGCTTCTGCGCCAACTCCACCGTCCGCTAGGCGTGCGCCCCGCGGGACGCCGGCGACCATAGCATCCTTCACGATCTGGTCGCGGGCCTCGCGCACAAGGTCGCTGAATGTCGACAGCGCCACCAACTGTCGGTTGGTGAAGAGGTCAACCCATTTGTCGAACCCGTAAATCTTAATTGTCTGAGTGTGGGCGGGACTCAGGCTGTGATCGGGCATCCTCTGTGGCGGCAAATCGGCTGGCGGAGATACGTCCGCGGCCAAGGTGTGCTCTGCCGAAGGGGCAACATAGACACGGCGGCGATTGCCTTCAGCAACAATTGCCATCGGCTGCGAAGCCATCCGCTTTGCGCGGCCCTCTTCACGCACGTACTTAAGTTCGACGGCGGACTGACAAGCGGCGCAAACCGCACCCCGGCGGCTCACGGTCCCATCCGTCGATGCCGTCGGGCCCTTTGACTTATCGTGCCCGATCGTAAACTCGATACGCCGCCCGCTTGGTGCCTGAGCGTCGTCGACCACCTTCGGCACCACGTAAGCTTCCTTACCCTTTTTCTTGCCGAGCCACCACGACCGCACGAGTGGCATCTCGATCCCGCAGGCTGGGTTCGGGCAGGTGATCGTGCGCGCCCAGATCCAAGCGATCGTCGTGGCAGTAGTCTTCGAGCCGGTCTTTCCGGCAATAACTTGAGCGTCGGGATAAAGGTGCCCGACGCGGTCCTTGGCCTGGTCGCGAATCCACTTGCCGTAGCGCCTCACGTCCTCGGCAAGCCCGCTGGCACGCGGCCATTCTCCGATCCTGTCGTCTGCCGCAGCTGGGAACACCGGAGGGCGTCCAATGAACTTCGGTGGGATCTCGATCAGTGCCTTCGTCTTCAGTACTGGGACAGGATTAAGGTCACTGGCTTGTGCCTCGAGTCCGAGGCGCTGCGCCTCGAGCGGGATTGTGCCGCCTCCGGCGAAGGGATCGAGAATTACTGGAGGCCGCCCAGCTGTCGACTTGATAATCTCCAGCCTGGCCTCCGCCAGCACGGCTTCGTCGTTGATGCTCTCCCACTTGACCAAACGTCGCATAATCGTGTGCAGTCGCTCACGCTCCGCCTTCTGCTCCTCCTTAGTAAGCAGTGGGTTTGAGGACGGGTCGTCGACGATTTGTGCGAAGAGCATGGCGCGGACGGCCGCAAGGGGCCGAGGTGCCCACCAGAGATGCATCGTCGCCGGGTGGCCTTTACGCGGAACCGACTTCTCATGAGCTGAGGCGGCATTGATGTCCTCCAGGGGAATCGACACCTCGATCAGCTTCTTGCGAATCGGAGCGTCGGGTGTCGTCGTCATACGCTAAGAACTCCAGGGGCTCGTTTGCTCCGATGCTAGCGGCCGGACCCGACAGCTACATGGAGGTCAGGAATAAGGAAGCCTGGATGCACGGCGACATCGCGCAATTATCGAAGCGGCTTCGGGAGCAGCGCCCGACGCGGTGTCGTTTACCCCGTTCGATCCGAACCCGATGCATCGGCGTCAGAGGCGGCTGCGCAAAGCCTGCTGGCTCGGACGATGCGTTCAATGTCGGTGGCCGCGTGTTCTATGGCCTCATGCTCCCAAACTCGGAGCACAGTCCATCCGGAGGAGCGCAGATGAGCATCTGTCTCGCGATCCCG
Source organism: Mycobacterium sp. 852002-51961_SCH5331710 (assembly GCF_001665535.1). GTDB lineage: Bacteria > Actinomycetota > Actinomycetes > Mycobacteriales > Mycobacteriaceae > Mycobacterium. The sequence continues at coordinate 23,832 of NZ_LZSQ01000044.1, forward strand.
CTCGATATTTCGGGCGAGTTTGGCCGTCCACCACGCGCCGTTGGAGGCCGGCGCGGTCTTGTGGTCGGGACAGCCGTGCCAGAAGCACCCGTCGACGAACACCGCGACTCTGGCGCGAGTAAACAGAAGGTCCGCGCGTCGGCGCGGCAGTCCGGGAAGCGCCGCGTCGACTCGGTACCGCAGACCTCGTCGATGGAGCTCGCGTCGGAGGAGCATTTCGGGTTCGGTATCACGAGTTCGTTGACGGGACATGCGTCGGGATGTAGCGACAGCAACGGCTTTAGAGGAAACCGCCGAGATCGTCATGGCATGTCCTCCCAGTGCCGGCTAATCTGACGTACCATGCCGACTTCCTCGACCCTAGCGGACTCCGCGCCAGCGCTGTCGACGTCACGGAAACGGGTCGCGAAGATCACGACGTTGGATCTGTTCGCAGGGGCGGGGGGGTTGTCGGAAGGGCTTAATACTGCTGCCGGCAGGAGATTCAAGCCCCTTCGGGCAGTGGAGTGGGAGCTTACCGCTGCCGCTACTTACACCCTCAATCACGGCGGACGCCTCCGCGAAGGAAGGGTCGAAGGCGGACCCGTGTTCGCCGGCGCGATCGAAGACTGGCTCGCCGAAGATGCCGTCCCACAGGTTGACGTGGTCGTTGGGGGGCCACCATGTCAAGGCTTCTCGACACTCAACCGCGATGGCGTCGGCGCGCACAGGAACGAGCTCTGGCGCATGTATGCGCAGACTGTTCAGAAGGCAGCGCCGAAGTACTTCGTGTTGGAGAACGTTCCTGCCTTCCTGAAGTCCAACCAGTGGGGTGTGTTCCGGGAGGCGCTCGAAGACGGGATCCTCAAGGACTATGAGATTGATTTCGATGTCCTGAACGCAGCGGATTTCGGCGCGTTCCAGGCGCGCAAACGAGTGATCGTTATTGGCCACCACAAAGATGTCGCATCGCTCGGCTTGCCCGAGCCGAGCGATGCAGGTAAGCACCGCTCTCTCGCAGAGGCGCTTCATGGCGTGCCTCGTGCCGTCGATCGAATCGGTATTCCGGACGGCACAATCGAGTTCCGAGGGGAGGAGTTGCCGGGGGTCTTCTTCACGCGCGACCTCCACTTCGGACGCTTCTACACACAGCTGTCGCTCGATCGATTCAAAGCAATTTCACGCAATGGCGGCAGCCGAGCAGAATTACCGAACCATCTGAAGCCTGATTGCTGGCTGAAGCACAGCAGAGGAACCGGTGATGTCATGGGCCGGCTGAGTTGGGAGAAGCCATCAGTGACCATTCGCACCGAGTTCTTCAAGCCGGAGAAGGGTCGCTACATACATCCGGATCAAGACCGCGTCATTACGCACTATGAGGCCGCCCTTATCCAGGGGTTTCCGGAGGACTATCGGTGGGTCGGGACACGCGAGGAGATTGCACGCCAGATCGGCAACGCCGTTCCGATTCCTCTTGGCAAGGCAATCGGGCGATTGTTAATAGGCGCATTCGAGAGATCGTCAGGCTGACAATGTACGCCGATTGGACGGCTTAACTTGGTGACTGGCATACGCGATAAAATTGCAAATAAGTTTGAAAATTCTGAGGGCTTCCTGCCGTACATTGAAGAAATTCGATTCCCAATGTATAAATCCTTGTTGGATGGATTGACCGTGCAATTGAACTGGCCAATCGTCGCGCTCGTGGGGCCCAATGGCACGAATAAATCTTCTGTACTTCAGGCCATTTCTGCGGCTCCGGAGGGACGTAGTCTCGCCGAGTTCTGGTTCTCGACCGAGGTAGATGATATCGATCAAGGGCCGCGTGCAGGGGCTACTCACCGCTTCATCTATAAGTACCGATTCGAGCGTGATGGTCCACTCGCTGAGTGTCGAAAATACCGTGGATCAAAGAAATACCGGTCGGCAGATGTCCCCGCTCAGCTTAGAGGAAAGCGCGATCCCGACTACTGGGAGCCGACGAAAAGGGTCGAATCTGACGGTATGGCAGAGATTCCGGCCTCAGGCTATGACGATCGACTCTCGAAAAATCGAGACCGTTGGAATCAGATTCAGAAGAATGTTCTATACCTTGATTTTAGGAGCGAACTAAGCGCTTTCGATAAGTTTATACACCACCAGGCATTCAATCACTGGACTCCAGATGCGACCCAGAAGCGATACAAGGCTGTGCTTTGGTCCAGATGGATCGCGCGTGCGCTTTCGGACAAGTCACTGCCGAAGGCCCAGCGGAAGAAATTGATTAAGCCGGTGCGCTTTATGGCTGCGGCCGATATAACCGCTATCTCAACAATTCTAGGGAAGCCGATCGACAAAGTTGCAATTGTTGAACATCGGTTTTTTGGTCCTACCGGATACACCGTCCGACTGCATCTCGAGGGAGCGGGGGCGACGTACTCTGAAGCACACGCCGGCAGCGGCGAGTACGCGGTCGTTCGTCTCGTCGACGCGATAAGACGTGCGCAGGCGAGATCTCTGATTCTTCTTGACGAGCCGGAGGTCTCGCTTCACCCCGGTGCCCAGATTGAACTAATGAAGTTCGTCGAGCGCGAGGTCCTTGAGCACGGGCATCAGGTCGTAATATCAACGCACTCGCCATCTTTGGCAGAACGCTTGCCTGACGAAGCAATCAAGGTCTTCGGCTTCGACAACAGTCGACAGCGAGTCGTCCTGGTTGCTGACGGGTGTTCACCAACGGAGGCGTTCGCCCACCTTGGTCAGACAACAGCGGGTCCGACCCGGCCTCGTCTGATCGTAGAAGATGAGCTCGCCGCGGAGATTGTCCGAGCTTCGCTTCGCCGCCATGCGCCCACAAAGTTCGACACACTCGACGTGGTTCCGTTTCCTGGCGGTGCTGATGGAATCGTGCAGAACGTGCTCCCGACCTTCGCCGTTAGTCTCGTCGAGAAGTGCGGCATCCTGCTCGACGGAGATCAGCAGCCTGCGACGGCAGATCCGACACGCAATATTGGGCCGGCGGCAGATGCGGCGAGGGCGCAGTCGGACACTGACGCTCTGACGCAGCTGTGGTTCGAGCAATTCCATAAGACGCGGCCGAATCTCTACTCGGATTCGGGGGGAGGTCGAGACGCAGAAATCCTTCATGCGTGTATCGGATGGGCCAACTTACATCTGGGTTTTCTCCCGGGCCGTGCTCCGGAGGAAGCCCTCGCCCTGGAGGTTGATCCGAGCGCTACGAAACCACCTGGCGGATGGAAGTCATTCTGGGAGGGCAAAGTTCGAGACAAGTACCACCTCACGGACCACGAAACAGTAACGTCCAAACAAATTCTTGAGTTCCAGAGTGCGCAGTTGGCGGATCTCGCCGCCGACTGCGACCTTTTGCGCAACGTGCATGCGACAGTCGCGCGAATCATCAACTGGTGATCGCCGTTTGTAAGAGTAGCGCCCTGATGGCGCGCTCGTCGCTCTCATATCGACAGGATTTCCTCCGGCCGCCGAAAGCTAATTGACGACTCGTAGTCACTGGCGGTGGTCGTCAATAATGTTGCGAGATCGCCTCCGTGGCTGTCCATCGCCATGCGGCGCACGCTGTCTGCCAGCGTTCGCCCATCGATCAGGACTATTGGATACTGGTCGTCATACATCTCAATCTGTGCCGACCTGCTGAACACGCCCGTCGTGACATACACGCCGACCCAACCGCGACGCAGGCGGGCGACGATGCGAGCAAGTTGTTCCGCGCTGATGCTCGTCGAAAGCAATACGCATTTTGCTTGTCCGAGAACGACAAGCGATGTCATGGCATGTCCGACTCCCACATCGAGCCGGCCAACGAAGTCAGCCCCGCCGTCGCCACCCCCTCGGGTGATCCATCCCTCTCGGTAGCGTGTTCCGCCGCGCCCCAACACGTCGGCGGCCACCTTAGACGCAAGCAGCTCGAACGCGTGCTTGCTTTGGTCGTAGAACGTATAGATCTGTTTAAGTACTTTCTCATCAGCGGAGCCCACAGTCGGTTGTTGGTCGGTCCTCGAGAGCAGACGCGAACTAAGTACTTGTCGGCGCAATCGAGGCAGGGCTGTATTGCCGTACTCGACCCAGTTTCGCCAAGCCTTGGGTGCATGACGCGGCGTTTCGCCCAGAGGTACGTCCGGGTTTCGTCGATCGTCGATCCAACGCCAGTCGACGAACTCACTCTCGGCGTCGGCCTTCAGGACCGCAAGATCAAAAACGTAGTTTGCGAAGCTCATGTTGCTCTTCGGATCTCGCTGCACAATTATCTCCACACGCTCGATAACAGCGACTCCGCAGAACTCGACGTATCCCTTTGCGACGCCACCCTCAGTGACACCACGGAAAACTGCGATCGGCGGTGCGAGCATACGTTCGTCGGCCGTCTTTGCCTGGTGCAGGAGCGCTGCGTCGAAAAGTGCCTTATTGCCCACGCTGCTTCCGACTACGCCGGGCGTTGACCGCTTGTGATCGCCGAAGTAGCGAACATAGCCGTGATCCAGTTCGAACACATCGTGCCACGGCGTGATCTCGCCGCCGGCCTTGGCTGGGCTGGATCGCAGCGCAATTACGGGTCTTCGGGTGCCTCCCTCGGCCCTTACCATCCGCGCGCGGTTGATCCCGGACTCCAGTTGGAGTTGCGTACCTTTGGGGTCAACAGTCGCGTAGTAATAGTTCGGGAAGCCGTCGATGAAGGGTTCTTCTTCTGCGGGTTCTTGCGGGTAGCGATACACCTGTGTGATGCGCATCGTCCTGGCAGTGCTGTCGCTTTTTGGCTGAAGCATCGTCGTTGTCCTTCAACGTCGGTGGCTTGCGCCCGGGAGAGCCGTGTCAGGGGAATCGGCGAGAATGACCGAGCGAGTCACGGACATGTGCGGTCGAAGAAATAGCAGTAGCGCCTGGGTAACTTTGCGGTCGACAGCGATGCGGATGGCGTCGGCATAGGCCTGAAGTTGAACGCGGTACAGGGCAACTTTCGCCTCGAGCTCGCTGTCCGAGTTCCACGCGTCGGTCTTGTAGTCAACAACTACTAGGCCGTTGTCATCTTCGAAGAGCAGGTCGATGTAGCCCTCGAGCAACGCATCCTCCCAGGGCACTCCGACATAGACCTCCCGCCAATGACGGCTGGCCGCAGCGCTCTTGACGACGGCGGAATCCAGCGCTGCTCGCGCGAGTGCCTCGATCACGTCCTCCTTACCAAGAACCCCTTCTGCGGCGGCCTGCGCAGCGCATGCCGAGGTCAACCCATCCCCGGTCGCTAGATCTACTACCTGAAGCACTCCGTGAACGGCGCGTCCGATCGCACTGCCGTACCTGCCTTTCTGCCACGGAGGCAGATCGATGTCCTTAGCCCCCTTCTTGAGGCCATCCTGCGGAGTTGCATTCGACTCACGTTGTGCCGCTGCTTCTCTCGCCAGTTGAGTCGCCGATGTCGCTATCGGACGTGACGCGCTAATCAATGCAGCGTCGTGAGCCGATTGCCATTCGGACAATGTGGGCAATATAGCTACTTCTCCAATGGAGGTCGCCGTAGGCGAGCCCTCTGATGGCTCATCGGAATAGTCGAGGTGAACCGCCAGCTCAGGGTTCCATCCAGCCTCATGAAGAACCTCCGCGGAGGTCGGTGACACTCGGTTGCCGCGCGGGTTCCGATGCGTGGAGATGACGAGATGGTCCCGCGCTCGAGTTGTGGCGACGTACAAGAGTCGAAGCCGCTCATGGTGATCCATCTGTTCTTCCACGGGTTCGGTATCTTCGAAGTCACTGGTAGACAACCTCTTCGAGAGTTTGATCGCCCAGCCAGATGACTCGGGAAAGCGAACCTCGACACCGCGCGCTTGCGATCTCATCAGTGTGGTCATTCCCGACAAGATCACAACGGGAAACTCCAGCCCCTTCGCGCCGTGGACAGTCAGAATTCGAACTGCGTCGTCGTCGGTTTCGGGCAGTACTGTCTCGATGACCCGTGTACCTTCACCCGACTGACCTTCCACCCATTGCAGATATTCACGTAACGTCCCACCGCCGGCTTCCTCCCACGCACGGCACTGGTCGATGACGAATCTCAGCCGCCGCCAGAGGTCGCGCGGCCTGCGCTCCGCAGCCGCCAGTTCGAAGAACCGCCGCTCGCGCAATACCCGATCGATGACTTGGCTCGGCGACAACCACTGGCGCTCTCGATGAAGTTCGCGCATCCATGCGATGCCTCGTGCGACTGGGTGGTCGACGGGCGCACCGTCGGGGAGCGCGGCCTGGTGATCCCAGGCGCCGCCGTAACGCTTCCTCCACACGAACAGATCGTCGTCGCCGCAACCAAATGCTGTTGTGCGCAAGGCGCTCACGACGGCCAACGAGTCCGTCGGATCTTCAACTGCGCGCGCGACCAACATTAATTCGCGCACTTCCCGGGTTCCATACACTAGCGATGATGTCTCGGCGCGAAAGGGAATACCGGCATCTTCGAGGGTGCGCTCCAGAAATGGCAGCGACGTGCGCGCAGGCAGCAGGACGGCGATATCGCTCCAACGAGCAGGGCGCCAGATGTCCTCATGTGAGGGTGTGCGTTCCGCGACGGACCATCCTTTGCGGATGGCCCGACGAATCGTCGCCGATACGTCGGCAGCTTCTTTGCCCCGAAGTTCATCAGCTGATATTCGGGTTTGGTGCTCCTGACCGAAGAATGCGACCGATGGCCCCACCTCAGGATCGTCGCGCTCGGCGATAAGCGCTTGGTACTCGGGTTGTGATAATCCTTCTCGCACGATCAGCTGGGTGAACGTTGCGTTCACCCACTTGATAACCGCGTCTCCAGTGCGGAAGTTCTGGCTGAGTTGCAATGATGCGCCCACGAGGTCGTCGCGCGCTTTCATAAATAGGCCGATGTCGGCTCTTCGAAACCGGTAGATCGACTGCTTGGGGTCGCCGACGAAGAAGATACGGCCGGGAGCCACTTCAACTGTCGACCAATCCTTCTGTCCTGCATCAGGATCGTCCGACGCGATCAGTACGGCGATCTCGATCTGAATCGGATCGGTGTCCTGGAACTCGTCAAGCAAGAGCCGCTCGTAGCGGCGTGCCAAGGTGTGACGGACTGCAGGTCCCGTGGCTTCGTGCCGAAGCATGTCACGTGCTAGCACTAGAAGGTCGTGAAACTCGAGTTCACCTGTTTCTCTCCTGACGTCGGCGCTTGCGACTGTGAATCGAGCCAAAGACGTTCCGAGCAGTTGTAGGACTCCCTCGAGCACTGTAGAGCGCAGCGCCGCGCATGCTTCCTGGAGGTCGCTCAGCCGGTCTCGAATAACTTGGACGCCAATGCTTGCCCAGTTGAGTGCTTGCCCTTTAGCCGTTTTCAGCTTCGGTGCATCGAGCAGTTGCAGTCGGCCGTCGTCGTCGACAGCATCGCGCAGTCGGCTCTCGAACTCAGTCACGCTAGTAGTCAAATGACGGAATAGCAGGTCATTTTCGCTAGTGCAGTGTTCCGCGAGAGCTATGACCTCAGTGAGACCTTTAAGGATGTCACTGACATCGACGGATGGAATTGGCGGTAGTGCCGTGTCGATACGATCGGCGACCAGGTCCCAGTTTGCGTTGAATGCAACGGCGACATCGCGAAGGTGCTTGGGCCTGCCGCCACTTGCGAAGAGAAGTCTTAACGGCATCTCGAGATCGGCGTCATCCAGCAGGTTATCCGCGAACTGTTCCCACCGGGTCTCAAATGCAACCTGCGAGGCGATCTCATCGTTAACCGAAAATCGCGGCGGTAGGCCCGCCTCGATGGCATGTTCGGTGAGTATGCGCTGAGCGAAAGAGTGGAGCGTACCGATCGCAGCGCTGTCGAGTACCAGCAGCGCGTCGCGGCATGCGTCATTCTTCGGGGCGCGGCGACGCAGCTCAGCGCGGATGCGGTCGACGAGTTCTGCAGCAGCTTTCTCCGTGAAAGTTATCGCCGCAACGTGGTCGGCGGGTACTCCCGATTCCACAAGCGCAACAAATCGATTCACCAGACACGATGTCTTGCCCGATCCTGCACCGGCTTCAAGGAATATGGTGCTGTCGAGATCATTTATGACTGCGTCGCGCGCAGAGCGGTCGGTTATAAGGTCAGTCGACATTGTCACCAACCTCGGCTAACAGCGCACCGTAGACGGCCAGCGCAGGATCGTTCTTCTTCCGCTCCCACTCGCGGCGGGCGTGCTGGTCGCTTAGCCCATCGGGAGTGCAGTACCAGCAGTCCACCCACCCCCAGGTTGGTCGGTCGACCGGATGCGCTGGAAACACCCCTGCGCCGATTCCGATCACGATGGTGTCAATGGCCTCAGTTACCAGCTGGCGGATAGTCGCTGTGATCGGATATCCCTGCTGTCTAGCATCTTTGGTGAACCAGTAGTCTGCGCGGACCTCGCAGGCGTCGGGGTATTCGGCACGTGCCGCCTCCGAGTACACGAATAATTGCAGCTGCCGGCCATTGTGATGCGGGTTCGATTCACTCAGCCCGGCGTAGCCGCTCGCACTTCCGGTCTTGTAGTCGATGACGGCCAGCGATCCATCCGAGTGGCGGTCGATCCTGTCGATTGAGCCCCTCATGCGGATTGTGTGGCCGCTGGGTAGTTCGATTGGGACGCCGCTGAAGCCCATTTCAGCCGCCACGGGACGATAACCTTCCTCGAGCCGTTGAGCGTCGACCGTGAGCAGCTTGTCGAGTTCGCCCGCAAGGCGGACTCGTTCAGCGCGCCAGAGTATGGCACGGCCGGTATTGCCTTGCATTTCGGCTCGCTCGAAGTGCTGCGCAGCGATCTCCTGGAGGCGGATGTGGTCGGCTTCGGTCCACGTGTCGAGCCGGTGTCCAGTGTCCAGTGCGGTGCGGATGAAGTCTTCGAGGATCGAGTGAACCATGGAACCCCTCGTAAGTGGGTCGATCTCGAATCGCCGTTCAGGTTCCTCAACGCGTTCGATCCCCAACACATGGCCCAACAAGTATGTCCGCGGACACTTAGCCCATGCTTCGAGTCGAGACGGCGAAATGTGTTCAGGGAGGCCGATTTCGGTAGCGAGATGGGCAAGGTTGCCGTCAAAGCGGGTGAAGTCGGTGCTGCGTCGGGCGCGTACTACCTGTAGTGCCGCCTGCGACGGCCGGTCGTCAGCGAGCAGCGGATGGTCGACCGTTACTCGGGCGATGGCAGCGAGACGAAGCTGCTGCTCGTTGCAATAGACACCCGTGCGCGCCAGCCCCCCAGCAAATGAAGGGGTGTAAGTCAGCCATGCCTCATCGGCGTAACCGGCGAGTTCGTCGGAGTCGACATGGGCGACACCGGCAAGGCGGGCGGCGTCTGCCAGAAGCCAGCGCGACGCGGGCTGGTCAGTCGACCGGCGCAGATCGCCTCGGGAATGGGAGAGCAATGTCGCATCGGCGCTTGCCACTGCGGCGAGCAGATCGCGCCGGTCATCCAGGACGCGATGCGCCCGCAACTGCAGGTGGCCGTCGGCGGCCTCGCGCTCGACGTCGGGGAGGAGGGAGTCCTCCAACCTGCGCGTCGGGAAGCGTCCTTCGGACAGGCCAAGGATTGCGACGCGGTCGAAAAGCATCCCCGCTGCGGCTGACACTTGGCCGACGAAAACGCCGTCGCCGGGCCGCCCGACCCTTCGAAGCGTCACTGCCAGTTCGCTTTCGAGGGTGCGCCGAAACAGCTCTATGCTCGGAGGAGATCCGCCGAGCGCGTCCAAGCCGGCCAGTCGGTCCAGCAATTCCTCAATCCGGTGCGCTGCGTCGCCCTCGTCGGGCGGCCATGACATGCGTCGCCGGTCACCGCCGAGGTACTTGCCGGCGAGGTCGGTCAGCCAGGCGACGGTCTCGCGCCACGATTGATCCGGGTGGCGGTTATTGAGATCACGCCGGAGTTCGATAACGAAGGCGGACAGCTCGTCTGCGCGGTCCGCATCTCGACGGCGGTGGTCAGCACGCCACTCAAGACCTTCGGCGAAATCTGCGTCTGCTCGTTCACGCTGTGCGGCAGCCCACCCCCGGAGTCGACCATCCCAGTCGTCACCATGGACGATGCCTGCCAGACGGGAAACTCTTTCCCAGGCTCGGCTGGGAACGCGGCCTTCATTTCCTAGGATTGGCGCGTCGGAGAGCAGTCCGAGAACATCCGCACGCCGAAAGTCTCGGTCGGACAGCGCTAGAAGGTTGTGGATGGTGCGACCGTAGAGCATCTCACCGATGCTGCGGACTGGCGTGCCATTGACCGCAATGTCGGCTGCCTCCAGCTGCTGCTGAAGCAGCCGAGCGTACGGATCAGCAGTCGGATACAGAACGGCGATATTCCCGAGCCGGATTCCGTCGTGCATCCAACCCACGATCGCTTGGACTACGCCGCGCACCTCTTCATCGGGGTCGCTGGCGCTCAGGATCTCGTTGGCGAGCGGGGGCTCGAACGGATCATCGTGAGAAAGTGCGATGTCGGCGAGCTGGTATGCCGCGGCGGTCGCGGCGTCAGCGTCGTGGTCCCCAACTACGCCAACGTTCACGATGACTCTGTGGTGATCGTCGAGTGCGGCGATCATCGCGGCTTCGCCGGCTGTAAATGACGTCAGAAGATGAAGGACGACGGGACTTGGCTGCCTCACCTCACCGGCCATCAGAAGTGCTGCTGCGGTGGAAAGCAGATCTTCCTCGTCGTACCAGTTAGGTGCGAGTTGGGTACGCGCAGATCGCTGAATTCGGATGATGTCTGCTGCACGGGCCGAGCAAGTCGCCACTTCATCAAGACTTGAGTCGGGAGCTTCCCTTAGCTCTCGATACGCGCTGGCGAGTGCCTGCTCGGTTGCGGGGTGACCGGCGACCGCAGCGAACACGCCGGGCTCAGATGACAAGACGCCGCGAATAGCGGATGCGATGAGAGGAGCCGAGAGCGGTCGTCGACCGCTCTCGGCGAGACTCGGACCGGCGAGCTGTTCGGCAAGGCGACGCAGGGTGAGGAAGCTGACGTTCGCGATGCCGCTGGGACGCGCGGCCAACGCTCGGCGGGTCGACACCGATACGAAGTTTGATCTGACGATCACGGTCGCCGGTGCAAGGGGATCTCCGTCTTTGAGCGCGGAGATCTGGGCGCCCAGGTGCTCGATCGCCGGCCGGCCATAGGCAGTTGTCGTCGTTTCGATCTTGACTCTCCCGGATGGTCGGGTGCTCGGCCGTCCGGGTTCGATTAAAGCGAATGAGCGCGGTGCTTTGCAGTCGAGTTGTCGAATCAGTTTCGAGGCCCCGCGACGGGTGCGGACCTGGAGCCCTTCGAGCAGCACGTTTGCCTGCGGCGGCCTGGGGAGGCGTGATAGGACAAGGCCAGCCCGCCGTTGCTCGGCGGGCGATCGAACTGCGGAGGTGGGCACGCGGTGCCGGCGAGATTGACTAGAGAAGGCAAGCTTCAGAGGTTGGTCGACGAAGCGCGGAAGCGCGTCGATCGCGAAGGCGACTCCGCACCCAATCTGAAGCAGAGCCCGAGTAGTTACTTGCGTACTTTGATCCAGCAGGCGGGTTACGAACGCAAGTCTGAGAAGCTGCTCGAGGAGCTCGACGAACGACTTGACGCTGCCGGGATCGCGACCCACCCCAACTTGAGGGATCCGAGTATCGGTCCTGACACGCGGATATTCTTCTTCGACCTGAAGCGGCCGATTCCGAAGTTTCAGCAACCCCGCCAGCGGTTCGCGGAGGAGAAGGAGCTCTCACGGTTCCTGGCGATGAATTGGGCCGCGTTGCCATACATTAAGAAGGCGGGATTGCGATTCCGCAACCGGGAGGTGCGCCTCGACGGCAGCGCCATCATCGACCTGCTCGCCGTCGATAAGAAGACTGACGAGCTAGTTGGCTTCGAACTGAAGGTCGCCGATGGTGACGACCGGCTGTTGGGTCAAGCCGCCCGATACATGTCGTGCTTATCGGCACAAGCTAAGAAGGAGGGCCGTGCCGGTGCGCGGTTGATCATTGTGACCGGGCAAGCCAATCCGGAACTCGCAACGCGAGTTCAAGAGCTCGGCACACACTACGGCGTGCGTACCGAGTGGCTGCTGTACAGCGTCAGCATCGACCTCTCCCCAGCCGACAGCTGAAGGCCCTATCCGTCGACGATAAGACGTTCGTGTATGACTTCGTCCGCTTCTTCGTCCCGGTACTCAATAACGTCGACCTTTGTGTAGGCGCCCGTGTTGAGCGATGCGGCAAGCCAGTCTTCGTACGTCAGCTGTCGATCGGACTTTGCAGGAAAGACTTCGTCTCGCATCTGCCCGTAGGTCCATAGTGATTTGCCGTCGGAGTATCGAGTCGCAATCATCGCCACAGTGTCTACGCGCTCGTAGATGCCGACCTCAGTTGCCTCGACGATGTACTCGCCGGCGTCCCAGTAGCCATCGCGCCACTGCTCGGGTGGGAGGGCTGAGCCCTCGGCGTCGACTTCCGCATACAACTCCTCGTACCGTATCCACCTGTCGTCGCCATCGCTGTACATCGGAATTGTCTGGTCTAGCTCGGCCTCTGCGATGGAACGTCTGATGGTATCCACGTTTTTGTTACACCCCCGTCGTCGTTCTCTCTCGTTATTTGATTGGCACGTGACTTTTGCTAGAGCACGCCCAGCCGCCCTAGCTGTTCGAGAGCGAAACGAGCCCGTGCCCCCTGATACACCATCTGGTTCTCAAGCAGCCCGGGCCGCGCAATTAGGTTGGGCAGGAAGCTGCAGAACGCCAGGCCGTTGCCGTCTTTCGAAAAGATGTCGGGGCACCACGCCCCCAGTAGCGGCGCGCGCAAGTCACCCTGAGACTCGATCAAGTTCAGTTCGTTTGCCAGCGCTGCCGCATGCTCGGAACCCGGAGATATGGGCAGCTGCATGACCGTGAGGGCACCGTTGCCGGCCTCCGGGTGGGGTTGGTCAGTGAAAATTTGAACGAGGGCCGTTTCAAGAGCCACGTCCGGCGCGTTGCGATCCTGCATGAACAATGGCCGGTTCCCCGTGAAGGGCACCTCGAAAACCACGCCGGTGGCGTCAGAGTTGCCGACCCAACCCATTCGGGCGGCGAAATCGCCCAGTCCTTCGGACAATCGGCCCTCGTACTTCGATGGCTCGGCACCGGCTGGAATGATCAGTGCCTGAGGCACATTGAGGATGTCGTCCATCTCGGCGCGATGCCCGGAGCTCGGGTGGTCGGAAGCAGCAGGCTCACCACGGCATACTTCTGCTATTGCATGCGCGCGAGTATGCGCAGCAACGTTCTGAAGAATCGCCGCCGTAGCAACGATCTTGCCAAGCCACCCGATATTCTCCCGATGAACAACGGCGGTGCAGCATTCTCTGATCGTTGCTGACGCTGGATCCCATACCAGGGCGTTCATCGACTGGTGAAAATTCGCGGGTGTAACCAACGCCGCCACGTCAGCCTCCGCGCTAACGTTCCGCGCGACCTCCGTCCAGATTCTCAGCTGATATACGTCGAGGTCGCCGGACCGGACTGCGTGGCCGACCTCGACATGTTGTGCCAATCGGTAACCCCACCAGGTGAATCCGCGCTCAGTACGCACGGCCCATCGATCGTCGATCATGAGCTGCTGGTAGATGCTCTCGATCATGTCGAGCCCGACATCTGTCATTCAGCCGACCCTTCTACGTCGTCACACTGACTTGAGTGCACCCGCTTGTTCGGCAACGGCTTCGAGCCGCTCCCGCCCCAACGGCAATCAAGCATGCGACGCCACCCGAAGCGCCCGGTAGAGCACCGGCGCCGCGCCGAGGCGGTGACGTAAATCCTTTTCCAGACCTGCAATTGGCACCAGGTTCTGGGGTGCGCGGCTATCCTTATATTCAACCGAAGCAAACCGCTTGAGCAACGCTTGGCTGAGGTTCGCAAGCGCCGTCACCCCGGAGACATCGAGGTTGGGTGAAGCCTCTAAGCGCACCACGCCCGTCCAGGGTCCTGCAGGTGCGCATGGCAGCCGCAGGTACCACGAGTAGCGTTGCCACCCTGTCGCAATGGAGAACACTGGTGTGCGTTCGTCTGTCTCCAACTCGGCGACGACGGCGTTCAAGTCAGGGGGAAGGTACTGTGCGCCATGAGTCTTGATGTAGCCGAGAATTCTCGGCAGTTCAGCCTTGCCGCGCATCGGGCCGTCGACAATTAGCAAGTCGTCTTGGCCGGGAGGCGCGGCGGCTCTGGCGTTCGCGGCCACGATCGCCTCGAGTTCCAATAGCGACTCTTGGAGTGCGTTGGACAGTGTCAGCGCGATCGGCTGGTTGGGTTTTGCGGTGACGTGATGCAGCGTGTAGTTGCCGGCCTCTGTCTCGACGTGTGTGGCTGAGTGCGCTTCGGTGATCAACCGTCGGCGGACCTCAGAGATGACAACCTCTGCAGTGTTGCCTTCAGCCTGCACGACACCGGCGGCGTAGCTGGCGCATAACCCTGCAACGGCGCGTTGGCCATCCGAGGCGGGGTCGCCGTCATCGATCCAGACGCGGGCGTCGGTTCGTCGCACGCCGTCAACGAAAAGTACTCTGGTCGGCAGCTTAACTGGAGCACTGAGTGGCATAGGTGCCCACGCGTCGGCCGACGTTTCGATCGTGGGGTCGACTGCGGCCGTGGACTCCGTCAACTCGTCAACTTCGAAGGCCGGACCGTATGCAGGATCCCATCCGTCGACGCTGAACTTCATCTTGCTCAGACTGCTTCGCGCCGTATATGAGAGCCGAGCGTGTCTCGATGAACAGAGAACCGCACCGGTATCCGTTCGGCTAGACCCACAACATGCGTGATTACCCCTACTAGTCGAGATCCTGCCGCCGCAAGATTCTCTAGCGTACTGGCGACGACGTCGAGCGTGTTGTCGTCAAGGGTTCCGAAACCCTCGTCCAACAGAATTGATTCCAGTGTCTTGCCGCCGGCCGCGGACAGGGCGGTCACCTGTGACGACAGTGCCAACGCGAGTGCGAGGGATGCTTGGAACGTTTCGCCGCCCGACAATGTCTTAACGGGCCGAGACATGTCAGCGTCATTGTGGTCGATCACCTCGAGATCGCCCTCTTTTCGGCGTAATTCGAATTGATTCCCCGAGATCTCCATCAGAATCGTGGAGGCCTCAGCCAGCAGTGTGTCCAACGCACTCGCAATGAGCCACTGCTGAAACTGGTTGGCATGCATAAGCTGTGCGAGCCTGCGGGCTACGGCAGCATCTTCCCGCGCAGTGTCTAGCTTCGCCCGTAGTTCGCTCGACTCGTTGACCCTCTCTTGGGCTCTGTCTCTCTCAGCAGTTGCAGTGGCGACGGCTGTCGCCACGGTGACTGGCGCAGTCGTTACCAGCTCAGCTCCGGAGGTATCTTCGGCCACCGCGACATTGCGCTCATTGAGCGCGGCGATAAGGGCGGCCTGTGCGTCTGCGGCGCGGAGATCCGCCTGCTCGGCTGCTGCATTCTCCGCGTCGATCTTGGCCGCCCGGGCTGCTGCTTCGGCTTGTGCCCACTCCACCATTAGTGTCCATGCATCCGTCAGCGGGAGGTCATCGAGTGGCGGTGCCCCAAAGCTGGCGAGTGGGTCACGGAGGGTGCGGAGCTGTTGCCAACTAGCCGATAGCGCTGTCGTATTTGCTTCCAGTGCATTCGTGGCTTTTTCGAGAACATCGCGTGCTGTGGTCAGTTCAGTCGCCAATTGGTCGACGTTGGTTTGCTTAGCGATGACGTCGGTCAGCAACTGTTGCGCTTGCGCGGCGTCGGGGGCATCGGTGAGTTCTCCTGCAAGTCTCGCCTGTTGGGTGACTGCGTTGTCGAGTCGCGTATCAGCCTCCGTCTTGCGCGCGGTCGCTTCGATCGCCGCATTACGTGCGCCAACGGCTTTGGCTTCGGCCGCCGCGAGCGCTGCCTTCTTGCTAGTTGCACTATCGCGTGCCTCTTTTGCAGCGGTCTCCAATAACGCGCTTTGAACTTGCAGCTCACTGACTTGTTCTGCAGCCCATTCCAAGAGAGCACTCCACGCCGATTCGATATCAACGTCTTCGATCTTCGGTGGGGACAAGCTGCTGACCGAATCGCGTGCGGTCTGAAGCGCATTGCGCGCATGGTCTGCCCCGGCGTGAGCTGCCTTAGCTGAGGCCTCGGCTTTTCGTAGCGTGCTGCGCGCGGCCTCGACTTCGGTGTCCGCGGTGCGGCGACGCTCCTCCAAGCCATCCCGTTCGCGTTGCTTGTCGCGGACAACTATCAGGACTGACTCCGCACGTCCGCGCGCCGACTCCAAGTGCTCGATATCGCTGTGATCGTTGATCGACGCCGATAGCGCCCCCAACTCGATGTCGACCGTGGCCACGCTGTCGATGAGTCGGAGCCGCTCGGTTTCGCAACGTGCTAGCCGTTCTTCGCGTAGGGTCGCTGAGCGTCGGCATGCTGTTTCGAGCGCGGACGCAGCGCGCTCGGCGAATTGGTGCGCCTCACGGGCCTGTTGCAACTTCTCACGTGCATCGTCCAAGTGAATCGAATCACCTGCGCTCAGTTCCTTCTTGACGGTTCGACCGCACACGGGGCAGTCGTCACCTACCTTGAGACCAGCCCGCAGCGTGGTGGCCAGGTCGAAGTGCTGAGCATCGTGTACTGCACGTTCGGCGTCTCTCACCGCTTCCTCGGCTCTCGACACTTCCTTGCGTGCGTTTGCAGCCTTAACGGTCTCCTCCTGGCGTGCGGCGGCGCTGTCGAGGTCGTCCGCGAGGCCCGCACGAATGTTATCGAGGGCGCTAGCTATGTCGGCGATCGTGGCGGCGTTTGGTGAGGCCTTGAGCGTAGCTGCGGCATTGACTTGTGCTGTTTCGGCCTTGTCCATTGCCGATCTGGCCTCTGCGAGATGGACATCGGCTTGACGCAGTCGGGCGCCAAGGTTGTCTAGCCCTTCGGGGGGCCTGAGCGACTCGACAGCGACGAGTCGCGAGGTGATTTCGTCGCGCCTCCGCATGCTGGTCTCTGCGACCCTGTCAGATTCAGACGCCACCTCCCTGGCGTGTTCGACCTCCGCGTCGGCTGCCAGAAGGGCCGCGGTCGCGGTTTCGAGATCAGCGGCGGCAACTGAGGCCTGTGTTCTCAGCTGAGGCAGCTCTGCCTCGAGCCTGGTCAACGTCTGCCAGCTCGCGATCACCTGCTCAAGCTCATGCCGTGGTGTCGCCTGCTTCAACGTGGCGCGAGCGATTGTGTCGAGCTCTTCTATGCGTGCCACCTCTGCTCGTGCGCTCGCGACCGCTTCAGTTCGGCTTGCTGTTTCGGCGTCGAGTTCCGCGATGTTCGAGGGCATCTCGAGTGCGAGTAGCGCCATTCTCTCAGCGGCTAGTTTGTCTGCGTTGGCGCGCGCGTCTTGTGCCTGCTGAAGCGATACGAGCAACGCTGGTATCGCGACGTCGGCGACGTGCTTCTGAAGAATGAGTAGGCCGTTCAAAGCTGTCTGTGCGTGATCGACACTTTCCGTGGTCGCGTCGGCGTAGCCCGCAAGTTGTTCCTCGAATACCTTGACGCGTGATTCGTCGTTTGTCGCTTGAGCGCCTGCTTTGCGCATTATCTCGTCGTAAATACGGTAGCCGAGAAGGCTTTTGAGGATAGCTTGCCGTTCTGAGCCCGTGGCGTGGAGGAATTGAGCGAACTCACCCTGCGGAAGCGCAACCGACTTTGTGAATTGTTCGAAGGTAAGTCCGAGAAGCTCGGACACCGCGGGACTGACGTCACGGCCAACCGCCATTGGTGTGGTCTCGTCGTCGACTGTGCCCTCGGCGTCGGATTCCACGAATCGTTCGAGTCGCGCCTCCTTCACGGTGACGCCGCCGCTCTTACTGCGTCGAACGTCGCGAGCCGCGACATAGCGCTGGCCGCCGGCGTCGAAGATCAATCGCACGGTTCCGCGGTTGACTGTCGGAGCGAGGGCAGGCGCGACGGCATTGCGTTCTCCCCAGCGCGGCACTGTGCCGTACAACGC
Organism: Mycobacterium sp. 852002-51961_SCH5331710; assembly: GCF_001665535.1. Classification (GTDB taxonomy): domain Bacteria; phylum Actinomycetota; class Actinomycetes; order Mycobacteriales; family Mycobacteriaceae; genus Mycobacterium. The sequence continues at coordinate 41,775 of NZ_LZSQ01000044.1, forward strand.
GAAGATCATTGCGTCGATCACGGTACTCTTACCGGACCCTGTCGCACCTACGAGGACAAAGAAGTCAGCGTCGCGAAAGTCGACGGTCGCCCGCTGACGATAGGAAGCGAAGCCCTCCATTTCGAGCAATACAGGTCGCATATCAGCCTTGGCCTGAGGTGGTCTCGTCGAGTAGTTGGGCGAACAGCGAATTAAGCCGTGGGTCCTGAATCTGGCGCTCGGCACAGAACTCGTCAAACAATTCGATCGGATTGCGATCAGTTCGATCTGGCGGCGCCTCGCGCTCCCGATCGGGAGCGAAGGCGACGTCGATGCGTACTTCGAGCGCGTTTGGTAGGACTTCGAGAACTTCTTCGCGAAGGCCGGCACGTGTGGGCTCTTCGATGTACACCCGTAGGTAATCATCACCGAACTCGGCGGCCTGTGCTGTCAGCGCCGCGACGGTTCCCCGTACCGTGCGTAGCCGCCGACCGTTGAGCAGCTCGACGTCGTTGACTCTGGCCGGAGTGGATGGGCTGGCGTCGACGACAAGCACCACGCTGCGGTTGGACTCTTCCCCGAAGTCCACGGCGATGGGGGAGCCTGAATAGTGGACTGGACAGGCTGCGTCCATAATCTGCCGGCGATGTAGGTGACCGAGCGCGACATAGTGGGGCTCACTGCCGAAAGCCGTTGCAGGAACGAAATAGTCGAATATTGTTTGCGCAGTCCGTTCACCACCGCCCAGCTGACCGTTCGTGATGGTGAGGTGCGCCATCATGATGTTGACAGCGTCTGGCGTGAACCCGGATTGCAGGTGACGGATCATATCGCGGATCTGCTGGTCGTAGGCGCCCGAGTGCTCGGCTGGAGTCTCGGTGAGCAGCTGTGCGGCGCGCACCGCGAACCGGGTCGTTAAGAAGGGCAGTACGGCGACATTGACGCGTTCGCCGGTCGACTTTGCATTGAACGACACCACGCCGCCATCGTGTGCTGGTCGCACCTGGCCGAGCACGTGGATGCCTCCAATGGCCATCAACGGCCTGTAGGCATCGAAAGTTGCTGCGTGGTCGTGATTTCCGGCCATTGTGATGATCTCGGCGCCGGTCTTTCTGAGCTCGATGAGGGTGTGCACCACAAGACGCTGCGCATCGGCGGTCGGTGAAGACGTCTCGTACAGATCACCGGGAATTAGTACTGCGTCGACGTCCTCTCGCCGCGCGATGTCGACAATCTCGCTCAGGACGGCCGCCTGTTCATCCAGTCGGCTCTGTCCTTTGAGCGTCTTACCGACGTGCCAGTCGGAGGTGTGAAGGAATCTCATCGTTAGAACGGCGCGTCACTAGGCATGGGAATTCCCGAAGGGAAGGCGGTGTTCTTGGTCACGCTGGATGGTGCTTCGTCGACTTCCGATGCACGAGTAGCCCAGGCAGGAAAGGGGAATTCGACTGCGAGCGGAACGGGGATCGCCGGCTGACTGACGAACATCGTGCCAGGCTTAGCGATAGTCGCGCGCTGGCGTTGTCCAGTCGGAAGAAAGCCGTACTCGGCACGCGAGGCCTCGGCGGAGTCGAGTCGGCCGACGATCTTGATAGCGCTATTGCTGATGATTCGGCGCTCGACTTCGCTCGCCGTCTGCTGTGCGCCGATCAGGATGATGCCCAGAGAGCGACCGCGTTCAGCGATATCGAGCAATACGTCCTTGATGGGACTGTTTCCCTCGCGCGGCGCGTACTTGTTCAGCTCATCGAGCATCGTGAATAGGAGGCTGCCGGGCCCCGCGGCCTCCTTACGAGCGGTCTCGGCAGCGAGCACGACACCTGTGACGAAGCGCTGGGCGCGCTCCACTAGGTTGTGTAGGTCGACGACTGTTACTTGGTTGTTGGCCGTGCTGATGGAGCGGGTTTGGCGATCGGGGATATCGCCACGGATCAGGTCATTGAGTGCGCGCTGGCTAGACCGCAGCCGTCGCACGAACGCGTTGGCGGTGCCGCCGCCGATCGCCGGGCCTGCCCACTGCTGCATGGACGCTTGGTCCGTGACGCGTTCACAGATCAGGTCGACGAGTTCGGTGTAGGTCCTGCAGTACACGCCGTCGATGGTGACGGCGCCGTCGGTAGTGGTGGAGTCGATGCTGTTGCGCAGCTGTGCGGTGACCTGATGCACAACGAGGGTGTATTGGCTGCGTTCATCCTCCACGTCGGCAAAAACGTACGGCAGCAATTGATCTCGGCAGAACTCCTCGAGTGTCCACCAGAATGTGTTTACCCCAGACGTCCGGCCGACGACATTGGGCTTTGCGTTCTGGTCCCCAGGGACGGGCGGTGCGTGGAACCCGACAGACTTGAACGCGTGCGCCGGGAGGCCCAGCTTGGCGTAGGCCGCCTTCAGGTCGTCGCCGTCTTCACCCGCGAGCCGCTTGTTGGGCTTGTCGAGGAAAAGTAAATCCTCGCCCTTGACGGAAAAGATGAGCGCCTTTGCGTTGTGGGCATTGGGCAGCACATTGCCGGCAAACAGTGAGTGCAGCAGAAAGAGAGCGAAGGATGTCTTGGTGGCGACACCGGAGATACCGCTGATGGAAACATGCGCGCCGCGGGTGCCGTCGACGAAGTCGAGGTCAATATAGACAGTCTCGCCGTCGCGACCCACGCCGACGGGCACCTTATCTTCCATTTGGTCGAAGTAGAGGGCGGCTTCCCGCTCTTTGCCGGTGGCACGCTTGGCCACGGCCCCCGGTCGGGGAGGGACGTACCACTCGGGTTCGACGCGGGTGGTCGTAATCTCGGCGATTTCCTGCACGCGGGCAGGCAGCACACCGTCGGAAATGAGGAACACGTCGCTGCCGAAGGAGGCGCCCTCGTGACGCGAGCGGACGTCAGTGACGATGCCCGACGTTAGGACTTCGCCGCGGCCGGGTACTTCTCGGCTGGTCGCGACGACGTCGTCGAGTTGTAGGTATGCGTCAGGCTGGATGGCGACGTGAAAAACGAGTGGGGTCGCGTCCTCGGTGCCGACCACCAAGCCGACAATTTGCGGATCAGGCGCTGCAGCCCCGTTACCACCGCGACTTGGCGCCGCTTCAGCGACCACGTGTGAACCTCCCCTTAGCTGCCAGCTTGTTAGCTGCAACCGGGCCCGAGTGTAAAGAATCGCACCGACAGATGGCAGAGGTTCGGCTAACCGTGTACATAGCTGACGAGTTTGCGCACCTGCCGACACGAACTTTCAGCGGCGCTGCGTGGCGTGCCAAACGCTAGATCTTTCTTGGCCGGCGGAGCCGATAACTGAGCACTCGAGCCCGACGACCGAAATGCTTCGATCTGCTAATCCGGACGCTGTCGAGCCGTAACCACACCTGTTTGTCGTATTCGTGCCTCATACTCGGATCGCGCCTCTGGAGTCGAGGCCTCGAGGCCGGCTCGACTGCTTCGGAGGAGATGCACGGTGTTGAGGATTACCTGGGGGAATAGCGCTATGCGTAGACGAAAACTCGTCTTTAGGTTCTTGTCAGAGGTCGCGGTTGCGAGCTTGCTCATCAGACTTCTCACCCGCCTGCGCGGTGCAAGCCACGAAAAAGATGGCCGCGCGGCTCGTTGCCCTGAATCAACACCCGTGGGTGATCGGGATTTGGCAGCCGGTTGCGCTTCAACTGAGTCTCCGGCGGCAACGTCCTATGGCGAGGAACGGCAGCCAGATGAGCCGCACAACTCCGACGCAGACTCCGAGTGTCAGACGCTTAACTCCTCGCCGAGCCACGAGGGCAAGAGAGACAGCGATGACAGTCTGCGAAATCGGACCACGCTTCTCGCGGACAATTCAACAGTTCGTGAGGCTCGTATTACACCGTCGGCGTCAGCAACGAATTCGGAGCTCCCGCAAATTGATATGTCCTCGCGGATCCTATCGTCCGAAACTCCTCAACATTCGCCTTCGCAGGTGCGCGATGAAACGGACATGCCCACGCAAACTCCCGTATTCGAACGAACCAGCACATATCGATACACCCGGCAAATGGGGGTCACCAGGTTCGTCAGAAAGCGGATCTTGCGGCGCGATGACCCTTATGAGCTTGGACTAGTTTGCAAGACATGTCATATTGAGCTGCCGAAGTCCGGACGGTGTGACTTTTGCGAGTGATCATCCGCTGCATCACTGAATCGACTAAAACATCTTCTTTCTGAAACCCGACGCCGGCTGGGGGAGGCACTGCAATGACTGAACGTTCATCTCTGGTGACGCGGCCTTGGATGGAGTCGGTGCAGCCGAGACACTTCGGGCATCCCCTAGACGTCTCGGCTCGGCGGCGAATTGACCGAATCGTCGAAGGCCGCTCTTGGATCAAGAGAATCTTAGAGAACGCCGAACGGAAGGCCGAGGACCACTACTACGTTGAGCATCTCGCTGATGACACCCGCCTGTCGCGGCGCCAAGCAGCGTCGATATTTCGCCATGTAGAGGAGATCTCAGCGCTCGCGGGAATGCAGACGCCACGAGTGTTCTTGAACACCCACCACGAGGTCAACGCATCAGCGCTCGGCCAGTACAAACCCATCCTCACGCTCCACTCTGCTTTGGTCGACCAGTTCACAGAGGCGCAGTTGCGTGCCGTCATCGCCCACGAGCTCGGGCACATCAAGTGCCAACACACCTTTTATAAAGTGGTAGCAAATAAGTTCGCTCCTATCGCTGCGATGGCAGCCTCCGTACCTGGCGGCTCCTTGATTGCACTGGCGCTGCAGTGGCATCTGAACGATTGGTCCCGCAAAGCCGAACTAAGCGCCGACCGTTTCGGTCTTCTGGTGACAGAGGATCTCGAAACCGTTCAAACCATGCTTATCCAGCTCGCCGGTGGCGCCTCTATAGTCGGAAACGAGCTCTCGACAGACGAGTTTCGGAAGCAAGCCGATGAATTCCGGAGAACTAGCGGGCATGACAAGAGACCGAAGACCACGATGGAGAGGATCGAGTACTACGTTACCGAGCTGATTCTCAATCCGGACCTAAAATCACACCCGTGGCCAGCGATACGTTTCGTGGAACTCGAAGAGTGGGCGCATTCACGGCAGTATGCGTTGCTACGCGACGGGAACCTGGCTGAAGCTGAAAAATATCCGTTCCAATACCTCCCCGATACGGTTGCTGATGAGGAGTTGGATACAGAAGAGCTGGATGGGACACTGGCCGCTCCCGTCCTGCGCCAGGCCGCGGCAGAAGTCGCAGGAAAGTGGAAGACCTGGAGCACGAAACTATCGGCTTCTGCGGCGAGTGGTGTCCAGTCGGCACAACAGCAGCCACCCGGTTGGTATCCAGACCCGCAGCAGGATAGCCAGTTGCGGTGGTGGGATGGCTCGTCGTGGACGGCCGATACGCAGCCGAACTGACTTCCAGTCGCAACCTACCCGAGGGCAGTTGTTCACTTAACTTAGGTCACTGGCGCAGTGGCCTGCCGCTCTTTTGCAAGCATCCAAAGGTACTTGTCGACATCTCGGACCGAGAACGAGTCCAATCCATAATGAACCCGGACCGTGGTAACCGACTGTGCCAGATCGCATAGTTCGTGCGCCACTGTTCACCGGGGACGAAGCTGTCGAATGTCTCGCCTTGCTTAAGCAGGGTATTCAGGATGTCATGCACAAGAGAGTCGTAGATCGGGTAAAGCCCCGGGCGGTGGAAGGCGCAATACTTGGTTGCGAACGAGTAGTTGCGGCGCACCTTGTCCCGGATCGTGACACGGGCGATTTCCTCAACGAGGTTGGCATCCATATTGTCGCCGGAGAGCCTCGTGTCGACGTCCAGTTCTACTATGTGCGTTGCTACTTGGACAATCCCGGTTATGGGACGACGACGTGGCGTGGCCGAAGTCGTTATCGCGCTTGATTGCGACTTGCGCTGGCAGCCGGCTGTGTTCATCCGCCTCGTCGAGTCCGCCGAGTCCGCGGACTTCGCCAGGAGCTTCGTCACATGCCGTCTGCTCGACGACATTGCCGCTCTGAAATCGAAGGGTGCTCTGCAGGGCGACGCGGCACAGCAGGTGGAACAACACCCTACAACTCTGAACACGCCGGCGGGGTGTTGCGTAGAGATCGTGGACCTTTGCCGACCTGTCTGGACCAGAACACCAATTTGACTTCCGGGGTGGCTGTATTCGGAAGTATGGTGAGCTGGGCGGCCAAGCTGTAGAAGCCAGGCCCAGCACCATTTATGTCTATGTCACCCTTCACGCAGATTTTGCTCGCCTCCGAGAGGCGGACCATCTTGAACCCGGTCGCGGCAGTTACGCTTTCAAAGCAGTCCTCCCTCAGCGTCATCCGCTGCCAGCTGCTTGGCGGCGCGTAGAGTCGCGGTCGGCTTCCAGGTAACTGTCTTTGCGGCACCGGCGACACGACGCCTCAGGACCCACCCGGTCTCGTCGCGCACCGCAACGTATATCAATTGGGCATCACCGATCCATGCCGTCATCGTGTGAGCGCCCGCACGAAGCCGATGCCAGCGGTACGTCGGTTTGGTTGTCATACGAACCCCTCGTCGACGAGAATCGCGCCCGCAGTAGTGATTACATGCTCCTGCCCGGATCCACCGACTACACGACACCAACTTTTCACATCGAGAAAGCCGCTCTGCAGCGTGATGTCGAATCCGCCGTACATGCCGGGCACCGGAAACCAAAGGTGTTGATCCGTAACTTCATGCAGAATGTCGACGGGCGGATACCGCAGGACTTTGCGCGGATTGCGGCCATCGAACAGCACACTGATTCGCCCGTCAATCACGTCAGCGAGATAGTTGTCGAGAGCGCGGACTTCGTCCGGCGCGAGCGTCGGTGCGGGCGGCTTAAGGCAAAGTGCCAGCAGTGTGCGTGAGCGCGCATCGACCCCGACAGCGGTACCCGGAAAGGCATCGCGCTCACGATCCTTGAAGACGTCGTAGGCGGTACGTCCGCGTGACTCCGTGAGGCTCAGTAGGGCGCCGTGCCGGATGAGGCTAGCGACGACATTGACCGGTGCGCCATGCCAGGCCGCCTGGTGCAGAACGGTGAACCACGCGGATCCCCCCGGCCTCCACCAATTGATGTCGACGTGTTGTGTCGGATCGTTTAGCATTTGCAACACAACCGACCAGTCCCCGGCCTTCGCGGCGTCCGCGAATCGGTGAGACGCCACCACGACGTGTTCGTGAAGCAGCGCGGGCTCCAGCACCCCACGCCAGACAAAGGGCTGTCGGCTCGACGGCGAATCATTGTTCGACATACTGACCACCTGTCTGGGTATCTGAGCTGCGAAACCTGATGCGCCTCAACGCCACTCGAAACGCGCGGTTCGGATTGGCGCCCGGTAGCACCGCCGTGATGTCGCGAATCGCATCGTCGACATCCACCCGACGTAATCGCGCGCCGTACAGCGCGCCTATGGTCGGGGTGCGGCTGTACGCCCCGACGCAGTGCACCAAAACCGTCCGCCCCTGCCGCCGAAACCTCTCGACCAGCTTCACCGCGTCGAGCAGGATGAAGTCGAGATGTGGATTTTCGTCGTGCTCTGACCGATCGATCAGTCGCACCTCCACGTGGGGAATGTCGGTGCGCATATCCTCGTCTGCTAGGCGGCACAGCGACACCACCGCGTCGACCTCGTCAGGCAGCCTTCGTAGGACTCCGATTCCACCGAGCAATACACCGTCGTCGTACGGGTGGCGCGCGCACGTGTGGATCGGTGACCCCGGATAGGAGAAGTCGAACTCGTCCGGCTTGCCCTTGCGTTCAATCGCCGTCGCTAGCGCCACCAAATCGTGCGCATGGATCCCAGGCCAGCCGTGCAACAGCAGCCGCCACTCACCGGGGACCGCAGATGCGCCATACGCCGCTCCCAGCAGGCCGCCAGCGATCGCCGCGACCGTGTCGGTGTCGTAGCCCGCCCGCACCGCGGCATCGAGTCCCAGTCGGAGGTGGTCGGCGGGGAAAGCTCCTGCCGGGGATGTAGTGATCGCTGACCACGCGGCCTGCATAGCCGTGACCACCCACCCGTTGTTCGGGAACGACGCCGGAGGCCTCGCCTCCGCCTCGACGAGCCGCTCAGCCCACAGCGCACGACGGCCGGGTTCGAGGTGCCGCAGGCCGACCCGCACGTCTAGTTCGGACGTACGAACCGCATGCCGGATCGCGCAGGACCACAGCACGCAGGCGTCACCGGCGTCTGGATCGAAGTGGGTAAGCTCGCTGATCGCACGAGCAGCCTCCACCAGCGCGTGCTCATCGTCGATATATGCGAGCGCCACCGGCGCAGTGCGCATCAAGGCCCCGTTTCCCGCAGTGCATCCGGAGTGTTTGTGCATCTTGATGGACTCAGCGCGGGCTTTGGCTGCGGTGATGACGCCTTCGCGTGAAGCTGCCGCGAGGATCGAACGCGTCTGGATTCCCACATCTTTGGCAGTCAGAGACCACTCGCGCCACCGCTGAACGATGAGGTCCTGCGCGTACGCGTCACGCAGATCGGCGCCTGTAGCAGCGACCTCGGCGATCGCTATCGCCATCGACGTGTCATCAGTCCATTCACCCGCCGCCCACGGGCCGCCGCCAACCATCGCCACTTCGAGGTTTGGCCCTCGCGGCGGCTGAAACTCGTATGGCGCGCCGAGCGCATCTCCCGCCGCGGTCGCCAGCAGAACACCCTCAACACGGTCGTTGTATGACGTCATCCTCGCGCCTCCCATCCAAGGGGCATTATTTTGCGCAGTTCTGCGCTAATTGAATTTCACTGTACGCTATGGCTCCGACATGAGCGAGTACCGAGACCCAAGCGGGCGTAGCCTGGCCGACTATCCGCGGCCGTCGGTCGCGGTGGACACGGCCGTCCTCACCTTGGATCCCGATCTCGGACTGGCCGTGCTGCAGGTCCGGCGGCCCGGCGCCCGCGGTTGGGCGCTGCCCGGGACCTTCCTGCACGAAAGAGAGACCCTCGCCGAAGCCGTCGACCGCTCGCTGCGCGATAAGGCCAACGTGCGCGGCCTGAGTCCGAGGCAATTGCACGTCTTTGATGACCCCAACCGGGATGACCGGGGATGGGTATTATCGGTCGCCCACGTTGACGTGGTGCAGGCGAGCCGACTCGACTTGCGCATTCCCGAGACGACACGCATCGTTCCGGTTTCCGCGCCGGGCCGATTGGCATTCGACCACGACGAAATCATCTTGCGTGCGGTTGAAAACGTACGTCTGCGCTACGCCGACAAGCCCGACCCGGATCGTCTGATCGGCGAGGAATTCACACTCCGTCAGCTGCGCATCGCGCACGAAGCAGTAATCGGGCACGCCCTCCAACGCGATACATTTCGTCGGGCAATGGAGTTGCACCTTAAGCCCACAGGCACTACCACGGCTGGCACGAGAGGGCGGCCTGCGGAGCTGTTCCGCCGCCGCGAGCCCGAGTCGAATCGCCGCCGCCAGTCTTGACAGTGGCCTGCCCGTGCGACTTGAGTCGCCTGCCACACCACATCTTCCAGTGCGCGATGCAGGACTGGCTCGGCATAGGGCGTCAGTGCGGTCGGGCAGTTCCACCGAGATTGTCGGCGGGCCGAGGTATATTTGGCCGCAGCTTCACGAGATGCCGTCGTCAAGCTCCGACTGGACGGTACGCCAACCCCACGCTCGTGGGTGGCTCGGATGACGAAGCGGCCGACGCCAATCGGTGGCGGTAAGAGCGCCTCCTGCGCGGAGGTTCGAATAGGGGAGTTCTCAAATGTCGTCTTACACCTCGGACGATCAGTGGCGATCGTTTCAGACCTTCGTCGCCGCGTACATCGCAGGCATGCTGCACCCTCGGGACGTCTTCACCATCTCGCCGAGATTCGCGGTGATGCCGCCGCTCGTAGAGTTTCGGTGCGACGCTTACGGTCGCTTGTGGCTCAGTATCGGCGCGTTGGCGTGGAGTGATGAGGCTGACGCCAGCGTTCAAGTCTCGCGTGACGAACCAAGCCAAGTCGCCGCGCAGACGGTCGATATGCTCCGCGGCATCAAGGAGGTGAACGACCCGAGCGATCTGCGTCTCAGTGGCAGCGGCCCCGCCAGTTCGGTCGCGGTTCTCGCCAAGGCCGGGTTCATGAGCGGCGATCACAAGGACCCCGCCAGAAAGGCGGCGCTACACGCGAGGATGTCGGCCGACGTCGATGTGGAAGGGGACGCCATCGATGCTGCGGCCCGAGCGGAAGGACACCGCGCTTTCGCAGGGACTAGGAGCGGTTCCATCGCCTCGATAGCCTTTGCAGCCGAGTTGGCACGACTTCGAAGCTGGGTTGATCCCTTCAGCGCGACACCGAAGACGGGCTATCTGGTCGGTGGTGCTTCGCCGGAGGACGCCGAGGAGAGTGTGTGAGGTCGGGCTGCGCGTGAGCACGCACCGAACCAATGTCGTTGGCCCGCGGTATTTTCCCGATCATGACGAGAGAGCGGCCGGCTTGTGGCCGATGTGGATCGACCACGCTGCACCGCAGGGCGTTTGGCATGCCAACTCCGGAGTTGTTCGATGAGGCAGAGCGCCGGCCGGATCTCACTCTGGGCGGGTGCATCGTGATGGAGGGTGCGTGGACCGCCGAATGCCTGACGTGCGGTCAGCGCGAAGTCATTGGGAGATATGACGATTCCGCGTGGACAACGTCGGGGCGCCCGGATACTGCCGGGCTCATCGCGACGTACGCGACGTCGGCGCGGCAGACACTGAGCGCGGAGCAGACTCCAGCCATCTCCTACCTTGGGTTGTGGCTGTTGCTCTCCCGCTTCGCGCCGATCGCGACCGGTGCGCACCGCGTCCGCTTGGCCGAGGTGCTCAATCTTTCCTGCGATGACGCCGCTGTGCTGGCCGCCGGTCTGCTCGACGCGCCGCACCCGACCGTGGCCGCGGCGCTCGGCGCGTGGTCGCGCTCTCTGTCGACTACGCTGCCGGTCCCGCTCGACGAGCTGCCCGATCAGGAAGGGCTGGACCGTTGGGCGTCGGAGCACACCCGCGGGCTCATCGAGCAGTTCCCGCTACAGGTCGACCCGTTGACCGAGCTCGTCCTGGCCACAGCGTTGGTTCTGCAGCCGCGGTGGTCTACGAAATTGGCCACCGACGACAACGGGTTCCTCGTCCTCGACGATGGGCTGCAGACAATCGTCGACACAACTACCGCAGGGCTGGTCGCCGTCGCTAAGCCCTTTAGCGAGGATGGTGTCGACGTCGTCAGTGTCATTGCCGCTCCAGATGTTTCGCCAGCCGATGTGTGGCGAGGTGTCGATGAGGTCGTTGCCCAGCTCAACGAGGCTGCATTGTGGCACGGTGGATCGCCCAACGGCCTTCCCGCCGACGGCCACGCGTGGTCAGTCCGCGAGACCACCGAGTCGTTCGTCGAGTGGGAAGCGCCCGGCGGAGAGGACTATCTCTGGCGCAGTCATCTGCCACGCTGGGAAGCCTCCGTGGAGAGCTCGCTCACCGCCGCTCCTGGGGTGGACGAACTCGCCGCGTCACTGAGAGCGGCGGCCCCCGAACTCAACGGGCCGCTCGAGTGCGTGCAGGCGGCCACGGCCGCGTACAACGATTACGGGTTCGAGGCCGCCGCCGTAACAGCCCTAGCGATGACGACGGGTGCTCCGCACTTCGTCGAGCGCACAATCCACCGTGTCGATGTCACCTTCGACCGGCCGCACGCCGTCGTGGCGGTCGCTCGCGGCGGTGCTTGGGAGGGCGTTCCGCTATTTCATTGCTGGGTCACGCCGTAGGAAGCGCTTCGTCTCGATGTGGGTCAGACCGGCGACAAGAGCCAATCACTAGCAATTGACGGTGTTTCCATCGATACCAAGTCACGCACCCGACTGGCTACCTGCGGTGCACCCTGGGGCGGGCGCACCTTCCGCGATTGCGGAGGTCAGCGATTGGGTGTCGATCTACCGCGCCAACGTCATCAAGTCTTCACCCCAGAGTTGAAGCCGAGCATCAGCGGCTATGTCGACGAAGGTCATCAGGTCGGCGGTACACAAATAGGCCGGTAGCGGCCATGCGTACCGCGGTCGCCGCGGCTGCGACCGTGGTGGGCGGCTCCGGTCGGTCGCGTCCCTTCACCGCATACGATGATGACTCTGCATCCCCAAGCAAAGGAGCTTGAGATGGGGTTTGAGCGAATCGACGACCTACTGAACAGCGTGACCGCCGGGTCGCTACACGGAGTTGCGGCCACAGTCGTTGGCCGCGACGGCGTCCTCTACGAAGGCGTGGCCGGCGATGCGAAGCCCGACAGCATGTTCCGCAATGCATCCATGACCAAGGCCGTCGCCACCACCGCCGCACTGCAGCTCGTCGAACAGGGCCGCGTCGACCTCGACGCGCCCGTCTCGTCGATCCTTCCCGAGTTCGGCGAGCTCCAGGTGCTCGGCGGTTTCGAGAGCGGTGAACCCGTCCTCCGCGCGCCCAAGGCGCAGGCAACCGTCCTCCAGCTGATGAACCATACCGCTGGCTGCGGCTACCACTTCATGAACCAGAAGCTCTTCACCTTCTGCACCGAGCAAGGCTTTCCCACCCCGCTCGACGGACTCAAGCAGGGCATCCACGCGCCGCTGGTCAACAATCCCGGCACGGTCTGGGAGTATGGCGTCAGCACCGACTGGCTCGGCATGGTCGTGGAGGCCGTGAGTGGCCAGACGCTCGCCGACTACCTCGCCGAGCACGTCTACGGTCCGCTCGGGATGACGGACTCGACGTTCGACCCGACCGACGAACAGCGTGCCCGGTTGCTGCCCATCCGCTTTCGCGCGCCGGACGGCAGCCTCGTACCGACCGACCTCGACCTGCCCGCCAACCCCGAGTGGGACGCCGCCGGCCACGGTTCCTACGGCACGATCACCGACTACGGGCGTTTTGTCCGCGCCTGGCTCAACGGCGGCGAACTCGACGGAACGCGCATCCTCAAACAGGAGACCGTGGAACTCGCCCTGCGCGACCATCTCGACGGGGCGCCGCTACCGAAGAAGATGGAACCGACCGTCCCCGAGCTGGCCAACCCGGTCGAGCTGCTCGACGTGCCGCAGGGATGGGGCCTCGGGTTCCACCTGTACCTGGTCGACCTGCCCGGTATGCGCAGCGCCGGCTCGGCCGACTGGTCCGGCCTGTTCAACAGCTTCTTCTGGATCGACCGCAAGGCGGGGATCGGCGCCGTCATCGCCACGCAGTTGCTGCCGTTCTTCGACGCCAAGATGGTCGAGACGATCCTCGGCTTCGAAGCCGCGGTCTACGCGGAGCTCGGTGCGTCGGTGTCCTGACGCCGTCATAGACCTGTCCCGCACTCGCAGGCGTTGTACAGACGGGTATCGGCGACGCGCGTGCCCTCAAATCTTTCCTGTCGGGTCTTCCCATTCCTCAGGGCGGGACTTCGCAACTTCGTCGCGGACGCACAGAATTGTCGGCAGGCCCCGATACCGTCGAATCAACTTCGAAGACGCCCCGCCTCAGCGCGGGCCGGTGTCTCGCCTGCCGAGGGGAGCTGGCCTTGATTCGACCCAACAACGCGACCGCACCACCGGTCATCGTGCTCGGCGACGACGAAACCGTCCGCCGCTGTGAACAATTGACGGCTCACTCCGAGCCGCGTTCAGCCACTATCGCCGCGATGTTTGCTTTCGCCTCAGGCGCGCCCGCCTCGCACGACCACTTGACCGAGGTCGAAGCCGTCGTCGCAGCGGTAGCCCGGGCGATCGCGACCCGGCTGCCGATATGGATGCCTGATCCGCTCGCGGACCTCGGACGCGAGCAGCATTACCGTCGGTTGAGCCTGGTGCTGCAACGGCACGGACTCGACCTGCTGGTGGGCCACGATTTCTGGCCCGTCCCAGACGCGGGTGGCATAAACGAAATCGACCACGCGTTGCGGTGTGAGGTGCAGGCCGTCGACGCTCTCGATCGGGCGGCGCTGGCCGCGGCAGGGGTGGAAAGTCTCGAGAGGGTCGTCGCGCAGGCTGCGACTGCCATGCCAGTGGGCTCGCACGAAAATGATTGGCCACCAACACTTCCCCAGGCCGGGTTGCCATGGCCCGAGCGCCGCCAGGCCCTCCTCGGCTATGTGTGTTGGCTGGTAGATGGGTGCGGAGTGACTCGCGCAGCGGCCGCGCGGGTGCTGAATTCGTCGGGTCAACGCGCTCCTGACGGCCGCGCTTGGCAGTCAAGAAGCGTGACGGCGTTGCTCGACAGCCGTTACGGCTGGGAAGCGACCGCATGACCACCGTGGAGTACCTGTCGGCGTCTTACTCGGGCGGCCATCGATGTGCTACATAAGTGCTACGCTCGTAGCATGTCCACGGTGGCCTCCCGCGAACTGCGAAACGACACGGCCGGCGTGCTTCGTCGCGTTCAAGCAGGCGAAGAGGTGACGATCACGGTGAATGGACGAGCCGTCGCGGTGATCGCCGCGGTCGAGCCGAAACGTCGGCGGTGGGTGTCGAAGGCAGAATTGGTCAAGCGGCTCCAAACCAGCCAGGCGGACCCCGGCTTGCGTGATGACCTCGCGGAGCTCGCCGGTGAAACCACCGAGGACCTCGACGAGTTGTGACGACCGATCGGCCCGTGGCCGGCATCCTCGACACCTCGGTCTTCATCGCCGACGAGAACGGGCGGCAACTGGAGACGTCACTGATTCCGGAGCAGCTGGCCACGACGGTGGTGACTCTCGCCGAACTGAATGCAGGTGTCCTCGCGGCGCGGACCTCGGAGATCCGGGCGCGTCGCCTTCGTACGCTGGATGCGGTCGCAGATATGACCGCGTTTCCGGTCGACGAAGAGGCGGCTCGACTTTGGGCGCTGCTACGCGTCCACGTGGCCGAGGCGGGCCGACGGGTCCGGATCAATGACCTATGGATCGCTGCAATCGCGGCCGCCAGGCAGCTGCCGGTAGTCACTCAGGACGGGAACTTCGATGTCCTAGAGGGTGTGGCGGGTCTGACGATAGTCCATGTCTGACAACGACTCTGGGTGAAGGCCCGAGCTGGTCGGCCCGCACTGCGAGGCGCGGCGCTGAGGCGGCTGACGTCGAGACGCTTAAGGTGCCGGCCCGTTGATGAGTTCGTCGCGGTAGGGGAGCCGCCAAGCCGCCGGTGAAAGGGCACTATCTCGCAACGGTCTCACCCGCGGGAGTTAACGCGGCCGCGGATTAGGTTAGCGCGGCTTCCGGAGCGGGAGACGTCAGCCAGGATGAATCAGCCCGAGTGCGGCCCGTAACCGGTCACTGTCCATGCCCCCGCGCGCGGCTTCGCCGGCGGGGAGGGTACCGAGCAACCTGATCAAGTCGTCTCGTCGCGTCGGATCATCGGCGGCCTGTCGAGGCGTGTAACCGTCCAGGGCGGGGATCGGCTCGTCGAGCCACTTGGTCTCGTACTCCCGGATGAACTCGGTGAGCGCCTCGCTCACCTGCGGATCGGCCGGGTCCAGCGTGCCCTCGCCGGTCTGCGGCATCCGCTCGGCAAGTGTCGTGGCCTCGCGGACGGTGGGCACGGAGACGCGGGCGTCGTCGAGCACCTCCACTTCCGGGTCAAGAGCCGCCAGTGCAGCCAGCACTCGGTCCATCCGCTGCTCGCTGTTGGTTCTGACCCGCAACGCGTCGCCGTCGAGCTCAAGCGTGGCACGTACCCGCCGCATGCCATGGGTCACAACGTGTTCCAACCACAGCGGCGACTCATCCGGTCGGTCGTAATTCTCGTCGAGCGCTGCCTCGATCCCCGGTCCGACTCGCACGGTCGCCTCGCAGAGGACGGTCGGTTCGCCTTCGGTGTTGGTCAGCCTCGGCGGCGCGAACCGGCGGCTCAACTGTTCCACCAACGTGGCCGGGTCCGGCTCGTTGTCGAGTAGCTCGATCAACGCATCTCTCTCGTGCAGTGCGACGGGTTCGACCGATCCGGAGAACTGCATGGTGTCCCCGGCGGGAATCACCCGCGCGCAGATCAGCTGCCCGGGCTTCAGAGCCCGGCTGGCCTGGCGCTCCCGAACGTCGTAGGTGTCGCCGGTGCGCACGTCGCGCACAGTGACACCCTGGCCGGGGCGGACCTGCTCGACGTCGAAGACCGACCGGTCCGACAGCAGCCACTGCTCGGCGAGCAGTCGCTCGTCCTCGGGCAGCAAGAATCCACGCACATCGAGGAAGTCGGCCAACGCCCCGCCCTCGAACAACACCGCGTCCATTACCAGCGAGTCAGATATCGCCGCGTCCAAGGCCTCGCGCGAATCACCTTCGAAGTATTGGCTGCGTTCGAGGGCGACCTCGAAAAGTACTTCCTCCCAGTCGGTCATCGACACGTGCTGGGCGGCCTTCGCGAATAACCAGCGGACACGATCCTGCAGCGGCAACGCCTCGCGGCCGAGGTGACATTTCTTGTACTTGCGCCCAGAACCGCACCAGCACGGCTCATTTCGGCCGATGTCGGC
This sequence comes from Mycobacterium sp. 852002-51961_SCH5331710, assembly GCF_001665535.1. Taxonomy (GTDB): domain Bacteria; phylum Actinomycetota; class Actinomycetes; order Mycobacteriales; family Mycobacteriaceae; genus Mycobacterium. Next base: position 58,175 of record NZ_LZSQ01000044.1, read on the forward strand.
GCGCGCCTCGGCCCGGTGCTGCTCCAGTAACTGGACCAAGTGGTAATCGGGCGGGATACCGGCACGGTGAAGTAACGACAATCCACGTTCTGCGTCGCCGCGATCGGACGCGAAACGCGCCAGTTCCAACAACGTCATCGGCCAGTCGGGATCCATCGATTCGGCGGCCAGAAGTTCGCTTTCGGCAGCCTCGACTTCGCCGAGTTGCTCTAGCGCCAGGGCCCGCAGCCACCGGTAGGCGACGCGTGCGGCGCGAGGCACCTTCGGCTCCAGTGTCTCGGCGAACAGACCCAGCGCGGCCGCGCCGCGGCGCCCTGCGCGGATCGTCCTGTCCGCGAATACTGCCGCCAACTGCGGATCGGCGACCACACCCCCGACCGCGGCCGTCAGCGCGAAGAGCGGCTCACGAACGGATTCCTCGCCTGACTCCAGCGCCATCGACATCCGGTCGAAGATTCTGATCAGCGTGTGGAGGGCGGAAGCGTCGTCCTCATCGAGGTCATGCTCTCGGGCGAGCATCTTGCAGTTCAGCTCGAAACGCCAAGCATCGAAATCGAATTCGGCGGGTGCCAGCAAACCGGTCTGATGATTGAGGCCGCTCTCCTCGATGATTTCACCCAGCGGCGAGAGTGGCTCGGTGAATGCGCTCGGATCTTCGACCAACTCCGTCCACACCGCCTCTTGGAGGGAAACCGGCTCGTCGGCGTCGTCGACGAGAGCCTTGAGCCGCGCACCGACAGTCGATACCTGCGCGGTCGCGGCGATGCGCTCGACCACCAGCCCCTGCGACTCCAGTCGCAACCCGACCAGCGCGCCCTCGCGCACGCCCAGCCTTCCCAGCGTGCCCGGCGCGAGCAGCAGCACTCCGGGCTCGTCAATTACGCCCAGCGGAATGTGCCGCTCCTCGAGCAGATCATCGTCGTAGCCGGGCATTGCCACGTGCGCCGCTGTGCCGTCAGCGAATCGCTGATATTCCACGTACTCGCAAAGATCGGTAAGGGAGTCCAGGTCCGGGTACACCCGGAGGAAATCGTGGGCCAGCTCGTCGGCGTCGACACGGTGTGTGAACAACCGTCCATCCACCACCGCTGGCAGCCACATCCAGCGCTCGTCGATCAATTGCCTTACTGGGCTCGCCATTTCGTCGAGCATCTCATCAATGACGTCCCCAGCGTCAGCCACGCCGTTGTCTTTCAGGCGCGCCACGATGACGTCCTTGCCCAGCGGGCCGTTCTCGGTCAGGATCCGGACCACGATGTGCATCGGGTCGAGCGTGTCTGCCACAGCGACCACCCTATGCCGGGCTGGGGCGGGCCGGGAAGCTGTCGCGTCCTCAGAGACGGGCGGTGCGCGGAGTCCCTACCGGCCTGGGCCTTAAAACGAATGCGATGAAGGGTTAAGGGCGCACCGTGCCCTGTCGCCGCCGAGCGCTTCGGTCGTCAATCCAGCGCGAATCGCCCCTTACGAAACCGCTCGGCCGCACGGTGATCCACCAACTCCATCCGATCCTCGGGATGTTTCCAGTAGTGGCGCACCATCCAATAGAGCGGCACACCGGTCGGCACGTACAAGTTCAGTCCGCCTATGACTTCCTCGGTGCCATCGCGCAGGCACAGCACCACCGACCTGCCGGCCTTCCTTCCGTCCTTGGTGTCTGAGTGGTCCTTGACATCGACAACGTCGTCCCACTCCAGAACCCTCGTCTTCAGAACGTCGGCGATCTCGACCATCGCCGGGGTGAACTTGAGGTAGCCGATCCCGCCGCGCCGCACCCACGCGACGAGACCGATGACGGAGAACATAGCTGCTAGGGCAAAGAGCGGTGGTGAGAAGATCTGCAACCCACGGGACATCGGAATGTCGATTGTTCCTCGCGGCAGATAGAGCGCCAGAAGGGCACCCGATGGGGCCATGACAATCAGCCCCACGACGTACAGCACGCCCACCCGCTTGTCCGGCCAGACGGTGAATCCCGTTGGATCGTTGGATGTTCGGGTCTGCGTCTTGCCTGTGGCGGCTAGCAGTAGGCCCGCCATCATCAACACTGGAAACGTGACGAAGCCGATCAGTAGTACGGTCGTCAGGTAGTTGCCACGGAGGCCGGCCAAGATACCGCGAACGACAAAGTAGAGCAGGCCCGCCGATACGCCCATGACTAGCCAATACAGGCGTCGGTTGACCTTGGCCCAGTTCGCGGGTTCGGGAAGATTCAGTACGGACACACGACCTCACCAATGAACTTGCCCATTTCCACGCCGCCTACAGTTCCGGCGACGGCCCCGATAATGGTAAGAAGCGGCACGGCTCCTACCGCCAGGGGACCAGTCGCTGCGCCAGCTGCCGCACCGAACTCAGCGAGGCCCCAGCCTCCACCGCCGCCGGCCACCCCGGCGACCAGTGCAATGCACCGATCTTTGTCCGACTCAGCCATCACCATGTCAAAGACCGTTGTCGCGACTGTCACTGCCGGTCCGCCGAACTTCATTGTCTTTCCGATATTTTCGGCCGTTTCCGCGGTGACCATCGGCAAGGATCCGCCACGCGCGATGTGCTTCTCCAGGCCCGACATGGCAGCTGTGGTACCTGTCGATATGTTGTCGATCAGCTCGACGGGCACCGCACTGTGCCGACCGTCTGCGGTAGTGAAGCCGGCCTGTCGGTGGCCGGTGGGGGCCATCGACATCGTCCAGTTCGAGCCGTCGGCGAAAGTGATCGACGTGTAGTCGCAGTCGTTGGACAGATCATGCCACGAACTGGTCCGCGCTACAAAGTCACCGTTCTTGTCGAACTCCTCGAGCTCGTAGAAGTTCTGCTTGCTGGGCCACTCGAACGGATCCATGCGGGTGGTGACGGCCTTGCTGCCGTCCTGTTTGATCACCGTCGTCACATCCTCGCCGTACGCGTTCGTGGACTCGACGACTTCCCGCACATTCTGCTGCTGATCGGCGGAACGAATCGCCTCCTGCGCCACCGCGCCGACGGGTGTTCGGGGGTCGGCCACCTCGTCGGGTGGTCGTTGCGCCGTGGGCAGCAGGATGGCGCCAAGATCGGCTGGCAGTCCCGCCTCAACAAACCCGAACTGGCTACCTGCGGCCGTCACCGCCTTCGCCGTCGCGTCGTCGGCATCACCAACAGCGATCAGCATCGTGTTGACGGTAGCCTGCTCCTGCAAGGCCGACGCCTGCAGCTTGGCCATCTCCTCCTCGGACATGTAGACCGGGTCGACGAGCACTACCCATTGATCGGTGACGTTCAACGGACCCGCGTCGAGTTCGTCGGCCTTGGCCAACAACGCTTTACGCGCACTCCCGATCGACTCGGCACCGCGACTCAATGCCGCCGAAACCGCCTTGGCGTAATCCGAGAACGTCGACGCTTGGTGCGCCGCTCGACCGAACATTGCGCTCGCCGCGGCGTGCGACTTACCTGACCATGCCCGCGTTTCCGGCATTCGCTTGCACGCGTCGTCGATGCCTGAAACGCCATCGACGACTGTCTGCGCTGCCGTGGCAATCGACGCGGCAGACGTCGCCAACGACTCTGGATTCCAACTCTGGAGAGTCGGACGAGAGGGCAGCATAGGATCAGAACAGCCCGTCGAATTCGCCGGCCAAGGTTTCGTCAGTCACCTCGAAAGTGTCCCCGGCACCGCGCACGGCCTTGCCCATCCGAGCCACATTCTGCGCCAGGTTCTCGGCCACCTCGGTGAAATGCTCACCGACCGACCGGGCCGCCCACTGCGTTGTCGACCCGGGCAGTCCGTCGGCCGCCGCAGTGGTCGTCGGGCCCACTGCGGCTCCGGTGATGCGACCGGTGATGACATCGACGTGCGCGGCGAAGGCCCGCAGGACCTCCGGATCGACCAGCACAGACATACCCCGCCTCGAATTGATGGTGTCTAGATTCTTAACACGCCCCCGGCGCACCGGGACGCACCAAATTCGCTTCTGGGATCGCCCCGCAGGTTTCGCACCGAGACTCGGTATGTCAACTGCCCGGGTGCATCGCGATCAGCGTGTCACCCGGGCGTAGCGTGCGAAGCATCAGGCGGCTTGCCGTTCCAGCTCCCTCGTCGACTCGGCGGGCATGGACGTGGCGGCGTCCAACAATTGCTCGTGGTTGTCGCGCGCACCGCGGTAGGTCGACAGATAGTGGTCGATCTGCTCGCGGCGCAGCGGTCGCGCCCAGATGTTCTCGCTGGGTATCTCGATACCGCTGTCGTTGGACTCCGCGCGCTTGCGGGCACCAGCGCGGAATCCCGCCACTGCCGCCACCATCAACACGACCATGCCGGCCCCGATGATCCCCGCCACCGCACTTTGAGCGGCCAGCGCGTAAACGAACGTCCCGAGCGCCGCGAAACTCAGCAGCAGGGACACATACCCAACCGCAGTCGGTGGAATTCGTCCTATCGCCTTCAACATCAAAAGCACCTCTCGTAAGCTTCAACGAAACGCTACGCGCATCGTAGCGCTACGGTTAGTGTAGCGTTTTTTCAGCCGGAGATATTCCCGGCCAGAGGAGGTGCGATGGCACAGCGACGCGACGTCGACGACGGTATTACCGAGGCGACACTGGCGCTCCTGCGCACCAGAGGGCCCAACGCCGTGACCGTCGAGGCGGTGGCGGCGCGCTCCGGAATCGCCAAGACCACCATTTACCGGCGACATCGCGACCGTCGCGACATGCTTGCCGCCGCGCTGACGCGGGTGACTTCTCCTGAACCCCTCGCCGCATCAACCGCGGCACCGGATCGGTTTCGCTGGCTCATCGCAGAGGCGGTCAAGGCCATCGAGGTCGGCATCGGCTTCGGCGGCCTCGCCGCCATGCTCACCGACGACGACCCCGACTTCACCAAGCTCTTCCGTCGCATCCTGGCCAAGGAGCGGGCCGAACTGGCCTCGGTGATCGATGCGGCCAAGGCCGATGGATCGTTCCGCGCCGACATCGACGGCGCCACCCTCATCGACGCGGTGGTCGGGGCAATCATCGCCGAGCGCGCACGCACCGGCCGCGTCGCCAACGGCTGGGAAGAGCGACTGTTCGACCTCTTCTGGCCGACGGTGCGGGCCTGAACCCCACCGTGACCTGGCTGCGCACGCTGTCGGTCTGCCTGACGCGGGCTGGTACGACGTCCGTCGTACCGGCATGTCCAGCTGGCACGATGACGACCACTGGCGCGCAGATCCGAGGTTCCGATGTGTCCAATCGTCCTGTCGCCGTTGATTTTCACTTCGACGTCACGTGCCCGTTCGCATTCAGACATCGCGGTGGATCCGCGAGGTGCGCGAGCGCAGCGGCCTGGAGGTGAACTGGCGCTTCTTCAGCCTCGAGGAAATCAAATGCCAGGACGGCAAGAAGCATCCGTGGGAGCGCGAGTGGTCGTACGGCTGGTCGATGATGCGCATCGGCGCGCTGTTGCGCCGGCAGTCGATGGCCGACCACCAACGCGTCGTCGGCGCCGGCGGCTACGGCGTACCGACGCTGTTCTTCCCTGACGGGCAGTGCCTGTTCGGGCCGGTGCTCATCGACCCGCCCGCGGGGAGACGGCGCTGCGGCTGTGGGACGCCGTCGTCGCCTGGACCGAGTTCCCGCACCTCTATGAGCTGCAGCGACCTAAGACGCACGCCGACCAGCAGGCCATCACCGAGACCTGCGCCCGTATCTGGTGGCCAGCGACTGGGTCTCGATCAACCGGGGCAAAGTCGTCTCGTTCGATCCGCCGGGCTGATACGGCGCCGAGGACTGTTCCAAGCGCACCTCAACAAGCGGTAGCGTCTGGTACCAGTATTGGTACTGAAGCTGGTACCGTCGACGTATGCCTGCCTTGAACGTCAACTTCAGCGACGAGGAGATGGAGCAGTTGCGCACCGCCGCCACGGCTGCTGAGCTGTCGCTGCGCGCGTTCGTGCACCGCGCTGCGATCGATGCCGCGAGCGACCACAAACGCCGCGTGCACGAAGCCGCGAGGATCGTCGCCGAGCGCAGCGCGGAGCTCAATCGTCGCCTGGCGTGACCGAATACCTGGATCGCGAGGACGTTCTCGTCTCTGGTGCTGCGGCCGTGGGTGTCGAGCTGAGGGTGGCCGACTATGGTCTGCTCGACGCAGCGGTGGCTCGGCCGCAGGCCACCGTCTTCGGGGTCGACGCGTATCCCGACCTATTCACCAAAGCAGCGGCACTGCTGCAGTCTCTGGCGCGCAACCATGCGCTCGTTGATGGCAACAAGCGCACCGCATGGGCCGCTGCATGGACGTTCCTGTACCTCAACGGCGTCGAATTGGACTCTGGCTTCGATGTCGACGATGCCGAGGACTTCATGAATACCGTCGCCACTCAGGGGCATCTGGAGCTGGCCGACCTTGCGGACAAGCTGCTGGGGTTCGCCTCTGAATGACTGCCCATCTGGCTTAGGGGGGCCTGGTCGGCGGCGGTGTGTCCGAGGAGCGTCGCCCTACGCCGCCACCAACGACCCGAGTTCGACGTCCGGATTGTCCCGCTGGAAGCCCTCCAGTCGCCACGGCGTGGAGAACAGGACGAGCATGACGCCGTCGCTGCGGGTCAGCACTTCCGCCGACACCTGCTTGTCCATAAACTCGGCGTCTGCGGGGTCGACGATCCGCGCGACCTGATACGGCAACGACTCCAATGCAATCGGCGTGCTGAACTCCGCGGCCATCCGGTGCACGGCCACCTCGAACTGCATCGGACCCACCGCGGCCAACACCGGTGCCTGGTCCCCGCGCCGGTCCGAGCGCAGCACCTGCACGACACCCTCTTGCTCGAGCTGCTCGATTCCGCGACGAAACTGCTTGTGTTTACTGGGGTCCGTGCCGCGGGCCACCGCGAAATGCTCAGGCGAGAAGCTCGGGATCGGCGGATACTTCACGGGCGCATCGCGATACAGCGTGTCACCCGGGCGCAGCGTCGCCGCGTTCGCCAGCCCGATCACATCCCCCGGCCACGCCGTGTCCAGGGTGGAGCGCTGCTGCCCGAACACCGACTGCGCGTACTTCGTGACGAACGGCTTGCCTGTCGCCGCGTGGGTGAGCACGTCCCCACGCTCGAACGTGCCGGACACCACCCGCGCATACGCGATGCGGTCGCGGTGCGCAGAGTCCATGCCCGCCTGCACCTTGAAAACAAAAGCACTGAAAGGAGATTCGACCGTACGGCGAATGCCATCGACGTCCAGAGCTCCACTCGGCGGCGGCGCGAGTTCGACCAGGACGTCGAGCAGCTGGTTCACCCCGAAGTTCAACGCCGCCGACGTGAACAGCGCCGGGGTCGTCTCGCCGCTCAAGAACGTCTCGCGGTCGTAATCGGCGCCGTCTGCCGACAACAGCTCCGACTCCTCGACAGCGGTATCCCAGTCGACACCCGCGGCCTCGGAGGCGTCGGCCGCCGCGATGTGCTCCTCGGGGGCCGCGGTGGCACCACCCGCGGTCCGAGTGAAGCGAATGTAGTTGCCAGATCGGCGATCCAGCACACCCTTGAAATCACCGGCGATGCCCACCGGCCACGTCAGGGGAGTGGGCCGCAACCCGATCCGCGACTGGATCTCGTCGATCAGTTCCAGGGCATGCCGCCCGGGCCGGTCCCACTTGTTGATCACCGTGATGATCGGAATCCCGCGGTGCTTACACACCTGGAACAACTTAAGCGTCTGCGGCTCAAGTCCTTTCGCCGCGTCGATGAGCATCACAGCGCAGTCGACCGCCGTCAGCACCCGGTAGGTGTCCTCGGAGAAGTCGGCGTGGCCCGGGGTGTCGAGCAGGTTGATGACGCAGTCGCGGTACGGGAACTGCAATGCCGTCGAAGTGATCGAGATGCCCCTGGCCTTCTCCATCTCCATCCAGTCGGACACCGTCGATCGTCGACCCGCCTTGCCATGCACCGCGCCGGCCTCGGTGATCACCCGGGCGTGCAACGCCAGCGCCTCGGTCAACGTCGACTTACCGGCGTCGGGGTGGCTGATGACAGCGAAGGTCCTGCGCCGGCCCGCCTCGGTGGAGATACGGCCAGGTGGCGAGGCGTCGCCGCTGGGCACAGCGGTCAGGGCGGTGTCGGTCATAGCGGTAGCGATGGTATTGGCCGAGCGCCGCAACCTGTTAATCGAAGCTGGTCAGGCTTTGGGTGTCACGACGTCGCGCTGACACCCTCCGACTGCGTCGCTTGTTGCCAGTTCGCGTAGACCTCGGCGAGGAATTGCTCGACGGCGACCGCCGCGTGCCCGGCTCGGGCGGAGCCGAACATGTCGAAAGCGTGCTGCGCAAAGGGCAACTCGGCGTACGCGACCGGCTGAGTGCTGGCGTCGCGAAGCTTCGCGACGAACGCCCGCGCCTGTTCGACGGGAACCAGCGAATCGTTGGTCCCGTGCAACACGAAGAAGGGCGGGGCATCAGCAGTGATGTGATTCACCGGCGACGCGTCGGCGTAGGTCTCGAAGGCCGACTTCTGTGGTTGTTTGATGACCATCTGCTCGAGCAACTCGGGCATCGACGGATGCATCGCGTCCTCAAAACGGGTGAAGTCGTAGACACCGTAGAAGGGCACCGCGGCCTGCACCCGCGTGTCGACATCCTCGAAGCCCGGTTGGTATCGCGCGTCGTTAGGCGTGAGCGCCGCCAGCGACGACAGATGCCCGCCCGCCGAGCCGCCGGTGATTGCGATGAAGTCCGGGTCGCCGCCGTACTCGGCGATATGCGTCTTGACCCACGCCAGCGCGCGCTTGACGTCGACGATGTGATCCGGCCACGTGTTGCGCGGGCTGTGCCGGTAGTTGATCGCCACGCAGATCCAGCCGAGCTCGGCAAGGTGGCTCATCAGCGGATGCGCTTGTCCGCGTTTGTTTCCCGTCACCCAGGCGCCGCCGGGGATCTGAAACAGGACCGGCGCCTTGCCGTTCCGGTCGAGATCGGGGCGACGCCAGATGTCGAGCTGGTTGGCGCTGCTAAACTCGCCGTAGCTGATGTTGCCGTCGTGGGCGTAGTCGCGGTAGATCCGCATCATCCGCAGAGCGCCCGGCGTCTTGGCGGTGCCATCCCCTGCGGGCCGGCGCCACAGGCCCGTCGAGTCCCTGCGGCGATCAGCGCCGAGGCCCTTGTCCAACGCCTCGGTCAGCGGGGCCGCGGCTTGATGGCCCGCGCGGTTGAAGTTCAGCAGCCCGATCGCCGAAATGGCGGCCACCGCCCACGCGACTACGCGCACCGGACGGGCCAGGCGGCGACTGGTCAACGCCAGCCCACCGAGCTGGCTGGCGAGCGTCTGCAGCGGGAACTCGCTCACCACCATCCCGAAGCCGAACGCAAAGATCGACGGATAGCCCTTGCGCGCCAGCGGCCGGTAACCGTTGAGTGTCGAGGCCGCGGTGACCGCCGTGACAACTACCGCTGCGACCTGCCGGGCGACGTGGCCGATACGCGCCTTCTTCATGCGGCCACCATACGAGGCCGCCCTGGGTGCGGTCATGACTGTGCCTGCTCACCGCCGCGGGACCCGTCCACGAGGAACGGCCGCCGCCACGCTATGGGAGAATTTCGGCATTCGCATCGGCGTGACGGTGCGACTCGCGGGGGGTTCCGCCTGGCACAGACCGACAAGGCCGTCGGTAGCGCTCCGTCACGCCTTGACCTGCATGTTTGGAGTTTCCATGGGCGTCCACAGGACTTCCGAGGCCGGACCTTCCGCCTCGCCGATCGCGGCGGGGCTCATCTGGCTCGGTGGCGGTGAGCAGCGCGACAGGGCTGCCCGCCATGAGCGATCGACCCTGGTCAGCGCCGGCGTGGTGGTGCTGGTGGCGATGCTGCTGGCGTGGCTGGTAGCCGCTGCCGCACTGGCCCAGTCGACATCCTGGCCGCTCGCGGCCGTCATCGCGATGACCTCGGTGTTCGGCCTGCTGATCGGCGCTCTGAGCCGCGCGATTGCCACCGGAGCGGTCCGCGGTTCCGGGATGCCGGGACGCGCCGCTGTCGCGGCCGCAGTCGGGCTTGTGGTCGGTGAGCTTGCCGCCGTCGTCGTGTTCTCCGGATCCGCCGATCGGCTGCTCGACGAGCGGGCCGCGCGCACCGCCGAGGCCAGCCCGGCCGTCGCGCAGGCCGCAGGGGACCTGGACCAGAGCCGGGCCGCGCGCGGTGAGCTCGACGCTGCGGTCGAGCGGGCCGTGCAACGCCGCCAGGACGCGTTGGTGGTGGCTCGCTGCGAGTTCAATCCGCGGCCCGAGTGCCCGCAGACCGTCATCACCGGTGTGCCGGGCGCCGGGCCCGAGAACCGGACGGCGAACGACTTCCTCGCCGACGCCCAGGGCAGCCTCGACGCCGCGCTGGCCGACCGTGACCTTCGCGCACCCGCGCTCGACGCCGAAGTTGTAGATGCCGAGCGGGATCTGGGGGAGGCCCGGCAAGCCGCAATGGCTGACGCGGATCGCGGACTGGGCGCGCGGTGGGTCGCGATGAACGACCACACGCTGGCGAACCCGGGTGCGCTGGTGCTGCGCTTGCTTGTCGACGGCTTCTTCGTTCTGTCGAGCCTGCTGCCGCTGATCCTGCGGCGGTGGCGGGGCGAGACGTCGCAGGATCGCGGAATCGCGGCCGATGTCGTACGGGATCGCGCCGAGCTGGATGCCGACACAGCAGTCGCGGTGAAGCGGGCCGAGGTGCGTGCGGCCATCGACACGATGTGGGCGGAACAGCAGCTGGCGAGCGCGCGGATGGCCGTCGAGGCGCAGCTGGAGATCGACCGTGAGCAGCAGCGCCGCCGGGTGATGGAGGCGATCGATACCGCCAGTCCCGTACGCGCCGAGCGCATTTCGGAGGCTGAGGATGTGTACTTGTCGATCGCCGCGGAGGCTGAGGCGGCGAGTCTCGTTGCGGGACAGGTGCCGGCGGGCGAGGAGCCCGCCGTAGCCGAAGTAGAGAACTTGCCCGCACCGGTCGAGGAGGGCGGTTCCGTGGAGCAAGCCGACGAAGCCGGACGTCCGCTGATTCCCGGTATCCCAGATGTCACCCGTGCCGCCGCGCGCTGGATTCGCCCGCTGGTGCCGCCGATCATCGTCAACGCGATCGACACCACCACCAAGCCGTTGCGCAGTGCACGACAAGTCTTCGAGGAGACTGAGGAGATCCACTTCTCGATGCGACGCACCCGCAAGGTGACCACTCAGGTCGAGGAGAGTGATGACGTTGCGGGAGAACGGGCTACCGATGAGACCAGCGGAACGCGGAGAGCGTCGACAGTCCGAGGCGACGATCACGTCCGCGGCTACGGCCAGGTCGGTGCCGGGCAGGAACACGCGTCATCCGCGATGACGAGGGGCAAGGGCCACGCTGAACTCACCGGGGGCCGGTCGCGCGAACTGAGCGGACGTCGTGGCCCACGGGAACTCCCGCCCGGGCGTTAGCTCTTCGCGGCGGCGCGCACCTGTTTGTCGATTCGCTTGATGAGCCGGTCGTCGACGACGATCTCGAGCGTGACCGAGCCGAAGTCGACATCGCCAGGCGCGTAACGCAACACCCCGGGCATCTCTTCGACGAGTTGAACGAGTTCGTCGATGAACGCATGGAATCCGTCGAGCGGGATGTCCATCAGCAGCGAGCAGTCGGCCAACAGTCCGGTGTACTTCGAGGGCACGCTGACGTCACGGCACCGCTCGGCGAGCGCGAGGAACCGCTCGTGGAGGTCCATCAGACGGTTGGCCACGTGCAGGATTCCGTCGGCGTCGGCGGTGCTTTCGTCGTCGCTGTCACCGAACACGCCCATGAATGCCGGTGCACGGATGAAGGACTCGAGGCGATGAGCAAGCTCGTACAGGTCGTCGAGGCAGTCCTCGACGAAGACGGCGACCTCTGTACCGTTCCGCGCGTACCGGCTCGGCGCATCTGTGTAGCGCAGATCGAGATCGCGAAGTCGCGGTCGCACGTCTGCAAGGCGTTGTACGAGCACCGACACGAAGACCGCCCACCGCCACTCGGTGGGCCTCTCCCGAAGCAGCGCGTCGAGCCCGCTTGCGGTGTAGGCGATTGCGGCGAAGCGCCGTTCATCGTCGGACGCGTCCGCCGACGGTACCGACGGCTGAGGCGAGATCGACCGCATCAACTCGGCCCCTTCGACGCCGTAGACACCCCTGCCGTCACCGAGTTGCGCCCACCGATGCTGGCGGTCGGCGCGGTGCGCCAGGATTTCGGCCTCGCGGGCGGCAGCCAGCCGGCGCTCCTGCTCGCGACGGACAAGCGCCCGGACCGCGAAGAACAGCCCGACCGCCACGCCGACGCCGATGATGATCCAGTAGTAGGTGACGACGAACCAGATCAGGAGCAGGACGCCGAAAACGCCGGCCACTCCACCGGAATCCGAACCGCGGCTTGCCATCACGACGGCCCATTGACCTTGGCGAACATCTCGAGCACCTACAGCGGCTGCGTGTAGCCGATCTCGCGTGCCCACTCGACGACCGCCGGCTTGGCGTCCAGGCACATCGTGTTCACCGCCGACAGCAGCACGATCGCCGACTCCGCCGGCGCGAACCCCGTCCTCTGCAGCTTGCCCAGCACCACCGGTGGCGGCGCCCCGAAGCGAAGGTCGTGACAGAGCTCCTTGCCGATGTCGATCATGTCGACCATCGAGCTGTAGTAGACGCCCATGTTGTCGAGCTGGGCGATGAAGTCGTACTGATCGGCGTGCGCCGGACTCGACGACAGCACCGCTCCGCAGACCGCGAGCGCGCCCGCGATTACCCCACGTCCGCGCATGATCCCCCCTTGATATAGCGCTTGAGGTTGACCATAGGGCCGCCCACCGACAAATCCGGGGCACCGGCCTCACCCGGAGTGACGGACCCCGTGGCTAACATCGAGACCAAGCTTCATGGGGGAGGGTTCGACATGCGGTGGCGGCATCGAAGCACGGCACGGAGGCGCCGATGACGATCACCCCTACCGACACCCCGCGGCTGGCCAACCGCGCCGAGCGGCGCGTCTACCAGGCACTCGTCGAACAACTTCAGCCCAACGACCTCGTCATCGCCGGCCAACGAGTCACCGACCATCTGAAGGACCACGAGGTCGACTTCGTCGTCGCCATCGAAGGCGCCGGCATCGTGTGCTTGGAGGTCAAGGGCGGAGAGGTGTGGCATGACGGAGTGACCTGGCGTCAGAAGCGTGGAGGACGTGAGCACATCATCGAGCCGGTGCGCCAGGCCCGCGAAGCGTGCTACGCCCTGCGCGATTACATCGAGAAGGACCCGCGCTGGTCGCAGGGGCGGCTGCGCTGGGACCACGTCGTGGTCCTGCCCAACACCGAACTTCCTGACGACTTCGCACTCTCGGACTGCCCACGCTGGAAGGTCATCGACCGCAACGATCTCAAGAACATCGACGGCAAGCTGCGCCACGTATTGGTCAGCCAGGAACTCGACCGTCCGCTGCTCAACGCTGATGGCATCGACCAGATCATCACCGCGCTGAGCGGACGCGGGCTGCCGCAGCGCGACGTCGTCGCGCGGGCCCTGGCCAATGAGGACGCTGCCGACGCGCTCACCGAGCATCAGGCAGTGATCCTCGACGCGACTCGGCTGCTCAACCGCATCGAGGTCCGCGGCGGCGCGGGAACCGGCAAGACGTTCCTCGCGATGGAGCAGGCCCGCCGGCTGGCCCAGCGGGGCCAACGCGTCGCCCTCGTCTGTTACTCCCACGGTCTCGCTTCATATTTGGAGCGCATCACCGCAACGTGGTCGCGACGCCAGCAGCCCGGCTACGTCGGCGAGTTCCACGCGCTCGGCGTCCTGTGGGGCGCACCCGAGGGACCGGACGAATCGCTGCGCACCGAGGAGACAGTCAAGTTCTGGGAACACGATCTCCCGGTGCAAATGGCTGAGCTGGCAATGCAACTCGAACCTGGGCATAGGTTCGACTCCATCGTCGTCGACGAGGCGCAGGACTTCGCCGACTCGTGGTGGGAGCCGCTGCTGATCGCGCTCAAGGATCCCGATGAGGGCGGCCTGTACGTGTTCACTGACGAGGGGCAGCGCGTCTTCAATCGTTACGGGTCTCCGCCGGTGCCGTTGTTACCGCTGATTCTCGACCACAATCTGCGCAACACCCGCCAGATCGCGAATGCGTTCCAACCACTGGTCGACCACCCGATGCGGTTCCTCGGCGGCGAGGGGCCTGCTGTCGAGTTCATCGCCTGTGACCGTGTGGACGCGATGGATGTCGGCGACGACCAGATCGAGGCATTACTCGAAGAGGGTTGGCGGCCCGAGGATCTCGCGTTGTTGACGACGGGCAGTCGGCATCCCGAGCAGGCCGAGCGGCAGAAGGAAGGCCACAAGGCGTACTGGGATACCTTCTGGGACAGCGACCAAGTGTTCTACGGTCACGTGCTTGGCTTCAAGGGGCTCGAGCGACGTGCGGTCGTCTTGGTGGTCAACGATTCGGGCCAGTTCGAGCGCTCCCGCGAACGCCTCTACGTCGGATTGTCGCGGGCTCGCGACCGTCTCGTCGTGTGCGGCGACCCTGACTTCATCCGCGAGGTCGGCGGCCCTGACTTGGCGCGTCGCCTGGGCGTGTCTTCGGCATAGATTTCGACGGCCAGCCCGTCAGCGCGAGGTCCGCGATGGCGTGGAGATCGGCGCGGTCGGCCCCGCTTCGCGCCTGGATCGCGATCCCCTGGCATACCGCTGCGATCCAGCGTGCCAACGCCAGAGTGTCGACATCCGGTAGTTCTCCGTCGGCCACCGCCGTCGCGAACCGCTCGGCGAGAGCTTGCACAGTCGCCTCCCGCCACTCGGCCAAGCCGGGTGCCTCGCCGACGGTCAGGCACCCCCGCACATCACCACTGACCGCGTCTGCCGCACCATGCACCATGGCCTCGGCGACCTCGCGGGCTGTCGGTCGTTTCAGCGCATCGGCGGTATAGCTGCTCGGCCCTGCGAGGTATCGCCGCATGGCTCGCTCGAAAAGCTGTTCCTTGGAACCGAATTCGGCGTAAATGCTGCGTCGGTTCAAACCGGTTGCGGCGGTGACGTCGGATATCGAGACACCGTCGAAGCCGTGCGCCCAGAACAGCTTCATCGCGGTGTCCTCGACCTGTTCGGGGTCGTATCCCCGGGGGCGACCTACGGCCACCGTCGCCCCACCTCCTCTGCTGTGATGCCGGTCACATCGGGGAATGCTGACCGGACGAACGGGTTTGACCTGAGCATACTAAGTAACAAATCGGTTCGAAACTGCCAGGAGGCTTGATCATGAGTGCAGCACCACTCGCCGGACGCCGAGCATTGGTCACGGGAGGATCGCGCGGAATCGGCGCTGAGATCGTTCGGCGATTGAGTGCTGACGGCGCGGCCGTCGCGTTCACCTATTCGGCGTCGGCCGCGAATGCCGAGAATCTGACCGCTGAACTATCCGGGAACGGCGCGATAGTGGTGGCTATTCAGGCGGACGCCGCCGACGGCGCGCAAAGTGCCGCCGCCGTTGAGCGTGCTGTCGAAGATCTCGGCGGGCTGGACATCGTGGTGAACAATGCCGGTGTCGCGCACATCGCGCCGATCGACGACTTCCCGGCAGAAGAGTTCGAACGTCTCGTGGCGATCAACATCGGCAGCACCTACTGGACCACGCGGACAGCGATCAAGCATCTGGGTGAGGGTGCCCGCATCATCAACATCGGCAGCATCAACGCCGACCGCATTCCCGGTCCCGGGTTGTCGGTGTACGGCTTGACCAAGGGCGCGATGTCATCGTTCACCCGCGGGCTCGCGCGTGACCTCGGCGACCGCGGCATCACCGTCAACAACGTGCAGCCGGTGACCGCGCTCACTGAAACTCCCCACTGACGCTCATCGAAATTCCCCACCCGTGTGGCTCCGCCGAGAGGGGCGGG
>NZ_LZSQ01000045.1 GCF_001665535.1 Mycobacterium sp. 852002-51961_SCH5331710
GAGATGTGTATAAGAGACAGCGACCCACCCGCCCAGTACGGTCGGGTCGCCAAAACCACCGCCGCCAGCACCGCGAGCGGCGCCGCCAACGGCACCCACGGCAACTCGGGCGCAAGAACCACCGCCGCCAACGCCACGGCCGTGAACGACAGCGCCCCAACGACGGTCGGCACCGTGACGTCGCTGGTGTACCGCAGCACCAGGTACGCCGCGCCTGCCAGACCACACAACGCCGCGTACACCGGGCTCGCCGATGCCATCACGATCACGGCCGCCGTCGCCAACACAGCCACCGTGGCCGCGACCCGAAACACGTTGCCCAACAACACCATGACCACAGCCAAGCCGCACACGCCAAGCGCCGCATCGTCGGCCGGCAACGCCGCGGCCGCCACCATGACGAAACCGAACGCCGTTGACACCGCCCGGTTCACCGTCGCCTCCGCACGGGCCTGGGATGATCGGGCACCAACTGCATCGCCTGGTCGAGCGTGTCCTCTTCGCGCCACGCCACGATGTCGACGCCGACCGTGCCCATGTCGCGATACATGAACGACCGTTGCAGCGACCACATCCGCGCCACCAACGCGTCGCACCCCTCCTCGAACGGCGCCCCGTGCAGGACGTCGACCGCGACCACGGTGTGGCCCCGCTTGCACAGGTCGATCAACGCGAGTGCGAACTCGGTGTCGAGCATCGTCGAGAATGCCACGACGATGGCACCCGGCGGGACCGCGGCCCGCGGCGCCAGAGTCCCCGATGTCGTGTCATAACCCCCGCTGACGCCGAGCATCGCGTCGAGCACCCGATAGAACTGCCTGCGCCCGATGTCGGCGCTCAACCATCGCGGATTGCGGTCCCCGAGCGCGACGATGCCCGCCCGGTCGCCGCTGCGCAGCGCGCTCTGCACCACCTGGACCGCGCCGCGCGCCGTGCGCTCGGTGGCCTCGGTTGCCGGCCCCGCCGGCTGGGCGTAGTTGTCGATCAGCACGACCACGTCGACGGCCCGATCGGTCAACCGCTCGGTCACATGCAGGCTACCCCGACGCGCGCTCACCGCCCAATTCACCGCTCGCAGATGATCTCCCGGCACATACCTGCGCACGTCCGCGTACTCCACACCGGGGCCCGTGTGCCGGGTCAGGTGAGTTCCCAGACGGTCGAGCAACTCGGTGCGCGGGATCGCCGTCGACTGCGGCGGGGCCATCGGGAACACGTACACGTCGGCGGCGTCGACCACCCCGACGCCCTCGACCAGACCGCTCCGCGCTGTGACCGTCAAGTGTGCGTGCAGCGGATAGCGGCCCCAGCGTTGCGCACTCGCCACCACGGTCTGCCCGCCCTCACTCTCGCGCTCCACAGCCTCCAGCGTCATCCCTGCGACAGAACCGCTGAGCAGGCGAACCGTCTCGCCCTCGGCTTCCGCCCACATCCTGATCCGCGCGGGCTCGTCTTCGAAGCAGCGGTGGATGCCGGGGTCGGCGTACACCCGCACCGTCGGAACTGCTCGCTGCCATCCGACCGAACACAGCACCCCGATCAACGGAGCGGCGAAGGCGATCAGCTGCCAGCGCGCCCCGAGCACCGCGACGGCCAAGGCCACGGCGGCACAGGTCAACAACGAGCGGGACAGAGGCGAAGCGCGCCAGCGTAACTCGGCGTCGGTGCAGCGGATTTCGATCACGGGTTGGTCCGCGGCACCGGCAGCCGGCGCAGCAGCTCGTCGACGACGTCGCTGCCGCGTACCCGTCGCACCCACATCTCCGGCCGCAATGTGATCCGATGCGCGATGGCCGGAACCGCAAGTGTTTTCACGTCTTCGGGCACGACGTAGTCGCGGCCCTGCAACAGCGCGCGGGCGCGGGCCAGCTGCACCAAATCGAGTTCGGCGCGCGGGCTGGCGCCGACCGCGATCTGCGGATGCTGGCGCGTCGCGGCGGCCAGCGACACCACGTACCTCAGGACGTCGTCGTGCACGGTCACCTGCTCCACCGATTCGCGCATCGCGACCAGATCGTGGGCATCGACCACCTGCGCGACCGTCGGCTCGGACGAACCGCGCTCGATGCGGCGCCGCAACATCGACGCCTCCTCCTGTTCTGAGAGATACCGCAGCTCCAGCCGGATCGTGAACCGGTCCAGCTGAGCCTCCGGCAGCGGATAGGTGCCCTCGTACTCGATCGGGTTGTCGGTCGCCAGCACAATGAACGGCGCGGGCAGCGCATGCGTGGCACCATCGATGCTCACCTGACTCTCCGCCATCGCCTCGAGCAGTGCCGCTTGCGTTTTCGGCGGTGTGCGGTTGATCTCGTCGGCGAGAAGCAGATTCGTGAAGATCGGGCCACGGCGGAATTCGAAGTGCCCCGACTGCATGTCGTAAACCGTCGATCCGAGCAGGTCGGCAGGCAGCAGGTCCGGCGTGAACTGCACTCGGGTGAACTGCAGCCCAAGCGCCGCGGCGAAAGACCTGGCGATCAACGTCTTTCCGAGGCCGGGCAGATCCTCGATCAGCACATGCCCGCCGGCCAGCACCGTCGTCAGGATCAACGCGAGCGCCCCACGCTTGCCGACCACCACCCGCCCGATCTCGTCGAGCACCGCCTCGCAATTCGCGGTGGTCGCCGCCGCAGGCAGTCCTGTCGTCATACCCGCTCCAACCGTTGCAGGATCTCGTCGAGCGTCGCCCGGCCGGGCCCCGGTGACTCCGACCCGCGCGCGGCGACGTTCTCGGGGTTGACCCACCCCCACAGTTCCGGGCCGAACAGCATCTCGCCGGTCGCGTGATACGCCGCGCGATTACGGGTCCGTCGTTGTCCGGTCGCCAGTTCGAACTGCCGGGCGAGCATCGGCCGCAGGTGGCGATCCCAGTCGGTGCGGGTCGCCTCGGCGCGGCTGATCAGGGTCTCGGTGCGCGAGCGCCAGCGGCGCAGCGACTCGGCGGCGTCATCGGAAAGTGTTTGTTCATCGTCGGTTTCGCCCTCGTGAGCGAGCTGCCATCGCAGGCCGAGCAACGCCAGTGCGAGCGCGACGCCGGAGACGACGAGGATCAGATCCCGGTCTCGGCTCGCGACGGCGAGCAGTTCCGCCCCCGCCACGAACAGGAACGCCGCCGTCACAAGCCTTTTCACGACGCCGCCTCGGCTGTGCGCTGCGGTAGCTCGGTCAACACACGGTTGAGCACCAGCACCGCGGCGTCGCGATGTTTCTCGCTCATCACATGCGGCGAGAACCGCGCCTCCTCGAACAGCTCGACCAGTTCGGTGGCGCTGTCGGCCCGCAACGCCCCGCTGGCGACCGCACGCGCGAGCACCTCGGTCGGGGTGTCGCAAGCCTGCGGTACCGCCCCGGGCACCCGCGTCAGTTCGCGTTCCATCGCGGCGTAGCAGGCGATGATCGCCTCTCGCGGTTCGCGGCTCAAATCGCCGATCTCGGCGAGCCCCACCTCCGCCGCGCGTGCGAGCGACGTCGTGGTCGTCGGCACCACCGACGGCGAGTCCGCCGCCTCGAAAGCAACAGCGGGACCCGGACGGGGTCCCTGCCGCCGTGACGCGACCGCCGTCCCGACGACGATCAGCGCCATCAGCAGAAGCATCGGCGGGATCAGATAATTCACCACGTTGCTGTCGGCGGGTTCGTCCTCGACGGGCGGACGGGGCTCTACCGGGCCACCGGCAACCTCGTCGGGGACCGCCGGCGGCGCCTGTTCGGTCGGGACCGGCAGGGAAACCCGGGACAACAGCGCGACCAGAAACACCAACGCGATGAGCGCCGCCAGCGCGACGAGCGCGAACCGCCATGACGGCCGCTCCCCCGATCGATCGCTTCGCGGCAGGCTGCCCATGGGCACGGGACGCGGCCGTTTGTCCCGCATCCGCACGATGATCGCGAAGCCGATGATCCCCACCGCGGCGCACAACAGCGCGATGACCGCGGCCAGCGCCAGGGGATTGCTCGAACGTGGCTCCACCTCTTCGGCGGCGCGCTCCACGCCGGGGACGTAGCCGCGCAGCGCCCAGGCGGCAAGCACCATGAGCGTGATCACCCCGATCACGCGTCGCGTCGACGTGCCGGTAGCGCCCATGGCCCTGTGGCCATCCTGACACGGATGGCCGCGGCCCGATACGTTCAACGGCTATGAGCATCACACTGCATGAGTCCCGCGTCGCCGATGCGCTCGACCGGATGTACGCCGAGGCCCGCTATCAGATGGAGGCGCTCCGGCGCGCCGACTTCGCCCGCCTGAACGAGGCGACCCCGCAGGAGCGCGCCGACGCCCTCAGCGACTTCTATCTCCCGGTCACACCGGAGGCGGGCCGCCTGCTCTACGCACTGGTGCGGGCGAGCAAGCCAACCACCGTCGTCGAGTTCGGCATGTCGCTCGGCATCTCCGCCATCCACCTCGCCTCCGCGGTGCGCGACAACGGCAGGGGCGCCGTCGTCACCACCGAGCTGAGCGCGGCCAAGGTCGCCGCTGCCACGAAGACCTTCGTCGACATCGGTCTCGACGATGTGATCACCGTACTCGCCGGCGATGCGCTGCACACTCTGCAGACACTCTCCGGCGCAGTCGATTTCGTTCTTCTCGACGGCTGGAAGGAGCTGTATCTGCCAGTGCTCGAGCTCCTGGAGCCGCGCCTGAGCCCCGGCGCGTTGGTCGTCGCCGACAACACGTCGATGGATGAACTCGCGCCCTATCTCGACTACGTCCGCGATCCGGCGAAC
Organism: Mycobacterium sp. 852002-51961_SCH5331710; assembly: GCF_001665535.1. Lineage (GTDB taxonomy): Bacteria > Actinomycetota > Actinomycetes > Mycobacteriales > Mycobacteriaceae > Mycobacterium. The sequence continues at coordinate 4,723 of NZ_LZSQ01000045.1, forward strand.
GGCTATGTCAGCGTTCCGTTCCCGGCGCGGGAGAGCGACAGCATGGAGATCAGCTGTCGCGCGGTCACTTAACGCGACGCAACCGAGCCTTGGCCTCTTTCACCGCGGCCGCGGCATCGCGGCCGGCCTGCTTGCCCTTGTCGTAAGCATCCTCGGCGGCGGCCAGGCCGCGCTCGGCTTCCTGCAACCGGCGCTGAGCGTCCTGATACCGCAACCGCGCGGCGGCCAGGTCGGATTGCACTTCGGACAGCGCGTCGTCGGCCTCGGCCCTGGTGCGCTCTGCGGCGGCCAGTTCGGCGCGGGCCTTCTGCAGTTCGCGGCGCGCCGCCGCGTCCTTCGTGTCACGCCCTTCGGCGGCCGGCTCCTCGGCAGCGGGCTTCGGCGCCGGTTTGCGCTTGGTGGTGGGGCTGAAAACTATTGCGGTGTCCCCGAACTCACCGAAGCCAGACCACTCCTCGGCCTTGGTCAGCCGCCCGAGCCGGTCGGCGACGTCGGGGTCGGCGACCGCGGCCTGCAGGGTCCCGGTGACATCGTCGCGCAGCGCTCCGGTGGGGTTCTTGAGCTCAGCCTCCTCGAACGCGGTGCGCGTCAGATCGTTGACCAGCCTGCGTTGTTCGGTGGAGAGCTCGCGGATCCGGTCGCCGTCCATCGCCGCGTGCGCGTCGCGCAACCGTTCGCCGAGGCTCTTCAGCCGTTTCTGCACGTTTTCGTCGCTGAGTGCGAGTCGGTTCACCACCCACGCCGCGGTGGTCGGTTTGCGCGCGGCCGAGATCCGTTTGACGGCCTCGGCATCGCCGCGCTTCTTCGCGGCTCCGGCCAGCTTCGTGCGCAGCGGGGTGAAGTCCTCGAGCTTGGCGGCATACAGTTCGTCGAGCGCATCGTCGGCCATCGCCTCATTCTCCCAAAACACAGCGGATCATCCGTCGCGATGAGCCGCGAACACGCCCGCGCTCGGCGATGATCATCGGGTGCACACAGCGCCCGGTACCACCTCGCTGCGTCCGGCGGTGGTGATCGCCGCGCTGGGCATTGTGTTCGGCGATATCGGCACCAGCCCGATCTACACCATTCAGACGGTGTTCAACCCGCACGATCCGCATCCCGTCCCCGTCGCGCACAGTCACGTCTACGGCGTCGTCTCGCTGATCTTCTGGTCGGTGATGATCATCGTCACCCTCACCTACGTCACGTTGGTGATGCGCGCCGACAACCGCGGCGAGGGCGGGATCATGGCGCTGATCACCCTGCTGCGCCGATGGACCGGCCGGCACGGTCGACGCGTGACGGCGACGCTTGCGGCGTTGGGACTGTTCGGCGCCGCACTGTTCTTCGGCGACAGCATGATCACACCGGCGATATCGGTGCTGTCGGCCGTCGAAGGCCTCAAGGTGATCGACCCGGGCCTCGGCGATTTCGTCGTCCCGGTCACCGCGGTCATCATCGCCGCACTGTTCTCGGTGCAGCGCCGCGGCACCGCGACGATCGGGCGCTTCTTCGGTCCCGTCATGATTCTGTGGTTCACCACCATCGGTGTATGCGGTGTGCGGGGCATCGCCGGGCATCCGCAGATCCTCAAGGCTTTGTCGCCCACCTACGCCCTGGCGTTCATCACCGAACACTTCCACATCGGGTTCTTCGCGCTGGCCGCGATCGTCCTCGCGGTGACGGGAGCCGAGGCGCTCTACGCTGACATGGGTCATTTCGGCAGGCGCGCAATCACTTTCGGGTGGCTCGGCCTGGTTCTGCCAGCATGCACGCTGAGCTACTTCGGCCAGGGCGCGCTGGTGCTCGGCGACGAATCCACAGTCGCCGCGCCGTTCTTCCTGCTGGCACCCGAGTGGGGTCGAATCCCGTTGGTGCTGTTGGCCACCGCGGCGACCGTGATCGCCTCGCAGGCGGTGATCACCGGCGCGTTCTCGGTGACCGCGCAAGCCGCCCGGCTCGGATATCTGCCGCGGCTGCGCATCGACCACACGTCAGCGTCGACCATCGGCCAGATCTACGTGCCGTGGATCAACGGCGCCCTGCTGTTGGGAGTGCTGATTCTCGTCTTCGCCTTTCGGAGTTCGGCCTCGCTGGCCTACGCGTTCGGAATGGCGGTGACGGGCACCATCACGATCACCACGACGCTGTTCTTCTACTACGCGCGCACCCGCTGGCGGTGGCCGTTGTGGGCGGTGCTGCCCGGCGCGGGTGCGCTGCTGGTGGTCGACCTGATGTTCTTCGGCGCCAACCTCACCAAGCTGGTGCACGGGGCATGGTTGCCGTTGACCATCGCTGTCGCGGCGTTCACGGTGATGACCACGTGGCAGCGCGGGCGCAGGCTGGTCACCGCCGCGCGCGAACGCGCCGAGGGTCCGTTGCGCGGCTTCGTCGACGGCCTGGCGCGGCGTGATCCGCCGCTGATCCGCATACCGGGCACGGCCGTGTTCCTGAACCGCAGCCGGCACACCGCGCCGCTGGCGATGCGGGCCAACGTCGACCACAACCACGTCCTCGCCGAGCACGTGTTGATCGTCTCCGTCGAGACCGAGACGGTGCCGCGCGTCCCCGATGACGAGCGGATGACGCACGACGACCTCGGCTACACCCAGGACGGAATCGTCCACGTGGTCGCCCGGTTCGGTTACATGGAACGACCGAACGTGCCGCGCGCCCTGGCCCTGCTGGATCCGGCGGACACCGAGGGCCCGATCGATCTCGACAGCGCGTCCTACTTCCTGTCCAAGCTCGAACTGTGTCCCGGCGACGCCCCGACCATGGCGCCGTGGCGCAAACGGCTGTTCATCGCGACGTCGCACATCACCGCCGACGCAGCGGCGCACTTCGGCCTACCCCTGGACCGCACCGTGATCGTCGGCTCCCGCATCCAGCTCTGACGGGTCAGGCCACGCCGAGCGAGGCCAGCAGGTCGGCCGTGCGCCACCAGATCAGCACCGCGAAGAGCACGAGCGCCGCCGCGCTGGCCCCCGCCTGCACCAGGTCGCGCGAGCCGCGCGGGGCGTACACGTAGGCCGTCGCGATCGCCGCGCCGGTGACGAGTCCCCCGATGTGGCCCTGCCAGCTGATGTTCTGCGAGCTCACCAGCGGAATGACGAACGTGAACGCCAGGTTGATCGCGATGATCGCGACCACCCACCGCACGTCCATGCGCAACCGCTTGCCGACGACGAAGATCGCGCCGAACAAGCCGAACACCGCGCCGGAGGCTCCCGCGGTCTGTGCGGCCGGCGACGACAGCAGATAGACCAGTACGGATCCGCCCAGCGCGCTCAGCAGGTACAGGCCCGAGAACCGAAGCCGGCCCAGCGCCGCCTCCAGCGGCGGACCGACCACATAGAGGGCCCACATGTTGAACAGGATGTGCGCAGTTCCGTAGTGCAGGAACGCCGACGTCAGCAGGCGGTAGAACTCGCCGTCGGCGACGGCGCAGGACTGCAGCACGAGCTCGCGCTGCAGCCCGGGCACCGCCATCTGCAGCACGAACATCACCACGTTCGCGGCGATCAGCACGTAGGTGACCATCGGCTTGTCCGACGGCATCCCACCGAACTGGGTCCGCACCGGGCGGACCTGTTGGGCGCCGGCGTTCACGCATTCCACGCACTGGTGTCCGACCGCCGCGTCGCGCATGCACTCCGCGCAGATGTAGCGGTTGCAGCGTGCGCAGCGGACGTAGGTGACGCGGTCGGGGTGCCGGTAGCACGTCGGCGTCACCGGAGGGGTCGAGCCGGGATGGGGACCGGTCACAGCGTTCCGAACAATTCGATCCAGTTGCCGTCCGGATCGGCGACGAACATCCAGCCCATCCCCGGCACCGGCGCGAACTCGGTCAGCGGTTCGACGACGTCATACCGCGAAGACGCGAACGCTTCGGCAACGCCGCGCAGGTTCTTCACGCCGACGGTGAAGTAGCGGATGCCCGCCTGCGCTCTGCCGCCTCCGGCGGCCGCGGGTGCCGGCGGCGGCGTCTCGTAGGTGACGAGTTTGACCACGCTGCCGCCCAGCGAGTACCGCTGCGAACCGCCGGGGAACTCGATCTCGCCTTGAGGTTCGAGTTCGAGGAATCCTTCGTAGAAGGCGACCATCTCGTCGCGGTTCGTGGTGACGAGCCCGACTTCGAGGCCGGGGCTCAGCAGGTCCAGCTTCACAGGGACCACCTTAGATTCATGGTCAGAGCCCGTTGCGCCGGATAACAATTCGGTCACTGTGCACATCACGATCAATTAAAGATCGACAGCAAATTCTGAGAGTTCTCGAAGTTTCTGGTTGCCCGCTTATCGAAATCGACCGAAATTGCGGTACAGATCACGCCGTCGCGGTGTAACGCCTGCGTGTGCTCCGATTCCGGGTTCCGCGGCGGCGTTTGCGCGTGTTTGCCATGGGTACCTTGGTTTTCGGGGACGGGGGAAATCAGCGACAAACGCAATGAAGGAAAGAATCAATATGAAATTCCGTGGTATCGCCGCGCGTCGGCAGATCGCCGGCGCCTGTGCCGCCAGCCTGCTCGGCGGCTTGGCCGCAGCAACCATCGCCGCGCCGTCGGCGATGGCCGCACCGGACTGCAGCGCAAGCGCCGTGTCCGGCACCGTCAGCTCCGTGACGGGTGCGGCCCGTACGTACCTGGACAGCCATCCGGGTGCCAACCAGGCCGTGACCACCGCGTTCGGTCAGGACCGCAACCAGGCCTCGGCCACTCTGCGCGGGTACTTCAACGCCAACCCGCAGGAGTACTACGACCTGCGCGGCATCCTGTCGCCGATCGGCGACGTGCAGCGCACCTGCAACGTCAAGGCGTTGTCGCCGGAGTTGGCGTCGGCCTATGACGAGTTCATGGCCGGCTAATCCGGTTGATGATCAACCAACAAGGCCCGTCGCCGCAGCTCGCCGCTGCGGCGACGGGTTTTTTCCTTGCCACGCCCGTCATCCGTTTAGACTGGCTCGCATGACTTTGCCGCGACTTGCCGCCGCCGCTGCGACGGCGCTGCTCGCCCTCGGCGGGCTGGGTGTCGCGCACGCCCAACCGGACGAACCGCACCACACCGATACAACGGCGCCTGGCCCGTCGGCCGCGCCGGGGCCGCCTCCGGCCGCGCCCCTGACCGCGATCGACAAAGACGGCACCTACCAGGTCGGTACCGAGATCCTGCCGGGCACCTACGCGTCGGCGGGTCCCATCGACGGCAGCGCCTGCTACTGGAAGCGGGTCAACAACGACCAGGTTCCCGACAACGCGCTCACCAAGAAGCCGCAGGTGGTTCGCATCGAGGCCACCGACACCGCGTTCACCACCAGAGATTGCCAGCCGTGGCAGCAGACCAACGCCGCGCCGCCGCCTGAGGCCTCGCCCACCGATCTGCTCGGCCAACTCGGCTCGTTCATCGGCAAGGGAATCCTGAGCGGCGGCCCCCGCTAGCCTGTCGGAGTGGTCGACCTCCACCCCGACATCGCCGCACTGCGCCCCCTGCTGGGCGTCTGGTCCGGCCGCGGCTCCGGCGAGTACCCGACGATCGAACCGTTCGGCTACACCGAGCAGATCGCGTTCGACCACGTGGGCAAGCCGTTCCTGACGTACCGACAGAAGACCACCGCCGACGACGGCCGCCCGCTGCACGGCGAGACGGGTTACCTGCGGGTGCCGTCGCCGCGGCGCGCCGAATGGGTGCTGGCCCATCCGAACGGGATCACCGAGATCGAGGAGGGCACCCTCGTGCTCGACGGCGCGGTCATCGAGCTGGAACTGACCGCGACCTCGATCGGCCTCACTTCCACCGCGAAAAATGTTGCGGCGTTGGGTCGTTCGGTCCGGGTCGACGGCGACGAGTTGGTCTACTCGTTACGGATGGCGGCGATGGGCCAGCCGTTGCAACACCATTTGGGTGCGACCCTGCACAGGACCACCGAATGACGGCGCCGGACGGCAGGATCGAAGTACCCGCCGACCTCGACGCCGTGACCGCGGTCGGCGATGAGGACCACTCCGAGGTCGACCCCGCGGCGATCGAGCGCATTTGGCAGGCCGCGCGCCACTGGTACCGCGCCGGTATGCACCCGGCGATCCAGGTCTGCCTACGCCGCAACGGCAAGGTCGTGCTCAACCGCGCGATCGGGCACGGTTGGGGTAACGGTCCTTCGGATCCGCCGGACGCGGAAAAGGTTCCGGTCACCACCGAGACCCCGTTCTGCGCGTACTCGGCCGCCAAGGCGATCACGTCGACGGTGGTGCACATGCTCGTCGAGCGGGGCTGCTTCTCGCTGGACGACCGCGTGTGCGAGTACCTGCCGAGCTACACCAGCCACGGTAAGCACCGCACCACGATCCGGCACGTGATGACCCACAGCGCGGGCATTCCGATCCACACCGGCCCGCGGCCGGACCTGCGCCGCATGGACGACAGCGAGTACACCCGGGAAAAGCTCGGCGAGCTCAAACCGCTCTACCGGCCCGGGCTCGTGCACATCTACCACGGGCTGACGTGGGGTCCGCTGATCCGCGAGATCGTCGGCGCCGCGGCCGGACGCAACATCCGCGACATCCTGGCCTCCGAGATCCTCGGACCGCTGGGTTTCCGGTGGACGAATTACGGTGTGGCCCCGCAGGACGTTGCGTTGGTTGCGCCCAGCCATGCGACCGGCAAGGAGCTGCCGCAGCCGGCCGCGACGGTGTTCCGGCTGGCGGTCGGCGGGTCGCTGTACAAAATCATCCCGTTCTCCAACAGCCCGCAGTACCTCACCAGCGTGCTGCCGTCGTCGAACACCGTCTCGACCGCGTTCGAGCTGTCGCGGTTCGCCGAATTGCTCAGACGCGGTGGCGAACTCGACGGCGTGCGGATCATGGCACCGGAGACGCTGAGGGCGGCGACGGCGGAGTGCCGGCGGTTGCGACCCGACGTCGCGGTCGGTCTGGCACCGCTGCGGTGGGGCACCGGTTTCATGCTCGGCTCGAAACGGTTTGGTCCGTTCGGCCGCAACGCCCCGGCCGCGTTCGGGCACACGGGTCTGACCAACATCGCGGTGTGGGCCGATCCGCAGCGCCGGCTCGCCGCGGGCGTGATCAGCAGCGGCAAGCCTGGCCCGCACCGCGAGGCCAACCGCTACTCAGCCTTGTTAAACACGATCGCCGCTGAGCTGCCGCGAGACTGAGCTTGTGCGCGACAAAACTCCGAAAAGTCACGCATATCTTCAGTTTCGCGGAGCTGCCTCCGGGCGCACGCCGCGGTAGAAGCCGCGCCAGACGATCCACGGCATCAACACGCGATCGATCGACCATCCGGGGAACCGAAATGCCTGGCCCTTCGGGGTGAACACCTCGAGCCCGTCGGCCTGCGGTCCGAGCACCGAACCCCAGCGCCGGGTCGCCGGCCGGAAGGACCGCAGCGGCTTTCCGGCGAAGTGGGCGCGGATGTTGTGGGCGAGCAGGCCATCGGCGCGGTTGCGGGCCGAGGTCCGCAGCGGGTCGGTCGCCGCGACGTCCCCGATCGCGAACACACCTGGCGCACCTGGCACGCGAAGTTCGGGGGTGACCCGCACGAAACCGTTCTCGTCGAGCAACTCGCCGGGAAGCCATCCCGTATTGGGTGTGACGCGGCCGATGGCCCACAGCACGGCGTCGGCGGTCGCTGCCGGTTGTCCGCTGCTCCACTGCACCGGCGCGTCGGTGATCGCATCACAGGCGAAGCCGTCCGGCAGCACCGCGCGGTGACCGGCGTGCAGTCCGACGCCCAGGTCGCGCAGTTGCGTGCCGATCCGCTGCCACACCCGCGGGTGATGGCCTGCGAGGGCGCGCTCGCCGGGAAAGTACAGATCGACGCGTTTGTCGGGCCATGTCTTCGCCAGGTTGGCGGCGCTGCTGACGGCCGCGGCGCCCCCGCCGACGACGATCACCGATCGCGCGGACGCCAGCCGCTGATGTGCGGCATCGAGGTCGTGCGTGATCTCCTCGGCCGTCTGCAGATGCGGTCGGCGCCAGAAGCCGTTCGTGACGCCGGTCGAGATCACCAGCGCGTCATAGGGCTCGACGACCTCGCCGTCGGCGGTGCGGATCAACACCTTGCGGGCCGTCGGGTCCAAGCCGGTCAGGATGCCGTGCACGGTGCGGACGCGGTCGAGTCCGTTGAAGCGGTGGAACGGAATCCAGTTGTAGCGGGCCCAATCCTGCGGCCTGCTGATGCGCATGCCGAGTTCCTGGCCGCTGAGCAGTCCCGGCTTGGCGGAGATCCCGACGACATCGGCGTGCCGCGCGAGCTTGACCGCGGTCAGCACACCGCTGTCGCCGAGTCCCGCGACGACCACCCGCGGGCGACTCCTGCCGTGTCGCATGCGGTCACCCTAGCCACCGGGCAGGCTGCCGACCTCCAGACCCGCCAGCTCGGACTCCCCGTCGAATACCACCCGGCCGAAGTCCTTGACCACGCACCGCAACCGGCCGCCGAGGTGCTCGAAGTCGGTGTCGACGTTGCGCCGCTCGGCGGGCAGCGGAACCGGAAGCACGTGGGGATCGAGATGTGTTCCGTCACCCTGCAATTCGACCTCGTACCGAAGTGAGGTAGCGCGCATGCTCCATGTTCCGTCGCCGACGTCGGAGCGCACCCAGGCGGTCGGCGGGGTCAGGCGGAGCACCTTGTTCTGAAGCCGGACCACGATGCCGCCGACGTCCTGTTTGAGCGGCCCGAGCGCCAGCAGTCCACCGGAGAACGCGACCGAGACGTCGGCGTCGCCGAAGTCGTGCGCCTGACCCCACCACCACCGCTGCGGGAACCCCGCGCCCCAGTTGCGCTCGGTGTAGAGCTTGGCGCCGTCGAACTCCCACCGGTCATCGTCGAATTCGACGGTGCCAGTGGCGGATCCGCCGAGCCGGTACGCGTGCCAGTACTGGTTGAGGAACGGTACGACCGATGCGAGCCCGCCACCGGCCAGTGCCTTGGGCCACCGGACCGGATCGTCGAACTTCATGTCGACGCGCACGCCGGGAAGGTCCATCAGCAGCCGGTCATATGTCGCGTGAAACCGGCCGCCGTCGGCGTCGAGCCGGAACGGGTCCGCGCCCGCGCTCGCGCCGTCCAGCGCCGCGCTGTACACCCGGCCGCCCGGATGCAGGGCCACCGCCGTCGTCGCCCAGTCGCCGTCGGGATGCTTGTTGACGCTGAACAACGCCACGACGACGCGACCGGTCGCCGCATCGGTCAGCCGCCAGAACCAACCCTCCATCTCGGTGCCGTGCGAGGTCAGGGGATCGCTGAAGGGCAGATCGGCGCCGGTTCGGCGATAGAGGCCGGCGAACGGGCCCGCGATGAGCCTCGTCGCGTCACGCGTGGTGTCGAGGGCGGTCATGACCGCTGCTTTGACGGTTCGGCCCGTCCGCAAACCCTCACTGGGGCGGATCGAGCCGCACCCGGTACATGGACGGCCAGAACTTGCCGGTCAGCAGGTATTCGTCGCCGCCGAGGTGGGCGATGCCGTTGAGCACCTTCTCCGGGTCCTCCTCCTGCCCGGGCCACAGGCCCGCGGCGTCGACCACGGTGTTGACCCGGCCCGTCGCCGGATCGATGCGCACGATCTCGTCGGAATGCCAGACGTTGGCCCACACCTGACCGTCGACGCATTCGAGCTCGTTCAGTTCGCGCAACGGTTGGTCGTCGCGGGTGACGTTGACCGAACCGGTCTCGGCGAATGTCGCCGGGTCGTGGAACCGCAGCCGATCGGTGCCGTCGCTGCGGACCAGCCGGTCACCGTCGCGGCACAGGCCCCAGCCCTCCCCGTCGACCGGTGCCTCCCGCACGGGCGTCAGGGTGGCCTTGTCCCACTGCACCGCCACCCCGTCGCGCCATGTCAGCTCCCAGATCCGGTCGTCGACGACGGTGATGCCCTCGCCGTAGTAGTCGTTCGGCGCGGGCGTCGCCCGGCGCACCGCACCGGTGGCCGGGTCGAGTTCGCGCACCTGTGACCTGCCCTTGATGCCCGTGCCCTCGTACAGGCTGGGACCACTGAGTTCCAGCCCCTGCGTCCACGCGTTAGCGTCGTGCGGAATCTCTGCCAGCACAACGGGTTTGATCACGGGCGCCGAGCCCGACGGCGCGGGTGTGTCGCTCTGGGCGGTCGGCGACGGGCCACCGCAGGACACGGTCGCCACCGCCAGCGCGATGACGGTCAGGCGGCGGACAACACAGGCATACATAGGGCATATGCCTACCCGATGGACGGGCGTCGCGTGCGGATGGGGCGAAACTGCGTTACGCGGTCAGGCCGGTGCGGAGGGTGGCCAGGCTGCGCGCCAGCAGTCGCGACACGTGCATCTGGGAGATGCCCAGCTGCTGGGCGATCTGCGTCTGCGTCTGCGAACCGAAGAACCGCAGAGTGAGAATCTCGCGTTCGCGGGGCGGCAGCTTGGCCACGAGCGGCCGCAGCGCCTCGCGAAACTCGACCGCGTCGATGCCGCTGTCCACGCCGCCGATCCCGTCCAGCAGCGACGGACCGGCGTCGGAGTCGCTGTTTGCGGGGGCGTCCAATGAGCGGGTCCGGTAGCACTGCGCAGCGATCAGCGACTGGACGACCTCGTCGCGTTCCATACCGAGTTCGTGGGCGAGTTCGGACGGTGTGGGCGCGCGGCCCATGCGCTGGCTGAGGTCCGCGGTGGCATCGGAAACCTGCGTCCTCGACTCCTTGAGCCGCCTCGGCACGTGCATCGCCCAACCGCTGTCACGGAAATAGCGCTTGACCTCGCCCATGATGGTCGGCACCGCGAAGGCGAGGAAGTCGGTGCCCGCCGCCGGATCGAACCGTTCGACCGCGTTGAGCAACCCGAGTCGGGCGGTCTGCACGAGGTCGTCGCGCGACTCGCCCCGTCCGCCGTAGCGGCGCGCGATGTTCTCGGCCAGCGGAAGGCAGCGGTGAATGATCCGTTCGCGCAACTGATCGCGACTTGCCGAGTTGGCGGGCAAGGTGGTGAGCTGAGCGAGCAGACGCGACACGTCGCCGTAGTCGAAATTGCCGGGTTCGTGCTCGGTTGCGGATCGTTCGAGTGTCGTGGCCATACGCCTCCTCCCATGCCGGCAAAGGCGTACCCGAGTCGGCACAGGCTGTATGCGCGCTTGACGGCCGATTCGCCGAAGTCTTCGCGTATCGGATGACACTCGCCGTGCGAATTTCGCTATGTGGCGTGTGAGCCGGACAGCGCGGCGTCGATTGCGCGGTAGATGCGCTGCTCGCTGACCGGGCGAGGGGTGCCCAACTGCTGTGCCCACAGGCTGACCCGCAGTTCCTCGATCTGGCGGCCGATGTCGCGGATGTCGGTGCCGCGGGCGCGCGCGGGACTCAACGCCCGCAGCAGTTCGTCGTAGGCGTCTTCGACGGCGTGCACCCGGTCCATCCGCTCGCGGTCGGCGGCGGGCGCGTACGGCAGCCGGTCCAGCCGCCGGCCGATCGCCAGCAGATAGCGGCTCAGATCGCTCAGATGCGCCGCGCCCGTGGCGGCGACGAAGCCGCGCGGCAGCAATCGGTCGAGCTGTGCGCGGATGTCGGCGACGGCGTCGGCCTGCGCAGCCGAGGGCGCCGACGGCAGCGCCACCTCGACGTCGTTGGCCGCCGAAAGCACCTTCTCGACGCGAGCGACGATCCCCGCGGTGGTGGGCACGAGGTCGGCGGCGACGTGCTCACGCAGCGCGGTGAACTCCTCGCGGGTCCACGCCGGCGCGGGTGCGAGCATGTCGGTCGCGGCGTCGGCGCAGTCTTCGAGCAGCGCCTGCAGGGAGCCGTCCGGGTTGGCGCCCAGCATCAGCTTGGTGCGCGGCGACAGTTGCCGCTCAACGGCTTTCACCGGCGACGCCACTGCGAGGCGCAACAACGTGCGGGTGCCGGCCCCCATCGACGCCAGTTGTTCAGCCGCCGTGGGGAACACGTGCAGGTCGACCGTGTCGCCCGCATCGACCAGCGCCGGGTAGCCGCGCACGGTGTGGCCGCCGACGGTGTTCTCCACAGTCCGCGGCAGCGCGTCGAGGTCGTCGGGCCACGTCCGCAACCCCGTGCGATCGAGGCCACCGGCGACCGCGTCGGCGACCGCGCGCCGGACCGGGACGGCCAGTTCGTGCTGCAGCGCGTCGAGATCCTTACCGCGTGCGAGTTCCGTTCCGTCGGCGCCTTCGACGGCGAACGTGACGCGTAGGTGCGACGGCAGCTTGCCGAGGTCGAACGCGTCGATCGGCACCAACACGCCCGTGCGGCGGTGCAGTTCGCGCTGCACGGCCTCGAGCAGCGGTTCCGCACCGGGCGTGATCGCCGCCAGCACGGCACGCGCGGTGTCCGGTGCGGGAACGAAGTTGCGCCGCAACGCTTTCGGCAGCGATCGGATCAGTGCGGTGATCAGTTCTTCCCGCAGAGCCGGGACCTGCCACGCGAACTCGTCACCGCCGAGCCGGGCCAGCACCTCGACCGGCACGTGCACCGTCACACCGTCGTCCTCGGCGCCCGGTTCGAAGCGGTAGCTCAACGGCAGCGCCAGGTCGCCGGCGCGCCACGCGTCCGGCTGTCCCGCGGCCGCGTCCTCGGTTCGCAGTAGATCGTCGCGGGTGAACGTCAGCAGGTCGGGCGTGACGTGACGTTGCTTCTTCCACCACGCATCGAAGTGCCGCGCGGACACCACATCCGCGGGAATTCGGGCGTCGTAGAACGCGAAGATCTCGTCGTCACCGACGAGCAGGTCGCGGCGACGCGCCTTCTCCTCCAGTTCCTCGAGTTCCTCACGCAACCGGGCGTTGTCGCGGAAGAAGTGGTGGCGGGTCTGCCAGTCACCCTCGACCAACCCATGCCGGATGAAGAGCTCACGCGCCAGGACGGGTTCGATCTGCGAGTAACCGACACGGCGGCGAGGCACCAGCGGCAAGCCGTAGAGCGTCACCCGCTCGTACGCCATCACCACACCGCGTCGGGCATCCCAGTGCGGTTCACTGTAGGTCCGCTGCACGAGGTCGCCCGCGATGCGCTCGACCGTTTCGGGCTGGATGCGTGCCCCGATCCGGCCGAACAGCCTGCTGGTCTCGACGAGGTCGGCGACGACGATCCAGCGCGGCGGCCGCTTGGTCAGCACCGAACCCGGCGCCAGCACGAACTTGGCGTTGCGCGCACCCTGGTATTCGCGGCCGTCGCCGTCGCGCAATCCGATATGCGACAGCAGGCCCGCCAGAAGCGCGGCGTGCACCCCGCCGGGATCGGCGGGCTCGGGATCGCGGGACTCGGTGATCCCCAGCTCCCGTGCGATGCTACGCAGTTGCCCGACCAGGTCCTGCCATTCGCGGATCCGCAGGTAGTGCAGAAACTCGTCGCGACACATCCGTCGAAATGCGTTGCCGGACAGTTCCTTACGTTGCTCGCTCAGGTAGCGCCAGAGATTGAGGTAGGACACGAAATCCGAATGCTCGTCGGCGAACCGGGCGTGCTTCTGTCGTGCGGCGTCCTCGCGATCGGCGGGCCGCTCCCGCGGATCGGGAATCGACAGTGCGGCGGCCAGCACCAGGATCTCCCGCACACAACCCTCGGCATCGGCCTGCAGGATCATGCGGCCCAGCCGGGGATCGACGGGCAGCTGCGCGAGCCTGCGGCCGACGTCGGTGATGCGCCCCTCGGCGTCGAATGCGCCGAGTTCCTGCAACAGCTGCACACCGTCGCGGATGGCGCGCCGGTCCGGCGGGTCGAGAAACGGAAAGCCCTCGATGTCACCGAGATTCAGCGCAGCCATCTGCAGGATGACCGCCGCCAGGTTGGTCCGCAGGATCTCCGGGTCGGTGTAGCGAGGCCGCGCCGCGAAGTCCGCCTCGGAGTACAGGCGGATGCAGACCCCCGGCGCCGTGCGTCCCGAACGGCCCGCCCGCTGCGCCGCCGACGCCTGGGAGATCGGCTCGATCGGCAACCGCTGCACCTTGGTCCGGCGGCTGTAGCGGGAGATGCGCGCGGTGCCCGGGTCGACGACGTACCGGATACCGGGCACCGTCAGCGACGTTTCGGCGACGTTGGTGGCCAGGACGACGCGGCGCCCGGTGTGGCCGGGTTGGAACACCCGCTGCTGCTCGGCCGTCGGCAGCCGCGCGTACAGAGGAAGCACTTCGGTGTTCTTCAAGCCGCGCAGAGCTTCTGCGGTGTCACGGATCTCCCGCTCGCCCGACAGGAACACCAGCACGTCGCCCGGCGGCTCGCTCTCCAACTCGTGAATGGCGTCGACGATCGCCTCGGTCTGGTCGCGCATCTGCGTGCGCACCACCTCGTGGTCGGGATCGTCGGGATCGTCGTCCTCGTCGACCGGGACCGCGACCTCCAGAGGGCGATAACGTATTTCGACCGGATACGTGCGGCCGGACACCTCGACAATCGGTGCGTTGTCGAAGTGCGCCGCGAAGCGCTCGGGTTCGATCGTGGCGGAGGTGACGATCACCTTGAGGTCGGGGCGTCTCGGCAGCAGTTCACGGAGGTAGCCGAGAAGGAAATCGATGTTGAGGCTGCGTTCGTGGGCCTCGTCGAGGATCAGGGTGTCGTAGCGCAACAGCCGGCGGTCGCGCTGGATCTCCGCGAGCAGGATGCCGTCGGTCATCAACTTCACCAGCGTGCGGTCACCGGCCTGGTCGGTGAAGCGCACCGTGTACCCGATCGCGTCGCCGAGCGGGCTGCCCACCTCGTCGGCGATGCGCTGGGCGACGGTGCGGGCGGCGAGGCGCCGCGGCTGGGTGTGTCCGATGGTGCCCCGCACGCCGCGACCGAGCTCGAGGCAGATCTTCGGCAGCTGCGTCGTCTTCCCGGAACCGGTCTCGCCCGCGACGATCACCACCTGGTGCTCGTTGATCGCCTTGGCGATCTCGTCGCGGCGCTCACTGACCGGCAGGTCGGGATAGGTGATGGTGGGCACCGCGGCCGCACGGGTCGCGACCAGCCCTTCGGCCGCGGCGATCTGTTCGGCGATTCTGGCGATCTTGTCCGGATCGGCGCCACGCAGCTGGCGCAGGCGCCTGCCGAACCGGGCGGCGTCGCGGATCGTCAGCCCGTCGAGGCGCTTGCGGAGCTGCGCGACAGAGGGCCCGGACACCGTGGCCAGGATAGGCGGCCGGTCAGGGAGTCGGCAGCTCGGCGGTCGACGGGGTGCCGGTCCAGTTGGCCAGCAGCCGCAGCGCGGTCTCCGACGGCGAGCCGGGCTCCGCGGTGTAGATGCACAACGTCTGGTCCGAATCGCCCAGCACCGCGACGCTCTCGTAGTTCACCGCGAGGTCACCGACCACCGGATGGTGGTAGCGCTTGATCCCGTGCGTGCGTTCGCGCACGTTGTGGTCGGCCCACCACCGGCGGAACTCCCCGCTCTTGACGGCGAGCTCGCCGACCAGCTCGGTCAGCAGCGGATCGTCGGGATGCCTGCCGGCGTCCAGGCGCAGGATCGCGACGTTGTCGCGGGCCACCTCTTCCCAGTCGGTGTAGAGCTCGCGCGCGGACTCGTCGAGAAAGGTGAAACGCAACAGGTTTCGTTCCCTCGGCGGCAGGGCCTCGAAGTCGCCGATCAGCGCGCGGGCCAGCCGGTTGGCCGCCAGCACGTCCATCCGGCGGCCGAACACGAATGCCGGCGTCACGTCGTCGAGCGTCTCGAGCACCCGGCGGATACCCGGTCGCACCCGCTGCACGGGGGCCGGACGCCGCCTCGCGCGACGGGTGTTCGTCCGCGCGATCTGGAACAGATACGACCGCTCGACCTCATCGAGCCGCAGCGCGCGGGCGACGGCGTCGAGCACCTCGTCGGAGACGTTGAGGTGGCGGCCCTGCTCGAGGCGGCTGTAGTAGTCGACGCTCACGCCGGCCAACTGCGCGACCTCCTCGCGGCGCAGACCGGGCACCCGTCGCACCCGGCTGGTGCCACCGATCTCCACGTCGTCGACGCGCAGCCGCGCGCGCCGCGTCCGCAGGAACTCCTTGAGCTCGGCGTTGTGGTCCATGCATCCAGTGTGGGCGCACCGGCCGCCTCGCACCGCGTCAAAGGTGGACCTGCCAGTCCTAGGTACGCCGAACCGAGGCCGACGGGGGCTCGTTTTGGCCGCTCAGAAGGCCGCGCGCGGTTGTTGTCTCGGATGTGCGGCACTCCCGCCGCCATCGAACGGAAGAAAGGTTCCGACATGACAACCCACACCACCGCCCCGTTGGCCGGACGCGTCGCCGTGATCACCGGAGCTTCGAGCGGCATCGGCGAGGCGACCGCCAAGAAGCTCGCCGCGTCCGGGGCCAAGGTCGCCCTGATCGCGCGCCGCGCGGACCGGCTCGACAAGCTCGTCGCGGAGATCGTCGAGGCGGGGGGTACCGCGCTCGCCCTTGCGGTCGACGTCACCGACGCCGACGCCGTGCACGCGGCGGCCGAGCGGGTGGCCGCCGAACTGGGCACCGTCGACGTGTTGTTCAACAACGCCGGGGTCATGCTGCCGTCGGCGATCGACGAGCAGCGCTTCGACCAGTGGCAGCAGCAGATCGACCTCAACATCGCCGGCTTGATGACCGTCATCGGCGCGTTCGTTCCGCAGCTGCTGAAGTCCGCGGCCGACAAGGGCGTCGCCGACCTGATCAACACCTCGTCGATCGCGGCGCAGAACATCTTCCCCAATTTCGCGGTCTATTCGGGCACCAAGGCGTTCGTCACACACATGTCCCGCACCCTGCGCGCCGAGCTCGGCGCCAAGGACGTGCGCGTCGCGACCGTCGAACCGGGCATCGTCGAAACCGAGCTGCAGGGCCACGTCACCGACGCAGGCGCCCTGGAGTGGTTGGACGGCACCCGCGAGCAGATCGACTGGCTCGCACCGGATGACGTCGCCGAGGCGATCGACTTCCTGGTGTCACAACCGGCGCGGGTGAACGTGCAGCAGCTGACGATCATGCCGACACGTCAAGCGTCGTGAGTGTCCGCGGTCGCGGTGCGGTCCTAGCGGGGCCGCACCGCGCCACCGGAGGTCGCGTAAGCCTCACGGGCGGAGTCGATCTCGTCGCAGAGGCGCTCGGCGTCGGTGTACAACCCGCCGAAGATGGCCCACTGGGTCGGCCGGTCGAGCTCCCGGTTCTGCACGTGCTCGGTCAGCTCGTCGAACGCCGCCCGGCAGCGACGGGCCTGCTCGGTCAGCGGCCAGCCGCTGAAGTCCTCGACCGTGTGCATTTCCCCCGCGGCGGCCACGGCGTCGCGTACGGCCGCCAGCAACGTGCCGTAGCGGCGGAGGAATTCGTCGTGTTGCGCACCCGACTCGTCGCGCGCGACGGCGCGGGCGACACCCGTGGCCACCCAGCGCAGCTCTTCACCGATCCGCTCGAGCGCGTTGACCGTCACCCTGTGTCCCGCCACCCCGGTGTCGGTGTGGACCAGTAGGCGGCGCAGGTTGAGCTTTGTCGTGCGCACGGCGTGGTCGAGGGTGTGACGCGCCTGCGCGGCCTTGTTCGGCAGGGTGTCGGCGCGCCACCGCCAGTCGTGGGCCTCGTCGTCGCTCACCTCGCCGCCCGAGAGCCCGTCGGCCATATCCGAGAGCAGGTCGATCATCGACCCGCTGACCGATTCGACGGCGTAGCGCGCGCTGCGGTACCGCAACGGCGGCGCGACGACCAAGGCCACCACGAGCGCCACCGAGGCGCCCAACAGCACCATCCCCGCGATGGAGGGCAGCGGGCTACCGGCCGACGCGCCACCGGACGGCAGCGCGAACGCGCCGTAGGCGAAGATCGCCGCGACCGCGACGTTGATTCCCTGGCTGCCCAGCCGGTGCCACCGCCCGATCACGAGCGCGACGACGAGGATCGCCGGGAACAGCCATACCGCCACACCCCACATCCACACGACCGCGCCGGCCAGGGCGATGCCGGCGAGCATGGCCGCCGTGTAGCGGACGGCCTTCGCGACCGAGTCGGCGATGGTGATCTCGACCAGCATCAGTGCGGAGAACGCCGCGAAGGTGGCGTGGGAGGACCCGAACACCTTCGTGGCCAGGAGCCACGCACCCGTGCAGGCGATGACACCCTTCAACAACGCGAGCGCGGTTTCGCGATCGAGCCTCACCTGGGTCAAGGCGCGACGCAGACGCGGTATGAGACTGCCCACCACGTCGTGAGGCCTTCCCGCGGACCGCGGGGGTAAACCGTCAGGCCTTGTCGGGGGCCCAGTAGTCGAGCATCTCGGCGAACGTCTCGAACGCCGGAACCGAGACGCCGTACGTCGCCTCCAGGTGGATGCTGAGCGGGAACCCGAGGTCGCCGACGCCGTCGAGGACGCGCTTGTACAGGTCGACCATCAGCTTGCGCTTCTCCGCCGGTTCGGTGGCGGCGAGCTTCCTGACGAACTCCTGCTCCGCCGCGACGGCCGCGTTGCCCGGATCCTGGATCAGCCAGTTGATCAGGCCGACCTTGCTCTCCATCTTCGGCACGAACCCGAACGACAGCAGGATCTCCGGGCGGTGGTCGGTCTCGGCGGCGAAGTCGCGCAGGAAGCCGACGATCGCGTCCGAGTACAGCAGCTGGGTCATGCCGTAGGTGGCGCCCTGATCGCACTTGAACCGGAACCGGCCCTGTTCGCCGTCGCGGGTCGGGATGAGGATCGCGCCGCGGTTGGGCACCAGATCGGAGTAGATCGACAGGGCATCAGTGGGGGCGACGCCGGTGCCTTCGCCGTCGTTCATCGTGCGCGGCACCCCGACGAACGCGATGCCGTCGAATCCTGCGCTGGACAGGTCGGTGAGCCGACGGCGCAGCGTCGGTTCGTCCATGAACGCGGTGACCTGCGTGCACAGGCCGTTCATCCCGGACAGTTCGGGGGTGATGATCGCCCAGAAATCGAGCACGTCCATCTTCGGCTTCATCTCGATGGGACGGTCGTCGTCCTCTTCGATCATGCCGGGGATCATCACGTGCCGGATGCGGCCGTCGAGGCCCGTCTCGGCGGAGCATCGCAGCACCTTCTGCGCATCCTCCAGCGCCTGCTCGTGCCCGCGTTCGACGTTCGGCGGCACGAGTTCGAGCGCGATGGTGTTCAGCGTCACCGGGCTGCTCCTCATCCGACGGTTGGTTCCCGCGCGCGGCAGGTCCTCGCTGACCCGATTTTTTTCCAATCCCGCGCTCCCTCGGGAAGCCTCACCATACAGACAGTGCGTTCCGGCGCCGCCGCTCGAGGGCTCGCAGCCGATTCCCAGCTCTCGATCACCTACCTGCCGACTGCGGTTGGTACCAACGGAGCCATGACACCCGGACGACAATGCCTGGACACCGCCGAAGGTGTTCTCATCGCTCTTCGACACTGCACGGTCGACGAGGCGTTTCGCGAGATGATCCGCGCGGCCCAACAACATCAGGTGCCGCTGTTCACGCTCGCCGATGCGCTCGTCACGGCCGCGGGCGGTAAGGCGGAATGCCCGAATGCGGCGGCGCGGACCGCGGTGCTCGCCGAATGGGGTGCGCTGCTGCAGACGCCCGCTCGGTTGTGAATCCGGCGACGCGATAGCGCCCCGAACCGTCGCCGGTTTCACAAACGAGGAGGAGCCGCGGCTGCTCGTACTGTGGATGGAGTGAGCCTCGCACCCACCGCCGTCACCTTCGCCGACCGTTATGCCAGCGACCTGCCCGAGTTAGCGGTGCGCTGGCAGGCCGAGGCGGCGCCCGACCCGCGGCTGCTTGTCCTCAACGAACCGTTGGCCGGCGAACTCGGCATCGACGCGACCTGGCTGCGCGGGCCGGACGGGCTGCGGCTGCTGGTCGGCACGCAACTCCCCGGCGAGGCCACCCCTGTCGCGCAGGCGTACGCCGGACACCAGTTCGGCGGATACGAGCCGCGGCTGGGCGACGGGCGCGCGCTGCTGCTGGGCGAGCTCACGACGACCTCCGGCGAGCTGCGCGACCTGCACCTGAAGGGGTCCGGCGCGACGCCGTTCGCCCGCGGCGGCGACGGGTTGGCGGCCGTCGGACCGATGCTGCGCGAATACATCGTCAGCGAGGCGATGCACGCCCTGGGCATACCGACCACCCGCTCGCTGGCCGTCGTCGCCACCGGACGCCAGGTGCAGCGCGAGACGCCGCTTCCGGGCGCCGTGCTGGCGCGGGTGGCCAGCAGCCATCTGCGGGTCGGCACGTTCCAGTACGCCGCGAACACCGGCGATATCGATCTGCTTCGGCGCCTGGCCGACCACGCGATCGACCGGCACCACCCGCAAGCCGCCGAGGCGGGCAACCCGTATGTCGCGCTGCTCGAGTCGGTGATCGCGGTGCAGGCGGCGCTCATCGCGAAGTGGATGCTGGTCGGTTTCGTGCACGGCGTGATGAACACCGACAACATGACGATCTCCGGCGAGACCATCGACTACGGGCCGTGTGCATTCATGGAGGCCTACGACCCGGAGACCGTGTTCAGCTCGATCGACTCGTGGGGCCGCTACGCCTACGGCAACCAGCCGGCCATCGCGGTGTGGAACCTGGCCCGGCTGGCCGAGGCCCTGCTCCCGTTGTTCGCCGACGACCAGCAGCAGGCGATCGCGATCGCCGAGGGCAGCCTGGCCGGCTTCGCGCCCAAGTTCCAGGACGCCCTGTCCGCGGGCATGTGCGCGAAACTTGGCCTAGCAGAGACGCCGGACGAGATCGCGGTGCCGCTGATGAACGATCTGATCACCCAACTGCACCAGAGCCACGTCGACTTCACCTCGTTCTTCCGTCAGCTCGGACACGCCGCCCGCGGCGACGACGAGCCCGCGCGCGGGCTGTTCCTCGACCTGGCCGCCTTCGACGAGTGGCTGGTGCGCTGGCACGCGTTGCGGCCCGACGCGACGCTGATGGACCGCACCAACCCGGTCTACATCCCGCGCAACCACCTGGTCGAGGAGGCGCTGACCGCGGCGACCGGCCCCATTGGCGGCACCGCCGCCGACGGCGACCTTGAGCCGCTGTATCGGCTGCTCGACGCCGTGACCGCGCCGTACGACGAGCGTCCCGGCCTGGCGCGCTACGCCGAACCCGCGCCGGAGGACTTCGGGAAGTACCGAACCTTCTGTGGGACCTGACCGGGCGGCCTTAGACTGCGTTCATGACTTTGCGACGGCATTTGATCGCGGGGCTTTTCGCGGCTGCGCTGGCGGCAGCGCCCGTTTCACCCGTCGTCGCGGCGGCGCAGCCCGGCAACTGTTGCTGCCCGCCGGGCCAGACCGGCGTCATCTACGGGTGCTCGTCGTTCTGCGTCGACGGCAAGGCGCTCGACACCAGCACCGGTCTGTGCGTTCCGGTTCCGCCGCCTTACCCCCATCCGCCGGTCACGCAGTGACCTGAGTCAGCCGGTCTGCTGAAGGTCGCCCCGGGCGAGGCAGATTTCGGCGAGCTCATCGAGCGACAACGGCAGTACGCGCGCGAGCGCGGCGATCGTCGTGAACGACGGCGTCGCCAGTCGGCCGGTCTCGATCTTGCGGAGCGTTTCCGGTGAAATCGCCGCCGCCTCAGCCACTTCCGCGAGTGTGCGCGCGCCGCGAGCCTGCCGGAGTTGCTCGCCGATGCGCTTACCGGCGGCGAGTTGTTCTGCGGTCAACGGAAGTCGCACCATGCTCGGCAGCCTACCTCGACGCGGTATGAAAATACCGCGCGCTCCGTTAGGCTGGTATTTTCATACCGGTCAGGAGGTCAGTCGGGTGCTGGAGTTGAAGACACCGAGGGAAGTCGCGGCGATGGACGTCACCGGTAGCTTCCTCGCCGAACTGCTCGACGATCTCGCTGCGCGCGCCCAGCCCGGGGTGAACCTGCTGGACCTCGAGCACCGCGCCAGGACGTTGATCGCCGACCGCGGCGCCGAGTCCTGCTACTGGGACTATGCGCCGTCCTTCGGCCGCGGGCCGTTCCGCAACGTCATCTGCCTGTCGGTGAACGACGCTGTGCTGCACGGACTTCCGCACGACTATGTGCTGAGCGACGGTGACCTGCTCAGCATGGACATCGCGGTCTCGATCGACGGATGGGTCGCCGACTGCGCACGCAGCATCATCGTCGGCACCGCGGCAGCCGAGGATCGGCGCCTCATTACCGCCACCGAACAGGCGCTCGATGCGGGCATCGCCGCGGCGCTTCCCGGCAACCGCCTCGGCGACATCTCCGCGGCCATCGGCGCCGTCGCCGCCGACTACGGATATCTGGTCAACACCGAATTCGGCGGCCACGGGTTGGGCCGCACCATGCACGAGGATCCGCACGTCCCCAACACCGGGCGCCCGGGCCGCGGGCTCAAGCTGCGCCCCGGGCTGACGCTGGCACTCGAACCGTGGTTCGCCGCAGGCACGGACAAGATCGTCTACGACCCCGACGGGTGGACCATCCGCTCGGCCGACGGCTCGCGCACGTCGCACAGCGAACACACCATCGCGATCACCGACGGCCCGCCGCTCGTGCTCACCCGCCGCGAGCGCGTCACCAGCCCGCCGGGCGGCGGCGAAGGTTAAGCCCGCGTCGTGTCGGTAATTCAAGATCTATGCCCGACGAACCACCGCGCCGCGACCTGCTGCAAGAGCTTCTCCATGCGTACGGCCCGTGCGGCCAGGAGAACTCCGTGCGCGATGTGTGCCGCCGCGAGCTGAAACCCCACGCCGACGAGATGTGGGTCGACGAGGCGGGAAACCTCGTCGGCCTGGTTCACGGCCGGGACCGGCAGGCGCAGGCGATCCGCGTGATGGCGCACATGGACGAGCTGTCGATGCTCGTCAAGCGCATCAACGATGACGGGACCCTGCGCATGACGCCGCTGGGCACGATGTATCCGGGGAACTTCGGCCTGGGCCCGGTCGCACTGCTCGGCGATCAGCGCACCGTCTGCGGCGTACTGACGCTCGGCTCCGAGCACACCACCAAGGAGAGCACGCGCATCTGGGAGACCAAACCCGATCAGGGTGATCAGGCGCTGGACTGGCTGCACGTGTACGTCTTCACCGGCCACAGCCCCGACGAATTTGCCGAGGCCGGCATCAAACCGGGCACGCGGGCGTGCGTGCACCGCAGCAAGCGCACTTTGATCGACGTCGGCTCGGACTACCTCGGGTGCTATTTCATGGACGACCGCGCGGCGGTCACCGCGCTGCTGGACGTGGCCGGCCGGCTCGCTTCGGAGGGCGGGCGTCCCGCGCGCGACACCTATCTCGTGTTCACCACCAGCGAGGAGGTCGGCGGTGTCGGGGGCACCTACGCCAGCCGCGCTCTGCCCGGCGACCTGACCCTGGCACTGGAGGTGGGGCCGACGGAGGACGAGTACGGCACGACTTGCAGCGGCGGCCCGATCGTCGCGTACAGCGACGCCGAGACCATCTACGACAAGGCGGTCGCCGACGCCCTGATCGCCGCCGCGACCGACCTCGGACTGTCGCCTCAGCCCGCGGTGCTCGGTGCGTTCGAATCCGATGCCTCACACGCGAAAGCCAGCGGACTCACGGCTCGTGCCGGCCTGCTGTGCCTGCCCACGCTCAGCACGCACGGCTACGAAGTCATTGCCCGACAAGCGATTCCAGACATGGCCTCGACGCTCGCCGAATTCCTGCGGCGCGCTGCGTGATTCGACGTTCAGCCGTCTAGTTCGCCGGCGATTCCGCGCTCGATCGCCGCGCGGGCACGCTCGGGTAGCACCAGCAGCCCGTCGAGTTCGCGCCGGGCGAGGTCGTAGCCGCGCTCGCGTTCCTGCGGGGTGGCCGCGATGTCGGTCGCGATGCGCAGCATGCTCTGAGCGCGTGCGATGCGCTGCTGATCCTGTGCCGAGAAGTCGCCGCGCCGACGGCGGACCGCCTCGGTTTCGGCGGCCTCGAACGCGGTGACGTAGTCGGTGACGGCGTCGACATACTCGCGCGCCGCGCCGGCGTCGTCGACGAGATCCTCCGCCTTGGCCGGGCGCAGCAGGTCCGCGCGCAGTTTGGTCCGGTGGAATCGCTCGGTCAACGGGTCGCGCATGTCGGTCATCAGCGGGTAGTCGAGCAGCTTCGCGACGTCGAGTTCGTACTCGAGCCAGCGGGTGTCGACCCGGTCGTGTGCCTTCACCGCCCGCGCGATCGCCTGCCACTGCACGCCGGGACCCGTGACGCGCTGCGGCGGGTCGGTGGCGATCTCTTCGCGGCCGCCGTCCTGGCGTGCGCGGGCCGCGACCACGGCCCGCCATCCGCCGTAGAGCACGCCGACGAGCGGAACGAGCACGATCAGCAGCTCGAACAGGCGGATGATCAGGCCCATGCAGCCAGGATGCCACCGGGGCGGAACCGGCCGGTGGTCCGCGCAAGATTGCAGCTAGGGCTGTGGGTGGATTGCGTTCACGACCCTGGGCGCAAAATCGACGACACGGGCGGTCAGGCGTCGCCGGCACCTGGACCGTAGGCCCGCGCGATGTCGGGCGAGTCGAGCCAGCCCGAGTACGTCGGCCGCTGCGGCCAGCCCTCCGGCGAGTCCTGCCACTCCTCCTGGCGGCCCCACGGCAGCACGTCGATGAGCGCGAACGTGTGGCTGACTTGTTCGGTACCACGGCCGTTGGTGTGCCAGGTGCGGTACACGGTGTCACCGTCACGCAGGAACACGTTGACCCCGAACCCTTCACCGGGCGCGGAGTCGACGTCGGCGCCGAACGAGCTCTCCGACGACGAGTACCAGTCCATCCGGTTGCCGACCTTGGTGCGGTAGGCCAGCGCCTCCTCGATGGGGCCGTTGGTGACGATGACGAAGCGGGCGTCGTAGTTGTCGAGGAACTCCAGGCGGGTGAACTGTGAGGTGAAGCCGGTGCAGCCGCCGCACTGCCATTCCGCGCCGTCGGACCACATGTGGTTGTAGACGATCAGCTGGGAGCGGCCCTCGAAGACATCGGCAAGCCGGACCGGACCCTTTTCGCCGATCAGCGTGTAGTCGGGCATCCGGACCATCGGCAGCCGCCTGCGCTGGGCGGCGATGGCGTCCAGTTCTCGCGTCGCCGCCTTCTCGCGGCGGCGCAGGTCGTCGAGCGCGGCGCGCCATGTCGCATGATCGACGACGGGGGGTAAGGCGGCCGGTTGAGTCGTGGCGGTCATACGTTCCTCCTGCGGTGGTGATGCTCTTGCAGGAGTAGACCGACTCAGCGGCCCAAAGTCATCGCTATTTGCTCTTCTTGCCGCCGCCGGAGTTCTTGCCGCCCTTCTTCGACGCATCGGGCGTGTTGGCGATCGCCGCTGCGCGGGACTTGCTCATGCCCTTCTTGCGCAGACCCTCGTACTGTTTGTCGTTCTTGACGCTGGAACCGTGATCCTTCGCCATGGTGGCCCTCCTTGATGGTGGTCCGCACCGAATACCCGCGAGCGGGCGTGTCTGCACACGACACACCGCGAATTTTCCGCCGTTCCTGCACGCTCACGCCGCCCGAGCGTGCGCACTTCACCGCATGACGTGCGGATATTGCGTAGCGGGGTGGACATCGAACATGTCCCGGTACGACGGTGGCTGCCGGTCGCCGTCGTCCTTGATGCCGTACTTGACCGCCAGCTCCGCGCCGATCAGCGTCTGGCCGCTGACGTCCATCACGGCGGGATCCCGAAACAGCGCCCAGATGACGTGGCCGGTCAGCTCCGGGGTTTCGGCGGTGTCGAGGATGTGACCGAACTTCTCGGGGTTGCTCGCGATGATTCCGCGGACCCGTTCGGTCAACAGCGAACCCATCCAGATCGACACCGCGGCGATGCCGAATTCCCGGAAGTCGAAGGCCATGTCGGCGGCCATCTTGTCGGTGCCGGCCTTCGGGACTCCGTAGGCCGGCCCGAACGCGTAATGCACCGCGCCCGACGATGACGTGAACGCGACCAGGCCGCTGCGGTGCGGAAGCATCAGCGGCGCGGCGTGGACTGTCGCGACGTAGCTGCTGCGCAACCCGACGTCGAGGGTGTCGATGACGTTGAGCGGTTCTTCCCAGAACTTCGTGCGGCCCATCATCTCGTCGCGGATCAGCGCGGCGTTGTTGACCAAGATGTCGATGCGTCCCTGCTCGCGCGCGACCCGATCGAAGAACTCCTTGACTTGAGCGTCGTCGCCGTGGTCGACACGGACGGCGATGCCCTTGCCTCCCGCATCGGTGACCGCCTGCGCGGTCTCGTCGATCGTGCCCGACAGCCGCGAACCCCCTACGCTGCCGCCGTTCTGGGTCCGTCCCGTGACGTAGACGGTGCACCCGTGGCTGCCCAGTGCGCGTGCGATACCCGCCCCCGCACCGCGGCTGGCCCCGGTCACCACCGCGACGGTCTCGGTCACCTGATCACTCTCCTCGAACGTTCTACTCGCCACGACGCCGTACTGTACGCTCGTATAGCGGGACCGGTCGAGTCGACCTTGGAAGGGTCGCGGCGGCAGGATTCGTTCTGGCGAACCGCGTGTCGGCGTCACCCGCGGCCGAAGCCACCGCGGGTGCGAGAATGTTCGTCAGCCAATCTGAGAGGTGACGATGGCAGCATCGCCCCGCCGCGTCGGTGCCGAGACGTCGAAGACGCGCGACATCCTGCTGGACTCCGTCGAGAAGATGATGCTCGAGGAGGGATACGCCAGCGTGAGTTACCGCGCGCTGGCGGCCAAGGCGGGCGTCACCTCGAGCCTGGTGCAGTACTACTTCCCCTCGCTCGACGACATCTTTCTCGCGGCGATCCGGCGCTACTCCGAGCGCAATCTCACGGTGTTGAGCGAGGCACTCGACACGCGTTCGGAGGATCCCCTGCACGCGCTGTGGGAGTACAGCTGGGACGAGGCGACCGGCGCCCTCATCACCGAATTCATGGCGCTGGGCAACCATCGCAAGTCCATCGCATCGGAGATCGCCGAAGTCACCAACCGGGTCCGCAAGATCCAGGTCGACGCGCTGGCGCAGCGGTACGGCGCTCGCACCCGCTTCGACGGTGATCTGTCGCTGGGCGCCGCCGTGCTATTGATCACCGGGATTCCCAAGTTCCTCAACCTCGAGGAGGGCGTCGGCGTCGATGCGTCGCACACCGAGGTCGTCAAGGCGGTCGAAAAGTACCTCGACACAATCGAACCCCGGGCCGCGCGGCGCAAGCCCAAGAAGAGGCCGACCACCCGTCGCTGACCTTGCTATACGATTGCATGGCCTGTACGTTCGTACAGCAAGGTGATGCGATAGCGAGGGGACAAGCGTGAACCGCGTGGCAGTGGTCACCGGCGGCGGCTCGGGGCTGGGCCGCTCGATTGCCGAACATCTCGCCCGCGACGGACATTCCGTCGCCGTCGTGGACGTCAACCTCGGCTCCGCATCCCAGGTGGCCGACGAGTTGCAGGCGTCTGGCGCAACCGCCGCGGGAATCGCGGCCGACGTATCCGATCGGGCCGCCGTACAACAGGCCTTCGATACGACGCGTAAGTCGTTGGGGCCGATCGGGATTCTGGTAACCAGCGCGGCGCTCGCCGGATTCACGAAGTTCGACGAAATCACCCTCGACGAATGGAACCGCTACCTGGCGGTCAACCTCACGGGCACCTTCTTGTGTATGCAGGCCGCGCTGCCCGACATGGTCGCTTCGCAGTGGGGGCGGATCGTCACGATCTCGTCGGCGGCCGGTCAGAACGGAGCCGTCCGTCAGGGCCACTATTCGGCGACCAAGGGCGGGGTCATCGCGATGACCAAGACCGTCGCAGCGGAGTACGCGTCGCGGGGAATCACCGCAAACACCATCCCGCCGTTCGTGATCGACACTCCGATGCTGCGCGAACAACAGCGAGCCAAGAAGCTGCCGCCTGCCGAGACGCTGGTGCGGGCCATCCCCGCCGGCCGCCTCGGTACCGCGGACGACGTGGCGGCGACGTGTGCGTTCTTGTGTTCGGAGGCAGCGGGTTACGTGACCGGACAGGTGATCGGCGTCAACGGGGGCGCGGTGCTGTGACGCGTCAACCGGCAGGCGGCACGGGGCGCACCTTGTTGTGCACCAGCTCGATCAGCTGACCCTCCGGGTCGCGCGCCATGCAGGCGAATCCGCCTCCCGGATCGGCGACGATCGTGCCACCCGCGGAGGTGACCGCCGCTTGCGCCGCGGCCATATCGTCCACGACGATCGACAGGTGGGTCAGGCCGGCGCCGACCATGCCGCGTTCGGGTTCATCGGGCGCGGGATGCCCCGCGAAGGTCAACAGCTGCAGCACGAAGCCGTCCTGCTGTAGGTAGGCGGCTTCGAACCCGATCGGTGGGGTGAGCGGAAGCAGTCCGGCCGCCATCTGGTCGGGGATCGTCATTCGTTTCACCTCGGCGAAGCCGAGCGCCTCGTAGAACGACTTGGAGGCGTCGAGGTCGCGTACACGCAGACCGACATGGCTGACTCCCATGTCACACCCCCGCCGGGCCGGGGCCGCCGTGCATGTACAACGTCTGGCCCGAACAGAAGCTGGACGCGTCGGAGGCGAAGAACAACACGCCGTGGCCGATTTCGTCGGGTTCGCCGACGCGGCCGGCTCCGTTGGTCTGGCCGATCATGTCGATGTCGAAACCCTGCCGCTGCGCGTCGGATTCGAGGCCCGGTGTGCGGATCGCACCGCATGCGATCGCGTTGACCCGCACGCCTTTACGGGTCCACGCCGCAGCCATCGACCCTGTCAGGTTGTTCAGTCCGGCCTTGGCGGCCGCATACGCCACCGCCTGAGGCATGGCCAACAGGCTGGCGCCCGACGAGATGTTAACGATCGCACCCTTGCCCTGCTTGATCATCGGCTCGACCGCGGCACGGGACAGGTACCAGGCGGAGGACAGGTTCAGGTCGAGGACGTGCTGCCATTCGTCGTCGGTCCACTTCATGATCGACTTCGTCTCGCCGCCGCCCGCGCTGTTGACCAGAATGTCGAGCCGGCCGAACTCGGTCAGCGTCGTGGCGACCAGCTCGCGGCACGCATCGGCCTGGGTCACGTCGGTCGGCACCGCGAGCGCGCGGCGGCCGAGCGCCTCGATCTCGGTGACGGTGGACTTCAGCGGTTCCGTTCGCCTGCCGGCGAGCACGATGTCGGCGCCGCGCTCGGCCAGCGTGAGCGCCGAACCGCGGCCGATGCCGGTCCCTCCGCCGGTGATGACGGCGACCCGTCCCTCCATCGAGAATCTGTCGTTCACGGTCATGTCCTTTCTTGGTGGGTCTGCGGCGTTGAGCGTCAACGCAGTTCGTCGATGACGTTCGCGTAGCGATCGAGGTAGGCCAACGTGGTGAAGGGATCGTCGCCGTCACGACGGCCGCCGCCCAGCACCACCCGGTTGATTCCGAGATCCCGGTAGCGGAGCAGTCTTTCGGGCTTCGGCTCTCCCCACGCCATGACGGTGATATCGAGCATGGCGGGGTCGCGCCCGACGTCCTCGGCCGTGCAGCGGTAGTCGGCCAGCGCCGCAGGCAGATCACGGAATGCGGCGTCGCCAGGCAGCCACCCGTCGGCCCAGCCGAGGCACTCACGCGTCGCCTTGGGCCCGGTGGTGGCCGCCAGCAGCGGCGGATGTGGTTTCTGGTGCGGTTTGGGATGGCTCCACACCGGTTCGAAATCGTAGAAGTCGCCGTGGTGTTCGGCTTCGTCGTCGCGCCACAGCGTCTTCAAAGCGGCCACCATGTCCGCCAGTGCACGGTAACGGTCCCGCCATGCGGTCGAACTGCCCACCTCGAGTTCGGCGCGCATCCCGACCCCGGCACCGAGGACCAGACGCCCCTGGCTCATCTGGTCAAGCGTCGCGACTTCCTTTGCGAGGGTGAAGATCTCACGTTCGAGCGGTAGCACCACCGAGGTGCCGACGCGCAGCGTCTCGGTCGCCTGCGCGGCCGCCAGCAGGGACAGGAGGGGATCCCCCATCTGCTTCTGCGATGCGAGCAGGCCGCCGGGCACCTGTTCTTTGGCGGCGACGGGAATCTGTGGGTGCTCGCCGACCCAGAGCGATTCGAATCCCCGGGCTTCGAGTTCGGCGCCGAGTACGTCGGGTTTGAGGTCGCGCGGCGTGTTCAGCGAGACGAACCCGAGATCCACCGCCACGCTCCTTTACGCCGCCACCGGTTGTGCCATACGATCGTACAATGCCATACGTTCGTACAACAAGCGCCCGTCCTGCCGGAAGGCCGCCATCGTGACCGCGCCCATCAGGAACGAGCTGTACTACGACCCGTATGACGTGGCTATCGACGTCGACCCATATCCCGTCTACCGCCGCCTGCGGGACGAATCACCGGTGTACTACAACGACAAATTCGGGTTCTGGGGCCTGAGTCGGTTCGCCGACGTCGAGAACGCGCTGCGCGACGTCGAGAACCTCAGCTCGGCCAAGGGCGACATCCTCGAGGTCGTCAAGGCTGAACCGGTTATGCCGCTGGGGGTTTTCATCAACGAGGACCCACCCCTGCACACCGTTCATCGCCTGTTGGTGTCGCGCGCGTTCACACCGCGGAAGATGGCGGCCATCGAGGACCAGGTGCGCGCGTTCTGCGCGGCCTGCCTGGATCCATTGCGCGACGGCGATCGCTTCGACTTCACCACCGACCTCGGCTCGGAGATGCCGATGCGCGTTATCGGGATGCTGGTCGGCATGCCGGACTCGCTGCAGCGTTCGGTCCGCAGTGTCGCCGGTCGCAGGCTGCGCAACACGCCGGGTGAACCGCTGCCGGTCAGCAAGAACAACTACTTCAACGGCAACATGTTTCGCGAGTACGTCGCCTGGCGCGAGCAGAACCCGTCCGACGACCTGGTGAGCGAACTGCTCAATGTCGAGTTCACCGACGTCGACGGCACGGTGCGGCGTTTGAGCACCGAAGAACTGCTGGTCTTCCTCGGCGTGATCGCCAACGCCGGGACCGAGACCGTGGGCCGGCTGTTCGGCTGGCTGGGCAAGCTGCTCGGCGAACACCCCGACCAGCGGCGTGAGCTGAGCCGCGACCCGAGCCTGATCGGAAACGCGGTCGAGGAAGTGCTGCGTTTCGAGCCGCCGGTACACCACATCGCTCGGTATGTCGCCAATGACGTTGTGTACCACGACCAGACGATCCCGACCGGCAGCGCGCTGCTGCTGATGAGCGGGTCGGCGAACCGCGACGACCGCAAGTTCGACGATCCGGACACCTTCGACATCCACCGCGCGGCCAACAACCACCTGTCGTTCGGGCGGGGCACGCACTTCTGCCTCGGTGCTTCCCTGGCCCGCGTCGAGGGCCGGGTGGCCCTGGAGGAGATCCTCAAGCGCTGGCCGGACTGGACGATCGACACGGACAACGCTGTGCGGGCGCCCACGACGACGGTGCGCGGCTGGGACTCGATGCCCGCGGTGCTCGGCTGAGACTTCGCAGCCCCGCCGCGGTCAGCGGCGGGGGCGGTCCGCAGGCACGTTGAGCCGGTTGTCCGCAGTCTCCAGCTCTGCGAATTGCATTGGCCACGGGTCTCTTCCGTGCTGGACGACCCAGCACGCCCCCGTGGTGTCCAGGGGCGCGGTCGCCGCAGTGACGACGGCATCCGCGCTGGCTTCCGGTTCCATCACCGGTACCCCGATTCCCTCCACCAGCGCGCGACGGTCGCCGAGCGCGCCCGTCTCGGTGATACCCGGGCAGATCGTGTGCACCGCGATGCGTTCGGCGGCGAGGCTGGGAGCGACAGAGCGCATCAAGCCGACGACGGCGTGCTTGCCGAGCGAGTACACCGGGTCGGGGTGCCACGGCATGAGTCCGGCGAGCGACGCCGTCGCCAGGATCGCGCGGTCGCCGTCGGCGAGGGAGCGCATCGTTCGCACGGCCGTCGCGACGCCGTACACCACGCCGTCGAGGTTCACGCCCAACGACTTCCGGTAGTCGGAAAGGTCGAGTGAGCCGATGTCGCCCGACCACCGGACGGTGACGCCGGCGTTCAGCAATGCGAGATCGAGCCCGCCGAGGTCCTCGACGCACCGGGTGAACGACGCAGCCACCTGATCGCTGTCCGCGACGTCGCAGGCCAACGCCAACCCGCCGAGCGGTTCGGCCGCCGCACGCGCCGCGCCTTCGTCGATGTCGACGACGCAGACCCGCATGCCTTCGACCGAAAGCCGTTGCGCGGCAGCACGGCCGATGCCCGAACCACCGCCGGTGACGAGCGCGACCCGTCCGGCCAGCTGCATCAGGGCCTCACCACCGGTCGACGGGTTCGCTGTCCATCTGCAGCGGCCGCGCATAGGACAGGTCGGTCCGGTCCCACTTGCCCTTGATGAAGCCCTTCACCGCGCCGGACGCCAGCACCGACGAGTCGCCCTGCATCATCCACTCGATCGTGCAGCGCCGCAGCGCGATCTTCCACTCGCCGTCGCGGCGTTCGAGGCGGTCGAGGTAGCGCCCGCCCATCAACGCGACCACCTTGCCGCCCTTGGCCCGCATCGAGCCCATCACGTAACTCTCGGCGTGGGCCACGTCGCCGTCGATCTCGCACGTGTGGGTGGTGATGTTGTGCAAGTGGTCCTCGAACACCGCGCTGTGGGCGTTGTTGGCGTACTCGGCGTACTCGGCGCCGACCTTCACCACGGGGCCGTGTTCGTCGACGCCGTCTTCGAAGTAGACGCTCGACATCAGGTCGCTGTCGTGACGGTCGTGCCCGCGAGCCTGGTTCATGACACAGTCCAGGATCGCGATCCGGTCCTCGACGTACTGCAGCCGATTGCGCAACTGCTCAAGGTCGTCGGCGGTGGTCATGCGGGCCCCTTCCCATGGCGTCCATACATTCGTACAGCACGTTATACGATCGTATAGCATCGGCTCAACGGCCACCGCTTCCCGCTAAGGTCGACGGGCAGCACGACCGCCGAACGGAGGAGCATGCGGCAACCGACCAACGACGTGTGGGAGACGCTGGCCACCGCGCGGGCCATCCGCCGGTTCACCGACGAACCCGTCGACGAGGCGACGCTCAAGCGCTGCCTGGAGGCGGCCACGTGGGCTCCCAACGGCGCCAACGCCCAACTGTGGCGCTTTGTCATCCTGGACTCTCCCGAGCAGCGGGCCGTGGTGGCGAAGGCGGCGCAGGCCGCACTGCGGTCCATCGAGTCGATCTACGGGATGAGCAGGCCCGCCGTCGACGACACCAGCCGCGCCGCCCGCAACAACCGGGCGACCTACGAACTGCACGACCGCGCCGGCGAGCTCACCTCCGTCCTGTTCGCCGCGTTCCGCAACGAGTTCGCCTCGGAGTTCCTGCAGGGCGGGTCGATCTTCCCGGCGATGCAGAACTTCTATCTCGCCGCCCGCGCGCAGGGACTCGGGGCGTGCTTCACGAGCTGGGCCTCCTACGACGGGGAGAAGCTGATCCGCGAGGCGGTCGGCGTGCCCGACGAATGGGCGCTGGCCGGCCACGTCGTCGTGGGGTGGCCGCGCGGTCGGCACGGCCCCGTGCGCCGCCGCCCGATCTCCGACGTCGTCTTCCGCAACCACTGGGACGGCGAGCGCAGCGACATCATCTACGGTGCCGGCGCCCGCAAGCGCTGACCCCGGGAGCGTCAGACCGCCACCGACAGCCTTGCGGCGGGATGCAACCACGCAGCGACACTGCGGACATAGTCCTTGAACGCAACGAGGCGCGACGGATCGTCCTTGATCTGCGAACCCGGCCGCTCGGTCACGAATGACGGTGCACCGCAGGAGATGTCCCAGTTGTAGTCGGCGAAGTGGTGGACCGTCGACTCGGCGACCGCCCGGCCCATCGGCCTGCCGTCCGGCGCGCGTTCACCGTCGAGCAGTACCGCGAGGTTGAACACCCGGCCGGTCGACGCGCTCCGACCCTGGGCCAGCACGGCGGCGTTCGGAACGCCGTCGGCCGACACCAGACCTTCGTGCGGATGCGCGGGAAACCATTCGATCCGTCCGCTGGCGGTCTGGTCGGTGCGCAGCAGTTCGTGAGCGGATTCGCTCGCCAGCACCCGCTGGCAATCCCCGTTGGCTCCGGAATGGTAGTTCGGCCACGAGATGTCGGGCGTGTCCCGATCGTCGCACATGGTCTCCGGATCGACTGTCGCGTCGTGGAATTCGTTGACCAGGCCGAGTGAGCCGAGCCGGTTCAGACAGCAGCCAAGATCTTGGTGATCGCGCGCGGTGAGCACGCCGCCGCCGTCGTAGCGGAACCGCATGATCGCCTCGGCATCCGCGGGAGTCAACCCGTTGCCGACGTCGACGGCCATCAACCACAGCTGGTCGTAGCCGAGCTCGTCGAGGTGGCTCAGCACGGGGTCGTCGCCGTCGACACGGTTGCGCGCCACGACTTCGTGCCCTGCGGCGCGGAGGTCGTCTGCCAGCAGTGAGAACCGGGAGATGTCCCAGTCGTCGGGATGGGCACAGATCGTCGACTGCAACAGGATCCTGGACATCGGAACTCACCCCTGCACGCGCAGGTGTTTGCGCGCTTCGAGTTCGGCCTCGTCGACGAGCACGAGCATCGGCTGGTCCGGTACGCACAGCATGGTCACGGTGAAGCGACACCGCATGTCATCGCGATTGTTGCCGTCCGAGTAGTGAATGACGTCACCGCCGGGCTCCCAGAACGCCTCACCCGCCCGGAGCACCCTGGGCGGTTGGCCTTCGAGCTCGAAGAGCATCTCGCCTTCGAGCATGTAGCCGAACGCCGGGCCGCCTGGATGGCGGTGAGGCGGAGCGCCGGGGCTCCCCGGCGGGTAGTCGATGACGACGGTCATCGCGTGCGCACCGGCGGGGATGGTGGGCGGCTGCACCTCCTGTACAACGGTCAGTGCGTCTTCCCACGAGGCGTCCTGTGTCTTGGTCATTCTCGTTCTCCTTTCGGGAGTTCCAGGTTTCAGACGGCGCCGCCGCCACCGTCGGCGTGCAGCACCGAACCGGTGACGAAGCTCGCGCGCGGCGAAGCGAGAAACAGCACCGCCTCGGCGATCTCTCGCGGTCTTGCCGTTCGTCCGAGCGGAAGCGAACGGCCGAGCTCCTCGTTGGTCTCGCCCCATTCGGCCTCCACGCCTTCGGTTTTCGTCGGGCCGGGCGCGACGCTGTTGACGCGTACACCGCCTGGACCGAATTCAGCGGCCCACGTCCGGGTCAGCGATTCGACGGCGGCCTTGGACGCGCTGTAGACGCCCGCACCCGGCACACCCTTCGACGCGACCATCGTCGTCACGTTGACGATCGAGCCGTGGCCGCGCTGCAACATTCCGGGCACCAGGCCGGCCGCCAGGAAGTACAGGCCGCGGACGTTGGTGTCGAACGTCTTCCCGAACGCGTCGACCTGCTGGTCGACGGTCAGCGCCGACGGGAAGTTCGCGGCGTTGTTCACCAGGATGTCGATGTCGCCTGCCTGCTCGATCAGCGACGCCACCGAGTCCATGTCCGACAGGTCGGCCTGGACGAAGCGCACGTTGCCGTCGATGCCCGATGCGGCGCGCTTACCGCGTTCGGCGTCCCTTCCGGTGATGATGACCGCGGCACCCTCGCGCGCAAACAACCGCGCGCAGGCGAGCCCGATTCCGGCGGTGCCGCCGGTGATCAACGCGTTCTTGTATGCCAATTCCATTGCTGTTCCTCAGGCGATGCAGGGTTCGGGGGTTGCGGTGCGGTCGTGCGCGAGATGGGCGAGCGCCATGCGCATGCGCTGCCTGGCCCGCGAAATCCGCGACATCACGGTGCCCATCGGGATGGCGAGGATCTCGGCCGTCTCGGCGTAGGTGTAGCCCTCGACATCGGCGTAGAACAGCACCTCGCGGAAGCCCTCGGGCATCGCGGCCATCGCCGACTTGACGTCGCCGTCGGGTAGCGCGTCGAGCACCTCCGCCTCGGCCGAACGGACGCCCCCTCGGCGGGCCGCGGCGCCGGCCAGGTCACCGTCGGTCAGGTAGTCGGCCGAAACCTCGGTCACGCGGCGCTGTTTGGCACGGTGGGTGCTGACCCATCGGTTGTAGAGGATGCGGAACAGCCACGCCTTGAGGTTGCTGCCTTCCTGGAAGGACGAGAACCCGGCGTATGCGTGCAGCAGGGTGTCCTGAAGCAGGTCCTCGGCGTCGGCGTCGCTGCGGGCCAGCCGGCGCGCGCCCCGGGCCAGCACCTCGAAGAGCGGCGCGGCATCTCGAGCGAACCGCGCGGCGAGTTCCGTGTCCTGGGTGGTCCTGGTGGGGAGGGACGTGATGGTCATGATCCGATCTCCTCGAGTCGCTGGTGTCACACCCCACGCTCGCCGCTAGCGAGGGAAAGCGGACCCTTGAAAACCCGTAGTCCGTCGTTTCGTGGTCCGTAGCGGATCTCCACGGTCAGTCGCCGACGAAGCTGACGGTCTCCTCGACCGGGGCTCGCCCCGTCCGGATGTAGACCTCGTCAGGGTGCTGGTGGCCGATCGACATGCCGCAGAAGAGCATGAGCTCGTCGGGCGGCTGCACGACGTCTCCAACGGTCTCGCGCACCTGTGACCAGGCCATCTGCGGGCAGCTGTGCAATCCCTCCGCCCGCAGGAGCAGCATCACGGTCTGCAGATACATGCCGAGATCCGCCCACTGCGGCCGGCCGAGGTCACGGTCGACGTAGCAGAACAGCGCCGCAGGAGCGCCGAAGCAGTCCCAGTTCGCGATCGCGGCGCGCTGCCGAGCCTGCCAGTCCTCGCGCTCGATTCCGAGCGCGCTGTACCGCTCTCTACCGAAGGTCGAGCGGCGCTCGCTGTAGGGCGACTTCAGATCGGCCGGGTACAGCTGGTACTCGCGTTCGTCCCAGGGGTCGCCTGCGGCCACGCGCTCCGTCGCGAGCTTCTTGAGCCGCTCGAGGGGTTCGCCGGTCACGACGTAGATGCGCCACGGCTGAAGGTTGGATCCCGATGGGGACCACCGGGCTGCGTCGAGCACACGCTCGAGCACCTCCATGGGGACCGGCTCGTCGGTGAATCGGCGTACCGCTCGTCTGCTCTTGACCGCGTCGTAGACGTTCATGATGACCTGCTTTTCGGTTCGATGCCTTGACGGCTACCTCAAGACTGCCGACATTCGCGGCCAATCGAACCCTGGAAAGCGCGTGGTC
Organism: Mycobacterium sp. 852002-51961_SCH5331710; assembly: GCF_001665535.1. Taxonomy (GTDB): domain Bacteria; phylum Actinomycetota; class Actinomycetes; order Mycobacteriales; family Mycobacteriaceae; genus Mycobacterium. The sequence continues at coordinate 41,673 of NZ_LZSQ01000045.1, forward strand.
CGAATCGATTACGGATTCTGCGTGGTCTGCTAACTCGCCCACGACATGTTACGAAGCTGCCGGCGCGAGGTGATGCCGAGCTTGACGAACACCTTGCGCAGATGCCATTCGACGGTGTGCGTGCTGATGAACAGCTGCGCGCCGATCTCCTGATTCGTCAGGCCGTCGGCGGCCAGCCGGGCGATCTGCGCTTCCTGCGCCGTCAGGTCGCCGCCGCCCGAACTCGCCGTCTGCTTGCGCACCTTCTCCCCCGTGGCGACGAGTTCGCGGCGTGCGCGTTCGGCGAATGCCTGCGCGCCGATCCGCGTGAAAGTCTCATGGGCGTCGGTGAGTTCGCGGCGGGCGTCGATCCGTCGGTTCGCCCGGCGCAGCCATTCGCCGTACAGCAGCCGGGCCCTGGCGTGATGCACCACGATTCCGGCGCGGTCCAGGCGCTCGATGGCCTCGACGAACAGGCGGTCGGCGGTGTCGTCGTCGGCGAGCAGGGCCTGGGCGTTGGCCAGCGCCCCGAGACCCCAGTCGGTACCGCTGGCGCCGGCGCGCTGCTCGAGCCGTTCGAGGGCGCGTCGCGCCGTATCGTCGTCCCCGGTCCGCGTCGCGGCCTCGACGAGTTCGAACAGGCACCAGCCGTGGATTCCGAAGTCGTCGTAGTCACATGCGTCGCGGGCGGCGGCCACCGCCTCCTCGTAGCGACCGAGACCGTTGTACAGCAACGCAGTTGCGTAGCCGGTGAGCCCGAGCAGACGGCCCTCACCCCGGGCGATCCCGTCGGACGCGGCGCTCTGGAGCAGCGGACCCGCCTGCGTGACGTCACCCCGCCACGCTGCGAGCAATACCCAGTGGTAGCGCACCGGCGAGTTGTGGTCGGTGGCCGCGGTGATCGAGGCGGCCTCCTCGAGAAGCTCTGCTGCCGAGCCGAATTCGCCCGCAATCGTGTGGACCCCGGCCCGGTAGATGAGCGCTCGGGGCAGCCCGGCGAGCGCACCGGAGGTGCGAGCGTAACGCACCGCCGCAGTCGACAGTTCGAGCAGGAGTCGGCGGTCCCACAGTTCGTGGGCGCACGATTCCTGCAGTATCGGAAACCCGGGCACCTTCAGCCAGCGGCCGACCGCGCCGTCGTCGGAATTCGCCTGCTCGCACATCGCTTCCAAGCCTGCACGCAGCGTGGCCCCACCCTGTCCGACCCCGCCGGTGATCCGCTCGGCGATTCCCTTCAGCAGGTGGTCGATCGCCCGGGGTAGCTCCGAGACCTCCTGCAACGCGGTTCGCGCGTCCTCCGCGGCGCGCACGAGCGCATCCGGTTCGCCGAGGCGACCCGCATACATCAGCGCTGCGATCGCCTCGAGATACCCCTCCCGCGACGAATACCCGTCGACCCCGTGCAGGCGGCGCGCGGCGTCGAGAAGCGGGGGCGCGGTGTCCGCCAGTCGCGGCGCGCCGGTTTCGCCGGCCCGGCTGCGCACGAAGTCCATCTGCGCCCGCAGCCGCGCGATCAGCGCCCGCTGCAACTCGGACAGCGGGCCGAGTTCGGCGATCGCGAGCAGTTCATGCGCGGCTTCCGGCGCGGCGGCGTCCCGTTTGGCGTATGCCGCTGTCAGCGCTCTCGCCCCGCGCAGCGACGGGTCGGCCGTCAGCGTGGTCGCGCGCTCCAAAAACGTTGCTGCCGCCGCCATTCCGCCTCTGCTCTGGGCACGCGCCGCGGAATCCTCCAGCTCGGCGGCGATCGCCTCGTCCGGTCCCGCCGCGGCGTTGGCCGCATGCCAGGCGCGACGGTCGGGGTCGGTCGCCGGATCGGTCGTGTCGGCGAGCGCGCGATGGACCGCCCGGCGATCCGCCAGGGCGGCGGCGCGGTAGGCCGCAGAGCGAATCAGCGGGTGGTGGAAGCGCATCCGCGGGCCGAACTCGATCAGGCCGTCGGCTTCCGCGGGTGCCAGGTCGTCGACGGGGATGCCCAATTGCGCTGCGGCGCGCAGGAACAGGGCGGCGTCACCGATGGGTTCGGTGGCGGCGATCAGCAGCAGCTGCCGCGTCGCGCGAGGTAACGCCTGGATGCGCCGGATGAAGCCCTGTTCGACTGCCGCCGTCGACGAGCGCTTACCGGATATCCAGAATCCGCCGGACAGTTCGGTCGCCGACACGCTGCGCGGCACCTCGAGGATTGCGAGCGGAACGCCTCGGGTCTCGGCGATGATGCGGTCGCGCACCCGCGGGTCGATCCCGCCGAACATGACCGATTCCAACAGTTCTCGCGCATCGGTGTCCGACAGTCCCTCGACCGGCAGCTCGGGCAGACCGGACAGCAGCTCGGGCTGGTCGCGGACCGCGAACACCAGTCCGACCGGCTCGGCGAGCAGTCGTCGCGCGATGAAGCCGAGCGTCTGGATTGAAACCTGGTCCAGCCACTGGGCGTCGTCGACGATGCACAGGACCGGTTGGTCATCGGCCGCGGCGGCCAGCACGCTGAGCACCGCGAGCCCGACCAGGAAGCGGTCGGGTGTCTCCCCGACTCCGCGCCCGAACGCTACGTTGAGCGCTTCGCGTTGCGGTTCGGGGATCGCGTCGAGGTGCGTCATCAGCGGAGCACAAAGTTGCTGCAGTCCGGCGAAGGCCAGCTCCATATCCGATTCCACACCGGCGACGTGCACGATCTGGAATCCGGACGCGGCTTCGCAGACGTAGTCGAGCAGGGCCGTCTTCCCGACACCCGCCTCGCCGCGCAGGACCAGCACCTGACAGCTGCCGGATCGGACGGTCGCCACCAGGTTGTGCAGCGTTTCGCATTCCCGGGTACGGCCACGCAGGGCTTGTGCTGCACCCTGGCCAGACATAGACACCACCGCGTTCTGGGTGGACCCGCGACGGTCGCCGGTTACCCGATCTGATCTTGGATCGTACGAGGCGTGCGCCGGCGGGTCCACAGCCGCGATTTGTGAGTGATTCCGTTCGCTCGCCGAACGTTTTCACTCACAAATCGCCCGTCAGGCCGTCGCGGCGGTCGCCAGGATCCAGTCCTCGTAACGCGTGGCGAACAGCGTTGCGCCCGCGCCGGGCACCAGCGTGCGTTCCTCGAGGTCGATGCCCCAGTACTTCGCCGCGGGATCGGCGACGACCCGGCGGGTGTCGCCGCGGGCGGTCAGCGCGGTCCGGATCAGGTCGGGCAGCAGGACCTCCGCGGGTCCCCCGATCTCGACAATGCGGTTGGCCGGCTCGTTCGCCGCGGCGATGGCGAGGCCCTCGGCGACATCGGCGGCGGCCATCGGCCGGAAGTACGCCGGTGGCATCCGCACGATGTCGCCGTCGGTGGCCGAGTCGGCGAGCGTCGGGAGAAACTCGAAGAACTGTGTCGCGTGCACGATCGTGTACGGGATCGGCCCGTCGCTGATCAGCCGTTCCTGGTCGAGCTTGGCCTGGAAGTAGCCACTTTGCGGGGCCATCTGGTCGGTGCCCACCACCGACAGCGCGACGTGGTGGCCGACGCCGGCGTCCTTTTCCGCGTCGAGCAGAGTGGTCGTGGCGGTGCGAAAGAACTCCTGCGCCGAATCGTCGAGCTGCGGCGAGTTCGACACGTCGACCACCACGGCCGCGCCCTGCAGCGCATCCCGCAGGCCCTCGCCGGTGAAGGTGTTCACGCCCGTCGAGGGCGCCGCGGCGACCGTGTCGTGGCCCTGCCGATCCAGGATCTGAACCAGTTTCGAACCGATGAGGCCGGTTCCGCCGATGACGACGATCTTCATGATGAGCCTTCCGTTTGTCCGACAGCTTCCTGCCCGTCCAAACGGCTGGCGGCTCAAAAACTCATCCCGCCGCCGGCGAAGAAGCTCAAAACGCGTACCGCACCCGGCAGCTGGGCAGCTTCGCGGCGATCAGATCGGTCAACTCGTTGACCCAGCGACCCTTCCACGGGCTCTTGTAGCGCACGTTCCACTGCCCGCTCTGGCTGCGCTTGACCTGTTGCAGGTCGGGACGCCACAGCAGGTCCTCGCCTTTGGGATGCCAGCCGAGATTCACGTCGTGCAGACCCTCGTTGTGGGTGAGGAAGATGATCTCGGCGGCCAGCTGCTGCTTGGTGCGATCGGACGTGCCGTCGGCGATCTGCTCGAGCAGCTCCGTCCAGTCGGCAAGCCAATTCTCATGCACGACAACCGGGCTGAAGTTCAGGTGCACCTCGTAGCCGGCTTCGACGAAGTCGTCGATCGCGGCGATCCGGTCGACGATCTTCGACGTACGCACGTCGAGCACCCGCGACGTCTCCGCCGGCATCAGGCTGAACCGCACGCGGGTACCGCCGCGCGGGTCGTAGTCGAGCAGGTCGCGGTTGACCAGCTTGGTCGCGAAGCTCGCCTTGGCGTTGGGGATTCGCGCGAACAGGTCGACCAGGTCGCGGACATTGTCGGAGACCATGGCGTCGACCGAGCAGTCGCTGTTCTCGCCGATGTCGTAAACCCAGTCGACGGGATCGCATTGGTTCGGTTGCGGTTTCACGCCTTGCCGGGCGGCGTGGCGTTCGAGGTATCCGGTGATCTTCTCGATGTTGGCGAACACCGTGATCGGGTTCGCGAAACCCTTACGACGCGGAACGTAGCAGTACGAGCACGCCATCGCGCATCCGTTCGCGGTCGATGGTGCGATCCAGTCGCTGGAGCGCTCGTTGCGTCGCGCGCTCAGGCTCTTCTTCTCACCGAGCACCAGCACTTCCCGCTTGTTGCGAACCCAGTCCTCGATGTTGCCCTCGTTTCCGTACAGGCCCGGTATCGCCTGATGCGACAGCACCTGGATGCGCTCGGCATCGGGGAAGCGCTCGAACACCTGACGCGCGCGCGGTAACCGTTCGATGTCGGGCTCGTGGTAAATCCGCTTGACGTCGAGAAGGCGGTCGGCGAGCGCAGCGGGTGTGCGCCGGGTCACGCCGTCGTGGTCGGCCATCGTCATGTCCCGTTCAACGTGCGGCGGTCCGACTCCGATGCAGTTGATCTTGTTGACGGCCAATGAGGTTCGTCACGCTCGCCGCGATACTGCGCGATATCGCGTGCGATCGGTGTGGCCTGCTGCCGAAAAGACCGCAGCGGGCCGATCAGCGGCTCGTCGTAACCGGCGAACCACAGACCCGGCGCGGCGGCAGGCAACCCGTTGACCTTCGGGGCGCCCTCGTCGTCCAGCACGTCGTGGTGTCCCACCAGCGGATCGAGTCCTCGCCGGTAGCCTGTCGCGGCAATCACCGCATCCGGCGTCACCACGTTGCCGTCGGCCAGCACCACCTTGTCGCCGTCGAACGACTCGACGGCGGCGACGATCTCGATGCGCCCCGCCTTGACGTGGGGCACCAGCTCGTCACCGATCGTCGGGATCTGCTCATCGGTCAGCAGCGCCGAGTAGATGCCCCGGCGCGGCGCGGGCAGGCCCTCGCGGCGGAGGTCGCCGAACCACAGCTTGCGCATCAGTGCGGCCGCCTGGTCCAGCACGGGCACCGGGAGGCGTTCGAACGCGGCGCTGAACGTGTCGACCGGAATCCCTGCGGCAGACCGCGGCACGAGATGCGGCGGTGTACGCACCGCCATCCGCACCCGCCGTGCGGCACCGTCGCTGAGCTGCAACGCGATGTCGGCCGCCGAGTTCCCCGCGCCCGCCACCAGCACGTCGCGGCCGGCGAAGGGTTCGGTGTTGCGGTAGTGCTCGGAGTGCAGCACCTCGCCGGTGAATGTCTCGATTCCGGGCCACTCCGGCAGCGCCGGCGTGTGGTAGTTGCCGGTGGCGATGACGACGGCCGCCGCGCTGAGCGACCCGTCGTCGGTGACCAGCCGCCATGCGCCGTGTTCACGGTCCACTCGAATTACGTTGACGCCGAACGCCATACGAATCTTCTGCCGACGCACGTAGTCGTCGAAATAGTCGACCATGTGGTCGCGGGTGGGCCAGCGTCCGTACTGCAGCGGAATCCGCTGTCCGGGCAGATGCGACCACCACCCGCAGGTGTTGAGCCGGAAGCCGTCGTAGCGATTGCGCCATGACGACGCGGGGGCATCGGCGCGGTCGACCACGAGCGCCTCGACATCGCATTCGTGACGGAGCTGCCGGGCGATCGCGAGGCCACTGGGACCCGCGCCGATGATGACGACGGGTTCGTCGTGCGCCATCTACGGCAGGTGTCTGGTGGTCAGCAGCCCCTTGGTGAGGTCGCGCTGGAACTGCTCGAGCAGCGACCGGCGCCGCAGCGGCGGGCTTTCGGTGTGCGCTTGCTGGGCCACTCCACCGATGACGTCGGCGAGCGCGTCGACCGAGTTCCACTGGGGGCGCCAGTCGAGTTCGGCCTCGGCGCGCCCGCAGTCGAGCAGCGGAACGCTGAACGGCATGTCGAGCCAGCCGCGGTCGATCGGCTGCAGTCGCGCGCGCCAGCTGAGGTCGACCAGCGCGCCGAGTACCCCCGACGGCACGTGGACCGGTTTGGCCTTCAGCACCTCGGCGACCTGATCGCGGCCCACCGGCGGCTCGGATGCCAGGTTGAACGGGCCGCTCGCGCCGCGTTCGACCACTCTGGCCAGCGCGTCGGCGACATCGTCGGCGTGGATCAACGGAATACACAGGCGGCGGTCGAGAGGCAGCAGCGGCAACAGCGGTACCGCGAGCATCGGCACGTATCCGGGCAGCGCGTAGCGCATCAGACCGCTCGCCGCGGCACGCTGCACGATGAAGCCGGGCCGCATCCGCGCGATCGGGACGCCCGCATCCCCGTGTTCGAGTTCGTAATCGTCGAGCAGCGCTTCGGCGCTCGACTTGTCGCGGCTGTACGGCGAGGTGCGGATTCCGCTCGTGGGCCACGACTCGTCGACGTATTGGCCGTACCGGCCGGGCGCGTAGGCGCCGACCGACGACTGGTGCACCAGGCGCCCGACCCGCGCGTCGTGCGCGGCCTCCAGAACGGCCGTCGTGCCGCCCACGCCGATGCGGTTGAGGTACTCGGTGTTTCGGGTCGGTTGGAAACCCCATGCGAGGTGGACGACCGCGTCCGCGCCGTCGAAGATGCCCCGGAGTTGGGCGGCCGCATCGGAATCGGCGAGGTCGAGCCCGTGCCAGCGGGCCCTTTTGTAGACGCCGGTCGGTTCCGGCGGCCGTCGCACGACGCCGACGATCTCGTGTGCGGTGTCGCTTTCGGTCAGCCGCCGCAGCAGTGCGGTGCCGACGTTGCCCGAAGCTCCGGTGATGACGATGCGCATGGAACAAGACTTCCCGCATCGCACCCGATCAACACGGGTCAGACGGCAGCGGCGGTCTCACCCTCGAGTTGGCGGGCCCGGACATCGTTGAGGAACCGGCCCACCTCGACCGCGAGTCGGCGCGCATGCGACGAATCGACAAGATCGAATGCGTGTCCCGCACGTCGAACCTCGCTGTACTCCACCGGATTTCGCGACACGGCGCGCAGTTCCTCGGCGAACACGCGAGCCTCCCCCACGGGGATGATGGTGTCCTGCTCACCGTGGATGAGGAAGAACGGCGGCGCATCCGCGTGGATGCGGGCCAGCGGTGAGGCCGCCTCGAAAATCTCCGGATGCCGAGACTGCTTGCGCCCGACCACGACTCGCTCCAGGAAGTTCTGGAAGTTCTTCCGGGTGGGGGTCGACCGGTCCTGCCAGTCGTAGCGCCCGTAGATCCCGACGACGGCGTCGACGGTGGTGTCGGCGTCCTCGGTGAGTTCGCCGCGGAATGCCGGGTCGCCGGGTGTGAGGCCCGCGAGGGAGGCCAGGTGGCCGCCCGCGGAGCAGCCCGCGATCGCGACGAAGTTCCGGTCACCGCCGTACTTGTCGACGTTGGCGCGCGCCCAGGCGATCGCCGCGTTCACGTCGGCGATGTGGCGGGGCCAGCGGTTCACCGGGGAGACCCGGTAGTCCATCGTCAGGCACACCCAGCCCTGCTTGACCAAGTGGTGCAGCATCGTGTGGCCCTGCATCACGCGTGACCCCTGCACCCAGGCGCCGCCGGGGACGAACAGCAGTACGGGCGCGTCGGGCGGCAGGTCGGGGCGCCGCCACACGTCGAGCAGCTGCGAGGGGTGGTCTCCGTAGCGCACCGAGCTGCGGTACAGGCAGCGCTGACGCTGGGCGCGGAAGCGGAGATAGGGAGGCACGCGGCTGCCGCGGTAGGACGCGACGTCCTGATCGGGCATATCGGCGGGCGCGGCCTCGGCCGGGTCGGCGCCGAGACGTCGGGTGACCATGCCGCGCAGCGCTGCGGGCGCGTAGTGGTGGCCGTACATCGCCATCGCGGTGAGGCCGGCGAACGGTTCCAGATGCTTGCCGACGACCGGGAGCGACGAATAGAACCGCGTCGACGCCATGACCAGGTCGAACGGGTGCAGTGACGGATGAAGAGCCATGATCAGCCAGCCAACGCCAGGTCAGGGTCGCCGGCTCCGCTGCAGGTCACGCAGACGGCCTCTTCGAGGCTGAAATGCCCGCACGTGGGGCAGATGAACTCGAGCATGCGTTACGCCTTTCGAGACTTGTGTCATGCCGACTTTCTGCAGCCCGCCTCACATACCCCTGCGTCTGCGCGCCAAAACCCGCCGATACCGATCTGTGCCGTCAGTACTGTGGCGTTCGTGAAATACCTAGACGTCGAGGGAATGGGCCGGGTCAGCCGTATTGGGCTCGGGACCTGGCAGTTCGGTTCTCGGGAGTGGGGCTACGGCGAGAGCTACGCCTCCGGACCCGCCCGTGAGATCGTGCAGCGATCCCTGGCGCTCGGCGTCACGTTGTTCGACACCGCCGAGATCTACGGGTTCGGCAAGAGCGAGCGGATCCTCAGCGAGGCCCTGGGCGATCGGCGCTCGGAAGTGGCGGTGGCCAGCAAGGTCTTCCCGGTCGCACCGTTCCCCGCGGTGGTCAAGCAGCGCGCGCACGCCAGCGCGCAGCGGTTGGGGCTGCAGAAGATCCCCCTGTATCAGGTCCACCAGCCGAACCCCGTGGTGCCCGATTCGGTGATCATGCCGGGAATGCGTGACCTGCTCGATGAGGGCGTGATCGGCGCCGCCGGCGTCTCGAACTACTCGCTGTCGCGCTGGCAGCGGGCCGACACGGCGCTCGGACGACCCGTGATCAGCAACCAGGTGCACTTCTCGCTGGCCCATCCGCAGGCGCTCGAACGCCTGGTGCCGTTCGCCGAGCGGGAGAACCGCGTCGTGATCGCCTACAGCCCGCTGGCGCAGGGATTGCTCGGCGGAAAGTACGGACCCGACAACCGCCCCGGCGGCATCCGTGCGACGAATCCGCTCTTCGGCACCGAGAACTTGCGCCGCGCCGAACCGCTGTTGCAGACGCTGCGCGACGTGGCCGCCGATGTCGGGGCCAAGCCCGCGCAGGTGGCGCTCGCGTGGCTGATCCACTTGCCCAACGTGGTCGCGATACCGGGCGCGTCGAGCGTCGAACAACTCGAGTTCAACGTGGCCGCCGCCGACATCGAGTTGAGCGCCGAGGCGCAGGAAGCGCTCACCGCCGCCGCCCGCGCGTTCCGGCCGGTGGGCACCGCGCGCTTCCTGGCGGACACGGTTCGCGAAAGGCTCGGCGTCGGTTAGTTTTTCGTGTTCTCGAGGGTGAGCACCGTGATGTCGGGCGGGGCGCCGACGCGCACCGGCGGGCCCCAGAACCCGGCGCCGCGGGTCACATACAGCTGGGTGTCGTCGACGCGCGTGAGGCCCGCGAGCGACGGCTGGGCGGCGCGAACGAGGTAGTGGAACGGCCACATCTGCCCGCCGTGGGTGTGGCCGGACAGTTGCAGGTCGACCCCTCGCGCGGCCGCCTCTTCGACCTGCACCGGCTGATGGGCGAGCAGGATCGTCGGCCCACCGGATGAGAGACCGGACAGTGCGCGATCGAAATCCGGCCCGTCCGAATGCCTTTCCCCGACGAGGTCGTTGACCCCTGCGAGGTTGAGCACCGCGGAGCCGCGACGGATCGCCGTGTTCTCGTTGCGCAGCGGCTGGACGCCCCAGCGCGCCATCTCGCGTAACCACTCGGCGGTGTCATCGACGAAGTACTCGTGATTGCCGGTGACGAAGAACGCGCCGTCGGGTGCCGCGAGGTCTCGCAACGGCGCTGCGGCCGAACCGAGTTCGGCGACGGTGCCGTCGACCAGATCACCGACGATCGCGACGAGGTCGGGTTCCGCCTCGTTGATCATTCCGACGATCCGCTCGGTGTGCGCCCGTCCCAGCAGCGGCCCGAGGTGGATGTCCGACACCACCGCGATCCGAAAACCGCGGAACGCCGGATCGAGGGCACGCAGCCGCACCGGCGCCCGCAGCAGGTCCGGTGGCCCCAGTGCGGTGGCCGTGCCGACTCCGACCAGGCCGACCGATGCGGCCCCCGCGGCGACGGCGCTCGCGCGGGCCAGGAACAGGCGGCGGCTGAGCGCGTTCGGGTCCTCGGGCTCCGGAGCCGACGGCGCCCGACGGACCCACCGCCGCAGCAGCAGTCGCACCGGTTCGAGCACCAGCAGCGTCAGCAGCAGATAGGCGGCCACACCGAACCACAGGTAACCCGGCCAGGCGTACCAGCCGGCGTCGGCCGGACCGAACACGCGCGGCAGCAGCAGCGCCGCGAGAAGGAGCGCGGCCAACCCTAGGAGGACGGCGCTGAGCACCCGCCGCGCGCGACCCGGCCGGGTGGTGTCCTTGACCAGCCGTTTCCACAGGTAGACGTGCATCAGCGCGAGCACCGCGCCGAGGATGACGATGAACATGCGCACCCTTCAGGTGATTTCGGTGCACTACCGATCGATCAGCGACTGGTAGCGCACCGGAATCGCAGAGGTCCCCTACAGCGAGACCGTGCCGTAGTCGCAGACGTGCTCGACCAGCGTGCGGAGCTGATCGTCGGTGGTGCCGAACGTGTTGTCGATCGCCGTCAGCCGCGCCGCATAGTGCCCGACGGGATACTCCGCCGTCATCCCGATACCGCCGTGCAGCTGGATCGCCTCCTGCGCGATGTGCCGGCCCGACCGCCCGATCTGGAACTTGGCCCGCGCGGCGATCACCGGGTCGAACCGGTTGTCGGCGATCGACATGGCCGCGTAGAAGTTCATGCTGCGCGCGAGTTCGAGCGAGACATACATGTCGGCTGCCCGCTGCGTCAACGTCTGAAAGTTGCTCAGCGGAACGCCGAATTGCTTTCGGCTGGTGAGGTATTCGGTGGTCAGGCGCAACGCCTCCTCCATCGCCCCGACCGCCTCCGCGCACAGCGCCGACTGGAACCGGATCACGGTGCGGGCGACGTGTTCGGTCGCGTCGCCGCCGTCGCCGAGCGGTTCGGCGGGGGTGGAGTCGAAGTCGAGCTGCGCACCCCGGCGGCCGTCGAAGGTTCGGTAGGGCTGCCGTGTCACGGCCGCACCGTCGACGACGAACAGTCCCACGCCGCCGTCGGGCAGCGCCGCGGTGACGATGACGGTGTCGGCGGTGTCACCGGCCAGCACCGGGTTCTTGCGCCCGGTGATCGTCCAACCGTCACCGCTATTCTCGGCGCGCGTCGCCGGTGCGGCCGACGGCAACCGCGTTCCGGGTTCGGCGTGGGCGAACGCCAGCAGCGTCTCGCCGGTGGCGACGGCGTCGAGCACCTGCTTCTGCTGGTCGCTGCCGAGCTCGGCGATCAAGCCGCCGGGGACGATCGCGGCCTGGGCGACCGGTTCGGGCGCGAGCCGCCGGCCGACCTCGGTCAGCACCACCATCACCTCGATCTGGCCGGCCTCGTCGGGATCGAACCCGAGTCCCAGGATGCCGACCTCGGCCAGTTGGCCCCACACCTCACGGCTCCAGCCGGGCTCACCTTCGGTGCGCACACCCTCGCGGCGCGACAACACGTCGCGGGTGACGTCGCGCAGTAGTTGCTGTTCTTCGGTCAGGTCGAAGTCCACGGCCGGCTCACAATCCCAAGATGGTCGAAGCGATGATGGTGCGCTGAACCTCGTTGGTACCGCCGTAGATCGACGTCTTCCGATAGTTCAGGTAACGCGGTGCGGCGTCCTGCGCCCAGGTGGGCACGTCGAGGTCGCCGGCGTCGAACGGCAGCGTCTCCGGCCCCGCCACCTCAACGAACAGCTCGGTGGCGGCCTGCTGCAACTGGCTGCCGCGCAACTTGAGGATCGACGACGCGGGGTTCGGCTTGCCGTCGGCTTCGGATCCGCTGACGCGCATCTGCGTGAGTTCCAGTGCGAGCAGCCCGGTTTCGATCTCGGCCACCCGGGCGGCGAACAGCGGATCCTCCAGCAGCGGTGTGCCGTTGACCTCCAACTTGGCGGCGTGTTCCTTGACCTGCGCCATCCACAGCTTCGTCAACCCGATGCGGGCGATGCCGGTGCGCTCGTTGCCGAGCAGGAACTTGGCGTATGTCCAGCCCTGGTTCTCCTCGCCGACAAGCTGATCGGCCGGAATCCGGACGTCTTCGAAGAAGACCTCGTTGACCTCGTAGCTGCCGTCGATCAGCTCGATCGGTCGCAGCGTGATTCCCGGCGTCGACATCTCGGCCAGCAGGAAGGAGATGCCGGCCTGCCGCTTCGGCGCGCTCGGGTCGGTGCGCGCCAGCAGGAAGATCCAGTCGGCGTACTGGCCGAGCGTCGTCCACGTCTTCTGCCCGTTGACGACGTATGTGTCGCCGTCGCGCACGGCGGTGGTCCGCAGCGACGCGAGGTCCGAACCGGCCTCCGGCTCGGAGAAGCCCTGACACCACCAGATGTCGATGTTGGCCGTCGGCGGCAGGAAGCGTTCCTTCATCGCCTGCGAACCGAACTGCGCGATCACCGGGCCGACCATCTTGGTGTTGAACGCCAGCGGTTCGGGGACGCCGGCCAACTGCATCTCGTCGAGCCAGATCTGGCGCTGCAGCGGCGACCACTCCTTGCCGCCCCACTCGACCGGCCAGTTCGGCACGGCCAGCCCGTTGGCGTTGAGGATGCGCTGGCTGGTGACCATGTCTTCGGGGAACTTGGTATGGCCGGTCTTGCCCCGCTCGCGGATGTCTTCCGGAATCTCGGAGGTGTAGAAGCGCCGCAACTCCTCGCGGAATGCGGCGTCCTCGTCACTCAACGCCAGTTTCACGGTCTACCCCGTTCTCGTTGCTCCACATTGCGCACGGTTTACCCACCGCGAGCAGACGCAAAAGTGTCCTTTCGGAGACGATTGTGGGCAGTTTTACGTCTTCTCGCGCAGAGAACTGACACTACTTCCAGGCGAATACGGGTTGCTCGAGTTCGTCGACCGGATCGTGTCTGCCCTCGAGGCCGAGCCAGCGCAACTGCAGCAGCACCGCACCCGTCGGCGCGTGGATCAGGTCGTTGCCCAGCGGGACCTGCACGACGGGTCGCGGGCTCTCCGGAATCTCGATGAACCGCGGCGAGTCGGGCCGCTGCAGTTGATGCAGGCCCACCCGATACACCGCGACGACCTCGTCGGGCGCCGGGCGGGGCTCCAGCCGCCCGCCGCCCCAGATGACGACGGGCGTGATGACGTATCCCGACCGGGTCGGATAGTCGTCAAGCAGGCCCAGCACGGTCGAGTCGGGCAGCTGGACGCCGACTTCCTCGTCGAGTTCACGCAGCGCGGCGTCGACCACGGTCTCATCCGGGTCGAGCCGACCGCCGGGCAGCGCCCACTGTGCGGCGTGCGACGTCAGACGCGACGCCCTGCGGCACAGCAGAAAGGCAGCGCCCCCGGAGACGTCGACCATACGGCCGTCGAGGCCGGCGTCGGGCATACCCCGCCCGTCATTCCAACCCTCGACATCGACCGGGTCCACCCGGTCCTCGCCGACCTCGGAGTCCACGAGCACCACGGCGACCGCCGCGTGCCGCTTGGTCGGGTCGGTGACGGCGCGACGTTCGTGTCGCGACAGGTTCGCTGTGATCCGCTCGCGCAGCGACTCGTCGTAGGAGATCGTCACCGCTCGACCATAGTTTCGCGGTGTTTCGTCGCCACCGTCCGGGGCAACTCCCTCTGGACCACAGCCCATAGAGAGGATCGACATGGCACTCGACGATGACGACATCACCACCTCGGGCGCAGGCGGAGAGGGACCCGCGGACGGCGGCTCCAACCCACAAGGACACGACGGCGGCGCCGACGGCACGGCCGGCGGCGAAGGCCCCGCTGACGGCGGCAGCAACCCACAAGGACACGACGGCGGCGCCGACGGCACGGCCGGCGGCGAAGGCCCCGCTGACGGCGGCAGCAACCCCGAGGGTCACGACGGGGGCGCCGACGGGACGGCCTGACACCCGCCCGATGACGACATCCCCATGCTGACGGCACCGATGCTTCGGCGCTGCGTGGCGGTCGACGCCCGACGGTTCGCCGACGAGTACTGGGGGCGCAGACCGCTGCTCACCCGGGCGGATGCGTTACCCCGCGACTTCAACGATCTGCTCTCGCCCGACACGGTCGACGAACTGATCGCCGAGCGCGGGGTGCGCGCACCGTTCATCCGGCTGGCCAAGGAAGGCGGCGTCCTGCCCAAGGACTGCTACCTCGGGCCCGCCGGCTTCGGCGCGGAGATCCCGGATCAGATCGACTCCGCCAAGCTGCTGACCCAATTCGCCTCGGGCGCAACGATTGTGATGCAGGGTCTGCATCGGTTATGGCCGCCGGTCATCGACTTCGTCCGCCGGGCGGTCGACGATCTGGGACATCCGGTGCAGGCCAACGCCTACATCACCCCGGCGAGCAACCGTGGCTTCGATCCGCACTACGACGTGCACGATGTCTTCGTCCTTCAGGTGTCCGGTCGGAAGCGCTGGATCGTGCACGAGCCGGTGTACGAACATCCGCTGCCCTCTCAGCCGTGGACGAAGCACCGCGCCCAGATCGAGAAGCGGGTGGCCGACGACGCCCCGGTCATCGACACGGTGCTGGGCGAGGGTGATGTGTTGTATCTGCCGCGCGGATGGGTGCATTCGGCGCAGGCGCTGCAGACGACGTCGATTCACCTCACGATCGGGGTCGAACCCGTGACGGCGGTCGACGTGGCGCGCGCCGTCGTCGACCAACTGACGAACGATGCGGCCTTCCGCGCCTCGCTGCCCATGGGCGCCGCCGACGCGGATGAGACGATGGCGACGGTGACGAAGGTGATGGCGGAGATGGTCGGGTCGCTGCGCGACGACGCGGCGACCCTCAGTGCGGGCGCCGCCGCGAACCTGTCCAGCCGTCACGCCGACCGGACCCGTCCGGTGGCGGTGCGCCCGCTGGCATCCTTGGCCGCTGCCGACCGGGCCGGGGAGGTCACCGTCCAGTGGCGGCACGGGCTGAGTGCGACCGTCGACCAATCCGGGGAGCGCGTCGTCCTGCGCCTGCCGGACCGGACCATCACCTTCCCGCAGATCTGCGGCGACGCCATCCGCGCCGTGCATCTGGGCGGCGTCGTCGATGCGGCGAGCATGCCCGGTCTCGACACCGCCGATGCCACCGTCCTGATCCGGCGGCTGCTGCGGGAGGGCGTTCTCGTTCCCGCGAGCGTTCCCGAGCACCGGAACCTTCCGGCAGACGCCGGATGACGGCGGCGAAGCGAATCCCGTGCAGCGATCAATCGCTGGCCCGTGACGACCCGATGTTCGGCACCGCGTCGGCGGGCTCGCGGTGGCTGCTGCTCGAACTCAGCGGCGCCTGGGGGCCCTCGGTGTTTCTGCAGTCCCCCGGCTGTATCGACCCCGAGCTCGGCCGCGCGGTCGTGCGTCGGGTCGAGAAGGCGGGCATGCGCATCGCGGCGATACGCAAACACGGTCGCCGGCCCGAGACTCCGCGGTGGCGCTGGTTCATCGCGCACTGCGACGTCGGCGCCGAGGCGCTTCACCACGGGGAGGTCGATGCCCCCCGTGACTTTCTCGAGCTCGCGCTCGACGGCAGCGACGGAAGCCCGACGACCGATCCGGTGATCGCGATCTGCTCCCACGGCAAACACGACCAGTGTTGTGCGGTGCGGGGGCGCAGCGCGTGTCGGGCGATCGCGGCGGAGTACCCCCAATTCACCTGGGAATGCTCGCATCTCGGCGGCGACCGCTTCGCGGCCACCATGCTGATACTGCCCGAGGGCCTGTGCTACGGCAGGGTCGACTCCGCCGATGCGGCGGGGCTGGTGCGCCGCTACCTCGACGGTCGGCTGGACAACCGGTTCCTGCGCGGACGCACGTCGCTTCCCCATGCCGTTCAGGCCGCACAGTACTTCGTGCGTGAGCGCACCGGCGACGACCGCATCGACGCGCTGCACCCGCTGCGGGTCGAGCGCGGTGAACACCTGATCACGGTCCTGCTCGACGGTGACGACGGACCCATCGAGGTGGTCCTGCACGAGGAGTTGTCCGAACCCCTTCTCTCGCAATGCCATGCGCAGGTCCCCGGTCAGGTTCGCGTGTTCACGCTGGGGTCCTTGACCCTGGCCGGCGGGTGAGCGTCAGCCTCCTCCACGCACCGCAGGCAGCACCAGTGTGTTGATGACCTCGCGGACGAACGCCGTGTCGACACGTTGCCCGTTCACCACCCGCATCAGGCTCATCGCGGTGGCCACGTCGGCCACCATCGTCCAGTCGCGATCCGCGACCTCACCGCGGTCGACGGCCCGTCGGAGGATCGTCGCCATCTTTCGGCGGCCCCGCAGCAGCATCAAATCGTCGAGCGCCAAGGCCAATTCGCGGTCGTGGACGGCTTCGATCGCTACCCGCAGGATCAGGTCGTAGGTGACCATCGCGTCCTCGTTGCGCTCCGCGCGCTGCACCAGCGCTTCCATGTCACCCTGGAGGCTGCCGGTGTCCGGGGGCTCGTCGGTGAGCAGGTCGGGCCGCCAATAGACCAGCGCATCGGTGATCAACGCGGCCTTCGACGACCATCGGCGGTAGATCGCCGCCTTGCCCACCCCGGCCCGCGCGGCGATGTCGTTCATGTTGGTGGCCTCGTAGCCATGCTCCCGCAGCGCGGCCAGCGCCGCGTCGAGGATCGCGGGGTCCCTCGACCGATCCAAGCGCCCCTCAGTGCGCTGGCGTAGCTTCGGCTCCGACGCGGACATCACCGACCAACCTAGACGTCACGGCGTCGACGGTTGCGGGATCGGCGCGGTGTCCGCCGGATCCGACCTTCTGCGCCGGGTCCTTTCAACGATCTGGAACGTGTTCAGTGGCCACCAGAACCACCGGCCGAGTGCCGCCGCGATCGATGGCGTCATGAAGGAGCGCACGATCAGCGTGTCGACGACCAGTCCGATGCCGATGGTCGTACCGAGCTGGCCGACCACCCGCAGATCGCTGACGATCATCGACATCATCGTGAAAGCGAACACCAGTCCGGCCGCGGTGACCACCCGGCCGGTCGCGCCCATGCCGCGGATGATGCCGGTGTTCAGGCCGGCGTGGATCTCCTCCTTGAGACGCGATACCAGAAGCAGGTTGTAATCCGAGCCGACCGCCAACAGGATCACCATCGACAGCGGAATCACGATCCACTGCACACCCAGGCCCAGAATGTCCTGCCACAGCAGCACCGACAGGCCGCAAGCGGTGCCCAGCGAGGCCGCCACAGTGCCGACGATCACCAGCGCGGCCACGACGCTGCGGGTGATCAGCAGCATGATCGCGAAGATCAGGATCATCGATGCCAGGACCGCGATCATCAGATCGCTGACGACGCCATCCTGCATATCGGAGTACAGCGATGCGGTACCGGCCAGTGAGACCTTTGCGTTGGCGAGCGGAGTGCCCTTCACGGCGTCGGCGACAACACCCCTGAGGTCCCGAACGTGTGAGATGCCCTCGACTGACGCGGGATCGCCCTGATGGGTGATGATGAACCGGACCGCCTTGCCGTCCGGCGACAGGAACATCTTGAGGCCACGCTCGAAGTCCGGATTCTGGAACACATCCGGCGGTAGGTAGAAGAAGTCGTCGTTCTTGGCCTGATCGAAGAACAGACCGATCTCCGTCGCGCCTCGCGCCAACTCCTGTTGCTGGGCCTGCATTCCCGCCATGGTGCTGTGGGTGGAAAGCATGAAGTCACGCATCGTCTTCATGGACCCGATGGTGTTCTCCAACAGGGGCAACATTTGCGGCAGAAGTTCATCGAGGCGATCGAGATCGACTGTCAGGCTGCTGATCTGATCTGCGAGGGTGTCGATCCCGTCGAGCGAATCGAAGATCGAGCGCAGCGACCAGCAGATCGGGATGTCGAAGCAGTGCGGCTCCCAATAGAAGTAATTCCGCAGCGGCCGGAAGAAGTCATCGAAGTCGGCGAGGCTGTCGCGCAGTTCGTTGGTGGTCTCCACCATCTCATGGGTCTTGGCGACCATGCTGTGCGTGGTTTCGGTCATCTCCTTCGTGACCGTGTACATGCGTTCCATGTTCGCGACGGTCCGGCTCAGTTCGTCTGCCTGCTCGAGCATCTGAGCCGAGTTGTCGTTGTTGAACTTCGCTGACTGCAGCGTGCCGGCATTCTGCGCACCGAGCAGGAACGGAATGGAACTGTGCTCGATGGGCGAGCCCAACGGGCGGGTGATGGTCTGCACTCGGTCGATGCCACGCATGTGGACCACATACTTGGCGACGCGGTCGATGACCAGCATGTCCGCGGAGTTTCGCAGGTCGTGGTCGGCCTCGAGCATCAACAGCTCCGGGTTCATCCGGGCCTGCGAGAAGTGTCGGTCGGCAACGCCCATGGCGATGTTGGCGGGCATGTCCTCGGGAGTGAACTTCTGGTCGTTGTACTGCGGCACATAGGTCAGCAGGCTCACGAAGCCGATGACCGCGATCAGGCTGGTCATGAAGATGATCGGGACCGGCCAGCGGACAACGGCAGTGCCGACCTTGCGCCATCCCCTTTGCGAGAGCTCACGCTTGGGATCGAGTAGGCCGAACTTCGATGCGACGGTCAGGACCGCCGGCGCGAGCGTCAGCGCCGCCACGATGATCACCAGGACCGCGATCGCGCAGGGCAGGGCCATGGTCTGGAAGTACGGCAGCGTGGTCATGGTGAGGCACATGCAGGCGCCCGCGATGGTCAGGCCGGAGCCCAGGATCACGTGTGACACACCGTGATAGGCAATGTAGTACGCGTCCTCGCGGCTTCGACCCCTGGATCGTTCCTCGTGATATCGGCCCCAAAGGAAGATCACGTAGTCGGTGCCGGCGGCCAGCGAGAGCATCGTGACCATGCTCACCGCGTAAGGCGTGAGGCCGATGATGTTCAGATAGCCCGCCAAAGCGGTAACGCCCTGAGCGGAGAAGAGTTCCAGGCCGATGACCACCATCGAGATGACCATCGTGACGACAGATCGGTAGATCAGGAGCAGCATCACGATGATGACCGCCACCGAGACCAACTCCATCGTCGCCATGCTCTGATGGCCCGCGACGCTGGTGTCGGCGTTGAGGACAGTGTTACCGGCGACATGCGCCTTGATGCCCGGCGGCGCGGGCACCGAAGCAACGAGATCTCGGACGGCGGCCACCGACTCGTGACTGGCGGTGGTGCCCTGAGACCCGTTGAGGAAGATCTGCACGTACGCGGACTTACCGTCCACGCTCTGCGAGCCTGCCGCGGTCAGCGGATCACTCCAGAAGTCTTGAACGTTCTGGACGTGCTCGCGATCGGCCTCCAGCTTGGCGACGATCTCGTCATAGAACTTGTGCGCTGTATCGCCCAGGGGCTCATCGCCTTCCAGCACGACCATCGCCGAGGAGTCCGAGTCGTACTGCTGAAACACCTTGCCGATGTTCAGCATCGACTGATACGACGGCGCATTCGTGGGACTGATGGGCACCGAGCGGGTCGCGGCGACCTCATCCAGGGAGGGAACGAACATTCCCAGCGCAACGGCCACGAGGGCCCAGAACACGATGATCGGCACCGAGAAGATCCGGATCATGCGCGCCAGGATCGGCCGACGGGGCTTCGTGTCCGCGTTGGTCATCGAATCGCCCCTAGGCGCGCCGCGTGCCGGGAAGCGCCTCGCTGACTCGTGACGCTCATACGGATTTCACCAAGCAGTAGATGAACGGCTTCACGGTGTCCGTACTCGCCCGCTCATCGCGGATTTCACCGTCGACGGTCACCCGGCAGCCGAGATCACTGACGTCGCGTTCGCCTTGGGCGATGATGTTCGCTGACATCGACGGCAACGTCGTCACGATTGTGAACGACCATGGTAGCGGTGTGTTTTCGATGAGATGTGGCTGCCCGTTCTCATCGAGATAGTTGAGGTTGGCGGTCCCTCCCGACCCGGTGACCTCGTAGGTGATGTGTTTCGGATTGAAGTTCGAGGTTATCGCCGAGGTTTCCGCGGGGTTCGGGATGTGCGCACCGGCGGACTCGCGGATCCGCAGAATGGCATAGGCGCCCACCGCAACCACCACCAACAACAGCAGTGGTATCCAGAACTTCTTGAAGATCCGGAACACCTGACCCTCCTGACCCGACCGTTCCGGCACGGTGAGCGGAACTCGAGTTCCGTCTGCGTGCTGGCGAGAACTGTACCGCACCGCCGACGACCGATCTCTGGCCGATCCCGGCCCGCCTCGGCGCGATGCCGATTTTCGACGTTTCGGTATTAGTGGTTGGGGGTACACGGGCGCGGTCCGCTGGAGTCAACGGCGCCGACCGCGGGACGAACTAGTTGATAGGCGGTCGAAAATGAAGTTGCTTCACCTGTTCCCTGCAGTTGCTCCAATTGCGTTGGCATTGGCGGGTTCTCCCGTCGTCGCGGCACCCGCATCCGCCGCACCGTGTCCCGATGTCCAGGTGGTGTTTGCCCGCGGCACGTTCGAGGCGCCCGGCGTCGGCGCCACCGGCCAGGGATTCGTGGACGCATTGCGCGCCAAGGAACCGGACCGGTCGATCGACGTCTACGCGGTGAATTACCCCGCTTCGCTTGACTTTGCCACCGCCGCCGACGGCGTCATCGACGCAAGCAACAAGGTCACCTCCACCGCGGCCAACTGCCCGGACACGCGGATCGTGCTGGGTGGATACTCGCAGGGCGCGGCGGTCGCCGCGTACATCACCGAGGACGAGCTCCCCGAGGGTTACACGCCCCCGCCGGGGATGACCGGTCCGATGCCGGCGTCGGTCGCCGACAACGTGGCCGCGGTGGCGCTGTTCGGCAAACCGTCGAGCGGCTTCTTGCAGATGATCTACACTGGCGCCCCGCCGATCACCGTCGGGTCCCGTTATGCCGGAAAGACTTTGGACCTCTGCATCCCGGCCGATCCGGTGTGCTCACCGTCGGGCAGTGACAACGCCGCGCACGGCGGCTACCTGGTCAATGGGATGACCGACGAGGCGGCGCAGTACGTGGCCGACAGGTTGCCGCGCGGCGAGGCGCCCGGCGGCTCCCAGTGAACGCTCAGGCGGCGGCCCTGCCGAAATAGAGTTCCTGGGTCGCGAGGCACACCAGCTGTCCGGCCCGGTTGTACATCGTCGATGTGGTCAGCCCGCGCCCCGCGATGCCGCTCGGTGAAAACTGGTCGGACAGCACCCAATCCGAAAGGTCGACCGGGCGGTGGAACCACAGCGCGTGGTCGATCAGCGCGTTGAAGGTGCCGATCGGGGTGGCGCCACGCATGGCGAGAGCGGTTTCGACCATGGTGGTGCCGGACAGATAGGCCAGCAGGCAACTGTGCAGAACCGCGTCGTCACCGACGGGTTCGCTCGGCCGCCACCACATGCGCAGCCGCGGTGACGGTTCGCCGGCCTCGAGCGCCAACCGCGGAGGCGCGTCGACGTAACGCAGGTCGAACGGCTGTGGGCGGACCCAGAAGCCGTCGTGCTCACCGGCGAATGCGGCCAGTTGTTCCTGCACCGGCGGCAGCGAATCCGGTTCACCTACATCGGGAATCGACTGCTGGTAGTCGAGCGACTCGACCGGAGCGCTGAGCGACACCAGCGCCTCGAGCAGGATCTGGTCGTCCTGGCGGGCCGTGACCTGGCGGGTCGACAGCGTTCCGCCGTCGCGGGCCACGTCGACGTGGAGGTCGACCGGATAGCGGGCGTCGCCCGCGCGGACGTAGTAGACGTGCGCGCTGTGCGGCAGGCGGCCCGGGGCCGTCCTGCTCGCCGCCATCAATGCCTGGCCGGCGATGTGGCCGCCGACGATGTGGTGCGCGGGGTTGTCGAGTTGCTTCGCGACGAAGTGCCGGTCGCCCTGACGGTCCACGTCGAGCGTGGTGATGATGTCGGCGAAGGTCGGGGCGCGGTAAGTCACCTCGGCATCATGCCAGTGCGATTTGTGTGCGCTTCGTTGCGCTCAGCGCAACAAACTGCACACAAATCACAGTTCGGCGATCGTCGACGTCGGCCTCGGTGGTGTCCCACGCGGTCATCCACCGCACCTCGCCCCGCGAGCGGTCCCAGTCGTAGAACCGCACCCGGTGCCGGATGCGGTCGGCCGCGTCGACCGGCAGGGTCGCGAAGATCGCGTTCGCCGGGCTGTTCTGTGTGAAGGCGAGACCGGCCAACCGTCCCTCGGCGATGTGCGCCTCCAAAGCGGCGCGCAGTCGCGCGGCCATCGCGTTCGCGTGCGCGGCGCTGCGCAACCCGAGGTCGTCGTCGAACAGCGTCAGCAGTTGCGCCGAGGTGAAGCGCATCTTGCTGGCCAGTTGCATCGTCAGCTTCCGCAGATATGTCAGGCCGCTCGCGCGGCCCGCGTCGAGCACGACCACCGCCTCGGCGCCGAGCAGCCCGTTCTTGGTGCCGCCCAGGCTGAGGATGTCAACACCCGCGTCTGTGGTGAACTCGCGGAACGGCACGCCGAGCGCCGCGGCCGCGTTCCATAGCCGCGAACCGTCCATGTGCACCGCCATCCCGTGGGCGTGCGCGAAGTCCGCGACGGCGCTGACCTCGTTCGGCGAGTACACGGTGCCCATCTCGGTCGTCTGGGTGATGCTCACCGCCAGCGGCTGGGCACGGTGCTCGTCACCCCAGCCCCAGGCCTCGCGCGCGACGAGTTCGGGTGTCAGCTTGCCGTCGGGCGTGGGCACGGTGAGCAGCTTGAGCCCGGTCATGCGTTCGGGTGCGCCGGCCTCGTCGGTGTGGATGTGGGCGGTCGACGCCGTCACGACGGCGCCCCAGCGCGGCAGAACGCTGGTCAGCCCAATGACATTCGCGCCGGTGCCGTTGAAGACGGGATACACCTCGGCGGCCTCGCCGAAGTGTTCGCCGATCACCCGCTGCAGGCGCGCGGTGTAGACGTCCTGTCCGTACGCCGGCTGGTGGCCTCCGTTGGCGACGGCGAGCGCGGCGAGCACCTCCGGGTGCACACCGGCGTAGTTGTCGCTGGCGAAGCCTCTCCATTCACGGTCATGCAGGGTCCCGACACTCACGCGCTCATCCTTTCACCGGCGACGGTGAAACGATTTCCGCACAGAAATATGTATGTGCTATGCATACTTAGTGCCGCCGTCCCGATACGACCAACTCGACGAACTGCTGACCCGCATCGCGGTCGCGCGGCTGCGGCCGGGTTGGCGTGACCGCCTTCTCGACGGCGCGGGTCCGGTGACCAGCGCTTCGACGCTACGAGTCCTGCGCGCCATCGAGCAGTGCCAGCAGCATTCCGGCGGCGCCTCCATCCGCGATGTCGCCGACTTCCTGGCCGTCGACCACTCCACCGCGAGCCGGTCGGTGGCCGCCGTCGTCACCGCGGGCCTGGTGACCAAAACCTTCGCCGCCGACGATCAGCGACGCTGCATGCTGGTGCTCACCAAGGCCGGGCGGCAGACGTCGCAGACGGTAACCGACCGACGCCGCGAACTGGTCGCCGAGATGATCGCCGACTGGCCCGACACCAAGGTCGACACGCTCGTCGACCTCCTCGACCGGCTGACCGAACGATTCGAACGGGCGGCCGCCCGATGACCGCCGAAGCCACCGCCCCACCCCAGGCCCGCGGCGCGCTCGGGTTGATCTTCGACCCGGTCTTCGGCGCGTTGTTCTGGGGGAAGATCTTCTCGGTCGTGGCGGTGTGGACGCACGGCATCGTCGCGGCGATCGTGATGTTCGACGCGACGCACTCGGCGCTGATGGTCGGGTTGGTCGGCGTCGTGCAGTTCGCGCCGCAGCTGATCCTCAGCCCGACGAGCGGCAAGTGGGCCGACACCGGCAACCCGGCCCGCCAGATCCTGCTCGGTCGCGTGCTGTGCGTGGCCGGCTCCGGATTCACCGCGGTGTGGCTGCTCGCCGAACCCGCGCAGCACGACATCTCGTCGGCCGTCCCCGTGCTCCTCGGCACGCTGCTCGTCGGATTCGGTTTCGTGGTCGGCGGGCCCGCGATGCAGTCGATCGTGCCGAACCTCATCCGCGACGGTGAGCTGTCGACGGCCATGGCGCTCAACAGCTTTCCAATGACGATCGGGCGCATCGTCGGGCCGGCGGCGGGCGCGTACATCGCCGCGCACACGGGTGCCGGTGCCGCGTTCGCGGTCAGCGCGGGCCTGCATTTGATCTTCGCGTTCTTCCTGCTCGCCGTGCGGTTCCCCGCGCCACCGACAAGGCATGCCGACACGGATTACCGCGTGCGCGTGGCGATCAGGTACGTGTGGCGGGATCGGCCCCTGTTCCTGGCCCTGCTGGCGGTGACGACCGTCGGGCTGGCGTCCGATTCCTCGATCACCCTGACCCCGTCCCTGGCCCACGAACTCGGCGGCGGCGCCAGCCTCGTCGGAACCCTTTCCGCCGTCTTCGGCGTCGGCGCGGCCGTCGGCATGGCGGCGCTCGCCTTGCTGCGCGGGCGCATCGCGTCGCAGACCGTGTCGGCGATCGGGCTGGCAGGGCTGGGCCTCGGGTGCGCGGTGCTCGCCGCCGCGCCGGCCCCCGCGGTCGCCATCGCCGGGTTCGTCCTCGCCGGCCTCGGCTTCGGCTGGGCGATGACCGGGCTCAGCACCGTCGTGCAGGAACGGGCCCCCGAACCGCTGCGCGGCCGGATCATGGCGCTCTGGCTGGTCGGCTTCCTCGGGTCACGCCCCATCGCCGCGGCGCTGCTCGGCGGCACCGCCGACGTGTTCAACGTGCAGGCGGCCTTTGCGGTGGCGATGGTGTTCTGCGCGACGGCCGCGCTGTGGTGCCGGCCGGCCAAGCTCGCAGGCCCGTTACCGGCGCACGTCTAACCGGCCGGGAGTCAGGCGCTTTCGGCGGCCTTACGCGCGCGCTCGGTCATCGAGGCGACCACTCCCCCGTCGT
The DNA here is from genome assembly GCF_001665535.1 of Mycobacterium sp. 852002-51961_SCH5331710. Classification (GTDB taxonomy): domain Bacteria; phylum Actinomycetota; class Actinomycetes; order Mycobacteriales; family Mycobacteriaceae; genus Mycobacterium. The sequence goes on from NZ_LZSQ01000045.1 coordinate 66,856, forward strand.
TGAGGATGTCGGTGCCGGTGAGATAGCCCGCCTTCGGACTCGCGCAGAACGCGAACAGCTCGGCCATCTCCTGCGGTGTGCCCCACCGTGGCACGGCCGCGTCGGCGACCATCGCGCCGGCGCCCGCCTGCTCCTCCAGCCTGCCCATCTCGGTGTCGACGGATCCCGGCGAGACCGAGACGATGCGCAGGCCCTTGGTGTTGAACCGTTCGGCCTGCGACGAGCTGTACCACCGGACGAAGCTCTTGCTGATCGCATACGCGATGCCCGACCGCGCCTCCGGCCCCGCGATGTCGCACGCGGCCAGCATGTTCGTCATGAACACGTTTTGGTCCGTGAACGCCTGCGGGAACTGACTTTTCGGAATCAGCTCATCGGGCAGCATGTGCGCGGCCATCGACGCGACGTTCACGATCGCCACGCCCTCGGCCGCCGCTTCGAAGAATGCCTCGTTGACGTTGAGCGTGCCGATCGCGTTGGTACGCATGACGTATTCGCCATCACCCATGCTGGGACTGACGCCTGCGGTGTGGATGACCGACGCGATCGTTCCGAGGCCGGCGGCGGTTTCGAAGAGCCGGTCGACCGCCGCGCGCTCGGTGACATCGCCGTGCACGACGGTGGGTGTGATGCCCTCGTCTGTCAGCGCGGCGGCCGCGGTGTCGAGCCGGTCCTTCCGGACGTCGCACAGGACAAGGGCGTGGTCACGTCCGACGATGCGGGCCGTCGCCTGACCCATGCCCCCCGCACCGCCCGTGATGATCGACACTCGACTCATACGGGGACGGTATACCGAAAGCCCGACGGGATGGCCGACGGGTACGCGCCTTTTAAACGCCGACCGCGCGTTCCAGGTCCTTGAGCGACGTCTCGAGGTGGCCGAGCAGGCGCTGCAGTGACGGCACGCTGCGGCGGTCGCCGACCAATCCGAAGTCGAGGTTGTCGGCGTTGTTGGCCAACGTGATGTTGAGCGCCTGCCCGTCGAGCGGGATCGAGAACGGGTAGTTGCCGTCGAGTCGGGCGCCGTTCCAGTACATCGGCTGCCGCGCGCCCGGCACGTTCGAGATCACGATGTTGAACGGCGGCGGCGCGGTGGCGACGAAGCCCGGCAGCAGTCCGAGCGCCAGCCCGCCGACCAGCAACGCCGAGACCGCCAGCTGCTGCACGCGCGGCAATTCCGCGTACACCTTCTTGTTGTCACGCATCGATTTCGCGATCGCCTCCAACCGCTGCATCGGGTCCTCGAGATCAGTGGCGAGGTTGCACAGGATGGCGCCGACCAGGTTCCCTCCGTTGTCCGCGTCCTTCTCGGTGCGCAGGTTCACCGGGACCATCGCGACCAGCGGCGTATCCGGCAGAGCGTTCTCCTCCGCCAGGTACTCCCGCAACGCCCCCGCGCACATCGCCAGTACGACGTCGTTGACGGTCACGCCCGCAGCGCTTTTCACCTTCTGGATGCGCTCCAGCGCCCACGACTGCGCGGCGACCCGCCGTGCCCCGCCGATGCGCACGTTGAGCATCGTCTTCGGGGCGCGGAAGGGGAGGGTGAGTTCCTGTTCGAGCAGCGCGGCACGGGCCAGCGACAGCGTCGTCGGCGCGACACCGGCGACGGAACTCGCGGCCTCCGTCACCGTGCGTAGCAGCGACGGGCGGTCTTTAGGGCCCGACCTGCGGCGCGGCGCCAAACTCCACGGCGCCTGAATCGTGGTCTCGCCGGGATCGGTGGAAAGCGTCCGCTGCACCAGCTTCATCGCCGACACCCCGTCGATCAGCGAATGGTGGAACTTCGTGTAGACCGCGAATCGTCCGTCGTCGAGGCCTTCGATCAGGTGCGCCTCCCACAACGGGCGGTGCCGGTCGAGCAGCGTGCCGTGCAGCCTCGACACCAGCTCCAGAAGTTCGCGCACGCGGCCCGGCGCGGGCAGGGCCGAGCGACGCAGGTGATATTCGAGGTCGACCTCTTTGTCCGACGACCACACCAGGTTGGTGACCCCACCGAAGAACGCCGGGTGCTTCCGGAACGTCGGCTGCACATCCGTCTGCGCAACGAGGGTGTCGTACATCCCGCGCAGGAAGTCGGGTCCGGCGCCCTCCGGAGGCTTGTAGAGCGTCAGACCGCCGACATGCATTGGGTGCTCGCGGGATTCGCCGAGCAGAAAGATCAGGTCGGTGGGTGATATCGGTTGCATGCAGCCTCCGGCTCCGGTGCTCGAGAATGCTCAGGACTTGTCTGAACATCCCCCTCGGCGCCGTTCCACAAACGTGTGCGGTGCCCGCCCGCCGTCACGGCGATGACTCCAGCTTCCCACTCGCGGCGCGGCCGCGCGAGGTCCTCAGATCGCGGATGAGGACGGCGGCGCGGAGTGTCCCTGGGGCTCGCGAGTCGTCATCAACCGGACGATCTCCTTGCGGTCCGCCTCCGACGGCAGGCCCATTCCCGGCTCGTAGCCGTACACCTCGTGCAACGGTGTCGAGGCGGTGCGGGTGTCGAGGATGTCGACGTCCTCGGTGCTGATGAGTCCGGGGTGTTCGACGCCGCACGCCTCGGCCACCTTGACCAGGTCACGACGCAGCGTCTTGATGTAGTTCGCGACGCGCTCGGCCTTGACCTCGGGCACCAGCCCGCGCGCCAGCCAGGCGTTCTGGGTGGCGACTCCGGTCGGGCACGTGTCGGTGTGGCACTTCTGCGCCTGGATGCATCCGATCGCGAGCATCGCCTCGCGCGCGACGTAGACCATGTCGCAGCCCAGCGCGAACCCGACGACGGCATTGTCCGGCAGGCCGAGCTTGCCGCCGCCGAGGAACACGACGTCCTCGTGCAGGCCCCGGTCGGCGAAGATCCGATAGGTGCGGGCGAAGCCGAGTTGGAAGGGCAACGACACGGTATCGGTGAAGATCAGCGGCGCCGCGCCGGTGCCGCCCTCACCGCCGTCGATCGAGATGAAGTCCACGCCGCGGTCGGTCTCGCGCATCAGATCGGCCAGCTCACACCAGAATTCGAGGTCGCCGACCGCCGACTTGATCCCCACCGGCAGCCCCGTCTCGGCCGCGAGCAGTTCAACCCAGTCCAGAAGGCTGTCGGTGTCGGAGAACTCAGCGTGCCGCGACGGGCTCACGCAGTCGCGGCCCTCCGGGATCCCGCGGGCGGCCGCGATCTCGGCGGAGACCTTGGGTGCGGGCAGTAGCCCACCGAGGGTGGGCTTGGCGCCCTGGCTGAGCTTGATCTCCAGGGCGCGAACCGGCGCACCGGCCACCACGTCCTTGAGCTTGGCCAGATCGAAGCGGCCCTCGGCGTCCCGGCAGCCGAAGTAGGCGGTCCCGATCTGGAAGATCAGCTCGCCGCCGTGGCGGTGGTAGCGCGAGATGCCGCCCTCACCGGTGTTCTGCAGACAGTCCGCCAGCACCGCTCCCCGGTTGAGCGCCTCGACGGCGTTGGCCGACAGCGATCCGAAGCTCATCGCGGAGATGTTGACGACCGAGTTCGGCCGGAATGCGCCGCGCCGCCCGCGCGCCGCACCGAGCACCTTGGCGCAGGGCACCTCGATCTCGCGGCTGGTGCCGGGTGAGGTCGGGGGTACGGCCCTGGCGAAGGTGCGGTGTTTGATCACCGGATAGCCGGCGGTGTACTCCAGATCGTTGTCCGTGCCGAAACCGAAGTAGTTGTTCTCCTTCTTCGCCGACGCGTACACCCACCGGCGCTGGTCCCTGGTGAACGGCCGTTCCTCGTCGTTGGAAGCGACGATGTACTGCCGCAGTTCCGGTCCGATGGCTTCGAGGAGATACCTCGCATGCCCGACGACGGGGAAGTTTCGCAGGAGTGCGTGCCTGCGCTGGAACAGATCACGCGCGGCCACGGCACCCAACGTCGAGGCGGCCGCGGCGGCGAGACCACGAACGGTCCGGCCCATGGCGGCAGGGTTTCCGCGCAGCCTCGGCCCGAAACCCGGCCCGTCACCGGGCGTGGCGCAGGATCACCAATTCTCCGGTCAGCGTTCCGTCTTCGAGGAGCCGCCCGATATCGCTGCTTTGTTCTTCGGCCAGTTGCCAGGCCCGCTTGCTGCCGTGCCGTTCGGCCAGCGCGGTTTCCACCTTGTCGGCGCGTTCGTTCCACGCCCCGGGTATCTCGGGCAGATCGGCGGTGCTCAGCCGGTCCTCGGCGACGAGGGTCGCCCGCTGGATCAGCGCGTCCAACCGGTCCGGCGTCGGGAAGTGGTTGTCGGGGAGCCGATCGTCGGGGATCGCGCGGTGCGCCACGAACGCGAGCAACCCGATGTATCCGCCGGGCCGCACCGCGCGGCGCAACTCGCCCAGCAGCGTGAGTTGATCCGGCGTGGTGCACAGCACGCCCAGCGACCACGCCGCGTCGAAACTCGCGTCGGCGATCGGCAGCGCCGAGCCGAGCCCACAGATCACGGGGTGGTCGAACAGTTTGCGCGCCGCATGGCAGGCGCCGGCCTCGGGTTCGACGAGCACGGGGCGCACCGAGCGCGCTTGCGCCGCGTACGCCGCCGGCCCGCCCACGCCCGCGCCGCAGTCCAGCAGCGTGTCGCCCTCCGAGAGGCCCATGTGCTCAATGAGCCAGTCCAGCGCGGCGGGGCTTCCGCTGCCGCGGCAGGCCGCGGGTATGTAGTAGTCCGGGCCCAGGTCCCGCGCCACCCCGGCCGTCCATTCGGCGACGGTGTCGAACTCGGCCTCCATCGCTTCACTCACGCAGCCACCTCCTGAACGCGGCGTCCCACCTCGGCCTTGATCTCGGCCCCGACGCGTGCGCCGGACGCCGACGCCAGCCCGGAGATGTTCACGCCTTCGACCCCGTCGATCGACAACAATGCCCGAGCCTCGGCGACCGCGGCCTCGATTCCGGCAGCCACGGGATCGGGTGCGGCCAGGACGTATTCGGTCACCGACGGGTCGAGGTCGAGGCCGGGCAGCCCCTGCAGCACCGCGGCGGACACGTTGTCGGTGAACACCGCGACCGCCGCGATCACCGGGATGGACAAACCGGCGGCCCGGGCCGCCTGCATGAAGTCCGCGATCATCGCCGGATACGGGACGTGGTTGAGCACCGCCAAACTGGCACCCGCGTGCTGCTTTTGCACCAGCCGGGTGGGCCGGGCGGAAACGGGTGGCGCCGTCGGCGTCTCCGGTACCGCCGCAACCATGCCGATCGACGCGGCGAGGTCCACCAGGCGGGGGCCGTCGAGATCGAAGGTCTGCGTGACGTCGGGCCGCACGTCGTAACCCCGTCCGTCGCCGGTCACGCACAGTGCGGTCTCGACACCGACGCTGCGCAACCCCCGTAGTTCCTGTTCGAGCACCACGCGGTTGCGGTCCCGGCACGACAGCGTGATCCACGGCGTCACACCGGCGTCGAGCAGCAGACGGCCCATCAAGGTGGGCGGGAAGTCCGGTTTGTTCTGATGTTCACCCACCAGCACGGCGTCACACGACCGCGCGAGCAGTCCCGCCGTCTCCACGACGTCGTGCGCGTCGAACGGTGCGCAGCTGAAGTCGGTGAGCACCAGCGGCGGTCGGACCGGCCGCGGTTCGCGCCGCGGTCCCGACCACGGCACGACCTCGCCGAACACGCAGGGGCCGGGGCGCATCTCGCACTGCCCGTCCGGCCGCACGCCACCGCAAGGTCCGAACTCCATCCGCTTGGGACAGCTCGACTCCGGCGGCGACGTCACGCATCTCCCCTCAACGCTGAGTCTCCCCTCAACGCTGAGCTCAGATACCCACCTCGTCGGTGCGGCAACCGCGGCCAGCGTCGCACCGGGGCGCCGGACCCACCGGGTACGTTCGTTGTGGTGGACGACGCGCAGGACGGGACAGCCGATTCGAGAGCCGACGACATCGCCCTGACCGGGGTCTCGGAGACTGCGTTGCTCACGCTGAACGGCCGGGCGCATCAGGCCCGCCACCCGAACGCCATCATCGACGATCCGATGGCGATCCGCCTCGTCGACGCGATCGACTTCGACTTCGACAAGTTCGGCCGCAAGGGCCAGGAGATGGCGCTGCGCTCGCTGGCGTTCGACCGGGCGGCCGGTCACTATCTGTCGGACCATCCTCGTGCGACGGTCGTCGCGCTCGCGGAGGGGCTGCAGACCAGCTTCTGGCGACTGAACACCCTGATTCCGCACGCTGACTTTCGCTGGCTCACAGTCGATTTCCAGCCGATCATCGACCTGCGCGAGCGGCTGCTGCCGGCGTCGCCGCGGATCACCACCCTCGCCCAGTCGGCGCTCGACTACTCGTGGATGGAGAAGGTCGACGACAGCTCGGGTGTCTTCATCACCGCAGAGGGCCTGTTGATGTACCTGCAGCCCGATGAGGCGATGGGCCTCATCGCCGCCTGCGCCGAACGATTCCCCGGCGGTCAGATGGTCTTCGACCTGCCGCCTGTTGTCGTGAAGAAGATCGCCCCGAAGGGTCTGCGCGCATCGCGGCGGTACCGCGTGCCGCCGATGCCGTTCAGCCTGTCGGCCGCGCAGTTGGCCGCCCTGCCCGAGTCCATCCCCGGCATCCGCGCCGTGCACGACCTGCCGATGCCGCCGGGACGGGGCTGGTTCTTCGAGAAGGCCTATCCGGCTTTCTGGCAGTTCAAGCCGACCAAGAATCTCCGCGGCGCGTACACCTTGCTCGAGTTCGGCTGACGTCAAGGCCGTTTGACGAATATCACTCCGACGTCCCGAAACAGGGTCTGAGCTGGCCCGTTATCGCCCATTCGGCGTAATTGGATTGTTACCGAGGTTTGTCACATTCGTCACTCGGGTAACTTTGATAACAGACCGGCAACACATCGGCCGGCCGCCACACCGAAGAAAGAGACGAATGGGAAATCACGATGAACACCGTCCTGTACTTCAGCACCAACGGCCCCGTTTATGAAACCCGCGCTTACACCACCGCGGATATCGACCAACTCGTAGAAGATCAGGGCCTGCAGTCCCTGACCAGCGCCGACCGGCAGTTCGACTTCTGGTTCAGCCCGACCACGCAACGCTGCCAGCGACGCATCAACCGAAAAGCCACCGAAGTGCTACTGGCGACCAGCAGTTTCACCCCCAAGACCGTCCCCCTGCTGCGCGGATGCGTCGTCGTGGCCACTCATGACGAGGACGGTGAGCTCGACGGGCTCAGCTGGCAGCAACTCGACCTCCTGGTCCGCCGCAGGCACGCCCTGACGCGGCGCGATGAGCGCGTGCTCAACAGGCGGATCCAACGCGAAGAGCGCAAGCAGCAGCGCAGCACCCCCACTCCGGCGGTCGCCTCCCTCGGCTGCGCGCGGCCCCGCTTCGCCGTGCACTGACGCCTCTGCCGATGAGTCGCCCGCTGCGGCGGCGGAGGCACGTACGGTCAGACGGTGAACTTCGAGGAGTACCGCGCTCAGGACGCAACCGGGTTGGCCAAGCTCGTCGCCGACAATGAGGTGACGGCCACCGAGTTGCTGGACGTGGCCAGAAACCGCGCGGCCGCAGTGAATCCGCGCATCAACGCGATCGTGCGTGACGTCCCGGCCTCACCGCGGGATGCGGCCGCGGGCCCGTTCTCAGGTGTGCCGTTCCTGATCAAGGACCTCGCCCAGGATTACGCGGGGTTACCGACGTCTGCGGGATCGCGCGCGCTGATGTCGAAACCCGTGGCCGAGCACTCGGAGGTCGTGCGGCGGTGGCAGGACGCCGGCCTGGTCATCTTCGGCAAGACGAACACCCCGGAATTCGGGGCGAAGGGCATCACCGAACCCGCGGCGTGGGGTCCGGCGCGCAATCCGTGGGACCTCAACCGCACGCCCGGCGGCTCGTCGGGAGGTTCGGCCGCAGCGGTCGCTGCCGGAATCGTGCCGTGCGCAGGCGCCAACGACGGCGGCGGATCCATCCGCATCCCGGCGGCATGCTGCGGGCTGGTCGGCCTGAAGCCCGGGCGCGGCCTGACACCGTCGGGACCCGCGACGGGTGAGTCCATGCACGGCGCCGCGGTCCAGGGCGTCGTCTCCAGGACGGTCCGGGACACGGCGGCGATGCTCGATGTGCTGCGCGGCGGCGAACCGTGGGGACCGTATGTCCCCGGCATCCCTGAGACGCCGTTCGCGTCCTGTGTGGGAGCCGATCCCGGCACGCTGCGCATCGGCGTCCGTGTTGCGTCCGCGATCAACCCGTCTCCGCACCCCGAGGCCGCCGCGGCCGTCGAGGCGACCGTGCAGGCGCTCACCGAACTCGACCACCACGTCGACGAACTTCCGAGCGCCCCCTTCGACGACGCGGCCCTTGCACGGGACTTCCTGCTGACGTGGTTCGTCTACACGGCGTGGGAACTCGATGAGGCCAAACGGGTATCGGGTGCCGGTGATGAATCGTTCGAACGAGACACGCTCATCCTGGCCGCGCTCGGGCGGGCGACGAGCGGCGTCGACTACGTGGACGCCGTGCAGCGGCGCCACGAGCACACGCGCAGGCTGACCACATTCTTCGAGTCGTACGACCTGCTGTTGACACCCGCACTGGCGACGCCGCCGCCAACCATCGGCGAGTTCGACCTACCGGTCACGCTGCAGCGCGCGGCCCACGTGCTGATCAAGACGCGCACGGCGAAGTTGTTGCGGTACACCAAGATCGTCGACGACATGGTGGACAAGAATCTCAGCTGGGTGCCCTACACCCAGCTCGCCAATTTGACTGGGCGTCCGGCGATTTCGCTTCCGCTGCACTGGACGGCGGGCGGGCTGCCGCTGGGGGTTCAGTTCGTCGCGCCGCTTGCAGGCGAGTCCACGCTGATCCAGTTGGCCGCCCAACTCGAGCAGGCCCTGCCCTGGGCCGATCGCGTCGCCCCGATCTAACCGCCCGACATCCGCTGCCGCAGCCTCGCCGCCTGCACGGTGAGATGGTTGCGCTCGGCGATGTTCTGCGCCTTCGCGGCCGCCTCGACGTAAAGTTCAGCGGCCGTGGCAATTTCGCCCGCACGCTCGTGCAGGTACGCGGCCGCTGCGGTATAGCGCGGAAGTGCCGGATCGAGCTCGGCCAGCGCGGCGAGCCCCGCTTGCGGCCCGTCGGCCTCTCCGACGGCGACCGCGCGGTTGAGCCGCACTACCGGGCTGCCGGTGAGGCGGACCAACTCGTCGTACCACTCGACGATCTGCACCCAGTCGGTCTCGTCGGCGGTCTGCGCGTCGGCGTGCAGCGCGGCGATCGCGGCCTGTGCCTGGTACTCCCCCAGTCGATCCCGGGCCAGTGCGGCCTGCAGCACGGCCACCCCCTCGCCGATCAGGTCACGGTGCCACAGCCGACGGTCCTGCTCGGCGAGCGGCACCAGGCTGCCGTCGGCGCGGGTGCGGGCCGGGCGGCGCGCATGGTGCGTTTGGCCCTGCTGATCCGTTGCGCCATCGTCGCTTCCGGTACGAGGTGGGCCTGGGCGATCTGGCGCGTCGTGAGCCCGCCGACCGCCCGCAGAGTCAACGCGACCGCCGACGCGGGGCTGAGGTCGGGGTGTGCACACAGGAAGTACAGCCTCAGCGTGTCGTCGACGGGCACGGCCGGTCCGGGTGCCGGTTCGTCGACGGCCTGCTGCTCGCGCCGGTGCCGGGCAGCATCGGAGCGGGTGAGGTCGATGAACCGGCGCCAGGCGGTGGTGATCAGCCAGCCCTTGGGGTCGTCGGGGGGCCGGGCCGGCCAGGTCTCGAGGGCGCGCAGCAGCGCCTCCTGAACGGCGTCCTCGGCGGTCGCGAAGTCCGCACCGCGGCGGACGAGGGTCGCCAGGACCGCGGGGATCAGGTTCCGCAGCGCCGCCTCGTCCACCGCGCCGGGCCTCACTCGGTGACCGTGGGCGGCGCCGTCAGGAACGGCCGGAGTTCGAGCCATTCGTGGATCGGCCGCCCGCCCGCGCCCGGAGCCGCCGACAGTTCCCCAGCCAATTCGACCGCGCGCTCGTAGGAATCAACGTCGATGACCATCCACCCCGCCACCAGATCCTTGGTTTCGGCGAAGGGGCAGTCGACCACCGGCGGATTGCCCTCGCCGTCGGAACGCACCCATGCGCCCTCCGGCGCCAGGGCCGCATGCGTGACGAACTCGCCGGTGCTCTCCAGTCGCGCCGCGAAATCGTTCATGTACCTGATGTGCGCCTCGATCTCCTCGGGCGTCCACCGGTCCATCGGCACGTCGTTGACGCCGGCCGGCGCGCCTCGGTAGTGCTTGAGCAGCAGATACTTGGCCATGGTTCTTCCTTTTGTCGTTCGGGTCGCGACCCTAGTTGGTCGCCCACCCCTGGGACGGAGCCATCGCGCGATTCTCGACATCGATCGGCTCGGCCGGCCCGTCACCTGGCTAGGGTGCAGCCATGAGCCTCGTGACCTACGAGTTGGACGAACACATCGCGACCATCACCCTCAACCGCCCCGAAGCGCGCAATGCGATCAACGGTGAGGTGCGGCGCGGCCTGAACGCGGCGTGGGAGCGGTTCCGCGACGACGAGGACGCCTGGGTCGGCATCCTGACCGCCAACGGCGACGTCTTCTGTGCAGGCGGTGACCTCAAGGACGGCGAAGGTTCGGTCGGCACCTTCGGCGGCACGTTCTGGGAGAAGCCGACTATCAACTCGTTCGAAAGCGGTATGGAGCTGTTCAAGCCGACGATCGCCGCGGTCAACGGCCCCTGCATCGGTTACGGCCTGACGGGCGTCCTGTTCTGCGATTTCGTGATCGCCTCCACCACAGCCACTTTCGCGTTTCCCGAGGTCTCCATCGGCGTCCCGACGATCGTCGGCGCGATCCGGCTGCCCGAGCGGGTCCGGTGGGCCGACGCCATGGAGTTGCTGCTGACCGGCAAGCCGATCGACGCCGAACGCGCCAAGGAGATGGGGCTGGTGTGGCGGCTGGTCGAGCCCGCCGATCTGCAGGCCGAGGCGCGGTCCTGGGCGGCGACGCTCACCGAAGCGGCGCCGTTGGCGCAACGCGCAACGAAGGAGGTGGCCTGGCGCACCGCCAACATGGGTTGGATCGAGTCCGTCCGCTTCGGGGAGACGATGCGCAAGGTGGCCGCCGCGACCGACGATGTGCGGGAGGGGCTCACGGCCTGGCGGGAGAAGCGCCCGCCGCGATGGCGCGGCCGCTGAGGCCTACTCCGGACTCACGACTCCTCGGCTTCCTCCCGCTCGTCTTTCAGCCGTTCCTTGCTGCGCAGCAGGCGAAGCAGCGTCACCAGCAGCAGGCCGCCGACCACGTTGCCGACGATCGTGTATCCGAACCACTTCAACCAGTCGACGTAGCCGAACGGGGCGCCGCCGATGAGTGCTCCGAAGATCAACAGCGAGTCCAGAATCGAGTGGAACATCTGTAGCCCGGCGAGCAGGAATCCGCCGGCGACGGCCGCGGCGATCTTGCCGAACGTCGAATCCGTGCCGTGCTGCATGCGCGTCATCAACGTGATGACCATGCCGCCCAACAACGACAGCGTCACCGTCTCCGCCGACAACGGCGCCGTGGCGAAGTGGCTGGCCGACTCGACCGTCTGCTCATGCAGTTTCGGGTAGGCCGTCACGATCAGCCACATGATCGCCCATCCGCCAATGAGATTGGCGATCAACGTCCCGCTCCACAACTTCAGCAGCTGTGCGACGCTCGCGCGTTTGGCGACGACGGTCGTGACCGGCACCAGGAAACCTTCGGTGAACAGCTCGCTGCGACCCAGCAGCATCGCGAGGAACCCGATCGAGAACGCGACGCCGGCGAGCAGCTGGTTGTGCGTGGCGGTCAGCACCGACAGATATGCGAGCACGCCGACGGCGACCTCGGTACCGCCGAAGAAGCCGGTGACCAGGACTTCGCGCCACGTCCGGTGAAGGCGCTGCGTGCCCTCGTCGACCATCCTCTGGAAGGCGCCCTCCAGCTCGTCCTCGATGGGACTGTCCGTATCGCCTATCTGGCGCTGACGGGTCTCGCTCATGTGGGTCCTCCGCTTCCGTGACGGTCAGGGGTACCCGGCTTGCGCAGCGCCGAAGCAAAGCGCGGCGGTGGCCGGTTTTTGCGCCGAGGGTCATTCAATGCGTTTTCGCACAGCCCTACGCGCAAAAACGGCTCGCAGTCCCAACATTGTGGATCGGCTACAACGGTCGCCCTCGATGTTGTCGAGCATCGGCAAACCCTCAGCAGGCGATCCGGTTCACCATTGGAGAAACACACGCAATCGCAGACAGCGAGAGGAGAGCACGGTGCATCGCCAGGGTGGCCACGATCAGCGAAGGACGGCCGTCCAGCGGGCTGACGAGCAGGAATGGGCCACCTTCACCCTGCGCCTCCCCCGCCTGCCCGTCCTGGTGCGCCTGAAGGGGCGCGACCCCCTCGTCCGCTCTGTGGACCGCGTTGAGGCCCTGATCCTGACCTTGGCGATCGCCGTGTCGCTGATCGCCGTGCCGATCGCAGGCGCCATCGGTACATCGCTGTTCGACGCGAAACGTTCGGCCTCCCACGCGGCGGTGGAAGCGGTGACGGCCGGTTCGCTCGTCCTGTTCGCGGTTCTCGCGGCCGTGACGGCCGTCCTTCTCGTCACCCGCGCCGTTTGCAACCGCATCCGCTCCGCCAGGTGGCAGCGAGGGCTCGACAGCCTGGTCGACGGCCGCGAAGGCCAGAGCCGAACGCAGTAGCGACGGGGCCGGTTGCAGGTAGCCCCCATACCGATCCCCGCCACCGCTCAAAAGGGTTGGCCGTCAGCATGGCTGACAGTCGCGCCCCCTTCGAGGAACGTACTCGTCGTACCCGTCAGCACCGCCAAGGAGACGATGAGATGTCCACTCCCACCGCCGAAACCACCGCGTCTGCGCTCGAGAGGTTCACCGCGGCCGTCGCCGGTCATGCCGACATCGTCACCGACGGTGCAACGCTGACCGACCGTGGCCACGACTTCTGGGGAGTGGGCGGTGACGCCGAACTGCTTCTGCGCCCGCACAACCGCAACGAGGTGGCGGCGATCATGCGGCTCGCCACCGAATTCGGCATCCCGGTCGTTCCCCGCGGCGGAGCGTCGAACTGCTCCGGCGGCATGATGCCCGCCACCGGGCGGGTGCTGCTCGACCTGTCGGCATTGAATCAGATCATTCACATCGACACCGAAAACCATTGCGCCCGCGTCGAACCCGGCGTCATCAATTCCGACCTCCAGGAGCGCCTCGCGCCGCACGGACTGTGCTTCTCACCGGACCCGGTGTCCGCACATCTGGCCACCGTCGGGGGCAACCTCATCGAGAACGCCGGTGGTCCACACGCGTTGAAGTACGGCGTGACCTACAACCACATCCTGGCCGCCGAGGTCGTGCTGCCCGACGGGTCGACACGCACTCTGCGCGCCGACGACGACGGCCCGGACCTGCTCGGCGTGCTCATCGGATCCGAAGGGACGCTCGGCATCGTCACCGAGGTGACGGTTGCGCTGCGACCGATCGCCGCCGTCACCCACAGCCTGATGGGTGCGTTCGCGACCGCGCAGGAAGCCGCCGACACCATCGCCGCCATCATCGCCACGGGCGTCGTGCCAGCCGCGGTCGAATGGCTCGACCGTGACGGAATCGCGGGGCTGCAGCAGTTTTACGACACCGGTTATCCCCTCGACGCCGACTCGATCGTGCTGATCGACGTCGATGGCAGCGCCGCCGAGGTCCGGCGCGACCAGCAGATCGTCGAGAAGGTGCTCAGGGAGCGGGCCACCGAGGTCCGCGTCGCAGAGAACGAACAGGACCGCGCCAAGCTTTGGTACGGCCGCCTGCACGCGCCCGACTCGGTCGTGCAGAGCGGTAAGGGATTCTTCATCGGTGACGTGACCGTGCCCCGCGACCGCATCCCGGAGATGCAGGCCGCCATCCAGGCCACCGCGGCACGCCACTCCGACGGGCTGCTGTTCATCGCCGTGTGCGGCCACGCGGGCGACGGTGACCTGCACCCGACAACCTTCTACGACAAGGACAATCCGCTCGCCGCCTCGGCGCTCGAGGCCGCGAACAACGAGATCATCGACGCCGCACTGAAACTGGGCGGCACCATCACCGGCGAACACGGTGTCGGCACCGAGAAGATCCCGTTCATGACCAAGCGTTTCACCGCAGTCGAGATCGCCGCCCAACGCTCCATCAAGGCGGCGTTCGACCCGGCCGGACTCCTCAACCCCGGCGTGATGCTGCCCGAGCCATCACCCGACGAACCCGACACCGACTCCTTCGGCGCCGCCGTGCGCAGCGCCATCGACGGGACCCTGCAACCGGATCCGGCCGCGCCGTTGACCACCGGCGGCGACACCGGCATCGACGTCAACCTCGGCAACCTCAGCCTGACCGTCGGCGCCGACGCCACGCTCGATCGGCTCAACCGCTTCCTCGACGAGCACGGCGTCACCTGCGGCGCGGTGCCCGCTTCTGGCGGCGACCGCACCATCGGCGAACTCGTCGCCACCGCGGCCGGCGCGGAGCGGATCGCGGTCCGGCACGCACTGCTGGGCGCCGACGTCACGGTCGTCGACGGCCAGACGCCTGCCCGCTTCGGTGCCGAGACCATGAAGGACGTCGCAGGCTACGACACCAAGCGGCTCTACATCGGCGGCCGCGGCGCGTTCGGCGCCATCTCCCGGCTGATCTTCAAGATCGGGGTGAAGGCGTAGCGGGCGCCCCGACATGTCCCAAACGGAAACCCGCCGGTGTCCCGATTCGTGATTTACACCCAGCCGCCGGAGTCCAACGATGGTCCCAGCTAGCTGGAGAGGCGGTTGGGATGACGATCAGTGTGGCCGAGCGCGCGGAGCTGCGCACGGCGGTCCGCGAGTTGCTGGGTGACAAGTGCACCGAAGACGACGTGCGCCGGGTGATGACCTCGGACGACGGCTTCGACCGCGAGCTGTGGCGTCAACTCGCCGAACAGGGTGTGCTCGGCATGCTCGTCGAGGATCGACTCGGCGGTCTCGGATTCGGGGCCCTCGAACTCGAGGCCGTCGCCGAGGAGACCGGCGCGGCGCTCCTCCCGGCGCCGTTCATCTCCAGCGCGGTTCTGACCGTGGCGCTCGTGCGGGCCGCAGGCTCCGACGACGACAAGCAGCGGCTGCTGCCGGGGCTCTCCGACGGCACCGCGATCGGCACGGTCGCGATCACGGGGCGGTCCGGTTCGTGGACGGTCGAGGGCGTCGACGTCGAGGCCGCCGCGGACGGCACCCTCACCGGCGAGGCGCACTACGTCACCTGGGGTCAGGTGGCCGACGTCGTGCTCGTGGTCGCACGCACCGCCGACGGTGTCGGCGTATTCGAGGTGGCACCCGGCGCGGCGGGTTTCTCCCGCACGGCGGTATCGGTTTTCGATCCGACGGTGCGCTTGTCGACGTTCACGTTCGCGGGCACACCCGCGCGCCGCCTCGGCGCCGCGGGCTGGGACGCCGTACAGGAGGCCCTCGACTACGCCGTCATCGCCTCGGCCGGCGAGCAGGTGGGCGGCTCCCGCCGAATCTTCGACATGACCGTCGACTACCTCAAGACCCGCGTCCAGTTCGGCCGCCAGATCGGGAGCTTTCAGGCGCTCAAGCACATGGCCGCCGATCTGCTGATCGAGGTCGAGAACGCGACGTCGGCGGCCCAGCACGCCGCCGCCGAAAAGTCCACCGGCAGCGAAACATCCGACGGGGCGGTCGCTTTGGCGGGCTTCGCCTGCGCCGAGGCCTACGAGACCATCACGATGAACGCCATCCAGATGCACGGCGGCATCGGATTCACCTGGGAGCACCCCGCCCACCTGTTCCTGCGCAGGGCGCGAACCGGCCTACAGCTGTTCGGCGGTCCGCGGCTGCATCGCGAGCGCTACCTCGTCTCGAAAGGTGCCTGATATGACTTCTCAGCTTCCCACCGCCGACGAGCTGCGCGCCGAAGTCCGGGAGTGGTTGCGCGACAACTGGACTCCGCTGCCCAAGTCCGATGACCCGTGGGCGTCCTCCCCGGAGCGCATCGCATGGCTGGAGAAGGTGCTCGACGCCGGATACGCGGTGCCGACCTACCCCACCGAGTGGTTCGGCCGTGGCTACCCGAGCGACCTGGCCGCCGTCATCGGTCAAGAGTTCTCGGCGATCAAGGCGCCGGGATCGCGGCAGGACAAGTACAACATCCCGGCCAACACCGCGCTCAAGCTCGGCACCGAGAAGCTCAAGGGCGACCTACTGCGCGATTTCCTGGTCGAGCGGTCGCGCACCTGCCTGCTCTACAGCGAGCCGGGCGCCGGCTCCGACCTGGCCAGCGTGCGCACCACCGCGGTCCGCGACGGCGACCAGTGGGTGGTCAACGGGCAGAAGGTGTGGACGTCGGGCGCGCTGACCGCCGACTACGCACTGCTGCTGGCCCGCACCGACTGGGATGTGCCCAAGCACAAAGGCTTGAGCCTGTTCATCATGCCGATGAAGCAGCCCGGCATCGAGGTGCGCCCGCTGGTGCAGATCACCGGCGAATCCCACTTCAACGAGGTCTTCATCAACGACGCGACCGTGGCCGACGACTACCTGTTGGGTGGCGAGGGCAACGGCTGGCGGGCGCTGCAGACCGCGCTGGCGTACGAACGCTCGATCATGGGCGACAGCGCCCGCGGATCCCGAAGCCGCAAGGCCGACAGCCTGATTGAGCTCGCCCGCGAACATGGCGTGCTCGACGACCCCGCCGTGCGCTACCCACTGGCCAAGGTGCTGGCGATGCGCGAGCTCAACAAGCTCAACAACGCCCGCGCGAAAGCCAGTACGTCGCAAGGTACGTCGAGCTCGATCATGTCGCTGGGCAAGCTCGCGATGTCGAAGATCCTGCACACCGAGGCCGCGATGAAGACGCAGATCATCGGCGCGCAGGCCCTGTTGGCCGGGCCGGAGAACCCGGTGGCCGATGACGTCAACTTCCTGACGCTCAACGCATTCTTCACCTCGATCGGCGGCGGCACCGATCAGATTCAGCGCAACATCATCGGCGAGCGAGTGCTGGGGTTGCCCAAGGAGCCCGAGGCCGACCGCGACATCCCGTTCCGTCAGGCCCGCCGGAGCTGACGCGGTGTCACACAGCGCCGCATACGATCCCCCGCTGTCCGGAACCCGAATCCTCGATCTGAGCTCGGGACCTATGACGGCAGTCGGCCGCCTGCTCGCCGATCTCGGCGCCACCGTGACCGCGGTGCAGATGCGCGGTGTCACCGAAGACGTCGCTGTGGGCCCGCACGTCGGCGGGGTTCCGGTGCAGACCGCGATCAACCGGCACGGCATGGCGCCCATCGCGCTGGATCTCTCGACCGTGGTCGACCGCGACCGGTTCGCCGAAATGCTCGGTAGCGCAGACATTCTGATCGAAAACACCCGGCCGGGGTCGCTCGCCGAAGCGACGCTGGCCGTGCGTGAGATCCGCAGGCAGCACCCGTCGCTGGTGATCCTGTCGCTCAGCGACTTCGGCCGCGACAACGACTACCGCACCTGGCAGGGCAGCGGCCCGGTGTTTCACGCCTTGAGTAGCGAGCTGTCCCGGTCCGGCATCCCGGGCCGTGAGCCGCTGGTCCCGCCAGCCGAGTTGCCCTATCACGTGGCCGCCGCGCAGGCCGCGGTGATGACCGTCGCGGTCTACCTGGACCGCTTGCGCACCGGCGAGGGAGACCTGATCGACTTCTCGATCCTCGACGGTGCGATGCAGACGCTCGATCCGCCGTTCGGGTCGGCCGGGAGTGCGTCGGCGGGCGTCGCGGTGAGCGTGCAGCAACGCGACTGGGACGCCGAACGCCAGCGTTATCCGATCATCCCCTGCAAGGACGGCCACGTGCGGATCTGCATTCTGGCCAAACGGCAGTGGCGCGGGATGTTCACCTGGATGGGCAGCCCCGAGGAGTTCGCCGACCCGTCCTACGACAAGCTCGGAAAGCGTTTCCGCTCACCGCATCTGCTCGACGCCATCGCCCGCTTCTGCGCCGACAAGACCCGCGCAGAACTCGAATCGCAGGGGCAGGCCCACGGCGTGCCGACGGCGGCCGTCCTCACGCTGTCGGAGGCCTTGACGGCCGAACACTTCGGTGCCCGCGGCTTTTTCCGCGACGTCGAGTTGGCCCCCGGCGTCGTGGCCCCGATCCCGGTCGGGGTCACTGAGATCGACGGACACCGGGCGAGCGCACTCGACATCTCGTCCGAACGCTCCGAACGCCTCACCGCAGCCCCGTTGTTGGCGAGCCGCCAGCGCCAGGGCGAAGGCCGCCCCCTGGAGGGTATCCGGGTGCTGGACCTCGGCGTCATTGTCGTCGGCGCCGACACCGGCCGGCTTTTCGGTGATCTGGGCGCCGACGTCGTCAAGATCGAACACTCCGCCCACCCCGACGGGCTGCGCGTCGGCAAGCTCACGACGATGACCCAGCCGTTCGCCGCGGGCCACCGCAACAAGCGCTCGATCGGGCTCGATCTGCGCACGGAGGAAGGCAGGGAACTCGCGCATCGCCTGGCGCGGATCTCCGACGTGGTGCTGACGAATTTCAAACCCGGTGTCGCCGAGGCGTTGGGCATGGACCACGCGACGCTGCGGCGGATCAACCCCGGCGTCGTGGTGGTCGACAGTTCGGCGTTCGGCCCGACCGGTCCGTGGGCCAAACGCCTGGGATACGGGCCGCTGGTCCGCGCTGCGGTCGGGTTCACGAACCAGTGGGTGTATCCGGGCGAACCGGATACCTTCTGCGACACCGTCACCGTGTACCCGGACCACGTCGCGGCCAGGATCGGCGCCCTGTCCGCGATCGCGCTGCTCCTGCGTCGCGAGCGCACCGGTGAGGGCGGGTCGGCGAGCGTCGCCCAGGCCGAGGTGATGTTGAGCCACGTCGCCGCCGAGATCGCCGCCGATGCCCTCGAGCGCGCCGGGCACACCCGCTCCGGTGCGCAACCGCGTGGGCCGTGGGGGCTGTTCCCCGCGGCCGGGGACGACAAGTGGATCGCGATCACCGTTCGCGACGACGCCGACCTGCAGGCGTTGCGGTGGGTCGTCGGCCTGCCCGGCGACGGCGAGGTGGACCCCGATGCCGTGCGCGCGTGGACCGAACGGCATTCGCGGACCGAGGCGATGGAGAAGCTGCAGGCCGCGGGCGTGCCGGCCGGTGCCGTCATGCACGCCGACGAGCTGCCGTCGTGGAGCTACTACGAGCAGCGGCGGTCGTTCCGCGAGGAACTCCACCCGCACGGAGACGTCCCGTTCACGATGGAGAACGTGCAGATCCACTGCGATCACGTGGCCGACCCGCCGCTGCGCCAAGCCCCACTCATCGGCGAGCAGACCGCTGAGATCGCCGCGGAGCTCCTCGGCCTGAACGCGACCGAGATCGAGGCGCTGCACAGCCGCGGAGTGTTCGAGACGACAGACGTCGACGCAGCGGTCTGACCGGGACGCGCCGGTGATCTCGTAGCATTCGGGGTGCACGGGCACCCCGTTCGAGACCGGCAGGAATGGACATCGACTTCACCAGGCTCAGGTACTTCGTCGCCGTCGCCGACGAATTGCACTTCAAACGGGCCGCGGACAAGTTGATGATCACGCCGCCCCCGCTGAGCAAGCAGATCAAGCTCCTCGAAAAGGAACTCGGTGGACCGCTGTTCGAACGCGGATATCACGAGGTGCGGTTGAGCCCGCTCGGCGAGCGGCTGATCGGTCCGGCCCGCGAGATCCTGCGGCAGGTCGAGGAGTTCAAGGCCACCGCGATGCAGGGGGCGCAGGGTTCGGTGCCGCTGCGGCTCAGCGCCACCGCCTATGCGCCGTCGGACCTCCTCGCCCAGCTCGAGGCGGTGCTGGCCGACCTGCCCGGGGCGACGGAGTTCACCGTTCCGGGGTCGGGCACCGAGGTCGCCGCCAAGCTGATCGCCGGACAGGCCGAACTCGGCCTGATCCACCTGCCCGCCAGCGACAAACGCCTGCGCCACAAGGTGGTGGCGAGCTACCAGGGCGCGGTCGCGGTGCGGTTCGACGATCCGCTGGCCGCCAAGGACCTGGTGGTGATCGACGAGTTGCGCGACCGGGAGGTCGTGATCGACTTCGCCCGGCCCAATCCGGTGGTGCTGGCGGGATTGACGCGGCGCCTCAACAGCCGCGGTGTGCATCGCATCGTCCGCGCGACGACGAACCAGCGCGGAGGCGAACTCGAGATGGCCACGCAGGTGTTCAACCGGCACCTCGTCGCGCTGGTGAGCTACGCACCGGATTCGCTGATCGGCAAGATGTTCTCCCCGCCGGAGTTCAAGTTGATCCCGATCGACGAGACCAACTGGGCCCCGGCGCGTATCGCGCTGGCGTGGGTGCCCGAACGGCTCCGAAACCGGCTTGCCGAGGTCGAGTCGGCCGTCGAGCAGATCGCCGACCGGCTGGGGCCGGTGCATCGGGGTGCCTGAGGCTTCTCTCGCCGACGTCGCAACAGGACTCGGCACCGATCTCGACGCGCTGTTTGCGGCGTTCGCCGCATGGGCCGAGGCGAACGGCACGGTACTGTATCCGGCGCAGGAAGAAGCGCTGATCGAGTTGGTCAGCGGTGCCAACGTCATCCTGGCGACCCCGACCGGTTCAGGGAAGTCGTTGGTCGCCACGGGCGCGCTGTTCGCGGCGCTGGCTCGATCCTCGGCGGGGCGTAGCCGCAGCTTCTACACCGCACCGATCAAGGCGCTGGTCAGCGAGAAATTCTTCTCACTGTGCGAGGTGTTCGGCGCGGTCAACGTCGGCATGCTGACCGGCGACGCCGCGGTCAACGCCGACGCCCCGATCATCACATGCACCGCCGAGGTGCTGGCCAATATCGCGCTGCGCGAAGGGGCCGACGCGGACATCGCGTTGGTGGTGATGGACGAGTTCCATTTCTACGGCGACCCGGACCGCGGATGGGCCTGGCAGGTTCCGCTGCTGGAACTGCCGAAGGCCCAGTTCCTGCTGATGTCGGCGACGCTGGGTGACGTCTCGTTCCTGCGTGACGACCTCTCCCGGCGCACCGGCCGGCCGACTGCGCTGGTGGCCAACGCCGAACGTCCCGTGCCGCTGTTCTTTTCGTATGCGACCACTCCGATGCACGAGACGATCGGTGACCTACTCGAGACCGGGCAGGCCCCGATCTACGTCGTGCACTTCACCCAGGCCTCGGCGCTGGAGCGCGCGCAGGCGCTGATGAGTGTCAACGTCAGCACCAAAGACGAGAAGGCCGAAATCCGGGAAATGTTAGGCGCATTCCAGTTCTCCACGGCCTTCGGCACGACGCTGTCGCGGCTGGTACGACACGGTATCGGAGTGCACCACGCCGGGATGCTGCCGAAGTACCGGCGGCTGGTCGAACAGTTGGCGCAGGCCGGCCTGCTCAAGGTCATCTGCGGGACCGACACGCTGGGCGTCGGCATCAACGTGCCGATCCGCACGGTGGTGTTCTCGGCGCTGTCGAAGTACGACGGTATCCGCACCCGGTTGCTCAACGCCCGCGAGTTCCACCAGATCGCCGGCCGGGCCGGACGGGCCGGCTACGACACCGCGGGTACCGTAGTCGTGCAGGCGCCCGACCACGAGGTGGAGAACCTCAAACAGTTCGCCAAGGTCGCCGACGATCCCAAAAAACGCCGAAAGCTGGTGCGACGCAAGGCTCCCGAGGGCATGGTGCCGTGGAGCGAGTCGACGATGAATCGGTTGATAGAGGCCACGCCCGAACCGCTGACCAGCAACATGCGGGTGTCGACGGCCATGATCCTCGACGTCGTCGACCGTCCCGATGACCCGTTCGAGGCGATGCGGCGGCTGCTGACCGACAACCACGAGCCACGCAAACGTCAACTGCACCACATCCGCGAGGCCGTCGGTATCGCGCGGTCGCTGCTGCAGGCCGGTGTGGTGGAGCGCCTCGACGAACCCGGACCCGACGGCCGCAGGTACCGGCTGACCGTCGACCTCCCCCCGAACTTCGCGTTGTATCAACCGTTGTCGACCTTCGCGCTGGCCGCCGTCGATGTGCTCGATCCGGCGTCGGAAACGTTCGCGCTGGACGTGGTTTCGGTGATCGAGGCGACGCTGGAGGACCCGCGCCAGATCCTGGCGGCGCAGCTGAACAAGGCGCGAGGCGAAGCCGTCGCGGCGATGAAGGCAGAAGGCATCGAGTACGACGAGCGCATCGTGCTGCTCGACGACGTCACCTATTCCAAGCCGCTCGAGGAGTTGCTCGAGCACACCTTCGAGGTTTACTTGCAGAGCAACCCGTGGGCGGCCGACGCCCGGCTGTCTCCGAAGTCGGTGGTACGCGAAATGTGGGAACGCGCCATGACGTTCCGTGAATACGTCAGCGAGTACGGACTGACCCGCGCCGAGGGCGCGGTACTGCGCTACCTGTCCGACGCGTACAAGGCGCTGCGGTCCGGGGTGCCCGCCGCGGCCAGGACCGAGGAGCTCACCGATATCGTCGAGTGGCTCGGCGAGCTTGTCCGCCAGGTGGATTCGAGCCTGCTCGACGAATGGGAGCAGCTGACCGACCCCGACCAGCCGAACGACGCCCCCGCCGCGGTGCCGGCCACGCCGCGCCCGCTGAGTGGCAACCAGCGTGCGTTCACGGCGATGGTGCGCAACGCCTTGTTCCGGCGCGTGCAGTTGTTCGCTCGGCAACGCTGGAACGAACTCGGCGCGCTGGACAGCGGTTCGGGATGGACCGCGAAGCGCTGGGAGCAGGTCGGGGGAGACTACTTCGACGAGCACGCCGACGTCGGCACCGGCGGCGACGCTCGCGGTCCGGCGCTGCTGATCATCGAGCGTGAGCCTGAGGTGTGGCGGGTGCGGCAGATTTTCGACGATCCAGCGGGCGACCACGACTGGGGCTTCACCGTCGAGGTCGACCTTGCGGACTCCGACGAGGCCGGCGCGGTCGTACTGCGGGTCATCGACGCCGGCCGCTTCGACTGAGCGACCCGGATCGGTCACTACCGAAGCCCACGGATGTTCGGTGCAGGAAGTCGACAGCGGACGTCGATCCGGAGAAGTCCATGGCCATACCGACGAGTTCTCCCTCATCGCGAAGGGCGCCGAACCGTTCCGCCGCGCGGAGGCGCGCCTCGTCGATGTCGCTGACGAAGACCTCGGGTGCACCCCCGCCGGGTGGCCGGTTCGTCGCGGGGCGTGAGCGTCGTCAGACTGCGGCGAACCGCTCCGACGGCGCGGCCGAACGGCTCGCGGTCATCGCTTCCCCGAGGCACCACACCGCGACGCCGATCAGGACCAGGTCTTTGAGCAGGAACTGGCCCGGCAGCCCGGACAGCACCGGGATCGGGCCCGCATGCGTCGAGACCACACCGGGGGTCGTGAACAGGAAGCTCAAGGTTCCGACGAACAGCACGACGGCCATCGCGCTGCCCGCCGTAGAGGCGCGGGCCGAAACCGGGCGCAGCGCAATGAGTATCGCGGCGATGATCTCGGCCGTGCCGAGCGCATAGGCCACCGTCGTCACGCTGAAGATGTCGTACACCCAGCTCATCAGCGGGCTGTGCTCGATGAGCGTGCGGCTCTCCATCTTCACGTATTTGCCGACGCCGATCCAGGCGAGCACCACGACGAGGCCGTAGCGGCAGATCGCCCGGCCCAATACGGTGATCCGCGTTGCGGTCAATGCTCCTCCTGCTGCGCTCGGCCGTGATCCTCGGCGATGGCGGCCAGCAATCCGTCGAAGTCGTCGGCACACGGACCGCAGGCCCGCAGGTGTGCCATCACACCCGGAAAGCGCTGCGCCCTTTCGTCTGCCGGTACCTCGGCGTAGATGTGCAGAACCTCCATCGCCTCCTCGCAACCGACGTCGCGGGGATCGGTGGCGAGGAACCGGTGCAGGCGGGTCCAGTCGGTCACGATGTGTCCAATGCGGCGCGGTCGGTCAGATACTCATTGGCGACCAGGAACTCGCGGATCTTACGTCGCGCCTCGAAAACGGCTTTGTAGACTGCGTTTCGGTTCACGCCGCGCGTGATGCACAAGGCATCGAGCGGTATGCCCTTGACGACGATGTCGATGAACATCTGTCGTTGACGGTCGGTGAGGGTAGTCTCGACGGCGCGCCTGATTGCGGCGGTGAGCTCGGCGGTCTCGGCATATTGGCTCGGATCGACACCGAACCGCTCGGGCAGCCGGTTCCAGTCTTCGGTCTGCAGGGCCACCGGCGGGTCGCGCCAATAGTGGCGGCCGAGCTTGTTGGCGACCTCGAGGATCACGAACTTGTAGGCCCACGTCGTGAAGCGGCTCTCACCGCGAAACGTCGCGAGCTTGTCGAGCACGGCGACGGTGGCATCCGACGCGGCCTGCTGTGCGATGTCGTCGAGTTCAATGCCGCTGATCCGCGTTTGCCGTCGCCGCACCTCGCTGTGCGCGGCCCGCAGCAACTGCCCGTGCAGTCGGGCGATCGCGGTCTCGCGCCGAGGGTTCGCGGAGTGGAGCAGGCGCAGCCATTCATCGGACTCGGCGTCCACCCGCACTCCTTTCCTGAAACGACGTGGGTCCTCTCGTTTCATTGGCGTCGCCGTCCGCCGCCGTCTTACCTCGATCCGAGTTTTTCCCACATGCACCCGCATGTGCCTACCGCCGGACACCAATCTGCACTACCCCGCGCTCACCGTCTCGGCTGACGGGCTTGGCTGATGGTGCGATTACCGCCGGCCGCTCGGGGGTATCGCAACGAGCATGACATCTCCAAACGAGAATGTAACGCCGGAGCCTGCCGAGAGTGCCGAGGACGTGCTGTCTCCCGCGACCCCCGGCGCGGAAGGGTTGCCGCTGCCCGATGACGCCGTCGAGAAGCCGTCGGAGCAGTAGCCTGCCGGAATCATCTCCGGTGGCGTGGCGTTGAACGGCTTCGTGGCCGTTCAGAAGTTGTTTGCACCATTGACCATCGGCTCATTGACCGTTCCGAACCGGTTCGCGATGGCGCCAATGACCCGTCAGGCCTCTCCGGACGGTGTCCCGGGGGCCGATGTGGCCGAGTACTACCGCCGCCGCGCCGCCGGTGGCGTCGGGCTGATCATCACCGAAGGGATCCGGCTTCCGGACGCCGCCGCCGGATACCCGTACTCCATCCCGACACTCGCCGGACAGGACGCGGTGGCGGGCTGGGCGCGCGTCGTCGACGGTGTGCACGCCGAGGGCGGGACGATCGCCGCGCAGCTGTGGCACCAGGGCGCGCAGCGCGACGACGCCGATGGTGTCGCGCCGGTCAGCCCGTCGGGTGTCGACGGCCACGGTCGGCCCAGGGGGCGTGCGCTGGAGGCCGACGAATTGTCTCGAGTCGCCGATTTGTACGTGCAGAGCGCTGAGGCCGCCCGAGACGCCGGTTTCGATGCTGTCGAGCTGCACGGCGCCCACGGTTACCTACTGGACGAGTTCTTCTGGACGCGAACGAATCTGCGCACAGACGAGTATGGCGGATCTCTCGCCGAACGCACGCGTTTCCCGTCGGAGGTCGTCGCCGCGGTGCGGGCCGCCCTGGGGCCGGGATATCCGATCATCTTCCGCTTCTCGCAGTGGAAGGGCACCGACTACGCGGCGTCGATCGCCGCCGATCCCACCGACCTTCTCCAGCTGCTGACCCCGTTAGCCGACGCCGGGGTCGACGTCTTCCACCCGTCGACGCGCAGGCACTACGTGGCCGGATTTCCGGATCACAACCGCGAACTGAGCCTCGCGGGCTGGACGAAGAAGGTGTCGGGCCGTCCGGTGATCGCGGTGGGCTCGGTCGGCCTGGAAACGCAGTTCCGCAGCGAGCGGCGGGGCGAGGTGATTGCGCCGGCGCCCGTCGATCGCCTGGTCGAGCAGTTCGAGTCGGGCGAGTTCGACATCGTCGCGATCGGTCGCGCCCTTCTCGCCGATCCGGCGTGGGTCAACCGGCTACGCGATGGCCGACTCGACGAGTTCGCCGGATACGACCCCGAGGTCGCGCTGGCGGAGCTCGCCTGACCGGTCCCTGCGCGAAACGCCACGTCGGCGTCGTGGTGCTCGGCCTGATCGCCGACAGGTATCCGCCCGGCGTCACTGGGACAACGCGTCGATCACCGCTTTGAGCTTGCTTCCGACTTCTTCGGCGATCGGCTTGAGTCCCGGCTCCTCTGTGACGTCGACCAGCAACTGCGGATTCATCGCTTCGATGAGCGTTGTCTGCGGGTCCTCTGGGTCGCTGCGGACCACGACGTTGCACGGCAGCAGTAGACCGATCTGACGTTGCACGTCTATCGCCCGGTGCGCCAACGGCGGATTGCACGCGCCGAGGATCAGGTAGTTCTCCATGTCCTCGTCGAGCTTGTTCTTCAGCGTCGCTTTCACGTCGATCTCGGTCAGTACACCGAAGCCTTGCTCAGCCAGCGCGTCACGTGTGCGGGTGACCGCATCGTCGAACGATGTCTTCAGGCTCGTGGCCAGTGCGATGCTCATGATGGCTCCCGTGGTCGTCGGAATGGTCAGGCCAGTGCGAGGAAGAGTTTCTCGAGTTCCGCCTCGGTCATGGGCTTCTCATTACCCTCTTGGTCGCCGGTCATGCATTCCCGTAGACCCGTCGCGACGATCTTGAAGCCGGCACGATCGAGCGCCCTAGAGACAGCCGCGAGCTGAGTCACGACGTCCTTGCATTCGCGGCCCTGCTCGATCATCGCGATCACGCCGGCGAGTTGTCCTTGCGCGCGCCGCAGCCGGTTGAGCACGGCGCCGATGGCCTCTTGATCACCAACCATGGTGGTTCCTTTCGTCTGTGGTCCACATTACCCGTGGGGGTATGGACTGCCCCCTTCAACGCGGCGGCCGAAGGCGAAATTCCCTGGTCGCGGCGGCTGCCGGAGCGCTGAAAAAGACCGATCCGGCTCCGGAATAAATACCGCGGGGGGTACGGTAGATAATACCGAGGGGGGTATACGCTTCCTCGTACGTTCTCGAAGAGAGGTCTCATCATGTGTTACGCAGTCCGATGTCCGTCCTGCGGCAAGACGACGTGGGACGGCTGCGGCCAGCACGTCGACGAGGTGATGCGGTCGGTACCGACCGCACAGCAGTGCCGCTGTGAGCGGACCGCGGGGCCCGCGCCTCGCCCCGCGCGCGGGTTCTGGCGCCGGTAACGGGTACAGGCCTTTCATGGCGTTGGCGGCAGGTGTAGGTCTCGGTGCGCTGATCGGCGTACTTCTGGGCCTTCTCGGTGGCGGGGGCTCGATACTCGCCGTTCCGGCCCTCGTCTACGGCATGGGCATCGGCGTCGAACAGGCCATTCCGATCTCGCTGATCGTCGTCGCCACCGCGTCGGCGGTCGGTGTGCTGCCGAAGATTCGCGCCCGACAGGTCCGGTGGCGCATGGCCGGAATCTTCTCGGCGGCCGGTATCCCCGCGACGGTCCTCGGCAGTGCCATCAGCAGACACCTGCCGGAGTCGGCGCTGCTGATCGGGTTCGCCGTCGTGATGGTCATCGCCGGGGTTCGCATGCTGATCGATCAGGGCCATACCGGCACCGCTTGCGAGGTGCGCGCCGGTCAGGTCAATTGGCGCCGCTGCGCGCCACGATCGATCGGGGCCGGCCTTGTCGTGGGCTTGCTGACCGGGCTGTTCGGCGTCGGTGGCGGATTCCTCATCATTCCGGCGCTCGTGGTCGTACTCGGGGTCGAAATGTCCACTGCGATCGGCACTTCGCTGCTGATCATCGTCGCCAACTCCGTGGCCGGCATCTTCTCGCATCTTCACGGCATCAGTGTCGACTGGTCGCTCACCGCGGCATTCGTCGCAGCGGCGATGGTCGCCTCGCTCGCCGCCGGATACTTCGGCACCAAGGTCGACACCGACCGTCTGCAGCGCTGGTTTGCCTACCTCGTATTCGCCGTCGCCGCTTACGTTCTCGTCGACACCATCTTTCTACGATGACAACAGAAGGAGAACCAATGGACGTCTCGATCATCGAAACCGCCGGACTCGGTGACCGCAGTTATCTGATCAGCCACGGTGACGTCGCCGTTGCGATCGATCCGCAGCGCGACATCGACCGGGTGCTCACGCTTGCCGATGATCTCAAGGTGCGCATCACCCACGTGGCCGAAACGCACCTGCACAACGACTATCTGACCGGTGGACTCGAACTGTCGCGCACCGTCGGCGCCGAGTACGTGGTGCCCGCGGGCGATGATGTCAACTACCCCCGTCGCGCAGTCAGCGACGGTGAGGTGATCGACGCCGGACCCATCCGTCTGGAGGCGATGCACACTCCGGGCCACACCCATCATCACATCAGTTATGTGCTGCGGGACGACACCGGCAAGGTCCAGGGCGTCTTCACCGGTGGTTCAATGTTGTTCGGCACCACCGGTCGTACGGACCTGATCGGCGCGGAGGACACCAAGGAACTCACCCATGCGCAATATCACTCGGTGCGCAAGATCGCCGATCATCTGCCCCCCGACACACCGGTCTACCCGACTCATGGTTTCGGCAGCTTCTGTTCGGCCACACCGGCTTCCGGTGATGAATCAACGGTCGGCGAGCAACGACGGTCCAACCCGGCGCTCACACAGGACGAACAGAGCTTCGTCGACGAACTGCTCGCCGGACTTTCGGCCTACCCCGCGTACTACGCGCACATGGGCGTCATCAACAGTGAGGGTCCGGCCCCAGTCGATCTGACGCCGCCCGAGCCGATCGATCCGGACGAACTGCGCCGCCGACTCGAGGCCGGCGAATGGGTGGTCGATCTGCGCAATCGGAGGGCCTTCGCGGCCGGACATTTGCAGGGAGCGTTCGGTTTTGAGTTGTCCGGCTCCTTCGTCAGCTATTTCGGCTGGCTCTATGAGTGGGGTGCGCCGGTGACGTTGATCGGTGAGTCGCCGGATCAGATCGCCGACGCAAAACGGGAATTGGTGCGTATCGGCGTCGACCGACTGACGGGTGCGGCCACCGGTGACATCGACGATCTGAGCGATGGAATGCCGCTCGGTTCCTACCCGGTCGCGGATTTCGCGGAACTGGCCGACCAGCGCCGCGCGGACGCCGTGGCGGTGCTCGATGTGCGACAGAGCCACGAGTACGAGTCCGAGCACATTCCGGGAGCGCGCAACATACCGTTGCATGAGCTACCCGAGCGGCTCGGCGAAGTCCCCACCACGACGGTCTGGGTGCATTGCGCGTCCGGATATCGGTCCTCGATCGCGGCGTCGATACTCCATCGCGCGGGCCACGCCGTCGTGCTGATCGACGACCACTTCGACAGGGCGAAAGAGCTCGGCCTCACCGCGGCGGACGATAACTAGGGTTCGGAAAGCGCGGCAAATGGGCATATCCCGCATGTCTCTCGAAGGAGGAGCTCATATGGTCAGCCGTACCGTCGACGGCCGTTCGCCATCCGCGTGGCTGTTGCCCCTTGTCGTGGGCCTGGCCACGGCGGCCACACTCGTCGTCAATTATCTGGCCAACGCCCTACCGATCAACGGCCAGACCACCGGTGACGTCACCCGCCGCTACGAGGTGTACTTCGTGCCTGCCGGTTACGTCTTCTCTATCTGGAGCGTGATCTACCTCGGGTTGATCGCATACAGCGTGTACCTCGGCGTCGCACTGACCCGGGGCCGTGCCGACAGCGGCGCCGCGCGCGCCATCGCCCCCTGGTACGTGCTGACCGCGGTGGCCAACTGTTGTTGGCTGTTCGCGTGGCATCACAACCGGTTTCCGCTGAGCATGCTGCTGATGGTGGTGCTGCTGATCGCCCTGATCATCATTTACCGCCTGCAAGCCTGCAGCCCGCCCACCTCGACGCTGGAGCGCTGGACGGTGCACATCCCGTTCCGCGTGTACCTGGGCTGGATCTCGGTCGCGACGATCGCCAACGCGACGATCACCCTCGACGACGCGGGGTGGTCCGGCTTCGGGCTCTCCGAGCCGACATGGGGCGTGATCATGATCGCGGTGGCGGCCGCCCTTGGCGTGGTGATGAACCTGCTTCACCGCGACGTCGCCTACGGGCTGGTGATCGTCTGGGCGCTGGTCGGTATCGCGGTGCGCCTGCACGACACCACGTCGATCCTGATCGCCTCGTTGACCGGTGCGGCCGTGGTGGCCGTGGTGGCCGCCGCCGTCGCAGCGAGTGTGCGCCTGCGTACGCGCGCGCCGAAAGAGTCCGCGAAAAACCGTACGCTCGCGAACTAGTCGGCTAAGACTGAGCCATGCCGGATCTCAGCGCACGATCACCTCACGCGCCCACCGCGTTCCGGTACCCGGGGCTCACCGGCCGCCGCGCTCGCCTGCGAAATGTGGTGAAGCGACTCGTGCGTGTGGACCTGCTTCCCTCCGAGGCCACCGCGCGGGCGTTCATCACGGGCCTGAACGCGGGTGACCCCGTCGCCGAACGCTTCGTCGCCGAGACCTATCACGGTGAGCTGGGCGCCAGGAAGGCCCGCGATCTCGTCGAGACGGCGCAGCGGGTGGGCATCGACAACGTCGCCGAGGCGCCCGCATCGATGCGGGCGCTGTTCGAGGAGTTCGAGCAGCTGCCCGACTGGGTCGATCCGCAGCTCGTGGAGGAAGGCGCGGCGGTCTGGCGCCGTTGGGCCTACGCGTTGGGGGCGCTCGGAAACGCCGGCACCAACGACACCTACACCGAGGGCTGGCTGGCGGTACCGCTGTCGCTTTCCGGCGGCTATGCCGGGCAGCGCGCGCTGCATCGGTACCTGGAGACGTCACGCTGGTGGATCGAGGTCTGCAGACCCGGAGCGATCCTGACGCCAGGATCGCTGGGCCGCAACATCTCTCTGCATGTGCGGATCATGCATGTCAGCGTCCGCGACCGTGTCAAACAGCATCCGGAGTGGGACGCCGAACGCTGGGGGCTGCCGATCAGCCAGTCGGCCATGCTGCTGACTCTGTTGGGCGGCAGCGTCGCACCCGCTTTCGGTCTGTTCCTTCTCGGGCACCTCACCTCACCGCGCGAGATGCGGGCCGTTCTGCACTTCAACCGTTACTGCGGGCACCTTGTCGGGGTTCGGTGCGACGGGTACTTCCCCGAAACCGTTGCCGACGCGTGGCGGATTCTGTTCATGTCCGACGCGGCCCGCAGCTACGACAGCGGAGACAGCGGCACCGAGCTCGTCCAGTCCTTCGTCCCGGCCTTCGCGCCCGCGCCGGCGTACCGGGGCCTGGAGCGGCTCCGCGCCGAGTACCACTACCGCCTGCAGGCCGGGTATCTCGGCTTGTACATGCTGCCCTGGAACCGCCGCCGCTACCGGCTGCCATCGGCCCTGCCGGGAATCGCGTTGCTGCTCAGCCGGTTTCCGGTGGTCCTCGCATTGGAGATCGGTCGCCGGTTGTCGTCGACGCTGGACCGCCGCTGGCAGCAGTACAACCTCAAGCGGTGGGAGGGCTGGCTACAGTGGCAATCCGCCGGTAAGGCGGCGGCTTTCGAGGCCGCCGTGCCCTTGCGTCGCTGATCACGCCCTCGACTGCACGAGCGACGGGCTTCCGACCCCGATGGTGATCTTCGGAGCTGCCGCGGGGTCGAGCCAGGTCAGCAGTGTGCGCATCTCGTCGCGGCCGATGCCCACGCACCCCCAGGTCGGGTTGCCGTCGGTTACATGGAGGAAGATGCCAGAGACCTTCCCCGGGATCCGTTGCGGGTTGACGGTGATGTTGACGGCGTAATCGTAGACGGGACCGGAGTCGTACAGGTTCTCGGCGATGGAGGACGGCTTGCGTGGCGAACGGACGCGGGTGTTGTAGGTCGGTGAGTCGGCATCCTCGTCCCACCAGTCCTGGTTCGTGGCCTGAAAGTACGGCATCTTGGTGCCTGGGTTTGGTTGCCGGCCGAAGGCCTGGTCGAAGGTGAACGTGCCGACCGGTGTTCGGTGCACACCGTCGGCGGGGGCGCCGACACCCAGCGCGCCCACTTTGGCGGGTGTCGGTCCCAGAACGGGTTTCCACTGCCCTCCGGTCTGCTCGAAGGCGGTGAGCGTTCCCGAGGTGGCACTGGCGGCGGGCACCCCGACGACGATCCACTGCGTCGTCTGCACGGCAGCAGCGGCAGGTTGGGCTTGGGTCGTTGCCGGTGCCGCGAGCGGTAGCGACAGGAGCGCAACGCCGAGGCACGCCAGCGTCTTTCGCAGTTTCACGTGGTACCTCGGGATGGGGATAAGTCACTCGAATGTCGAATCGAGCCATCGTATCCGCGATATCCGGCCCAACCCTGCGGTCGAAACCCGTTCGCGGCCAAAGCGAGACCGTGTCGCTACTTGGTGCAGCCGGTTGCTTTGATCCCGTGTCCAATACTTGTCGGACCCTTTTGTGATGATGTGGTTATGGTTTCGCTCGCTTCTCCGGATGCTCGGGTTGTGGTGGGCCCTAAGCAGCGTTTGGGTCAGCTCTATGAGCAGTTGGCCGAGTTGTCGGGGCAGCGTAATGCGATCGATGGGCGCATCGTGGAGATCATCGCCGAGATCGACCGCGACGGGCTGTGGTCGACCGCCGAGGGTGTGCGATCGGTCAAAGCGCTGGTGGCCTGGAAACTGGGGATGTCTGATGGCACCGCCACCAAGGTGGCCGCGGTGGCGCATCGTTTCGAGGAGTTTCCCCGCTGCACCTCCGAGATGCGCGAAGGCCGGTTGTCGTTGGATCAGGTCGGGGTGATCGCCCAATACGCCGGCGCGGGCTCTGATGGGCACTACGCCGACATGGCGGCGGTGGCGACGGTCAACCAACTACGGTTCGCGATCAAACTCGAACCGCGCCCCGAACCCGAACGCCCCGAACCGCGCCGCGGTATCAGCAAAACCGTCGGTGACGAGTTCACCACCTACCGCATCACCCTGCCCACGATCGAGGCCGCCAAGCTCGACGCCGCCCTGCAGTCGCACCGCGACGCGCTGATCGGCGAACACTTCGCCGATCACGGCCCCGATGCGGTCGGCGACGATTACGAGCGCCCCGCCGAGGGTGACTGGCAGTGCCGCGTTCCGTTCCCGACGGTGACCGATGCGTTCATGCGCCTGGTCGAGACCGCGTGGGATGCCGAGGTGGCCCGACGCCCGCATGATCAGCACAGCACCGTCATCGTGCACCTCGATGTCGACACCCCCGCGGCGTGGCCGCACCTGGGCCCGGTGCTGTCCGAGGCCGATCGGCAATTGTTGTTGTGCGACACCGGCTGTGAGGTGTGGCTGCAGCGCCACGGCCAGGTGATCGGGTCGGGGCGCTCGACGCGGGTGATCAGCCGCCGACTGCGCCGCGCGCTGGAGTACCGCGACCGCACCTGCCGCGTCCCTGGATGCGCGGCGACCCGTGGGCTGCACGCTCATCACATCCGGCACTGGGAGGACGGCGGGCCCACCGAACTGGACAACCTGGTGCTGGTCTGCCCCTATCACCACCGGTTGCACCACAGCGGCGAGATCACCATCACCGGCCCCGCCGAGCACCTAATGGTCACCGGCCGCGACGGCAAACCGCTGAACCTGTCTCTTATACACATCT
>NZ_LZSQ01000046.1 GCF_001665535.1 Mycobacterium sp. 852002-51961_SCH5331710
TGGCGGTGCGGGCCAGGGTGGCGGCCAGCAGCGGCGCCGGCACCAGCCCCTTACCCATCAGATAGCCCGGATCGGTCATTGCCGGGCCCATGGAGTCGGCGGTGGAGTCGGTCGCGGGGTCGGTTGGCTCCTTTTGCGGGGCGTGGCCGTGCAGGGCGGCGGGGGTGTCATCAGACAAGGTGTCGTGGCGGGCGATGACGTGGATGACCACCGCGCTGGGGGTGGCGGCGGCGGCCTCACAGTCGGGACGCCCGCAGGCGCATTGCAGTCGCTGGGCGCCGTGGCCCAGGGCGCCCAGGGCGTCGGCGCGGCGTTGCTCGGCGGTGCGCGGGTCGTGGTCGCACACCGCGGCGGCCATCGCATCGAGGCGGGTGTCGAGGGCGGCGGCGTCGGCGGCGAACAACCAGCCCTCGATTTTGGCGGTGCCCGTTCCGTCGGGTGGGTCGTGGATCACCACGTCGCGGCCCAGCGCGGCGTTTTCGGTGCGCCGCACCGCGGCGGGGTCGTAGCGGTCCACGCAGGCGTCGATGCCGGCATCGAGCTTGGTCGCTGACAGGGTGCCCCAGCGGGTCAGCTCGCCGGCCAACTCGGCGTCGATTTTGCCCAGCGCGGCGGGGTCGCGCACCAGCCGGGTGCGATGAGCCACGGTGGCCACCATGCGGTAGGAGATCGCCCCGGTGGCGAACACCGTGGCCACCGCGGGTAGGCGCTGGCGCAGCTCATCGGCGATCGACAGTTGGTGGGAGGCCACCCCCAGCGACACCCCTTGGGCGGCGGCGACCTCGGCGGCCGCGATGGCCCAGTTGTCGATGCACCACTGTTCGCGATCGAGCGCCCCGGCCTGGCGGATCAACCCCTCCAGCACGTCGGCGGCCGCGGCCAGCCGGCGCGCGCACGCAGCGTTTTCCACCCGCGCCCACGCCCCTGTCTCTTATACACATCT
>NZ_LZSQ01000047.1 GCF_001665535.1 Mycobacterium sp. 852002-51961_SCH5331710
CCGAGCAGGATCGACCCGATGCCTTCGCCGCTCTTGTGGATGCGATAACCCATCGCCACGCAATCGGCGTCGCGGGCGTGCTTGACCTTGACCATCTCGCGCTTGCCGGGCAGATACGGGCCGTCCAGCCGCTTGGCGATCACGCCGTCGAGGCCGGCACCCTCGAACTCCGCCAGCCACTGCACCGCGAGCTCGGGATCCTCAGTGGTTCGGGTGACGTGGCACCACTGCTTCTCGGTCACCGCGTCGAGGAGTGCCTCGCGGCGGATCCGGAACGGCTGCTTGAGCAGTGACGTGTCGCCGGAGGCGAGTGCGTCGAAGCCGATGAAGTGCGCGGGCGTCTGCTCCGACAGCATCTTGATGCGGCTGGCAGCGGGATGAATGCGTTGGCTCAGCGACTCCCAGTCCAGCCGGGTGCGTCCGCCGAACTCGCGGGGGACGACGATCTCACCGTCCAGCACGCAGCGCGGCGCCAGCTCGTCGCGCACCGCCTCGACGACGTCGGGGAAGTAACGGCCCAGGTCCTTACCGCTGCGCGAGAGCAGCACGACCTTGTCCCCGTCGCGGAA
>NZ_LZSQ01000048.1 GCF_001665535.1 Mycobacterium sp. 852002-51961_SCH5331710
GATGTGTATAAGAGACAGCGATCTCCTTGCGACAGGTCCCCATTCCGTCACCGACATACCGCATGCCCTACGGACCTTCTCGGACAGAATCCTTGACTATCAACCGGATTCGTGGATCACCCACGTTTCGGGCCATCCCCCTGGCGCGCTGCTGACGTTCGTCTGGCTCGACCGTATCGGTCTCGGCGGCGGTGCGTGGGCGGGACTCCTGTGCCTGCTGGTCGGCTCGAGCGCGGCGGCCGCCATCGTTATCGCGGTGCGCGCGCTGGCGGGAGAAGCGACCGCACGGCTGGCGGCCCCGTTCGTCGCCGTTGCACCGACGGCGATCTGGATCGCGGTGTCGGCCGACGGCTATTTCGCGGGGGTGGCGGCGTGGGGCATCGCGCTGCTGGCGATGGCCGTCGGGGGCAAGGCGCGCTGGCCCGTTCTCGCCGCGGCGGGGGCCGGATTGCTGTTGGGGTGGGGCCTTTTCCTCAACTACGGCCTGGGTCTGATGGCCCTGCCCGCGTTGGCGGTGCTGTTGTGCGCACCGGATTGGCGCGCCGCGACCCGCGCGGCGGTGCCCGCGGTCGTCGTCGTGATCGCGGTGGTGGGAATCTTCGTGGCGCTGGGGTTCTGGTGGTTCGACGGCTACCACCTGGTGCAGGAACGGTATTGGCAGGGCATCGCGAACGACCGGCCGTTCCAGTACTGGGTTTGGGCGAACCTGGCGTCAGTGGTGTGCGCGATCGGCCTCGGCAGCGTGGCCGGGATCGGTCGCGTCTTCGACATCAACGCGATCCGGCGGCGGCCCGGACTGCCCATGGTGCTCCTGGGCGCGCTGCTGGCGATCGCGTTCGCCGACCTGTCGATGCTGAGCAAGGCCGAGACCGAACGTATCTGGCTGCCGTTCACGGTCTGGCTGACCGCCGCCGGCGCGCTGCTCCCGCCACGGTCGCACCGCTGGTGGCTGGCGGTCAACGTGGTGGGCGCCCTGCTGCTCAATCACTTCATTCTGACGAATTGGTAACGGTCGTGGGTCAAACGCACACCAATAAGTGTGGAACTGGAACC
Source organism: Mycobacterium sp. 852002-51961_SCH5331710 (assembly GCF_001665535.1). Classification (GTDB taxonomy): domain Bacteria; phylum Actinomycetota; class Actinomycetes; order Mycobacteriales; family Mycobacteriaceae; genus Mycobacterium. The sequence continues at coordinate 1,054 of NZ_LZSQ01000048.1, forward strand.
TGGACACATGGAACCCGGCGACCGGCCGCGTCAGCTCGTCCGTTGGCGTAGTCCGCTGCGCGGCTTGTGGCTGACGTCGGTCTTCGGCTCGGTGCTGCTCATCGGGCTGCCGGTGGTCATCCTGACCGGTCTGCTGTCCTACATCGCCTACGGTCCGCAGTTCGGGCAGGCCATCCCGGGCGACGTGGGCTGGCTCAAGCTTCCAACCTTCGATTGGCCCACGAATCCGTCGTGGCTGTACCGGCTGACCCAGGGCCTGCACGTCGGGCTGGGGCTGGTGCTGGTTCCGGTCGTGCTCGCGAAGCTGTGGTCGGTGATCCCCCGGCTCTTCGCGATACCGCCGGCACGCTCGGTTGCCCAACTGCTCGAACGGGTTTCGTTGCTGATGCTGGTCGGCGGTGTGCTGTTCGAGATCGTCACCGGCGTGCTGAACATCCAGTACGACTACATTTTCGGCTTCAGCTTCTACACCGCCCACTACTTCGGCGCCTGGATGTTCATCGCCGGGTTCGTCGTGCATGTCGCGATCAAGCTTCCGCGACTGCGTCATGGTCTGCGGTCACGGTCGATGCGTGCGGTGCTGCGCACGTCCCGGGAGGACACCGTCGCGGATGCGTATGAGCCCGACGGGTTGTCGCCCGCCGATCCCGATCCCGCGACCATCAGCCGTCGGGGTGCGCTCGCGCTGGTCGGCGGTGGTGCGGCGTTGGTGGCTGTACTCACGGCCGGGCAGGCAGTCGGCGGATGGACCAGGCATGCCGCGCTGCTGCTGCCCCGCGGACGGACCCGTGGCGACGGCCCGAACGACTTCCAGGTCAACAGGACCGCCGTGGCCGCCCGCATCACGACGGAGAGCACCGGCGAGCGCTGGCGGCTCACCCTGACCGGGGGGCCGTCGCCGGTGGTGCTCGACCGGGCGGCACTGACCGCGATGCCTCAGCACACCGCCCGCCTGCCGATCGCCTGTGTCGAGGGCTGGTCGACGACCGAGACGTGGACCGGTGTCCCGCTACGGGACCTTGCGCGGGTGGCCGGTGTGCCCTCGCCGGTGTCGGCGTTCGTCCGGTCGGTGGAACGGCGAGGTGCCTTCAATCGTGCGAGCCTGCAACGCAATCAGGTGTTGCACCCCGACGCGCTGCTGGCATTGAAGGTCAACGGCGTCGACCTGTCTCCGGATCACGGGTTCCCGGCCCGGATCATCGTTCCGGCGCTCCCCGGTGTCCACAACACCAAGTGGGTGGGCTCGATCGACTTCCGAGCGGGTAACTGACGTGCGAAGGTTCCGCGCGGTTTACGGGTCGCATCCGTTGCACCTGCTGACCCTGACGGCGGGCTTCGCGTTGTTCGGCTACGTGGTGGCCACCCTGACACCGGCCGCCCTGTGGAACACGCGGACGTGGTGGCAGTCGATCCTGGTGTGGTTCGCCGCGGCGATCGTCGCTCATGACCTCGTGCTGTTCCCGCTCTACGCACTGGCCGACCGGATCCTGCTGCGCGGCAGTCGAATTCCACGGCTTCGCGTGCCGCTGGTGAACTACCTGCGGGTGCCCGCGCTCGGGTCGGCGCTGACGTTGCTGTTGTTCCTGCCCGGCATCATCAAGCAGGGCGCGCCGATCGTGCTGGCCGCGACCGGCCAGACCCAGGAACCGTTCCTGGGCAGGTGGTTGCTGATGACGGCCGCGATGTTCGGCACCAGCGCGATCCTCTACGCCGCTCGGTTGGCGACGACCAGGGGCTAAGCCAGCGTCAGGCTGGCGATCACGCGGTTGCCGATCGGATGGACCCGGTCCAGCGCCATGCCCGCGTGCTCGGCCACTTCGGCGGCGCAGTCGATGCCCACCGACGCCCACGGAAACCACGGCCCCACCGTGCGCGACGACTCGAGCCGCACCCACTTGTTGTGAATTCCGTGTGTGAGCGCCTCGAATTCGGCGATGCACCGGCCGCCGCGGCGCAGCAGTTCGGCGGCCCTGTGCAACATCCGAAACGGATCGCCGCCCAGCCCCACGTTCCCGTCGGCCAGCAGCACCGTCTGCCATCGCCCGGTGGCCGGCAATTGGCCGAACACGTCGCGGCGCAGCACCGGTGCACCGTTGCGGCGCGCGAGTCCGACCGCGGTGGCCGACTGGTCGACCCCGAGCGCGGGAACACCGCGGCGGATCAGCTCGATCACCAACCGCCCGGGGCCGCAACCCAAGTCGATCGTCGGCCCGTCACACAGCTCGACCACGGCGCGGTCGAACCGGCAATCGGCATGTGCGCCGCCGATCCAGCGGTGCACGGGAAGTGCCTGCACCTCACCGTCGTCGCTTCGGATCCAGCACTGTTCGCCGTCGAGGGCACAGTCGTAGAGATTGCCCAGCATCAGGCGAGCACCGCCTCGGCAGCCAGGGCGAACCGGCTGTCGGGTACGCAGCGCCCGCGGACCACATCGACGTCGTCGATGGTGTCGAAGTCGGCGAGCTGCTCGACAAGGTCGACCCGAATGCCGTTGCCGCGCAATGCCGCCAGGGTCAGTGTGCCGGTGTCGGATCGCGACATCGGAACCGTACGCAGGCATTCGGCCAGTGACGGCCGTGAGACGCCCAGCACCCACCACCCGCCGTCGGCGGCGGGCCCGAGCACCGCGTCGCTTCCCACGAGTGTCCGGCCGCAAGCGGCGAGCAGGTCGGCGGTCACCTGCGGGGTGTCCATGCCGATCTGCAGAACGGGATCGCCGACGTAGGCGTCGGCGTGCGCATTGGCAAGGCGCTCGGCGAAGTCCCCGCCGCGCTGAGGGATGACTGTGAATTCGCTTAGGCGAACCTGGATTTCGTCGCTGCGGCTCGCCTGGCCCAGGTCGCCCGTCATCGCGACCACTCTACGGTCGACGGGTGTCGAAACGACGGCGTCGAGGGTGTCGAGCAGCGCCGCGGCCGCCAGGTCGGCAGCGGCTTGATCGCCGATCGAGGCCGCGAGCCGCGTCTTCGCCAGCCCCGGCACCGGCGCCTTGGCCACCACCAGCACCGTCACCCCGAGCGCCGTCACGAGATCACTCGCCAGAAGTCGAAGGCCGCCACCGCACTACCGCGCACCGACCCGCTGACCTTCGACTTGCCGCCGGTGCGCGCCCGGTAGTCGACGTCGCACTCGACGACGCGCCAGCCGGCTGCCGCCGCCCGAACCAGCAATTCGAGCGGATACCCCGACCGTCGGTCGGTGACGCCGAGGTCGAGCAGCGCGTCGCGGCGGGCGACCCGCATCGGGGCGATGTCGTGCACCGCAAGGCCGTGGCGGTGCCGCAATCGCCAGCACACCGCCGCGGTGCCGAGGCGCGCGTGCCACGGCCACTTCAGACCCGGCACGGGCCGACGCCGTCCGATCACCATGTCGGCCCCGCGGTGGAGTTCGTCGACCAGGGCCGGCAGGTCGCCCGGGTCCAGCGAGCCGTCGGCGTCCAGGACCGCCACGACGGGCGTCGTCGCCGCCACCACGCCGGCGTGCACCGCGGCGCCGTAACCTGCGCGCTTCTCGGCGACCACCTGCGCACCGTGCTCGCGGGCGACCTCGGCGGTGTCGTCGGTGCTGTTGTTGTCGACCACCAGCGGCCGGTATCCGTCCGGGATGGCCGCCAGCACGCCGGGCAGTGATTGCGCCTCGTTGAGACACGGCAGCACCACGGTCACCGGACAGTCGGGCATGAGTTCGAGGCTAACCAGCCCGTCGGCGCACCGACCAGCCGATCGATGACGAATCCGTGACATCGGCGCAGGTAGCGGCCGCACAGGGCTACCCTCGAAAATTGTGACGCGCGTATTGATCGCCGACGACGACAGCGTCGTGCGTGATGTCGTGCGTCGTTACCTCGAACGCGATGGGCTCGACGTGGCGATCGCGCACGACGGGGCCGAGGCGCTGCGGCTGCTCGGCTCGCAGCACATCGACGTCGCGGTGCTCGACGTGATGATGCCCGGCCCGGACGGGCTGACGCTGTGCCGCAATCTCCGGCAGCGCGCCGGTTACGCGATGCCGGTGATCCTGTTGACCGCGCTCGGTGAGGAGGATGACCGGATCGCGGGCCTGGAGGCGGGCGCCGACGACTACCTGACCAAACCGTTCAGCCCGCGTGAACTGGCGCTGCGGGTGCGATCGGTGCTGCGGCGCGCACCCGCCCCGACCGGGCGAAGGGCACTGGACATCACCGTCGGCGGGTTGACCGTGTCGACGGCGGCGCGCACCGTGACCGTCAACGGCTCTCCGGTTTCGCTGACCAACCGCGAGTTCGACCTGTTGCTGTTCTTCCTCACCCACACCGACACCGTGTTCAGCCGCGAGGAACTGCTCAAGCAGGTGTGGCACTGGGACTTCGGCGATCTGTCGACGGTGACCGTGCACGTCAAGCGGCTGCGGTCCAAGCTCGGTGAGCATCACCGGGTGCAAACGGTGTGGGGCCGCGGCTACCTGTGGCGCAGCGAGGCGCGCTCTCCGGAAGGCCAGAGCGCCTAGTGCCCGCCGACCTGTGGGAGATCATCGGGTTGGCGCTGGCATGCTCGGTCCCGGTGGTGCTCGCGGGCGCGCTCGTCATCCGCCTCGCCCGGTCGTGGTCGCTGGCGGTGAGCATGGTCGCGCTGGTGCTGATTCCGGTGTTGGCGACGTTCACCGGCGTGCTCGGCGCCAGCCGGTTCATGATCACCGAAACCTTCGAGAAGACCGCGATCGTCCTGGTGATCGTGTCGGTGGTGACGATTCCCGCCGCGGTGATGCTGGCCCGCTACCAGGCCCGGCGCACGGTGTGGGAGCAGGAGATCCGCGAGTCGGAACGCGCCGCCGAGCAGTCCCGTCGCCGGCTGGTCGCGTTCGTCAGCCACGATCTGCGGACCCCGCTGGCCGGAATCCGGGCGGTGTCCGAGGCGATCGCCGACGGCGTGGTCCCCGATTCCGAGGTCCGCGTGCACGCCAAAACCATTGAGCAGGAATCGATCCGGTTGTCCGAGATGGTCGACGACCTGTTCGAGATGTCGAAGATCAACGCCGGCGCCGTACAACCGGTGTTCGACAAGGTCGCGCTCGACGAGGTCGTCGACGATGTGCTGACCGCGCACCGGATCGCGGCCGAGCGTGCGGGAGTGACGTTGACGGCCGACCTGCCGGAGGCGCCGGTCCGGGTGTTGGGCAGTGACCGGGCGCTGGTGCGGGTGTTGTCGAATCTGGTGGCCAACGCGATCGCGCACACCCCGCAGGGCGGCCGGGTGTCGCTGTCGTTGGGGTCGGACGAGAACGGCGCGTGGGCGCGCGTCGACGACACCGGCGTCGGCATCGAGGAAGCCGATCTGCCGCGGGTGTTCGACGTCGCCTACCGCGGGTCGAACGATCGCGTGCCGCGCGACGACTCGTCGTTACCCAGCGGATCGGGACTCGGACTGGCGATCGCCGCGGGCCTGGTGCAGGCCCATCGCGGCACGCTGTCGGCGCACAACCTGGGTAGCGGAGCCCGGTTCGAGGTGCGCCTGCCGCTGGCGACCGGCTGATCTTCGTCCTTGCCGGATAGCAATCGCGGGTCATTGACCAGCGTTTTTCATGAGAAATGCTTCGCGCTCGACGTCTGACTGTTGTTTTTGAGTGATCACTCAATTATCGTCGTTAACCTGAACCGATGAAGGAGGTTGCGATGGCGACGAGAAGCGCCGACAAGGCGGTACGCAAGTTCAAGTTCGAGCGGCAGCTGGGTCGCGTCCTGATGAACCCGGTGGTCGCCGCGCTCGACCGCGTGGGCATCCGGACGGCGAATGTGGTCGAGCTGGAGACAATCGGACGCAAGAGCGGCCAACCGCGGCGCGTGCCGCTGCTGGGCCGTGCCGACGACACCGGCGTGTGGGTGATCTCGCAGCACGGCCGTCGCGCCGGATGGGCCATCAACATCGAGGCCAACCCCCGCGTGCGGGTCCGCGCCAACAACGAATGGCGCAGGGGCACCGCGGCATTCGAGCCCGACGACGACGTACGCGCCCGCGCCCGCAGCTTCGGCGACAGCAGGCTAGGTCAGTCGGCGACTGCCGTGACGATGCGGGCGATGGAGAGCGACCCGGTCTCGGTGCGGATCACCTACGACGCCTAGTCGGGTAGCGAGTTGCTCAGCCGTTCGGTGGCGGCGACGTAGTCCTCGATGAACTCACGCACCACTTCGCGCGCCGGCTTCACCTTGTTCATCAGGCCGACACCCTGCCCGACGAAGTAGGTGGCCAACGCCTGGGCACCCGGATGCCCCTGGGCGGCCAGCACGTCGATCCGCCGCACGATGGGCTCGGCGAGCATCGACTGCAGTGGCAGCGGCAACGGCTTCTGACCGCCCCTGTTCGGCAGCCAGGCCTGCGTCCAGTCCGAAACCAGCTGGCGCGCAGGCTTTCCGGTCCGGCCCGCGGAACGGATGGTGTCACGTGACGACGCGGCCAGGAACTTCTCCTTGGTGTACGGCGCGGTTTCGGCCTCTTCGGTCGTCAGCCACACCGAACCCGTCCAGGCGCCTGCCGCGCCCATCGCCACCGTCGCCGCCATCTGCCTGCCGGTGACGATGCCGCCTGCGGCGAGCACCGGGATGTCGCTGCCGATTGCGGCCAGCGCCTCCAACACCTCGGGCACCAGCACCAGCGTGGTCACCTCACCGCAGTGCCCGCCGGCCTCGGTGCCCTGCGCGACGATCAGGTCGACACCGGCCTGCGCCTGCTTGACCGCGTGCTCCTTGGCGCCGACCAGCGCGGCCACCGGCACGCCGTTCTCCTTACCGGCCTTGATCATGTAGTCCGGCGGGACGCCCAGCGCGTTGGCGATCAACCGGATGGGGTGGTTCATCGCCACGTCGAGCAGATCCTTGCCGGTGTTTCCGGACAGCGCGGCGTTGCCGAAGCGCGGGGAATCGTCCAGGTCGATGTCGTGGGCGGCCAGCAACTCGGCGACGAAACCGCGGTATTCGTCGGGGATGCGGCCCGCGAGATCGCTCATCGTCAGGTCCTCGCCCTTGCCCTCGTAGCGGGCGGGAACGATCAGGTCGACGCCGTACGGCTTGCCGCCGACGTGGTCGTCGATCCAGGACAGCTCCTGGTCGAGCTGCTCGGGCGTATACGCCGTCCCGCCCAGCACGCCGAACCCGCCCGCGCTGGACACCGCGGCCACCACGTCGCGGCAGTGGCTGAACGCGAACAACGGGAAGTCGATGCCGAACTGCTCACAAATCGCTGGTTTCACCCGGCCAGTATGGCTAGGGCGGCTCAGGCCGAAGACAGGAGTCCGGAGATCGCGTCGAGTATCTGCTTGCCGACGAGCAGCTCGAGGTCGTTGTGCCCGGCGCCGGGCACCAGTACGTAGCGCTTCGGCTCGTTGGCCGCGTCGAACAACCGTCGGCTCATCGGCTCGGGAACGACGTCGTCGCGGTCGCCCGCGATCACCAGCAGTGGCGCCCGCACCGACGCGATGCGCTCCAGTGACGGGTAGCGGTCCAGCAGCAGCCACCGCACCGGCAGCCACGGATAGTGCACCGCCCCGACGTCGGGCAGCGAGGTAAACGGTGAACGCAGCACCAGCGCGCGTGGCGGCCGTTCGACGGCCAATCCGACAGCGACTGCGGCGCCGAGGGACTCGCCGAAGTAGGCGATCTCCCGCTCCCGGGCGGCGAGCCACGACTGAGCGGCCCGGGCGTCTTCGGCGAGGCCTTCCTCGGACGGTCGGCCCGGATTGCCCCCGAAACCGCGGTAGTCGACGAGCAAGACAGAGGAACCCATTCGGTTGAGTGCCAGCGCCAGCGGCGCGCGCATCGACCGGTCGCCGCCGTTGCCCGGCAACACCAGCACGGCCGGTCCGTCGCCGTCGACCGGGAAATACCAGGCGTTCAAGCGGATTCCGTCGTCGGTCTCGATCACCACGTCCTGTCCGTTGCGCGCCACCGAAGCGGCGGGCGGCAGGGGACCCGGCGACGGGAAGTAGACCAGCCGCCGCTGCTGCGACCACAGAAGACCGAGAAGACCGGACGCCACGAGCGTGACGATAACGAGGACGCGGACCGTCCGGCGCATCAGGTCCGCAACGGCGCGAACGCGAACTCGCGCAACCCGTCGAGGGGGTCGACCGCCGCCTGGAAACCGAGGACCTCGGCGGCGCGCGCGGGGTCGGCGACGATATGGCGGACGTCGCCGCTGCGGTACTGACCGGTGACGACCGGCGGTGCGTCACCGCGTGTCTCGCACAGCTCGGTGGCCACCTCGAGGATCGAGATCGGCCGACCGGAGCACACGTTGAACGCCTCGAACCCGCCGCGCGCGGATTCGACGGCCGCCACGTTGGCCGCCGCCACGTCGTCGACGTGCACGAAATCGCGCATCTGCCCGCCGTCCTCGAAAACCCGTGGCACGTCGCCGGATTCGAGTTCGGATCGGAAGATCGCGGCCACCCCCGAGTAGGGGGTGTCGCGGGGCATGTAAGGGCCATAGACGTTGTGGTAGCGCAGCGCGGTGACCGCGCCGCCGACGGCCTCCGCCCACGCCAGCGCGTAGTGTTCCTGCGCCGTCTTGCTCGCGGCGTACAGGCTGCGCGGGCGCATGGGCGCGTCCTCGGAGACCAGTCGCCACGCGACGAGTTCACCGCAGAGCGGGCAGCGGTGGTCGAATACGCCGGCGTCGAGATCGGCGCGCGTGCGGGGCCGCGGGTCGACCGGTCCGTGTTCGTTGCAGTCGTAGCGGCCCTGGCCGTAGACGACCATCGACGACGCCAGTACGAGCCGCGAACAGCCCGCCGCGAACATCTCGGCCAGCACCACCGTGGTCCCGTAGTCGTTGTGCGAGCCGTACGACGGGGCGTCGGCGGCGTTGACGCCCGCGCCCACCACAGCGGCCTGGTGGCACACGACGTCGACGCCCTTCATCAGCGGCGCGAGCGCGGCCGCGTCGCGGATGTCGACCACCTCGCAGCCGGGCGGCGGTTCGGCGCCCGGCCCGTGCGCGGCGGCCAGCATCGCGTCGACGGCGATCACGTCGTGGCCGGCGTCGCGCAGCGCCTCGTGGATGCGGGCCCCGATGAAACCGGCGGCGCCGGTCAGCAGGACTCTCACGGGAGTTCGAACGGCAGCCGGACGCCGTCGTGTGCCAGGCAGTGCGTACAGGTCCGCTCGACGTCGACCTGGATTGTGTTTATCAGGGCGTCGTGCACGAGCTTCTTGAACGGCACCAGGTTGCGTTCGAACTCGGCGAACACGTCGACGGCCCGCACGGCGGTGCCGCTGTCGATGCCGGCATCCAGATCAGTCACCAACGCGATTGCGGCATAACACATCTCGAGTTCGCGAGCCAGGACCGCCTCGGGGTAGCCGGTCATGTTGACCAGCGTGAAGCCCTGACCCGCGAACCACTGGCTCTCGGCCCTGGTGGAGAACCGCGGCCCCTGCACCACCACCATGGTGCCGCCGTCGACGACGCCGGGCAGGTTCGCCGCCGCCGCGCGCAGGGTCGGGCAGTACGGGTCGGCAAACGCGACGTGGATGCCGCCGGAGTCGAAGTACGTGTCGGCGCGGCCGCTGGTGCGGTCGACGAGCTGGTCGGGCACCACCATCGAGCCCGGTCCGAGTTCAGGTGTGAGGCTGCCGACCGCGCACGGTCCGAAGATGCGCCGTACTCCGAGCGACCGCAGCGCCCACATGTTGGCCCGGTACGGCACGGTGTGCGGGGAGAACTCGTGGTTGACCCCGTGGCGCGGCAGGAACGCGACCTCGTGCGCGCCGACGGCGCCGACGGTGATCGGGGCGGCGGGCGGACCGTACGGTGTGTCGACGCTGACGCTGCGGGCGTCGGACCCGAAGAAGCTGTAGAAGCCGCTTCCGCCGATGACTCCCAGCACGTCTAGGCGGACGGTTGTTCGTCGGTCTCGTCGAGCTGCTGCGACGCGCGCCGCACGGTGTCGCGGATCTCGAACGCGTCGGTCGCGAAGCCGCCGATCGCGTTGGCGACGTCCTTGACGGCGGTGGTGATGATCGACGCCACCTCGCCGACGGTCGATACGCCGGAGTCGAAGATCTCCTGCACGGCGTCCTTGCGGATCTCCGCCTTGCTGAGTCGGTCCTCCATGCCGCTCAGTCTGCCACGGTCTGCGGTCGTGCGAGACTGGCGCTCGTGGCGACATTTGCGCAGTGGGTCGAGGGCGCGCGACCGCGCACGCTGCCCAACGCGATCGCGCCAGTGATCGCGGGCACCGGTGCGGCGGCGTGGCTGCAGGCCGCGTGCTGGTGGAAAGCGTTGCTGGCACTCGTGGTCGCGGTCGCGATGATCGTCGGCGTCAACTACGCCAACGACTACTCCGATGGGATCCGGGGCACCGACGACGTGCGGGCCGGCCCGCTGCGATTGGTCGGGTCGAAGGTCGCCAGCCCGCGCGCCGTGCTGACCGCCGCGGTAGTGAGCCTCGTGGTGGCGGCGACCGCGGGCGTGGTGCTGGCCGCGGTGAGCGCGCCGTGGCTGATCGCGGTCGGCGCGGTGTGCATCGCGGGGGCGTGGCTGTACACCGGCGGGTCGACGCCGTACGGCTACCTCGGTTTGGGCGAGGTCGCGGTGTTCGTGTTCTTCGGATTGGTCGCGGTGTTGGGCACGCAGTACGTCCAGGCGCTGCGGGTCGACTGGGTGGGGGGCGCGGTCGCCGTGGCGATGGGCTGCATGTCGTCGGCGGTCCTGGTGGCCAACAATCTGCGCGACATCCCGACCGACAAGGAGTCGGGGAAGATCACGCTGGCGGTGCGCCTCGGCGACGCCCGCACCCGGCTGTTGTACCAGGCGCTGCTGGTGGTGGCGTTCGCGTTGACGTTGGTCCTGATGCTCGCGACGCCGTGGGCGGCGGTGGGTCTGGTGGCGCTGCCTCTCGCGGTGCGCGCGGCCGCGCCGGTGCGTAAACGCCGCGGCGGCAAGGACCTGATCCCGGTGCTACGCGACACCGGGTTGACGATGCTCGTGTGGGCCGTCGCTGTAGCGCTGGCGCTTGCGATTTGTGCGTGAAAACGATCGCTGAGCGAACGAAATCACGCACAAATCGCGGTCAGGTGACGGCGGTCGGGGCGTCGGCGACCTTGACCAACGTCACCTCCGGCCTGGCGGGCACCGCGTCGGCGAGGAACCACCGAAAGGCGAGGTTGCCGCGCGGATAGTCCACGGTACTAATGGAATTCGGGTGCGACGTGCCACTACGGGAGATGACGGCGGTGACCGACCCGTCGGAGTTGGGAACCGCGCTGTAGCCGTTGATCGACGTCTTCTCGTCGGTCACGCCCGCCATGAACTGGTTCCACACGACGAGGTTCCAGAACCGGCACGCGGGCGGCCGGTGCGTGACGACCAGCGCCTCGTCCTCCTCGAGCACGAAGCTGCCGTAGGCATAGCAGGCATCGCGCGCCGACCAACCGAAGTTCGCGTCCGGTACCTGGTACGGATCGGCGAATTGGTTTGCTACCTGCGAGATTTCGTGACCCAACGTGTGCGCGTCGTCGACCCGCACCCCCACCGCCAACGGCACGATCGCGAACATCGTGCGCAGCCACGCCGCGCTGGCCCGCAAGGCCGCGGCGGTCTCGGCGTCGCCGTGCCGGATCGGATCGGGCTCGTCGAGCGCCTCGATGCGCCACGACACCGGGCGACCGGTCAATGGGTCGGCCTGGTAGTCGCGGGTCACGAGCACCACGCCGCCGTCGGTGGGCCCGTACTCGAACGAGAAGTTGCCGTCGGCATCGAGGTCGAGGTCGTCGTCGCGCACGAGCGCCACGATCCGGTCCGACCACGCACCCGGTGACGGTTCGTTGTACGCGGTCACCGAGAAGTAGACGCTGTCGCCCTTGTTGCCGCTGATGCGATACCGCCGCTTCGGGTCGACCGGGCACATGAAGTAGTAGGCGTCGGTGTTGTCACCGCCCCAACGCCGGTCCCGGCGGAACGGCGTGTTCAGTTCCATCCAGACCGGCCGGCTCGGCTCGGCGAACAGGTAGGTGTCGAAGGCGACGCCGAGCGTCGTGGCGAGCATGCGGTAGCCGTCGGCGATGTGACGGTCGTCGGTGACCGCGCGGTCCCCCTCGAGAAACGTTCGGTCCAAGCTGCTCAGGGTGTCGAGCAGTTCCCGCCACGCTCTGGTTGATTCGCGGCTCGCCGCGGCCGAAGATTCGTGCGTCATGCGCTGATTCCTCTCGTGATGAATTCGGCGGTCCGGTCGACCCACCCGTTGTCCAGGCTGTCCCCGCGGGTGATCAGGGCGAGAAAGGTCATGCCCGCCATGGCCTCGACGACGTCGGCGGCCGACACCTGCGACCGCACCTCGCCGCGGGCGGCGGCCGCCACGAGCCGTTCGGTCAGCCCGCGCGAAAGCACGTGCGAGAACCGCTCGAGCAGCGCGGCGTGCAGCGTCGGATCGGCGGCCATCTCCGCGACCAGGCCCGGCAGCGCGGCGCGGGCAGCGGGCGTTGTCAGCACGCCGACCGTGCGGCTGACCATCTCGCGCACATCGCCGGCCAGCGATCCGGTGTCGGGGAGTTCGGTCGCTGCGCCGAGCGGGAAGACCGCCTCGTGTACCAGGTGCGCCTTGCCTGGCCAGCGGCGATAGATGGCGGGCTTGCTCGTGCCCGCGCGCCGGGCGATCGCGTCGACGGTGAGGTCGGCGTAACCGGCCGCCCCGAGCAGGTCGACCGTCGCCCTCAGAACAGCGTCATCGATGCGTTTGTCGCGAGGTCGACCAATCTCCGTCGTCATTACGAAACTGACAGTAACATAACGGCCTGTGACCGACATCTCATCCGCGCCACCGGTCGTTCTCGACGATCTCGCCGAGCCGCGCTTCCCGGCGGCGATCCAGCCGATTCGCGACATGATGGCGTCGATGGCGCCCGACTGCCCCCTCGACGCCGACGCGTTGCACGCCAAGGCCAGCGCCGAGACCGGGCTCGACGACTTCGGCCCCGACGATTACCGAGAGCGTCTCGATGTGTATCTCGCTGCGCTGCACGAGATTCCGGGACTCAGCGACGCGGGAATCGTGAACTTCCACGCCCAACTCGCGCAGCTGCTGAAGAACCGGCTGCTGATGACCGATCTGCTGACCCGGCATCCCGAAATCCACGACATCCAACTCGAGCCACCGGTCGTCATCGCCGGCTTGCCGCGCACCGGCACCACCCACCTGCACAACCTGCTCGCGGCGGGACCGACCTTCCGCACGCTCCCGTACTGGGAGAGCAACGAGCCGTTCCCGATGCCGTCGGAAGCCGGGATCGAACCCGACCCCCGGCGCGCCCGGATGGACGCCGCGGTCGAGTTCATGAACGCCGTGATGCCGCATTTCGCGCTGATGCACGAGATGACGACCGACCACGTCCACGAAGAGATACAGCTGCTGGCCAACGACTTCTCGTCGATGCTGTTCGAGACGCTGGCCCACGTGCCGCGGTGGGGCGACTACTACCTGACGCATGATCAGACACCCCACTACGAGCACCTGGCCCTGCAGCTGAAGGCGCTGCAGTTCCTGCGCGGCGGCCGGCGCTGGCTGCTGAAGTCCCCCCAGCACCTCGAGCAGCTGCCGGTGCTCGAGCGTGTGTTTCCCGGCGTCGTGGTGATCACGACCCACCGCGATCCCGTCCCGGTGGTGCTGTCGATGCTCGCCATGCTCACTTACTCCGCGCGCATGCACTGCGCGCCGGTGCCGGTCGAGGACATCGCCGCGTGCTGGATCGACCGGCTCGAACTCATGCTGGCCGCCCTGATCCGCGACCGCGACGTGATTGGCGACGAGCGCTCGATCGACGTCCGGTTCGACGATTTCATGGCCGACGAAATGGGCACCGCTGCCGCGATTTACAAGCTGGCGGGCGAGTCGATGACCAACGAGGCCCGCGCGGCCATGGCCGAATACCTCGCGGGGCACCAGCGGGGCCGGCTCGGTCGGGTGGCGACGTCACCGGAGATGTTCGGCCTCGACCCCGACGACCTGCACGCCCGCTTCGCGCCCTACGTCGAGCGGTTCCTGGCCTGACGCCATCGCGGTCGCGTCGCCGTTCGCCGGATCGGCGGTGTGTGAATACCCTGGCTCGGGTATCCGCTTGCGGCAGTCGGAGACGAGAGGCATTCATGACCGCAGCACGAACCCAACTGGACCAGCGCGATCTTGCGGAAGCGCAGCGCGTAGTCGCCGCGGTCTCCGACGCGTTCTCGGCCAAGGTCGTGGGCCAGGAGAACCTGCGTGAATCGTTGCTGATCGGCCTGCTCGCGGGCGGTCACATCCTCATCGAGAGCGTGCCGGGCCTGGCCAAGACGACCGCCGCCCGGGTGATTGCCGAGGCCATCGACGGAGGTTTCCGCCGCATCCAGTGCACCCCCGATCTGTTGCCGAGCGACATCATCGGCACCCAGGTCTACGAGGCCGCCACCAACTCCTTCGTCACCCAGCTCGGGCCGGTGCACACCAACATCGTGCTGCTCGACGAGATCAACCGGTCCAGCGCGAAGACGCAGAGCGCGATGCTCGAGGCGATGGAGGAGCGCCAGACCACGATCGCGGGCACCGAGTACCCGATACCCGAGCCGTTCCTGGTGATCGCCACGCAGAACCCCGTCGACCAGGAGGGCACGTATCCGTTGTCGGAGGCGCAGACCGACCGGTTCATGCTCAAGGACGTCGTGCACTACCCCACCCCCGAACAGGAGGTGGAGGTGATGTTCCGGATGGATGCGGGACTCTACGACAAAGACCACCGCAGCCGGCCGGTCGCCGGCCTGGACGACATTCGCCGGCTGCGCGCCGTGGTGCGCCACGTCCACATGGACCGCGCGCTGATGCATTACGCCAGCCAACTCGTCACCGTCACCCGTGAGCCCGATCAATACCTGCCGCGCCAGCTCGCCCGGCTGATCGAGTACGGCGCGAGCCCCCGCGCCACCATCGCGTTCTGCAACGCCGCGCGGGCGCTGGCCCTGCTGTCCGGCCGTGGGCACGTCATCCCCGGCGACATCGCCAAGCTCGCCCACCGCGTGCTGCGGCACCGGCTCATCCTCGGCTTCGAGGCCGCCAGCGCGAACGTCACCCCCGAGACGATCATCGACGCTGTCCTGCAAGCGGTTCGAGTGCCGTAGGGCCGGTATGGGCAAACACCTCACCTCGGCGAGGACGCACTTCGGCACCGACACCCGCGGCATGCTCGAAGGCGGCCGTTACGCGTTGTTGCACACCCGTAGTTTGGAATTCGACGATCTGCGGCCCTACGTACCCGGCGACGACGTCCGCGACATCGACTGGAAGGCCTCAGCACGCTCGGGTCACGTCCTGATCAAACGGTTCGTCTCCGAGAAGCACCACAAGCTGCTGCTCGTCGCGGACGCCGGCCGCAACATGGCCGCCCTCACGCCGAGCGGTGAGCTCAAACGCGATGTGGCGGTGAACATTCTCGGTGCGTTCGGACTCATCACGCTGGGGCGCTCCGATCAGATCGGGATGGTGTTCGGCGACACCCGCGGCTGCGTCAACATCCGACAGCGTCGTGGTGAGACCCACATCGAGAGCCTGCTGCACCGGTACTACGGCCACGCCTGCACCGCGCCGGGTCGCAGCGACATCGTCTGCCAATTGAACTATGTGGCAACCCATTACCGGCATCCGATGCTGGTCGTCGTGGTTTCCGACGAACCCGAGGTCGACGATCGGTTGACCGATGCCGTCACCCGGCTGACCGCGCGCCACGACGTGTTGTGGGCGACGGTCTCCGACATGCCCGCCATCGGCGACCGGGCCGGATTCGACGTCTCGACGGGCCGGTTCGTCCTCGACGCGGCCACACTGGGATCACGGGTGATGACGGCGTACCGCAAGGCCGAGCAGGCGCGGGCCCAGCGGCTCGACGAGTTCATGACCGCCCGCGCGGTGCCGCACACCAGGATCGGCGGCAGCGGCGAGATGCGCGCCCGGCTCGTCGCGTTGACCGAGGTGTTCGCCCGTGCCGGATGACCTGTTGCGGTTCGTCGGCGGACCTTCGCCGTACTCGGCCGGATGGTTGTGGCTCGGGCTGCTGCTGATCGTCGTTGTGATCGCCTGGTACGCCGGCGTTTTCGTATGGACGCTGCCGTCGCAGCGACTCCGCCGCCTTCCGGTGGTGCGCACCTTGCACGCCCGGCTCCTGCGGCGTCGCTTCGCGCGCACCGTCCAGCGCATCGCCGCCCGGCACCGTGACGGCGAGCTCACCGGCGCCGAAGCCGGCGCCGCGATGAGCCGCACCCTGCGCAGCTTCCTGCACCAGGCGACGGGAACGCGGGCACAGTACATGCAGCTCGACGACATCGCATCCGGGGATCTCGCACCCGCCGCGCCGACGCTCGCCGCGCTGGACGACGCACAGTTCAACGCGGCTTCGCCGGTGCGCGTCCGCGAGGTCGGCGCCCAGGCCGAGGAGCTGATCCGCTCGTGGCCCTGAACTGGTGGCCGGTCGCGGTGGTCGGATTCGTCTGTCTGGCAGGCGCTGTCGCGTTGGCCCTGCTGGTGCCGGCCAAGCAGGCGCAGCGACAGTTGCGACCGTTGGCGAACACCGCCCGCCTGACCCGTCTGCCGGAGTATGCGCGGGTGGCGCGGGCGCGAACGGTGTCGATGATCGTCACGATCGTGTTGCTCGTGCTGCTATTCGGCACGGCCGTGCTGGCCAGCGCGCGCCCCAGCGGGTTGTGGTGGTCGCTGCGGGCTTCCGAGGTGCCCGAGGACATCATGCTGTGCGTCGGCGATCCGGTCGACGCACCCAACACCCAGACGTTCCTGTCCTACTTCGCCCAGCGCGCGGGGACGTTCGGCACCCAGCGGATCGGATTGACCTCCGCCAACCGCAGGGTGATCCCGCTGACCCGCGACCATCAGTTCGCGGTCGAAAGACTCGGCGAGGCAGGGTCTCTGGCGAACCTGCCGGACGACGACGCACTGGCGCCGGCCCAGCTGTCGGCGAAGCGCAACAGCATCGCGGCGTTCACCGCGCCGGTGACGTATGTCGACTACGCGACCAGCGTCGCCGACATCCTCGCGCTGTGCGTCGCCGGCTTCCCCGCCGATGAACCATCCGGCGAGCGCAGGCGTTCGATCATCTACCTCGGCCCGGGTGAGCTTCGCGTACCCGACGAGACCCGACCATCGCTGTTCACGGAACAGCAAGTCGCCGACATGGCGCGGGAGCGCGGAATCCAGGTCAACGCGCTGGTGTCCTCACCGGGCGGCGTGCGGTCTGTCGTATCGGCCACCAGCGGCCGGTATGCGCCCGTCGGCGTCGACCTGCAATCGCAACTCGACGGCATCCGCGCGCATCCGCCGGACGCCGAAAACGCGGCCACCGTCGCCGGCTTCCGCGGCGATACCCCGACCGTGCCGCTGGCGATCGCGGTCGCGGTGTCGGCGCTGCTGTGCCTGTCGCTGGCGGTGTTGCGACGATGACGTTCTCACCCGTCGTACCGTCGGTGCTCCTGATCGCCATCGCCGTCGCCGCGCTCGTGCTCCGGCTCATCACCATGCGCCAGCTGGCTCGCAGCCCCGGTCAGCGATGGACCACGGTCTGGCGATGGTCGGCGCTGACGCTGGCGGTGATGCTGATGCTGATCGCCGCCGCCAGACCCATGCTCGGGAGGGATACCGAGCAATCGGTCACGACGAGCTCGGACGGTGACACGAGGGCCAACGTGTTCCTGATCGTCGACCGCTCCGCCGACTCGCCGATCACCGACATCCGCGACGACGTCGCCGCACTCATCGACCATTACCCGCAGGCCCGGTTCGCGATGATCACCTTCGCCGCACGTTCGTCGCTGGAATGGCCGCTCTCCGACGATAATTGGAGCCTCAAGCCGGTGGCCGCGGCCGTCACCGCCTATCCCGACGCCGCCGGTGGCGAGGTGAACGCGGCCGCCGCCGCCAACGTACTGCGCTATCAGTTGATCGGGGCGGGTCAACGCAGTCCGGCCGCACCGAACCTGGTGTTCTACTTCGGATCCGGCGCGCCCGGGTCACAAGCCCCGCAGGGCGAATTCGACCCGGTGCCCGGTTCGGTCGACGGGGGCGCGGTGTTCGGTTACGGCGCGGCGCGCGACGAGCAGCGGCTGGCGGCCATCGCCGATCAATTGGGCGTGCCGTTCGTACCGCGGGACACCGCGCGGCCGGTCACGGACGACGCGCCCGAGGTGAGCGGTGTCCGGTCGGCGCTGGACGACGCGACCGCACCCGACCACACCGACCTGTACTGGGTTTTCACCATGGCCGCCGCCCTGCTGTTGTTGTTCGAGATCTATCTGACGCTGCGCGAGTTCCGCACCAGCCGGGTAGCGCGCCGGGACGAGGTGATCTGATGCGCCCGTCCCGGTCGCGCCTGCGGCGCAGGCTGCTGCTGTTCTCGGCCCCCGTCGTGCTCGCCGTGCTGGCGATCGCGCTGAAACTCATCGCCACGGTTCTGGCCGGCAATTCAGCGGTGTCGAACTTCGCGGACCGCGACGCCGACGCGCTACGAACCGATGTCGCGGTGATGAACCTGCTCAACATCGTCGAACCCGCCAGGGCACCGTTCGCCGCGGGCACCCTCGCGGTGCTCGACGACCGCCTGGCCGACGCCGATGCGCACTTCTCGGAGGCGCTGAGCCGCACCGCGCCCGGGGACCTGTGTCCTGTGCTGGTCAATCTGGAACTCGTGCGGGAGCGCCAAGGCGATGTGGACGCATGGGAGAACCGGCCCGACACCGCGCGCGAGCGATACCTCAGCGCCCTGGACCTCGTCGAGCATGCCCCCGACGGCTGTTTTGCCGGCAACTCCGACCCCGATCCGGAGCGGCGCGCGGTGCGCCACGACGCCGCTGCGCGGCTGCAGGCCAAGCTGGCCGGGCTGACCGCCGCGCGACGCGTTACGGCTGGATCCCGGTGCCGGGGATCCGCTGGACAAGCTGCAGCAGGTGTTGCGCGACGCCGCAGGCTAGCTGTTCTGACCTGACAGGTTAGGTACACGGCTGGCCGGTGGTTGACCTTTGAGTGCGGTGTGGCCGCGGTGG
>NZ_LZSQ01000049.1 GCF_001665535.1 Mycobacterium sp. 852002-51961_SCH5331710
TGCAGCAGCATGACGAACCTCGTCGTGCGTTCCACAAGAGTGCCGATCGCCGAGCCCGACGCCGTGCTGCCCAGGATGAGGTCGCCCTCCCAATGCCCGGGCACGGCGCGGTCGGCGGCTTCAGGCGGTCGCTGGCTGATGTTGACCATGTCGCGCAGCCGCCCACGGCGTTCCTCGGGGCGGCGCCGCGGCTTACGCAGCGCCCGCCCAGTACGCAGGCAGGTATGCAACTCGCGACGCAGATTGCCTTTGCCCTGAACATAAATCGCTTGGTAGATCATCTCGTGGGACACCCGCATCTCGGCATCATCGGCAAAGTCCAGCCGCAACCGACGTGAGATCTGGGCGGGACTGTGCTGCTCATCCAACCGAGCCTGCACCTCATCATGCAACCGCGTGTTGGTGGCCAACTTGCCCGGCGCCGAGCGGCGTGCCCGGTCGTGGGCTCGTACATGGGCGGTATGGGCCCGATATCGCGGCACGCACTCCCAACCACCACGCCACGGCGCCCCGAACCGATGCCGCGCCCGATACCGACCACCACCGACACTGGCATTGCGCTCAATCTCACGCATCACCGTGCTGGGATGGCGGCCCAGCCGACGTGCGATGAAACGAATCGACTCCTGACGAGCCACCCCGTCTTGAATCTCCTCACGCTCTTCAAGCGTCAAACGGGGTCGCGCTCGGCTAGCGGACACATCACTGAATCGTGGCTTCACACCACCAGCGTCAGCAAACCACCCCCACGCAGTGTGCTTCGACACGCCCACCGCTTCCCCGGCGGCAAAAGGCGAAACCCCTTCGGCGATCAACGCCCAGAACCGACGACCCACAAACGGATACCGCGGAACTCTCATACAACCCCTCAACTAGAGGCTGTTGCATCAAGCACTAGAAATCGCCCGGCATTTTTGGGCAGTTTTGCGTCTGTTCGCGCTAGAAAAGTTCGCGCGCTAGAAAGCTCGCGCTAGAAAAGCGTGGGTTGTAGGGCCCCGGCCGGAGCGGGCGCATACGCGGGCTGTGGGTCCGCGGCGCGAAACGAGCGACGGTCGGGTGCCAGCCGGTGCTTGGCGACGAGCGGTGCCGCCCTGTCGTGCAACATCTTTCGATAGTCCGACGGCAGATAAGCGCCGCGGCGGTACAGCTCGCGGTACTTCGGCACCAGCTCGGGGTGCGAGCCGGCCAGCCAGTCCATGAACCAACCGCGCGTCGAACCGCGCAGGTGCAGCCCGAACACGGTGACACCGGTTGCGCCCGCCGCGGCGATCTCGGCGAGTAGACCGTCGAGATGCTCGACCGAATCCGTCAGATACGGAAGCACCGGCGCCACCATCACATGGCAGTCCAGCCCGGCCTCTCGGATGGCAGCGATCATTCCGAGGCGCGCCTGCGGTGACGGCGTACCCGGTTCGACGTCCTTGTGCAGCACGGGATCCCCGATTGCGAGCGAGACCGCCACGCTGACGTCGACTTGACGGGCCGCCTCGCTGATCAGCGGCAGATCGCGGCGCAGCAGCGTGCCCTTGGTCAGGATCGAGAACGGTGTGCCGGAGTCGGTCAGCGCCGCGATGATCCCCGGCATGAGCGCGTAGCGCCCCTCGGCCCGCTGGTACGGATCGGTGTTGGTGCCCAGCGCCACCGTCTCGCGTTGCCACGACCTCCGCGACAGTTCGCGGCGCAGCACGTCGACGACGTTGGTCTTGACCACGACCTCGCTGTCGAAGTCGCTGCCGGGGTTCAGATCGAGATACTCGTGCGTGGGTCGCGCGAAGCAGTAGCGGCAGGCGTGTGAGCATCCGCGGTAACCGTTGACCGTGAACCGGAACGGCAACATCGACGCGTTCGGCACCCTGTTGAGCGCCGACTTGCACAGCACCTCATGGAAGGTGATGCCCTCGAACTGCGGCGTCCGCACGCTGCGCACGAAACCGATACGCTGCAGTCCGGGCAGCGCGCCGTCGTCGACGCCGACACCCTGACCATCCCACCGCATACACTCGATTCGAACTCACGTTCGATACGATGTCAAGGTCGACGCGCGCGCGCGAGCCGGCGGTGACCCGAGAGAAAGGGGCGGTGTGCCGACCGAGGGCTACGACGACGAACTGGCATCCGAGCAGCGCTACATCGACGACCTGTACGCGCGCCTCGACGCCGAGCGCACCCGGGTGCGCAACCACTACGACGCGGCACTGCGCGGTGACGGCGGCTCCCTCGTCGACCGCGACGCCGAGGTCCGCGCGGTGGCCAAGCGGATGAACCGGCTCAACGTCGCCGACCACGGGCTGTGCTTCGGCCGCCTCGACAGCGTCGCCGATGAGCGCCTCTACATCGGCCGGATCGGCTTGATGGACGAAGCCCACGAATACGAACCGCTGCTGCTCGACTGGCGAGCCCCCGCGGCGCGCCCCTTCTACGTCGCGACCGCCGCCCACCCCGAGGGCATGCGACGGCGTCGCCAGTTCCACTCGATCGGTCGGCGCATCACCGATTTCACCGACGAGACCCTCGGCAGGCCCACCGAGGGCGCGCAGGGCGACGCGGCGCTGCTGGCCGCCGTCAACGCACCACGCGGCGACGGTATGCGCGACATCGTCGCGACCATCCAGGCCGAACAGGACGAGATCATCCGGCTCGATCACCCGGGTGTGTTGGTGATCGAGGGCGGCCCCGGCACAGGCAAGACCGTCGTCGCGCTGCACCGCGTCGCATACCTGCTCTACACGCAGCGGGAGCTGATGGAGCGCCACGGCGTCCTGGTGATCGGCCCGAACACCGCGTTCCTGCGGCACATCGACCGGGTGCTGCCCTCGCTGGGCGAGACGAACGTCGTCTTCATGACGACCGGCGACCTCGTTCCCGGCCTGCGCGTCACAAAGCAGGACGCTGCCGACGCCGCGCGGGTGAAGGGGTCGCTGCAGATGCTCGACGTGCTGGCCGCCGCGATCGCCGACCGGCAGCGCGTGCCCGTCGAGCCCATACCGATCAAGCTGGCCGACGTCACCGTGCGGATCGACGCGGAGACCGCCGAGTGGGCCATCCAGGAAGCGCGGGACAGCGGCTCACCGCACAACGACGCCCGCGCGGTGTTCGTCGACGTCATCACCTGGGTGCTCACCGAGCGCGCGATCGCCCGCATCGGCAAGGGCTGGCTGACCCGCGATGACAAGGCGGCGTGGGAACACCTGCGCGCCGAGTTGATCGACGAACTCGACGACCACGACGCGTTCCGGGCCGCGCTCGACGAGCTGTGGCCCGAGTTGACGCCCGAGGCGCTGCTGGCCGGGCTCTACGAATCGCCCGAACGACTTCGCGCCGCGGGTGCGGACGAGTGCCTGCTGCGCGCCGAAGGTGACGCGTGGACGGTGTCGGATGTGCCGCTGCTCGACGAACTGGTCGACATGCTCGGCGGGATCAAACCCGATCCCGCCGAAAAGGAACGGCAGGAGGAGGCCGCCTACGCGGCCGGCGTCCTGGACCTGATGGTGGCCCGCGAGGACCTGATGGACGACGAGGACCATCTGATCGCCGCCGACCTGCTCGACGCCGAGGACCTCGCCGAACGGTTCGTCGAACGCGACAACCGCGACGTCGCCGAACGCGCTGCGGCAGACCGTGATTGGACATACCGACACGTCGTCGTCGACGAGGCGCAGGAACTGTCCGAAATGGATTGGCGTGTGCTGATGCGCCGCTGCCCCAGCAAGTCCTTCACCGTGGTGGGCGATCTCGCGCAGCGGCGCTCGGCGGCGGGCGCGAGGTCATGGGGGGCGGTGCTCGATCGGTACGTGCCCGGTCGCTGGGTCTACCGACCGCTGTCGGTGAACTACCGCACGCCCGCCGAGATCATGGAGGTCGCGGCCGGCCTGCTGGCCGAGTTCGCCCCCGATGTGCGGGCGCCCGAATCGGTTCGCGCATGCGGTGTTCGGCCGTGGGCGCGGCTCGTGGGCGGCGACGAACTACCCGCCGCGATCGACGAGTTCCGGCGCGACGAGGAGAACCGCGAGGGCACCAGTGTCGTGATCGGGCCGGCAGGGATGGACGGCGTCGTAACACCGTCGGAAACCAAGGGATTGGAGTTCGACGCGGTGCTCGTCGTGGAGCCGAACCGGATCCTTGCCGACGGTCCGCGGGGCGCGGCCGATCTGTACGTCGCGCTCACCCGGGCGACACAACGGCTCGGTGTGCTGCACACCGAGCCGCTGCCACCCACGTTGAGCGGATTGTCCGAACTCCAGGCCGTGGCCGACTGACCTATCGCAGCGCCGTCACCACTGGCTCAGTTGGCACTGCACCGTGTAGGTGCCGTCCTGTTGCACCGCGACCTGGCCGTCGATCGCGATCTCGCAGTGCGGGTTCGGAGAGGCCTGCATGGCGTGGACGCCGGTGCTGGCGGTGAGGATTCCCCACTGCGGGTCCTCCATCGTCGTCTCGAACACCCACGGCACGCCCGGCTGAAGGACCACTTCCTCCTTCTTCAGGTACGCATACGCGTCGGCGTTGTAGGCCTGCTTGTTCGGAGGCTGCGCAATCAGATAGTTGAGCTGGAAGTCGGCGGGCGCCGTTGACGTCAGCGTGTACCGGACCACATGGCCTTCCGACTGGGCATCGGCGGTCGCATGGCTGACCGCGACTGACGCCGCGGCAACCATGAACGCCGCCCCGACCTTGGCTGTAGCTGTTCGCATGTTCGTCACATCGCCGGACGGTACCAAACCGTTACCGCCGACTCCCCACCCTCTGCTGACGCCTCCCGACGGCAAACGACCTGCGACGAAGTCACGGTTAATTTGTTCGTCACACGCAGACATTTCCCAGAAACTTCGCCGCTCTAACGTCCCGATTCGACAACCACGCAAGGTCGGGACACTCGCACTCGACCTGACGCTCATCGCCGATGTGCGCTGCGGATATATAGGGAAAGGCTGTTCATGCGACTTCCACGACGGTCCTCGGTGAGACGCTCCGCCCTCGTTGCCGGCGGAATAGTCGCGGCGACGAGTCTGGTGCTGGCCGGCTGCGGAAGCAAGGCCACCGAGTCGGATTCGGCAAACGCCCAATCGTGTGTCGACACGTCCGCCCCGACGATCAAAGTGGGCGCACTGAACTCGTTGTCGGGCACGATGGCCATTTCCGAAGTGACCGTGCGCCACGCCATCGACCTCGCGGTCGAGCAGATCAACGCGTCCGGTGGTGTGCTGGGCAAGCAGATCCAGCTCGTCGGCGAGGACGGCGCGTCCGAGCCGACGGTGTTCGCGGAGAAGGCCGAGAAGCTGATCAGCAGCGACTGCGTCGCGGCGGTGTTCGGCGGCTGGACGTCGTCGTCGCGCAAGGCCATGCTGCCGGTCTTCGAGAGCGCCAACTCGCTGCTGTACTACCCCGTGCAGTACGAGGGCCTGGAGTCGTCGAAGAACATCTTCTACACGGGCGCCACCACCAACCAGCAGATCGTCCCGGCGCTGGACTACCTGAAGGAGAAGGGCGTCAAGTCGCTGTATCTGGTCGGCAGTGACTACGTCTTCCCGCAGACCGCCAACCGGATCATCAAGGCGTACGCCGGCGCCAACGGCATCGAGATCAAGGGCGAGGATTACACGCCGCTGGGGTCGACGGACTTCTCGACCATCGTCAACAAGGTCCGCACCGCCGGTGCCGACGCCGTGTTCAACACGCTCAACGGCGATTCGAACGTGGCCTTCTTCCGTGAGTACAAGAACGTGGGCCTGACCCCGGAGGCCATGCCGGTGGTGTCGGTGTCGATCGCCGAGGAAGAGGTCGGCGGCATCGGTATCCAGAACATCACTGGCCAACTGGTGGCCTGGGACTACTACCAGACCATCGACAGCCCGGAGAACAAGGCGTTCGTCGAGGCCTACAAGGCCAAGTTCGGCGCCGACAAGCCGACGTCGGATCCCATGGAGGCGGCCTACGTCTCGGTCTATCTGTGGAAAAACACTGTCGAGAAGGCCAACTCGTTCGCGGTTCCCGATGTGCAGAAAGCCGCCGGCGGCGTTCAGTTCAACGCCCCGGAGGGCCTGGTGCAGATCGATGGCGACAACAACCACATCACCAAGACCGCCCGCATCGGCGAGATCCGGCCCGACGGGCTGATCTACACGATCTGGGAGTCGCCGGGACCGATCGAACCGGACCCCTACCTCAAGGGCTACCCGTGGGCGGCCGGCCTGTCCAGCTGAGTCGAAGATGGATGTCCTGATCGGGCAGCTGGCAACGGGATTGAGCCTCGGCTCGATCCTGTTGCTGGCGGCCCTGGGGTTGTCGCTGACGTTCGGGCAGATGGGCGTCATCAACATGGCGCACGGCGAGTTAATCATGGCCGGCTGCTACACCGCCTACGTGGTGCAGCAGGTGGTGTCGAGTGCCGGTGCGTCACTGCTGATTTCGCTGGTCGTCGGGTTTCTGATCGGCGGGGCGATGGGCGCGCTGCTGGAGACCACGCTCATCCGCCGGATGTACCACCGGCCGCTGGACACTCTGCTGGTGACGTTCGGCGTCGGGCTGATCCTGCAGCAGGTCGCCCGTGACATCTTCGGGGCTCCCGCGGTCAACGTGGTGGCACCGGTGTGGTTGTCCGGTGGTGTCGAGATCTTCGGGGCGGTGGTGCCCAAGACGCGCATCTTCATCCTCGTGCTGGCACTCGCGTGCGTCGCGGCGTTGGCCACCGCGCTCAAGGTGAGCCCGATGGGACGGCGGATCCGCGCCGTCGTGCAGAACCGGGACCTGGCCGAGACCAGCGGGATCTCGTCCCGCAAGACCGACATCACAACGTTTTTCATCGGCTCGGGCCTGGCGGCGGTGGCCGGTGTCGCGTTGACGTTGATCGGTTCAACCAGCCCGACGATCGGGCAGAGCTATCTGATCGACGCGTTCCTGGTGGTCGTTGTCGGCGGCCTCGGCCAAATCAAGGGCACGGTGATCGCGGCGTTCGCGCTGGGCTTCCTGAACTCGTTCATCGAATACAACACCACCGCATCGCTGGCGAAGGTCATCGTCTTCGTGATCATCGTGATCTTCCTTCAGGCTCGCCCGCAGGGCCTGTTCACTGTCCGGACAAGGAGTCTCGTGTGAGAACCTTCGTGGGCCGATGGCAGACCTGGGCCGGTTTCGCGGTCGCGGCGGTGCTGCTGTTCGGTGTCGCGCCCGCGGTCTTGTCGGACTTCCGGCTGAGCCTGCTGGGCAAGTTCCTGTGCTTCGCGATCGTCGCGGTCGGCATCGGGCTGGCGTGGGGCCGCGGCGGCATGCTCGTCCTGGGCCAGGGGGTGTTCTTCGGGCTCGGCGGCTACATGATGGGCATGCATCTCAAGATCGCCGACGCCCAGTTGCGCGGCGACGATGTGCCCGACTTCATGCAGATCGCCGGCGTTCGCGAATTACCCGGCTACTGGCAGCCGTTCGCCTCCCCCGCGTTTACTCTGCTGGCGATCGTCGTCGTGCCGACGGTGATCGCGGCGGCGCTCGGGCTCGGCGTGTTCAAGCGTCGCGTCAAGGGCGCGTACTTCGCGATCCTGTCGCAGGCCCTGGCCGCCGCGTTGGCGATCCTGCTCGTTGGGCAGACCGGCCTCGGTGGCAGCAACGGGCTCAACAGGTTTCGCACGTTCTTCGGGTTCACCCTGACCGATCCGGCCAACCGGCGGATGCTGTACTTCATCGCCGCGGGTGTGCTGCTCGCCGTCGTCGCGGTGGTGCGGCAGCTGATGCAGAGCCGCTACGGCGAACTGCTGGTCGCGGTTCGCGACGGTGAGGAACGCGTCCGTTTCCTCGGCTACGACCCGGCGAACATCAAGGTGGTCGCCTACACAGTGGCGGCGCTGTTCGCCAGCATCGCGGGCGCGTTGTTCGCACCGATCGTCGGGTTCATCGCGCCGTCGCAGGTGGGCATCCTGCCGTCGATCGCGTTCCTGATCGGTGTCGCGATCGGCGGGCGCACCACGCTGCTGGGGCCGGTGCTCGGCGCGATCGGGGTGGCATGGGCGCAAACCCTGTTCTCCGAACGGTTCCCGTCCGAGTGGACCTATGCGCAGGGCCTGCTGTTCATCGTCGTCGTCGGCTTCTTCCCGGCCGGCCTGGCCGGTCTCGGTGCGCTGTTCAAACGGCGTCACATACGCCGGCCCCGCAAACCCGTCGGACCGGCACCGGAACCGCAGGCGGACCTCGACACCGAGAAGGTGGGCGCAGCAACATGACCCAGGTGGAGCCGGTCGCCGGCGGCAACGTCGGCATGGGCACCGAGTACCTCGAAGTGCGGGGGCTCACCGTCGATTTCGACGGTTTCAAAGCGGTCAGCGATGTCGACCTGACCCTGTTTCAGGGTGACTTGCGATTCCTGATCGGGCCCAACGGCGCGGGCAAGACCACGGTGATCGACGCGATCACCGGCCTGGTGAACGCCACCGGGTCGGTCAACAAGTCCGGCGTCGAACTGCTCGGCCGCAAGGTGCACCAGATCGCCCGCCTCGGCGTCGGGCGCACATTCCAGACGGCCAGCGTGTTCGAGCAGCTGAGCGTGCTGCAGAACCTCGACATCGCCGCGGGTGCGGAACGATCGGCGTGGACGCTGCTGCGCCGGCGAAAGGGCGTGCTGCCCGCGATCGAGGAGGCGCTCGACACCATCGGGCTGGCCGATCTGGCCGACAAACCGGCCGGGGTGCTCGCCCACGGGCAGAAGCAGTGGCTGGAGATCGGCATGCTGCTGGTGCAGAACGCCGACGTGCTGCTGCTCGACGAACCCGTCGCAGGTATGAGCCACGAGGAACGCGAGGAAACGGGAAACCTGTTGCGCCGCATCGGTGCCCAGCGCACCGTCGTCGTCGTCGAACACGACATGGACTTCATGCGGGCGTTCGCCACATCGGTGACCGTGCTCGCCCGCGGCCAGGTGATCGCCGAGGGATCGGTCGCCCAGGTGCAGGCCAATCCCAAGGTGCAGGAGGTCTACCTCGGCACCGCGGCAGCAGGCACAGCCGATGTGCCCGCCGAGATGATCGAGGAGTCATAGATGCTGTCACTGGTCGACGTGCGCTGCGGCTACGGCCGTTCGGAGGTCATCCACGGGGTCAGCGTCGACGTGCCCGACGACGGGGTGGCCGCGGTGATGGGGCACAACGGTGCGGGGAAGACCACGCTGCTGCGCGCTGCGGTCGGGTTGCTCAAATGCAGTGCGGGCAAGGTGCTCTTCGACGGTGAGGACATCACCAAGCTGCGGCCGAGCGCACGCGTCGCGCGCGGGTTGGCCTATGTACCGCAGGGCCAGCAGTCGTTCGGCCAGCTGACCACGATGGAGAATCTGCAAGTCGTCGCGGACGGACGCAAGAACGGCAAGCGGCTCATCGACGAGCAGCTCGACCTGTTTCCGGCTTTGAAGGAGTTGTTGACCCGGCGCGCCGGTCTGCTGTCAGGTGGTCAACGTCAGCAGTTGGCGATCGCCCGCGCACTGATCACGACGCCGAAGTGCCTGATCCTCGACGAACCCACGGAGGGCATCCAGCCGTCGGTGGTCGCCGAGATCGAAGCGGCGATCACGTCGCTGACCGAGCGGGGCGACCTGGGGGTGCTGCTCGTCGAACAGCACATCGGTTTCGCGCTGGAGTCCTCGCAGCACTACTACGTGCTCGAAGCCGGCCGCGTGACGTCCGACGACACGGGCGGCTCGTCGTCGGAAGCTGACGTCCGCGCCGCCATGGCCATCTAGCCGTTTGCGCGAGCGTGCGTGTTTGCACACGACACGCCGCGAATTTCCGACAGTTCACGCACGCTCGCGCCCGCCGAAGTGGCACAGTGCACCCGTGGACACAGCTTCGGGAGCACAAGTACTCGCCGACACCGGCGGTCTTGTCGTCACCGACGACGGACGTCGAGTGCTGGTCGTGGACCGCGGGACGGGGCACCTGACGGTGCTGGCGTTCGTCGTTGGCGTGCTGACGATCGTCGTCGCGGGATTCGGGCTGGTCGCGCTGATCGGCGGTGTCCCATCGCGGGCGCTGGGCGCCGTCTTCCTGGCCGTCAGCGTGGCGCTGGCGGCGGCCGCGTTCTTCGTCCTCCGCAAGGTCCGGCGGTACCGCACCCGACCGCTGCACGATTGCCGGCCGGCCGCGGTGCTGGATCGCAAGCTCGGCCTGTTCAGCTACCGCGGCGGCGCCCTGGTGCAGCTCGATCAGGTGCGCTTCGCGCGCAAGTTCCAGATCGGTTCCAGCTCACCGAAACTCGTCGCCGTCACACCCGGCGGTACGAAAACGCTCAAGCGCGGTAACCCGTTCGACGGTGGGGTCGGGCATATCGACGAACTCCTGAACTCGGTCGCCCGCGGCTCTGCGTGAGCGCACCGCTCGAGCCCATACCGCTGGCGGATCAGGGCCCCCGTGGTGGTGGCCGAGCGGGGTCCCGAGCGTTTGCGTATTCGACGGTGTGGCCCTCGGCGGCGATCGGCGCGGCGCTGTTCGTCGTCGGCGGAGTGGCGTTCAGGGCTTTGCTCCGCGGCGGCGGTACCAGGTCTACCGCGACGGCGCGGGTGAGATCGTGGCCCCGCTGGACGAGGTGCGGTTCGAGCGCAGGTCGCGGTTGCTGACGTCTACGCTGGTGGTGGTCACTCCGTCGTCGACACGGATTATCATGCGCGGCAACGTGTTCAGTGGCGGTGTCGGCGCTATCGACCGGGTGCTCGGCGCTGCCGTCCACGGCGTCTGAGGACCCGCAAACAAGGCCAGGACTAGGCGCGGTTGAGGCGCGTCAGCACTTCGGTCAGGACGTCATCGACCGGGACGTCCGTCTGCTGCCCGGTCGCGAGGTTCTTCACGCCGATCGTGCCCGCTTCGATGTCACGATCGCCGGCCACCAGCGCGAGCGCCGCACCCGAACGGTCCGCGGCGCGCATCGCGCCCTTGACGCCGCGGTCGCCGTAGGCCAGGTCCACGCGCACACCCGCCGCCCGCAGCCGCGCGCCCAGCACCGACAGCGTCAACTTGGCCTGCTCCCCCAGGGGGACACCGAAGACGTCGACTCGAGCGGTCCCGCCAACGGTCTTGCCTTCGGCCTTCAACGCCAGCAGCGTCCGGTCCACGCCGAGCCCAAAACCTATGCCGGAGAGATCTTTTCCGCCGAGCTGCGCCATAAGCCCGTCGTAGCGACCACCGCCGCCGATGCCTGATTGCGCGCCGAGGCCATCGTGCACGAACTCGAACGTCGTCTTCGTGTAGTAGTCCAACCCGCGCACCATCCGCGGGTTGATGACGTAAGGCACCTCCAAAGCGTCGAGATGCGCCAGCACTGTGTCGAAGTGCTGTTTGGCGATATCCGAGAGGTGATCGAGCATCACCGGCGCGTCGGCGGTCATCTCGCGCATCTTGGGCCGCTTGTCGTCGAGCACCCGCAGCGGGTTGATCTCGGCGCGCCGCCGTGTCTCCTCGTCGAGGTCGAGCTTGAACAGGAAGTCCTGCAACAGTTCCCGGTACTGCGGACGGCAGGTCTCGTCGCCCAGCGAGGTGATTTCCAGCCGGAACCCGTCGAGCCCCAGCGACCGGAAGCCCGCATCGGCGACCGCGATCACCTCGGCGTCCAGGGCGGGGTCGTCGACGCCGATGGCCTCCACCCCCACCTGCTGCAGCTGACGGTAGCGACCGGCCTGCGGACGTTCGTAGCGGAAGAAGGGCCCGGAGTAGCACAGTTTGACCGGCAGCGGGCCGCGGTCCAGGCCGTGCTCGATGACGGCGCGCATCACCCCCGCGGTGCCCTCGGGCCGCAACGTGACCGACCGGTCACCGCGGTCGGAGAACGTGTACATCTCTTTGGACACCACGTCGGTCGACTCGCCGACGCCGCGGGCGAAGAGCGCGGTGTCCTCGAAGATCGGCAGTTCGACGTCGCCGTAGCCGGCCCGGCGCGCGGTGTCGAGCAGGCCGTCGCGCACGCCGACGAATTGCGCCGAGTCCGGCGGCAGGTAGTCCGGGACGCCCTTGGGCGCCTGAAAATCACTCACTGAAGCTCACTAGGTCAAGCCTTCGAGGAACGGGTTGGTGCGGCGTTCGACGCCGATCGTGGACTTCGGGCCGTGTCCCGGTAGTACCACGGTGTCGTCGTCGAGCACCAACAGTTTGTTGACGATCGAGCCGAGCAGGTCCCGACCGCTGCCACCCGGCAGGTCCGTACGCCCCACCGACTGCCGGAACAGGGTATCGCCGGTGAACGCGATCGAGCCGGGCCCCGACCCGATGCCCTCCTCGACGCGGAACACCACCGACCCCCGGGTGTGCCCGGGCGTGTGGTCGACGGTGACGGTGACACCACCCAGCTCCACCTTGTCGCCGTCCTTGTCGAGCTCGACGACCTGCTTGGGCTCGCGGAACAACACACCGAACGCGGAGCTGGCCAGCCCCCCGAGAAAGCCCCGACCGAAGTCCTTGATCGGGTCCGTCAGCATGAACCGGTCCTCGGGATGGATGAACGCCGGGCAGCCATACATGTCCGCCACCTTCTGCGCCGACCAGATGTGGTCGATGTGGCCGTGCGTCAACAGCACCGCCGCCGGTGTCAGACGGTGCTCGTCGAGGATCCGGCGCAACGGCCCCATCGCCCGCTGCCCGGGATCGACGACGATGGCGTCGGCCCCGGCCCGCGGGGCCAGCACGTAGCAGTTGCACGCCAGCATGCCGGCCGCAAACCCGGTGATGAACACGTCGTCCAGTTTCCCACCACCGGTTGGCGTGGGTCGCGGCGCCACACTCAGCAATGCCTGGCACACTCGTTCCCGATCGATTGACAAGAGGAGGTCATCACCGGTGCCGACCAACGAACAGCGGCGGGCGACGGCGAAGCGCAAGCTCGAGCGGCAGCTGGAACGCCGCGCGGAAAAGGCACGCAAGCGGCGTCTGTACACGATCATCGGCTCGGTCGCCGCCGCGATCGTCGTGATCGCCGCCGTGGTCGCGACCATCGTCATCACCAAGGACGACGACTCTGACGGCCAGACCGCAGCCGCCACCGAGACCTCCTCCCCCACGTCGGCCGCACCGACGGAGCCCGGAGCGCTGGCGGCGTTCGCCGCACCGGCCGGACTCGGCGAGAACTGCGAGTACCCGGCGTCGGCGGAAAAGGCCGCCAAGCAGGTCAACCCGCCGCGCGCCGGCAAGGTGCCCACCGACCCCGCCGAGGTCAGCGCCAGCATGTCCACCGACCAGGGCAACATCGGCCTGCTCCTCGACAACGGCAAGGCGCCGTGCACGGTGAACAGCTTCGCCAGCCTCGCCCAGCAGGGCTACTTCGACAACACCCCGTGCCACCGGCTGACCACCGCCGATTCGCTGAAGGTGCTGCAGTGCGGCGACCCGACCGGCAAGGGCACCGGTACCCCGGGTTACTCGTTCGCCAACGAATATCCGACCAACCAGTACCAGCCCGACGACCCGAAGCTGCAGGAACCGGTCACCTATCCGCGCGGCACGCTGGCCATGGCGAACGCCGGTCCGAACACCAACGGCAGCCAGTTCTTCCTCGTGTACCAGGACTCGAAGCTGCCGCCGAACTACACCGTGTTCGGCCGCGTCGACGACACCGGACTGGCCACGCTGGACAAGATCGCGCAGGGCGGGATCGAGGGTGGCGGCCAGGACGGCGCACCGGCCACCCCGGTCACGGTGAAGTCGATCCTGCTGGACTGACACCGTGACCGCGCCTCCGCCGTACGGCGGTCCCCCACCGCCGTACGGCTATCCGGCGCAGCACCCCTACGGCTATCCGCCGCCGAGGCAGACCAACACGCTGGCCATCGCCGCACTGGTGTGCGCGTTCGTCTTCGCGCCGCTGGGCATCGTGTTCGGTCATCTCTCGCTGTCGCAGATCAAGAAGTCCGGCGAGGAGGGCCGCGGGATCGCGATCGCGGGGCTGGTCATCGGATACCTGGTGACGGTCCTGACGGTGGTGATCGTCGTCGTCAGCGTCGTCTTCCTCGCGGCGGTGGGCCGCGACCTCGAAAGGCTCGACGGCATGGTCGACGTCACCGCCACGCCGGGATTGCCCACCGACGAGCTGCCCGAGTTCGCCCCGCCCGCCACGCTCGGTTCGAACTGCCAGTACCCGCGAACGTCAGAGCCCTCGAGCAAGCCGGCCAAGCCGCCGCGCACCGGCCGCGTGCCGATCGATCCGCAACGCGTCAGCGCCAGCCTGACCACGAACCAGGGCAACATCGGCCTGCAGCTGGACAACGCCAAATCCCCCTGCACGGTCAACAACTTCGCCAGCCTCGCCCAGCAGGGCTTCTACGACGGCACCACGTGCCACCGCCTGACCACCGACGACGCCCTCGGCGTCCTGCAGTGCGGCGACCCCAGCGGCACCGGCACCGGCGGACCCGGGTACCAGTTCCCGAACGAGTACCCGACCAACCAGTACCGGTTGAGCGACCCGGCGCTGCGCGCACCCGTCCGCTATCCGCGCGGGACGCTGGCGATGGCCAACGCGGGCGTCGGCACCAACGGCAGCCAGTTCTTCCTCGTCTACGCGGACTCCGAGCTACCGCCGACGTACACGGTGTTCGGCACGATCGACAAGACCGGCCTGGCGACGCTGGACAAGATCGCGGCCAAGGGTGTCGCCGACGGCAGCGACGACGGAAAGCCGGCGACCGACGTGCGGATCGAATCGATCCGCCTGGATTGACCCGCTACTTCGTCGGCGCGGTCTCGATGTAGAACTCGACATCGTCGCCCTCGACCTTGGTCACCCGCATGTTCGCGGTGTACTCGGCGCCCTCGGGTCCAGTGAACTTGCACTCGAACTTCACGCCTTCTTTGGCCTCGACGCCCTCGGGGCACTTCACGTCGGTGGGTTTGAAGCCGGTCTGCTCAGACACGAGGTCGACGATGGATTTCGCGGCGCCTTCCGGCTTGATCGTGGACCCGCACCCCACCAGAACGACTCCGAGGGAGACCAGAATGACGAGTACCGCGGCCCGCATCGTCGCAGTATGTCAGACCCGGCAAAAATTGACGCGGTTCAGCGGTATTTGCCCGGTGACGGCTCACGCCGCGGACGTCACCCGGTAGACGTCGTACACGCCCTCCACGTTGCGCACCACGTTGAGCACGTGGCCGAGATGCTTCGGGTCGCCCATCTCGAACGTGAACCGGCTGATCGCCACCCGGTCGTTCGACGTCGTCACCGACGCGGACAGGATGTTGACCTTCTCGTCGGCCAGCACCCGCGTGACATCCGACAGCAACCGGTGCCGATCGAGCGCCTCGACCTGGATGGCGACCAGGAACACCGACGACGGCGACGGCGCCCACTTCACGTCGATGATGCGCTCCGACTGCTGTTGCAACGACGAGGCGTTCGTGCAGTCGGTGCGGTGCACGCTGACCCCACCGCCACGCGTAACGAAACCCATGATGTTGTCGCCCGGCACCGGCGTGCAGCACTTGGCGAGCTTGGTCAGCACACCCGGAGCGCCCGGCACGGAGACTCCGACGTCGTCGCTGGTGCGTTGACGCACTGGCATCGTCGCCGGCGTGGAGCGCTCGGCGAGTTCGTCGGAGGCCTCCTCGTCCCCACCGACCTGAGCGACGAGTCGCTGCACCACGTGCCGCGCCGACACGTGCCCCTCGCCCACCGCAGTGTAGAGCGCCGAGACGTCGACGTACCGCAGTTCGCGGGCCAGCGCACCCATCGATTCGGCATTCATCAAGCGCTGCAACGGAAGTCCGCCGCGGCGGACTTCGCGCGCGATCGCGTCCTTGCCGGCCTCGAGCGCCTCCTCGCGGCGTTCCTTGGCGAACCACTGCCGGATCTTGGCCTTCGCACGCGGCGAGACCACGAAGGTCTGCCAGTCGCGCGACGGCCCGGCGTTCGGCGCCTTGGATGTGAAAACCTCGACCACTTCGCCGTTTTCGAGCTTGCGCTCCAGTGCTACGAGTCGGCCGTTCACCCGAGCGCCGATGCAGCGGTGACCGACCTCGGTGTGCACCGCGTACGCGAAGTCGACCGGGGTCGACCCGGTGGGCAGCGTGATCACGTCACCCTTGGGCGTGAACACGAAGATCTCCTGCACCGCAAGGTCGTAGCGCAGCGATTCCAGGAACTCGCCGGGGTCGGCGGCCTCCCGCTGCCAGTCGAGAAGCTGCCGCATCCAGGCCATGTCGTCGATCTCGGTCGACGAGTGCTGGTTGGGGACGTTGCGGCCCTTGGTCTCCTTATAGCGC
Organism: Mycobacterium sp. 852002-51961_SCH5331710; assembly: GCF_001665535.1. GTDB lineage: Bacteria > Actinomycetota > Actinomycetes > Mycobacteriales > Mycobacteriaceae > Mycobacterium. The sequence goes on from NZ_LZSQ01000049.1 coordinate 16,209, forward strand.
CAGTGCGCGGCGATCCCCAGCTCGGCGGTCTTGTGCATGTCGTGGGTGCGGATCTGCACTTCCAGCGGTTTGCCCTCGGGTCCGACGACCGTCGTGTGCAGGGACTGGTACACGCCGTACCGCGGCTGAGCGATGTAGTCCTTGAACCGACCCGCCATCGGCTGCCACAGCGAGTGCACGACGCCCAAAGCCGCGTAACAGTCCCGTATTTCGTCGCACAGGATGCGCACGCCGACGAGGTCGTGGATGTCGTCGAAGTCGCGACCCTTTACGATCATCTTCTGGTAGATCGACCAGTAGTGCTTGGGCCGGCCCTCCACGATCGCGTTGATCTTCGACGCAGTGAGCGTCGAGTTGATCTCGGCGCGCACCTTGGCCAGGTAGGTGTCGCGGGACGGCGCGCGGTCGGCGACCAGCCGCACGATCTCCTCGTACTTCTTCGGGTGCAGGATCGCGAACGCGAGATCCTCGAGCTCCCATTTCACCGTCGCCATGCCCAACCGATGCGCAAGCGGGGCAATGACTTCCAGCGTCTCGCGGGCCTTGCGCTGCTGCTTCTCCGGCGGCAGGAACCGCATCGTGCGCATGTTGTGCAGCCGGTCGGCCACCTTGATCACCAGCACGCGGGCGTCGCGCGCCATCGCGATGATCATCTTGCGGATGGTCTCGCCCTCCGCGGCGGTGCCCAGCGCGACCTTGTCCAGCTTGGTCACCCCGTCGACGAGATGACCGACCTCGGTGCCGAACTCCTCGGTCAGCGCCTCGAGCGTGTACCCGGTGTCCTCGACGGTGTCGTGCAGCAGCGCTGCGATCAGCGTGGTGGTGTCCATGCCGAGCTCGGCCAGGATGTTGGCCACCGCCAACGGATGCGTGATGTAGGGGTCACCCGAGCGGCGCAGCTGATCAGCGTGCCGCTGCTCGGCCACCTCGTAAGCACGCTGCAACAGCTGCAGATTGGCCTTCGGGTAGATCTCCTTGTGGACGGCCACCAACGGCTCGAGCACCGGGTTGATCGCGCTGCGCTGCGATGTCATCCGGCGGGCCAACCGGGCCCGTACTCGGCGCGACGCGCTCGCCGACGCCTTCGGCGTCTCCAGCGGCTGTGTTTCGGGGATCTGCGCTCCCGTCGGCGGCGACTGCACGGCCTGACCCGTGCGGGGTTCCTCGGCCATGGTCACCTCCCCGGTCCGGTTTTCGCGAGCGCCCGATGCGCCGTCGCAGTACGCGCCTTCGAGGATATCCCTCAGACCCGGTGCAGCGACGTGACCGGCAGCGGTTCCAGCGCCTCACGGCCGCGCAGCGCGGTCAACTCAAGCAGGACCGCGGCGCCCGTCACCGTCGCACCCGCGTGCTGCAGCAGCTTGACGGCGGCGGCCGCGGTGCCGCCGGTGGCCAGCACATCGTCGATGATCAGGATGTCGCGGCCGCCGAGGTCGATGCCGTCGGCCGGGATCTCCAGCGTCGCGGTGCCGTATTCGAGCGCGTAGGTCTCGCTGAGCACCGGCGGCGGGAGTTTGCCGCCCTTGCGGATCGCCAATACGCCTGTGCCCAGGCGCAATGCGACCGCCGCGCCGAGCAGGAAGCCCCGCGCGTCGATCCCGGCCACCAGGTCGGCGCCACGGGCGGATTCGGCGAGGGCATCGGTGACGGCGGCCAGCGCATGCGCGTCGGCCAGCAACGGGGTGAGGTCCTTGAAGGCGACGCCGGGTTCGGGGAAATCAGGCACCTGGCGCATCATCCGCGCGATCAGCGCCGAGATCTCCTCGGTACCGGCGTTCACCGGTCGAGCACCCAACGGTCCATGTTCCACCCCGCGCCCCACCGGGTCGGATTACTGCTCACAGCGAACATCTTCTTCGATGTCAGCACCGTGCGCTGCTGCCGGTACAGCGGCAGCGTAGGCATGTCACCCCACAGCACCGGCCCGCCCTCGCCGAGCAGCCTTGCCATTTCCTTCGGGTCGTTGGTGATGGCCATGGCCGAGATGGCCCGGTCGACCTGCGGGTTGGAGTAGCGCGGCAGGTTGTTGCCGTTGCCGGTGTGGAACTGGTAGGCGTCCATCGCCGACGATCCGGTCGATCCGCTGCCCGCAGCGCCGCCCGTGCTGGCCAACAGCACGTCGATCTCGTTGTTACGCAACGACAATGGGCCCACAGTGTCGCTCGCAGCGTCCTCGACGGTGATGCCGGCGGGCGCACACGCCTTGGCGATGGTGCCCACGGTCGCCGCAAGCCGCGCGTTGGGGCTCTGGTAGCCGATGCGAACGGTCAACGGACGCGCGTTGAGCGCGGCCCCCGCGGCATCGGGGTTGGCCGCGACGAACTGCCCGGGTTCGGGCCCTCCCTCGGCGGCGCTGTACGCGTCCTCGGTCGCCGGGTTGAGCCGCGAGTTGGCGATCGGCTGCTCGGCGTTGCGGGCGATCACGTCGCGCGGTGTGCACAGGGCCAGGGCACGACGGGCCGGCGTCGCGGCCAATGGCCCCTGCGGCGCGAAGATGAGCTGTTCGATCCCGGCCGACGGGGCGTCGGTGCGCACGTAGTCGTCGGGCATGTTCAGCGTCCCCGACGAGCCGGTGGCGATGTCGACGACGTCGTAAAACCCCTGGTTGACGCGCTCCTGGATGTCGGCGCCGCGCGGCCACACGGTCACCTTGTCGGTGACGGGCTTCGCGCCCCACCATTTGTCGTTGGCGACGAGAACGACCGCACCATCCTCGGTCACCTCGTCCAGCTTGTACGGCCCCGATGAGGGGAACTTCTTCAGGTCGACGTCGGGTTTGAGGTTCCAGCCCGTGTTCCAGACCTGGGCGATGCGCTCCACTACGGGAGCGTCGTTCTCCAGAATCGCCCGGGTGACGCCGTCGTCGCCGAGACCCAGCTGGCCGGCGATGACGTGCGACGGCATGATCGACGTCGCCGAGAACAATTGGCCGAAGTCGACGAAACCGCGCTCGGGGGCGAACGAGACCCGCGCCTTCTTCTGCCCCGGTGCGCAGTCCACCGAGGCGATGTCGCCGTAACCGGCGCGGTTGGCGGCGTCGAAGGTCGGGAACCGGCCGGACTGCGACGCCCACGCCAACACGAGGTCGTCGCACGTGACCGGCTTGTCGTCGGAATAGACGGCCGCGGCGTTGATCTCGTAGTCGAGCACCAGCGGTTGCCTGCCGACGACGGAGATGGTTCCGAAGTCGTGATCGCCGACGATCTGGCCGTCGGGCCCGTGATAGTTGAAGCCCGTCAGCACCCGCGCGAACGCCTGCGGGCCGCCCGACGCGGCACCGGCGACGGTGTTGGTGTTGTAGGTGATCAGCGTTCCGTCGACGGCGTAGTCGATGCTGTCGGCGGGGCTGCGGCTACAGGCCGACGCCAACGCCGCGGCGAGCACCAGGACGGCCGCCAGAACGCCGCAACGCCGGATCGGACTCACTTCCCTCGCGGGCCGGGTGCCCGCCCGGATGCCGGCGCTCATGTCCTACCGCCGCCGGGTGTTGCGCTTGCCCGACGGGCGTCCGGTCCGGCTGCTGGTCGGCCGCACCGGCCGCGCACCCGGCGCGGGTTTGTCGGGCGGTGGTGTGGTGTCCGCGTGTGCGGCGGACTCGGCGCGCGCAGCGGCGCCGACTGTCTCCGGCTCGTCGACTTCGTCGGCCTCGGCGGCCCGGGCCGTCGCGTTCTTGCGGCGGTTCATCACCCGACGGGTGTGGTTGCGCACCAGGTCGGTCCGCTCGCGCAACGTCACCAGCAGCGGCGTCGCGAAGAAGATCGACGAATAGGTGCCGACGACGACGCCGACCAACTGCACCAGCGCCAGGTCCATCAGCGTGCCCACGCCGAGCAGCCAGACCGCCACCACCATCAGCGCGATGATCGGCAACACGGAGATGAGGCTGGTGTTGATCGAGCGCATGAAGGTCTGGTTGACCGCGAGGTTGGCCTGTTCGGCGAAGGTTCGGCGGGTGGTGTGCTCGAAGCCGTGGGTGTTCTCCTCGACCTTGTCGAACACGATGACGGTGTCGTACAGCGAGAAGCCGAGGATGGTCAGCAGACCGATCACCGTCGCCGGGGTGACCTCGAAGCCGACGAGCGAGTACACGCCTGCGGTGACCACCAGGTCGAACACCAGCGTCGCCATCGCCGCGATCGACATGTAGCGCTCGTAGCGCACCATGATGTACAGCGTCGCGAGGACCAGGAACACCACCAGCGCGATCAACGCCTTCTGCGTGATCTGGCCGCCCCACGTCTCAGACACCGCCGAATCGCTGATGGCCAGCTTGCTCGGCTGCCCGTCCGATCCCCTCGGCTTGAAGGCATCGAAGAGCGCGGTGCGCAGCTCTTCGGTCTCCTCGTTGGTCAGCGTCTCGGAGCGGATCTGCACGGTGGCCGATCCGCCGCTGCCGACGACGACCACCGACTCAGGGCTCTTACCCAGTGTCTTGCTGAACACGTCCTCGACCTGCTGAGTCGTCACGGTGCCCGACTCGGTCACGCTCGGCATCGACACCTTGGTACCGCCCTCGAAGTCGATCCCGAAGGTGAAGCCGCGCAACACCATGCTCGCCACGCACACCGCGACGATCACACCGCTGACGATGTACCAGAGCTTGCGTTTGCCGATGACCTCGAAGGCACCGGTGCCGGTGTAGAGGCGGACGAAGAAGCCGTGATGCGGCGTCGCCGATTCGATGTCGGGCGCCTCCACGGCGCCGGTCTGCTGTTCTTCCGATGACTGCTTGGCCGCCATGAGTTAGTCCCGTCCCGTCGCGTGCGCGGCCGCTCGTCGCTCCCTGGCGATCTGTTGCACCGCACCGAGTCCGTTCAGCGAAGGCTTGGCCAGTGTCGGCGACTTCGACGCCAGGTACACCAGCGGCCACGTCACGAGGAACACCACGACAACGTCGAGAATCGTCGTCAACCCGAGGGTGAACGCGAAGCCCTTGACCTGTCCGACCGCGAGGACGTACAGCACCGCCGCGGCCAGCAGCGTCACCGCGTTGCCTGACACGATCGTCTTGCGGGCCCTCGCCCAGCCTCGCGGCACCGCCGAGCGGAACGAACGCCCTTCTCGGATCTCATCTTTGATGCGTTCGAAGAACACCACGAACGAGTCGGCCGTCATACCGATACCGATGATCAGACCGGCGATGCCCGCCAGGTCGAGCGTATAGCCGATCCATCTGCCGAGTAGCACGAGGATCGCGTAGACCATGGCGCCGGACGCGACCAGCGACAGAGCGGTCAACACCCCCAGCATCCGGTAGTAGAGCAACGAGTAGATCAACACCAGCGCCAGCCCGACCGCACCGGCGATCAAGCCCGCCCGCAGCGACGAGAGACCCAGTGTGGCGGAGACGGTTTCGGCCTCCGACGACTCGAAGGACAGCGGCAGCGAACCGTACTTGAGGACGTTGGCCAGTTCGCGGGCCGTCTGCTGGGTGAACTGGCCGCTGATCTGGGTGCGTCCGCCGGGGATCGCCTCCCGAATCTCCGGTGCGCTCATCACTTTCGAGTCGAGCACGAACGCGGTCTGTGTCCCGACGTTGGCGGCGGTGAAGTCTGCCCAGGTCTTGGCGCCCTCGCCCTTGAACTGGAGGTTGACGACGTACTCGCCGCGCTGCTGGTCGAGCCCCGAGGTGGCGTCTTCGATCTGCTCACCGTTGATGATTGACTTGTCCAGCAGATACACGTTGCCGTCCCGACCGCAGGTGATCAGCGGAAGGTTCGGGTCGTCGTTGCCCGCCAGGACGTCGTCCTCATTGCACCGTGTCGCCTGGAACTGCAGGGCGAGGATCTGGATCTGCTGATCCGTGCTCTGCCGCAACTGCTTCTCGTCGGCGATGCGCTGCGCCAGCGGAACATCCTCGGGTGAGGGCGGCTTGGTCTGTGTCGGCGACGGCGCGGGGCTCCCGGGTGCCGGCGAGGGGCTGCCGGGTGCCGGCGAAGGTGGCGGAGGTGGCGGCGGGGCCGGCTGTGCCGGCGGCTCCTGCGGATACGGCCGCGGCTGCGGCGCACCCGGCGGCGCGGGCTGCGCGGGCGGCTGTTCACCACCGGGCGGCTGCTGACCGGCCGGCGGTTCGGCGCCCGGCGCACCCGGCATCCCCGGCATTCCGGGCATCGGACCACCCGGCGGCGCGTCCGGCGGACCCTCCGTCTCACCCGGCATCTCGGCGGGCATCACGTGCACGACGGGACGGATGTACAGCCGCGCGGTCTGGCCCAGGTTGCGGGCCTCGCTGCTCTCGCTGCCGGGCACCGTGATCACGAGGTTGTTGCCGTCGATGATCACCTCGGAACCGGACACGCCGAGGCCGTTGACCCGGTCGTTGATGATCTGTTGCGCCTGGTTCAGCGCCTCGCGGGTGGGCGGCGAGCCGTCGGGCGTGCGCGCGGTCAGGGTGACGCGGGTTCCGCCCTGCAGGTCAATACCGAGCTTGGGCTCGGCCTTCTTGTCTCCGGTCAGGAAGACCAGGCAGTAGGCGCCGACGAGCAGCGCCAGGAACAGTGACAGGTAGCGGGCAGGGTGCACCGGCGTCGAAGACGATGCCACGTTTTGTCAGGTCTCCTCGAGATCGGTCCGTCAGCACAGCACCGCAAAGACTACGGGCTCGAGCTGTGATTTCCGCCCGCGGACTCAGCCGTCGGTCTTGGTGTTCGGGCTTTCGGTGAGCTCGACCGCGGTCGACTCGGGCTCGTCGTCGTCGAACTCGTCGTCCTCGGTGATGCGGTCACGCACCGCGAGCTTCATCCAGGTGGTGACGACACCCGGCGCGATCTCGAGCTCCACCTCATCGTCGGTGATGCCCTTGATGGTTCCGACCAGACCGGACGTGGTGTGCACGCGGTCGTCGATCTGAAGCGAATTGTGCAGGTCGATGGTGGCCTGCATCGCCTTCTTCTGTCGGCGCGAGGCGAAGAACATGAACGCACCCAGCACGATGAGCAGGGGGAGGAAGACAACCAAATCCATGGCGATGAAATCTTTCGTTAGGTCTTGTGGTCACGGCGCAGCGCCGGTAGGGGCGCGCACCCATAAGTGACCAGTGTGCCATTGCGGCCTTGCCCGGCGACCAGCCGACCACGACGAACCCGCGAATTCACCGCCGCGCGAATCCGGCTCGTCATCCTGGTCAACGAATTCCGTTGCGTCTACCCCGCAGTGGCTGCGGATTACGCCACACCCTGGCGGGGTTATCGACCGGATCGGTGCTGTTTTGGTTAGGCTTCTTGCTCGATGAGCACCGTCGAGACCTGTGACTCACAAGGAGATCGAATGACAACGGTCCAGAACTTCATCGGCGGCGAGAGCGTCGACTCGGTCAGCGGCGCCACCATGCCACTGGTAGATCCGTCGACCGGTGAGCAGTACGGCACCGCGCCGATCTCGAACGAGGCCGACATCGACAACGCCTACGCCGCCGCGTCCAAGGCGTTCACCGACTGGAAACGCACCACTCCCTCGGTGCGGCAGAAGGCGTTGCTGGACTTCGCCGATGATGTCGAAAAGCACGCGGAAGAACTCGTGGCCGCCGAGGGGCGCAACACCGGCAAGCCCAACCACGTGACGATGGCCGAAGAGATCCCGCCGATGGTCGACCAGATCCGGTTCTTCGCCGGCGCCGCGCGGATGCTGGAGGGCAAGTCGGCCGGCGAGTACATGGAGAACCACACGTCGTGGATCCGCCGCGAACCGGTCGGTGTGGTCGGCCAGGTGGCTCCGTGGAACTACCCGATGATGATGGCGATCTGGAAGTTCGTGCCCGCGGTCGCAGCGGGCAACACCGTCGTCATCAAGCCCAGCGACACGACCCCGGTCACGACCGTGATGCTGGCCGAGATCGCGGCCCGGCACTTTCCGCCCGGAGTGCTGAATGTCGTTTGTGGAGACCGTGATACGGGTGCCGCCGTGGTGGCGCACCCTACGCCGCAGATGGTGTCGATCACCGGGTCCGTCGCCGCCGGCCGCGCAGTGGCCGTCAGCGCCGGCGGGCACCTCAAGCGCACACACCTGGAGTTGGGCGGCATGGCGCCGGTGATCGTGTTCGACGACAGCGACATCGCATCGGCGGCCGAAGGCATCGCGACGGCGGGCTATTTCAACGCCGGCCAGGACTGCACCGCGGCCACGCGCGTGCTCGCGACCGCACGGGTCGCCTCGGACCTGACCGAGGCGCTGGCCGAGCAGGCGCGCGCGGCGACGACGACGTACGGCAAGCCCGCCGACGACGAGGACGCCTGGGTGCCGCCGGTGAACAACTCCAACCAGTTGGAGCGGGTGCTCGGCTTCCTTGGTGACGTGCCGTCGCACGCGACGGTCGCGGTCGGCGGAGGACGGCAGGGAGACAAGGGTTTCTACGTCGAACCGACGGTGATCGGCGGCCTGCGCCAGGACGACCGCTTGGTTCAGCAGGAGATCTTCGGCCCGGTCATCACCGTGCAGTCCTTCTCCGACGAGGACGAGGCGATCGCGTGGGCAAACGGCACCGAGTACGGGTTGGCGTCGTCGGTGTGGACGCGTGATGTGTCACGGGCACTGCGCGTTTCAGCGGCCCTCGACTTCGGGTGCGTGTGGATCAATACGCACATCCCGCTGGTGGCCGAGATGCCGCACGGCGGGTTCAAGTCCTCGGGACACGGTAAGGACCTGTCGATGTACGGGTTCGAGGATTACACCCGCATCAAGCACGTCATGGCCTATACGGGCTGACAAATCGCAGCCGCCTAGAAGACCTTGACCCCGATCAGCGTGGCGACGAAGCGGTAGATGTCGTCGACGGTGAGTTCGACGCCACCGACCTCGACGTCGATCAGGTCGGACAGCAGGTCGTCGGTCGGCTTCCAGCAGCGCTCGGCGATCTTGACGTCGATGTACTGGAACAGCGCCTCTTCGTCGTGCGGGGTCATCGGACCGGCGGCCAGACGGGCGAACATCGGCCAGTCCTCCTGCGGGAAGCCGAACGCTTCGCACACTGCGGTGGCCGAATTTTGCCGTGCGACAACGGAATCGGTGATACCAGGCCTGTCGGGCATGGTGGGCCTCCTGACAAAGAGCTACGTCGGCTATCGGACGCCACCAAGGTGATGATCGAAAAGGCGCACGTCGAATTGGTTACCTAGCCAGGCTAGTTACTAGGTCGGCCCATGGCAGTCATGCAGGTCACAGCGACGCGGTGAAACTCGTCGCACGGACAGCGCTGTGGGATCTGCGTCACCCCAACAGGATCGGCTACCGCAAAGCGCCCCGGACGTCGAGCGTCCGGGGCGCCTTGGTGGAGAGTTACCGGTGGGCGAGTCGCCCGCCGCGATCGCCGCGTGAGCGGAACATGTCCCGCCAATTGCGCCGACGCGGTTGTGCGGCCTCGGCCGTCGGCCCGATCACCTCGGTCCGCTGCTCGGCCATCGCGGGCTGACCGGCGACCGGATCCGTGCGGCCAGCGACCGGACCGGTGACGGGCCCGGTGTGGCCCGCGACCGGAGTCGGTTCGGCCGCCGCCACCGGAGCGTGCTCGTCGGCGGTCGTGTGCGCGGTGACGGGTCGGTCGGCCCACTCGACGTCGCGCACGCTGCGCACCGAGATGCGGCCGAGCGCCGCGGCACCCAGGAACACGATCAACGCTCCGAGGCCGTAGAAGAACAACAGCTCGAGCGCGATGCGCTTGGCCTCGGTCGCGGCGACAGGCGAACCCGCGTCACCGAGGTTCAACGGACCCGCCACCGCGCGGCCGATGATGAACCACACGCCGCCCGCGACAGCGAGCCACCCGCCGAGCGAAGCGGTCGCACGGTTGCGCGACATCAGCAGCAGCAGGCCGCCCAGCACGGTCACCGCCCCGGGCAGCACTTCCAGCCAGCCGCGGCCGGTCGTCCACATCCAGGCCTGATCGGGGCTGTACGCGAAGTTGAACAGCGGGCCGATGAAGGGAGCCAGTGCGCCCCAGGCGCCCAGCAGGATCAACAGGAATCCACTCGTGGCCCCGCGACTGCGCGGCATTCGCATCCGCCCACCTCGGGGATGTACTCGCGTCTCGGTCATGATGCCTCCTTGGTCGTGCGGGGTGGTTACCCGCGCTGACGCATACGTAACCGGTCGTTGGCTAGGTTGGCGCCATGCGACTCGACGGTGACGCAGCCCGCCGCGTCCTGGCCGACGCGTGGCAGCGGTGGGCTCGACGGTGCGCAGAACTGACCGCCGACGAATGGTCCACACCCACGCGCTGCGGAGACTGGGACGTCGCGGCGCTGCTCGCCCACGTCTGCCCGGAACCGGCAATGTTTGACCGTCTCACCGGCGCTGTGATCGACGGTCCCGCCGCCGTCACCGACGCGGCGACCCTGCTGCGCCGCTTCAACGAACCCGACGGAGTCGCCAACACCAACGCTGAAAGCCTTGCCGAACAAGCGGTTTCGGAGTCCGCAGCGCTGACCCCGCGGGCGGCCGCCCGACGATTCGAAGAGAGCGCGCGGGTGCTGCGTGCCACGCCGATGCCCGCGGAGACCACGATCGCGTATCCGGTCGTCGGCAGCACGACGCTGGCCGTCGTCGCTGAGACCGCGCTCATGGAGGCAACGGTGCACCTGCTCGACCTCGCCGATGCGGTCGGCGGCGTCGAACCGTCGGCCGAGGCGTTGAACGCCACGCGGGACCTGTTGATCTGCGTACCCGATGCGACGCTGGCCGTCGAGGTGCTCGCCGGGCGCGCCGATCCCGCGAGGGTGTTCCCGGCGATCCGCTGACCCGCCGCGGCGGGGTCTTGCAGAAAGCGCTGCTCGCGCTCACAGCAAGTTCCCAGCCGCCGAGGGAATACTTTTAGTTCGACTATCGATGTTTTTGGTGGACGCAATGTCGCGCCCCCACAATCCACGTTCGTCCAAAGGATTTCTTGATGACGACTGATACCCATGAGGCGCGACTCGAGCGTCGTATTTCCGATTTGTTCGAAACCGATCCGCAGTTCGCCGCCGCACGACCTTCAGAGCAGGTCGCAGAGGCCATCGAAGCGACCGACCTCTCCATCCCCCAGCTCATCCGAACTATTTTCGACGGCTACGCCGATCGGCCGGCGCTCGGTGAACGCGCCGTCGACTTCGTCACCGATCCGGGGACCGGACGCACGACAGCCCAACTGCTCCCCCGGTTCGACACCATCACTTATCGCGAGTTGGCAGACCGCGTCCAGGCAGCGGCCGCCGCCTTGGCGGGAGCCTCGGTAGGCACGGGTGACCGTGTCGCGATCGTCGGGTTCACCAGCATCGACTACACGACCGTCGACATGGCGCTACTGCATCTCGGTGCCGTCTCCGTGCCTCTGCAGACCAGCGCGGCCATAGCGCAGCTGCAGCCGATCGCCGTCGAGACCGAACCGGTCGCCATGGCGTCGAGTGTGGATTTCCTCGACGACGCGGTCGAGGTGATGCTGACCGGCCACCTCCCGCAACACCTGATCGTGTTCGACTACCACCCCGAGGTCGACGACCATCGCGCCGCGCTCGACGCCGCGAAGACGCGCCTCGGCGAAACCGGTGTTCAGATCGAGACTTTGGACGAAGTGATCGTCCGCGGCCGGGCGCTTCCGGCCACCGCGCCCGCCGACCTCGACGACGACGAGCTCGCGCTGTTGATCTACACCTCGGGCAGCACCGGCGCGCCGAAGGGCGCGATGTACCAGCGCAAGATGGTGGCCAACTCGTGGCGCCGGTCGAGCATGGCGATGTGGGGCGGCGGACAGTCGCTTCCGTCGATCACGTTGAACTTCATGCCGATGAGCCACGTGATGGGCCGCGGCATCCTGTACGCCACTCTGGGTGCAGGCGGTACCGCGTATTTCGTTGCCAGAAGCGATCTCTCGACGTTCCTCGACGACATCGCGCTGGTGCGTCCCACGCAGCTGAGCTTCGTGCCGCGCATCTGGGACATGATGTTCCAGCAGTTCCAGAGCGAGGTCGACCGCCGTGCCGCCGACGGTGTGGATCGCTGGGCGGCCGAAACCGATGTGCTCGCCGATCTGCGACAGAACCTGTTGGGCGGCCGGTTCGTCTCGGCGATGACGGGGTCCGCGCCGATCTCGCCGGAGATGAAGACCTTCGTCGAATCGCTGCTCGACCTGCACCTGACCGACGGCTACGGATCCACCGAAGCCGGTGCGGTTTGCGTCGACGGACAGGTGTCGCGGCCGCCGGTCATCGACTACCGGTTGGCCGACGTCCCCGATCTCGGGTACTACCACACCGACCGTCCGTATCCGCGCGGCGAACTGCTCGTGAAGTCGGAGACGATGTTCCCCGGCTATTACAAGCGGCCCGAGATTACCGCGTCGGTGTTCGACGCCGACGGCTACTACAAGACCGGCGACATCGTGGCCGAGGTCGGTCCGGACCAGTTGGTCTATCTCGACCGTCGCAACAACGTGCTCAAACTGTCGCAGGGCGAGTTCGTCACGGTCGCCAAACTCGAGGCGGCGTTCGGTACCAGCCCGCTGATCCGCCAGATCTTCGTCTACGGCAACAGCGCCCGCTCCTACCTGCTCGCGGTGATCGTGCCGACCGACGACGCGCTCGCCCGCTACGACGGCGAGGCCTCGAAGACCGCGATCAGCGAATCCCTGCAGGACGTCGCGAGAACGGCCAACCTGCAGTCGTATGAGATTCCGCGCGACTTCATCGTCGAGACAACGCCGTTCACGCTCGAGAACGGGCTGCTCACGGGTATTCGCAAGCTTGCGCGTCCGAAGCTCAAGGAGCACTACGGCGAACGCTTGGAGGCGCAATACACCGAGCTGGCCGACAGCCAGGCCGCAGAACTGCGCGCTCTGCGCCAGCACGGTGCCGAGAAGCCGGTCATCGAGACGATCAGCCGGGCCGCCGGCGCCCTGCTGGGCGCGACGGCCGCCGATCTGCAGCCCGATGCGCATTTCACCGACCTGGGCGGGGATTCGTTGTCCGCGTTGACGTTCGGCAACCTGCTGAACGAGATCTACGACATCGAGGTGCCGGTCGGCGTCATCGTCAGCCCGGCGAACGATCTGGCGGCCCTCGCCGCCTACATCGAATCGGCACGCGAACCCGGTTCCAAGAGGCCGACATTCGCGTCGGTGCACGGCCGGGACGCCACCGAGGTACACGCGAGCGACTTGACGCTGGACAAGTTCCTCGACGACGCCACCCTGACGGCTGCGCCGTCGCTGCCCGGCCCGAGCAGCGAGGTGCGCACCGTGCTGTTGACCGGCGCGACGGGCTTTTTGGGCCGCTATCTGGCGCTGGAGTGGCTCGAGCGCATGGCAATGGTGGGTGGCAAGGTGATCTGCCTGGTGCGCGCGAAGGACGATGCGTCGGCGCGCGACCGGCTGGACCGGACGTTCGACTCGGGCGATCCCCGATTGCTGCGTCACTACCGGGAGTTGGCCGCCGATCATCTCGAGGTCATCGCCGGCGACAAGGGTGAGGCCGATCTCGGCCTCGACCGCCGGACGTGGCAGCGGCTCGCCGACACGGTGGACCTGATCGTCGACCCGGCCGCGTTGGTCAACCACGTACTGCCCTACAGCCAGCTGTTGGGGCCCAACGCCGTCGGCACCGCCGAACTGATCCGCATCGCGTTGACGACGAAGATCAAGCCGTTCGTGTACGTGTCGACGATCGGTGTCGGCGCGGGCATCGCCCCGGGACAATTCACCGAGGACGGCGACATCCGGGTGATCAGCGCGACGCGCCAGGTCGACGACACCTACGCCAACGGCTACGGCAACAGCAAGTGGGCCGGTGAGGTGCTGCTGCGCGAGGCGCACGACCTGTGCGGGCTGCCGGTCGCGGTCTTCCGTTGCGACATGATCCTGGCCGACACCACTTACGCCGGTCAGCTCAACGTGCCGGACATGTTCACGCGGTTGATCCTGAGCCTCGTCGCGACCGGCATCGCGCCCTTCTCGTTCTACGAGGTCGACGCGGACGGCCACCGCCAACGCGCGCACTACGACGGTCTCCCCGTCGAGTTCATCGCCGACGCCATCTCGACACTCGGCGCGCAGGTCGGCCACGACGCCGGACCGGGCTTCGAGACGTATCACGTCATGAACCCCTACGACGACGGCATCGGGCTCGACGAGTTCGTCGACTGGCTGATCGACGCCGGATATCCAGTCGAACGCGTCGGTGACTACGCCACGTGGTTACAGCGGTTCGACACCGCGATCCGCGGGTTGCCCGAACGACAGCGGCAGGCGTCGCTGCTCCCGCTGCTGCACAACTACCAGCGGCCCGAGACCCCGATCCGGGGTTCGATGGCGCCGACCGATCGGTTCCGCACGGCCGTGCAGGACGCGAAGATCGGTCCGGACAAGGACATTCCGCACGTGACGCGTGACGTCATCGTCAAGTACGTCACCGACCTGGAGCTGCTGGGGTTGCTTTAGGGCGACGTCGAACGTGCGGCCGCTGCGAGATCTCCCCGACAAGACCGCAGTGGCCGCACGTTCGGCGCACCCGGCGCTACAGCGCCACCGCCAGGATCAGCAACACGATTGCGATCAGCGGGAAGATCCCCTGTGTCACAGCGGCCCTCGCCTTGTCCGGTGAGGACAGCAACAGCACCAGCGCCGCGGCCAGCATCGAGCCGACACCGGCGAAGATCAGCGCGAGGCCGACCCAGCCGAGACCGCCGATGACGATCCCCACGATCGTGATGATGGCCAGAAACAAGTTGTAGAAACCCTGGTTGAACGCCAACTCCTTGGTGGCCAACGCCTCTTCCTCGGTGAGTCCGAACGTCGCTCTGGTGCGCGGCGACGTCCACGTCAACGACTCCATGACCCAGATGTAGATGTGCAGCAGGGCAGCGAGCCCCGCGAAGAACAATCCGGCATAACCCATCACACGCCCACGCTTTCCACTCGAACCACCGGCGGTATCGCCAACATGACCAGGCCGATCAGCGCCATCCAAACCACCACGGCGTACGCACCGGGCAGCCCGATCCAGGTGTGCAGCAGTGCAGGCACGCCGAGCACCGCAAGCGCCGCCGACCACTTCGGCAGCACACCGGTGCGCCAGACGATGTAGGCGGTGGCGAATATCAGTGCGGCCGAGCCGATGTGGCTGTAGTGATAGAGCCACACCGCCAGGCCGAGGAACGGCTGCGAGTAGGACGTCACGGTGAGATCGTCGAACCGCACGATGGCCGCCGGAATCGCGACCTCGGCGGCCAGCCCGGCCGCGGTCAGCGCGAGGAAAATCGCACCGCCCAGCGCCGCGGTGTACACCGCGCCGGTGGGCCCGGCCGCCGACCGCAATACCGATACGAGCACCCCGACGAATAGCAGGCCGAAAAACAGATGCAGCAGCGGCAGGGCGCCGTTCAGGGTGAGAAACGTTGCCGCATGGTCGAAATAAGCGTCCACTCCGCCGGCGTCTTGCGGCGTCTCGGGTGAGCCGACCAGATACGCCGGCACGATCACACCTGCGGAGGCCACGCCGAGCAAGCCGCCCAGCCTGATCGTGCCGCTGCCCATCTCGTCCTCCTCAGTCGAAAAGACCCGCCTGTCCCAGACCCGTCACTCCGCTCGGCGGGGTCAGGCCGAGATGTGTCCACGCCTGTGCGGTGGCCACACGTCCGCGTGGTGTGCGCGCGATCATCCCGGCGCGCACGAGGAACGGCTCGCACACCTCTTCCACCGTCGTCGCCTCCTCGCCGACCGCAACCGCGAGAGTGGACACGCCGACCGGTCCCCCGCCGAAACTGCGTGTCAGCGCGGACAATACGGCGCGGTCGAGCCGGTCGAGGCCGAGCTCGTCGACGTCGTAGACCTCCAGCGCCGCCTTGGCGATATCGCGGGTGATCACGCCGTCGGCACGCACCTCGGCGTAGTCGCGGACCCGGCGCAGCAGCCGGTTGGCGATGCGCGGCGTGCCCCGCGAGCGGCGCGCGATCTCGGCGCCCGCGTCGGCGCCCAACTCGATGCCGAGGATGCCCGCCGAACGCGACAGCACCCGCTCGAGTTCGGAGGGTTCGTAGAAGTCCATGTGGGCGGTGAACCCGAACCGGTCGCGCAATGGGCCGGTCAGTGCGCCCGAGCGGGTGGTGGCCCCGACGAGGGTGAACGGGGCGACGTCGAGCGGAATCGAGGTGGCGCCGGGGCCCTTGCCGACGACGACGTCGACGCGGAAGTCCTCCATCGCCAGGTACAACATCTCCTCCGCCGGGCGGGCGATGCGGTGGATTTCGTCGATGAACAGCACATCGTGCTCGACGAGGTTCGACAGCATCGCGGCGAGGTCGCCGGCACGCTCGAGCGCCGGACCGGAGGTGACCCGCAGCGAGGACCCGAGTTCGGCGGCGATGATCATCGCCAACGACGTCTTACCCAGCCCGGGCGGGCCCGAGAGCAGGATGTGGTCCGGTGTGCCGCCGCGGTTCTTGGCGCCCTCGATGACCAGTTGCAACTGCTCACGAACCCGCGGTTGGCCGATGAACTCCCCCAGCGACCGGGGCCGCAGACTCGCGTCGATGTCGCCCTCGCCGACCGTCAGCGCGGGAGAGACCTCACGCTGTTCGGCCTCGTCTTCGTCGTCGGTGAACCGGCTCATTTGTTACCCAGCATGGACAGCGCCGCCCGCAGCGCGGTCGACTGGTTGGCCTCGGGGTCGTTGGCCAGCACCTTGTCGGTGGCCTCCTCGGCCTGTTTGGCCGCGAACCCGAGCCCGATGAGCGCCTCGACGACCGGACCGCGCACCGCGTGCCCGCTCGCCGTCGCGGCGCCGGACGATGAAGCGATGCCGACCTTGTCGCGCAGGCTCAGCGCCATCAGCTCGGCGGTCTTCTTCCCCACCTTCGGGATGCGGGTCAGCGCGGTGATGTCGCCGTCGCCGATGGCCTGACGAAGGGTCGGTCCGTCGTACATCGCCAGCGCCCCGAGCGCGATGCTGGGCCCTATTCCTGACACCCCGAGCAGCGTGAGGAACAGGTCGCGGGCGTCGCCGTCGGCGAAGCCGTAGAGCGTCTGGGAGTCTTCGCGGACAATCATCGCGGTGATCAACCGGGCCTCGGCACCGCGGCGCAACGTGGCCAGCGTCGACGGCGTGGCCATCACCTTGTAGCCGACCCCGCCCGCTTCGATCACGACGTGGTCGAGTGCGATGTCGAGAACCTCACCACGAACCGATGCGATCATCGTGCCGCCTTCGCTTTCGCCTTGAGCGTCGCCTTGTACTTGCGTTGTTGTTCGGCGGCCAGCGCCTCGGCCGCCGCCATCCGGGCGATCATCGGTGCGCGCCAACAATGGCAGATCGCCAACGCCAGCGCATCGGCGGCGTCGGCCGGCGTCGGCTTGGTCTGCAGCGCAAGGATTCTGGTCACCATCGCAGTCACCTGGGCCTTGTCGGCGTTGCCGTTGCCGGTGACCGCGGCCTTCACCTCGCTGGGGGTGTGGAAATGCACGTCGATGCCGCGGCGGGCGGCCGCGAGCGCGATGACCCCGCCGGCCTGGGCCGTGCCCATCACGGTGGAGACGTTCTGCTGGGAGAACACCCGCTCGATCGCGATCACATCGGGCTTGTGGGTGTCCATCCAGTATTCGACGGCGTCACTGATCACCAGTAGACGCCGGTGCAGCGGATCGCCGGACGGAGTGCGGACCACGTCGACGTCGAGCGCGGTGACCTGGCGACCCGCGCCGCCCTCGATGAGGGACAGTCCGCAGCGCGTCAACCCGGGGTCGACTCCCATCACCCGCACGTCCGGCCCTTCTGTGAACACTTGTTCGAGAGCTTAGCCGCCCGACGGGGCAGGATCCGGCAGGACACGCCCGCTCAGATCACGAACTGACCGCCGCGCCCGCCCGCGGCGATCTGCACCGCGATCTCGTTGATGCGACCCTTCGACCTGTTCCATCCGCGCACCAGTTCGCGGCCCACCTGATGCCCGCCGCGTTCGATGGTGATCACCCAGCGCACCCCACAGAACTTGGCGAGCAGCCAGAACGGCCACAGCACAACGAACAGCGCGCCGACGAGGATCTCCAGCCAACCGAATGTGAGATCGAGCGCGTCGCCCGGAAACGGCCACCACCGCCTGGTGATCTGCCACTCGGTGCCGCCTGTGTCGCGTACCACTGCCACGCGCCAATTGTGCTTGTGGGACGGCAGAATCCGCGTCCGACGCCCCGAAGCCGATGTTTCCCACGGCGGCAACACGGCTACGCGACGGTGGACCTGATCCCGATTCGTGGAGTGACCCCATCCCCATGCCGGACGAGACCGAACTGCAGACCGCAACCAATATTGCCGTCACCATCGCGTGGGCGGCCGGGGCTATCGCCGCCGTGTACGTGTTCGGGGTGGTGGTGACCTGGTTGATGGCGCGCATCAGTCGCCGCAGCGCCCTGCTCAAGGACATCGAGGTGCTCACCCGCAAGCCGGTGCGCATGCTGTTGATGGTGATCGCGGCGTCGGTCGCGGTCCGGCGGACGTCGGGCACCGCGGACTCGTGGCGCGGCTGGGTCGACCACTGGCTGCTCATCCTGATGATCGTGTCGATCACCTGGCTGGTCACCGGGCTGGTCCGCGTCGCCGAGAGGCGCATGATCGCGCGCTACGGCGGCGGCGGTGAGGAGATCTCGGACGCCGACCGGCTGTGGCGGCGGGTGCGCACACAGGTCACGGTGCTGCGCCGGCTCGCGATCGCGATCATCGTCGTCCTCGGCGGCGCCGCGATCCTCATGACGTTCCCGTCGTTCTCCGACATCGGCACCACCGTGTTCGCCTCCGCCGGTGTGCTGTCGGTGGTCGCCGGCCTGGCCGCCCAGACGTCGCTGGGTGCGGTCTTCGCCGGAATGCAGATCGCGTTCTCCGGCGCAATCCGTGTGGGCGACATCGTCCAGCTCGAGAGCGGACAGTGGTGGGGCCGGATCGAGGAGATCACGCTGACGTACGTTGTCGTCCGCATCTGGGACGAGCGTCGGCTGGTGCTGCCGTCGAGCTACTTCACCACCGAGCCGTTCGAGAACTGGACGCGTAGTGCCACCGAGATCATGGGCACGGTCGAGTTCGACGTCGACTTCAACGTCCCGATCAACGACATGCGCACCGAGTTGGACCGGCTGCTGGCCGAAAACGAGCTCTGGGACGGGCGCCGCGGGGTCCTGCAGGTGACCGACGCGGTCGGCGGTGTGGTCCGCGTGCGCGTCGTGGTCAGCGCCCACAACGCCGGCGCGCTGTACGACCTGCAGTGCGCCGTCCGCGAGGGACTGGTCGCGTGGGTGCAGCGCACCGGCGGCGTGGTGCCGATTCAGCGCATCCAACCCGCCGAGCCGGCACCGGAACCGCAGGCGCGGCGCGAGGTCGCGAGCGAGACCAAACGCGTCGCCGCGGGCATGTTCTCGGGCAGCCCGGAGGCGGAGGAACGCGCGAAGGCGTTCGACCACACCATCGACTGCGAGGACGACGAGCTCGTGCGGAGCAACGGCCGGGGCTGAGCCGCGCGTCAGGAGGCCGCCGGCTCCTCGACGGGGTACGTACCGGCCTGCACCGACGCCGCGATCTCGTAAACGCGTTCGCCGGAGCGGCGCCAGCCGCGCACGCGTTCGCGGCCGATCCGCTCGCCGCCGCGTTCGATCACGACCGTCCACGAAACGCCCAGCCACTTCAGCAGCAGCCAAACCGGCCACATCAGCATGAACGGCAGCATGAGCAGGAAGAGGAACGCGTCGAGGGTCTCGAATCCGGTCTGCCACGGCAGGGTTCGCCACCACCAGCGCCGCACCGTCACCGTCTCCCCCTCCGGATCGGTCACCGTCACCCTGGCCATGTCGCGGTCTCCGCTCTTTCGTGGTCGTCCCGATAATGGGCCGATGACGTTCGTCGGGCCGGCCGAAGACAGACAGCTCATCCGTGAGCGCCTCGAAATCTACAGCGATGCGGTCACCCGCAAGGACCTCGACGCGTACCTGGCGTGCTGGACCGAGGATGGCCGCAGGACGGGCTCGGGCGGCGAGTGTCACGGCAAGAGCGAACTGCGCGACCACTGGCACGGCATCTTCGCGGCCATCGAGCAGATGGCGTTCTTCACCCAGATGGCGTCGGTGACCGTGCGCGGCGACCGCGCGGACGCACGCTCCTACTGCCTGGAGTTCATGCGCGCGCGCGACCAGCCGGTGCGCCAGCTGGTCGGCGAGTATGTCGACGAACTCGTACGCGTCGACGGGAACTGGCTGTTCGCCTCCCGCCACTACCGCGTGGCGCTGCCGCTCTAGTCCTCGTTGTCGAGTTCGGCCGCGACATCGTCGGAGATGTCGATGTTGGTGTAGACGTCCTGGACGTCGTCGAGGTCTTCGAGCGCGTCGACCAGCTTCATGATCTTGCGCGCGCCGTCGGCATCCAGCGGTACCGACACCGACGGCTCGAAGCCGGCCTCGGCGGACTCGTAGTCGATGCCGGCGTCCTGCAGTGCGGTGCGCACCGCGACGAGATCGGTTGGCTCGCAGAGGATCTCGAAGGAGTCGCCGAGGTCGTTGACGTCCTCGGCGCCGGCCTCGAGCACCGCCATCAGCACGTCGTCCTCGGTGAGGCCGTTCTTGTCGAGGGTGATGACGCCCTTGCGGGAAAAGAGGTAGGACACCGAACCGGGGTCGGCCATGTTGCCGCCGTTGCGGGTCATCGCGACGCGGACCTCACCGGCCGCGCGGTTGCGGTTGTCGGTCAGGCATTCGATCAGCACCGCGACACCGTTGGGGCCGTAGCCCTCGTAGGTGATGTTCTGATACTCGGCGCCGCCGGCTTCCTCACCGCTGCCGCGCTTGCGGGCCCGCTCGATGTTGTCGTTGGGCACCGACGACTTCTTGGCCTTCTGGATCGCGTCGTACAGCGTCGGGTTGCCCGCGGGGTCGCCGCCGCCGGTCCGCGCGGCGACCTCGATGTTCTTGATCAATTTGGCGAACATCTTGCCGCGGCGGGCGTCGATGACCGCTTTCTTGTGCTTGGTGGTGGCCCACTTGGAATGGCCGCTCATGCAGGTAGTACCTCTCCGTGCGCTTTCGTGCGCCACGTTCGTGCGCTGAGTCCGCCCGACGAGTCTACGTGGATGTTTGCGCCCTACCGAACCGCGTCGGGCGACGTCAGCGCGATGACGCGGTACCCGACGGCGGCCGGCCAGCCGATGTGGCCGTGCACGTGCACCTGCAGCCACGTCGGTGCGCCGGACGGGTCGTCGGTGAACGTCGCGGCCGCGTCGACGACAGCGCCCGTCTCGCCGGAGGCCGCCAGGACGACCGAGACGGACAACGTCGGAGTGCCGAGCGCGGCCCGGTCGTACGGGAGGCTGTCCGGGATGAAGAACGACGCCGAGAAGTTCGGCGACCGGATGCCCCTGGGCGCATTGGGTGCTCGGCGCAGCGCCAGGCCGGACACGATCGGTTTGCCGTCGAACCAGGCGGTTCCGGTGTACTCGGTGCGCCGTGCGTCCGCGCCGTTCGAGAGCTTGACCAGGGTATCGATGCGCGGTTGCGGTTCGACTTCGACCATCGTCATCGCGGCGTTCCGTCCTACCGACGCTGTTAGGTCTGCCACAATACTTCGCCGCTATCTTACTCCGCAGTAAGATAGCGGCATGTCCTTCTCGCTTGAGCTGTCCCCCGACCTCGTCCACGTCCGGGACTGGGTACACGACTTCGCCGCCGACGTGATCCGCCCGGCCGCCGCCGAGTGGGACGAGCGCGAAGAGACGCCCTGGCCGATCATCCAGGAGGCGGCCAAGGTCGGCATCTACTCCATGGAGTTTTTCGCCGAGCAGTCGGCCGAGCCCTCCGGCCTGGGCATGTTGACGGCGTTCGAGGAGATGTTCTGGGGTGACGCGGGCATCGCGCTGTCGATCCTGGGTACCGGCCTGGCCGCGGCGTCGCTGGCCGCCAACGGCACCCCCGAGCAGATCGGCGAATGGGTGCCACAGATGTTCGGCAGCGTGAACGAACCGAAGGTCGCGTCGTTCTGTTCATCGGAACCCGGCGCCGGTTCCGACGTCGGCGCCATCCTGACTCGCGCACGCTATGACGAGGCCAAGGACGAGTGGGTGCTCAACGGCGTCAAGACCTGGGCCACCAACGGCGGTATCGCCGAGGTGCACATCGTGGTTGCGTCGGTCTACCCCGAACTCGGCACGCGCGGGCAGGCCACGTTCATCATCCCGCCGAACACCCCCGGCTTCCGCCAGGGCCAGAAGTTCCTCAAGCACGGCATCCGCGCCTCGCACACCGCCGAGGTGGTGCTCGAGGACGTTCGCATTCCCGGCAACCTGATCGTCGGCGGGAGGGACAAGTTCGAGGAGCGCATCGCGCGGGTGCGCGAGGGCAAACGGGCCAAGAGCCAGGCCGCGCTTGCGACGTTCGAGCGGACGCGTCCCACGGTCGGCGCCATGGCGGTCGGCGTGGCGCGCGCGGCGTACGAATACGCGCTCGACTACGCCCGCCAGCGCGAGCAGTTCGGCAAGAAGATCGGCGAATTCCAGGCCATCGCGTTCAAGCTGGCCGACATGAAGGCCCGCATCGACGCCGCCCGGATGCTGGTGTGGCGGGCAGGATGGATGGCGCGCAACGGCAAGCCGTTCGACAACGCCGAGGGGTCGATGGCCAAGCTGGTCGCCAGCGAGACCGCGGTGTACGTCACCGACGAGGCGATCCAGATCCTCGGCGGCAACGGCTACACCCGCGAGTATCCCGTCGAGCGTATGCACCGCGACGCCAAGATCTTCACGATCTTCGAGGGCACCAGCGAGATTCAGCGTCTGGTGATCGGCCGCGCGGTCACCGGCCTCGAAATCCGCTAACCCCTCTGGCGATCTGTGAGTGAAAACGTTCGGTGAGCGATCGAAATCACTCACAAATCGCGCGACTGCTAGAGCATGTCGACGAACAGTTTGTGGATGCGACGGTCGCCGGTCATCTCCGGATGGAAGGCCGTCGCGAGCCGCTTACCCTGACGCACCGCGACGATGTGACCGGCGGCTTCGGCCAGCACCTCGACGTCGGGCCCGACGCGTTCGGCCCACGGAGCGCGAATGAACACGGCGTGCACCGGTCCGTCGACGCCGCCGAAGGCCACATCGTCTTCGAACGAGTTGACCTGGCGGCCAAAGGCGTTGCGCCGCACCGTCATATCGATCGCCTTCAACGGTGTCGCCTCGCGTCCGGCCGCGCCGGCATCCAGGATCTCCGAGGCCAGCAGGATCATGCCGGCACATGAGCCGTATGCCGGCATGCCGTCGGCCAGCCTAGACCGCAGCGGTTCCAGCAGGTCGAGCTCGCGCAGGAGATGGCTCATCGCGGTGGACTCCCCGCCGGGGATCACCAGCGCGTCGACGGCCTCGAGTTCGCGGACCCGCCGCACCGTCGAGGCCTCCGCCCCGGCCTCACGCAGCGCGGCCAGGTGTTCGCGCGTATCGCCCTGCAGCGCAAGGACACCGACGTGTGGAGTGCTCACGGTTTGTAATCGCGTTTGAAGCGGGTCAGACCCTCCTGCATGACCGCCGCCACCATCTCGCCGTACTGGTTGAAGATCTTGCCCTGGCACAGCGACCGGCCACCGGAGGCCGACGGCGAGGACTGGTCGTAGAGCAGCCACTCGTCAGCGCGGAACGGACGCATGAACCACATCGCATGGTCGAGGGAGGCGACCTGCAGGTGCCTGCGCTCCTTCGGGTAGTTCACCTGCGCCGACCCCAACAGGGTCAGGTCGCTCATGTAGGCCAGCGCGCAGATGTGCAGCACCGGGTCGTCTGGCAGGGGGTCGCGGTGCTTGAACCACACCTGCTGCTGAGATGCCTTGCCCGGCAGTTTGTTCAATGTCTCGCGCGGAATGATCCGCACGTCCCACTCGTCGAACTGGCGGAAGCTGGCGTCGTCGAACACCTCGCTGACCGACGCGTAGTTCGGAATCTCATCGGGCGATACGGCGACGGGCATCGCGTCCTGGTGCTCGATGCCGCTCTGGTCGGTCTGAAACGACGCCGACATCGAGAAGATCGTCTCGCCGTGCTGGATCGCATTCACCCGACGCGTCACGAACGACCCGCCGTCGCGCAGGCGCTCCACGATGTACACCGTCGGCGCTTTGGCGTCGCCGGGGCGAAGGAAGTACCCGTGCAACGAGTGCACTTCGAACTCCGGGTCGACCGTGCGCACCGCCGAAACCAGTGACTGCCCCGCCACGTGTCCGCCGAAAGTGCGCTGCAGAAAACCGGATTCGGGGCTGAACACGCTGCCCCGATAGATGTTGACCTCGAGCTGCTCCAGGTCGAGGATTTTCTCGATCGCCATCCGGTCCGCTTACCAGCCGCGTTCGGCGAGCCGGTGAGGGGCCGCGACGTCCTCCACGTTGATGCCGACCATCGGCTCACCCAGCCCGCGCGACACCTTGGCCAGCACGTCGGGATCGTCGTAGAACGTCGTGGCCTTCACGATCGCCGCCGCACGCGCCGCGGGATCGCCGGACTTGAAGATGCCCGACCCGACGAACACGCCCTCGGCGCCGAGCTGCATCATCATCGCCGCGTCGGCCGGGGTCGCGATGCCACCGGCGGTGAACAGCGTCACGGGCAACTTGCCGGACCGGGCCACCTCGACCACCAGATCGTAGGGCGCCTGCAGTTCCTTGGCGGCGACGTAGAGTTCGTCCTCCGACAGCGAGGTGAGCCGTCGGATCTCGCCGCCGATCTGGCGCATGTGGGTGGTGGCGTTGGACACGTCGCCGGTGCCGGCTTCGCCCTTCGAACGGATCATCGCCGCGCCCTCGGTGATGCGGCGCAGCGCCTCGCCGAGGTTGGTCGCACCGCACACGAACGGCACGGTGAACTTCCACTTGTCGATGTGGTGGGTGTAGTCGGCGGGGGTCAGCACCTCGGACTCGTCGATGTAGTCGACGCCGAGGCTCTGCAAGATCTGCGCCTCCACGAAGTGGCCGATGCGGACCTTCGCCATCACCGGGATCGTGACCGCCGAGATGATGCCCTCGATGAGATCGGGGTCACTCATGCGCGCGACGCCACCCTGGGCGCGGATGTCGGCGGGCACCCGTTCGAGCGCCATGACCGCCACCGCACCGGCGCCCTCGGCGATCCGGGCCTGCTCGGGGGTGACGACGTCCATGATCACGCCACCCTTGAGCATCTCGGCCATGCCGCGCTTCACCCGGGCTGTTCCGGTTTGGGTCACCGACCCGTTCGGTGCGGTATCCACTGCTATCTCCTCCGAATCGCTACTGATCCAGTCTAAACGCGGTCGCAAATGTGTTGATTCCGCACTTCAGCGGATCGATTGCAACTGCTGATGCGCACCGCCCCCGCGCGCGTCGGCGACCGCATTGGCCTGTTCCAGCAACTCGCCGAGTTGCAGCGGGTAGACGGTTTCGCCATTGGCGACCAGCTCTTGGATCATTGTCTCATCACACCAGCGATAGCCGTGAATCGTGCGCCGCTCGAGGGCGGTGTGACCGCCGACCGCGGGTTCGAACCGCGTCGTGCGATACACGAAGAACAGCTCTTCGCTGCGGATCTCCGCGCCGTCGAACTCGAACACCGCCTGACGCCGCCACAGCGGTCCGACCAGGTCGGCCGCGGCCACGCGCAGACCGGTCTCCTCGCCGATCTCCCGCGCCGCGGCGTCCGCCAGCTCCTCCCCCGGTTCCACCGCACCGCCGACGGTGAACCACCAGCGCGGCGCGTCGGCCAGTCCGGGGTCCGAGCCGCGGAACAGCAGCACGGCGCCGGCCTCGTCGAGCAGAACCACTCGCGCCGACGTGCGCCAACTCACCTGCGGCCGACCTCCGGTACCGTCTCGGGTCGCTCGACGATCTCGAAATACGTTGGCAGCGCAGCGGTTCCGCCGAGCCGCAGCATTCGCACCACCGGCCGTTCGCGCAGCGCTAGGGTGTCGCGCACGGCGTCGTTGTGAAAGCGGCGGGCCAGCACCACCCGCGCTTCGGCGTCGGACAGTTCGGTGACCAGAGGCGGCGGCAGTGTCGCCAGGTCCACCTGGGCCAGCGCGGCCGACAGGTCGTTCTCCGCGCCCTCGCGCCCCGGCCGAGGTGACCGTTCGGCGGCGTCGGCCAGTGCGGCCAGCCGGGCGGCATCCGGTCCCTCGCCGTAGGCGTCGACAGCGACCGCACGGGCGACGACCGCGCGGCGGGCCAACGCGCCGTCGAGCGCCTGCCAAGACAGGTCGTATCGCACGTGCAGGCGGTCAAGGCGGTTGGCCGTCTGCAAGGCCCACCCGCCGACCGCTAGGATGAGCACCACCAGCGCCGCCAGCGTGATCACGACGATCCAGGTGATCACCGAACGCCTCCGGTCGCCTTCCTGGTCCTCGCCGTTCTGGCCTTGCCACCGCCGTCACCGCCGGAGACCGTGACCTTGGTGCCCGAGCCCGAGACCGTCTCGTACACGCGCATGATCTGGCGGGCCACCACCGACCAGTCGTAGCGCCGCACCGCATGGGTCGCCGCCGCGACATAACGCTCACGCACCGCATCGTCGGCGAGCACCTCGATCAGCCCATCGGCCAGGGCCGCTGCGTCGTCGACGGGAACCAGGCGACCCGCCGCACCGTCGTCGAGCACCTGACGGAACGCGTCGAGGTCGCTGGCCACCACCGCGGTGCCGGCCGCCATCGCCTCGACGAGCACGATGCCGAAGCTTTCGCCGCCGGTGTGGGGTGCGCAGTACACGTCGGCGCTGCGCATCGCCGACGCCTTGTCCGCGTCGTCGACCTGTCCGAGGAAGCGCAGATGGGAGGCGAGTTCGCCGGCGTCGTCGCGCAATTCGTCCTCGTCCCCGCGGCCGACGACGAGGATCTCGACGCCGGGGAACTGCTCGACCAGCTTCGGCAGCGCGCGCAGCAGCACCGCCATGCCCTTGCGGGGCTCGTCGTAGCGGCCCAGGAACAGCACCGACTTTCCCGCTCGGGGGTAGCCGTCGAGCAGCGGCGCCGACGCGAACACCGCTACGTCGACACCGTTGGGGATCACCACTGCATCGCTGCCCAGGGCCTCCATCTGCCAGCGACGAGCCAGGTCGGACACCGCGATGCGGCCGACGATCTTCTCGTGCATCGGGCGCAGGATCGGCTCGAATACGGTGAGCGTCAACGACTTTGTGGTCGAGGTGTGAAATGTCGCGACGATCGGCCCCTCGGCGATGTTGAGCGCCAGCATCGACAGGCTCGGGGCGTTGGGCTCGTGCAGATGCAGCACGTCGAAGTCGCCTTCGGCGATCCAGCGCTTGACCAGCCGGTGCGTCGCGGGTCCGAACCGCAGCCGCGCGACGGATCCGTTGTAGGGAATCGGCACGGCCTTGCCGCCCGAGACGACGTAGTCGGGCAGCTGGGCGCCCGGTGACGACGGTGCGAGCACGCTGACGTCGTGGCCCAGGCCGTCCATCACGTCGGCTAGCTGCAGCACGTGCGACTGCACCCCACCGGGGACGTCGAACGAGTACGGGCAGACCATGCCGATTCTCACGGGCTGGCCTCCAGCGTCGCGCGCCGCTCGGCCGACAGGTCGGCCAACCACTGCGGTTGCATCATGTGCCAGTCAGCGGGATGGGCCGCGATGTTGCGGGCGAACCGGTCGGCCAACGCCTGGGTGATGGCGGTGACGTCGCCCGACGAGGTGTCGATCTCGGGATAGACCCGCATGCCCCAACCATCGCCTTCGAACCAGCAGTGCACCGGGAACAGCGCCGCCCCGGTCTCGATCGCGAGTTTGGCCGAGCCGGCGGGCATGCGCGTGGCTTCGCCGAAGAAATCCACCTCGACCCCGTTGCGGCTCAGGTCGCGCTCGGCCATGAGGCATATGGGTCGGTTGTCGCGTAACCGCTCGGCGAGGACTTCGAAGGGCGGGCGGTCACCGCCGGTCAGAGGAACGACTTCGAAGCCGAGGCCCTCCCGGTATTCGACGAAACGGTTGTACAACGACTCGGGTTTGAGCCGTTCGGCCACCGTGGTGAACGTGCCGTAGTTCTGGGCCAGCCAGACTCCGGCCATGTCCCAGTTGCCGCTGTGCGGAAGGGACAGCACTGCGCCGCGGCCGGCGTCCAGCGCAGCCCAGAGTAGGTCGATGTCGTCTACGACCAACTCCCGGCCGAGCGCCTCGTGGTCCATCGTCGGCAACCGGAATGCCTCCCGCCAATATCGGGCGTAGGAGGCCAGCGAAGCACGAATCAGCCCGTCGGGCACCTGCTCGGGCGGCACGCCGACGACCCGCGCCAGGTTCTTGCGCAGCTGTTCGGGCCCGCCACCACGGGCCGCGAAGTGTGCCCCGGCGTCGAAAGTGTTGCGGGCGAAGAACTCCGGCATTGCGCGCACCACCCGCCAGCCGGCCGCGTACCCCCAGTCCGCCAACCGGCCACCCAGCGGGTTGGCACTGGCCGTCGGTCCCGAGGGGGTGGTCGTCACGGCTCGCCCGCCTCCGGTTTGTCGCCGCCGGCGTTGGTGGTGTCGGGTTTGGCGATGCGGTCCATCGCCCCGGGCGAGGTGCGCACGCTGTGCACGCGCTGCCCGAGGGTCACCAGGCTGGTCACCGCCAGCACCCACATCGCGATGTGCAGCAGCCACACCACTCCGAACAGGCCGGACAGACCCGCGCCGACCAGCACGATGATCAGCCGTTCCGGGCGCTCGATCAGGCCGCCCTCCGCCGACAGCCCGCTGGCTTCGGCGCGGGCCTTGATGTAGGAGATCACCTGCGACGTCACCAGGCAGATCGCCGTCGCGACGACCAGCGAGGTGCTCCGCATCCCGAACGCCGCCCACCACAGCAGACCGCAGAAGATGGCGCCGTCGCTGATCCGGTCGCAGGTCGCGTCCAGCACCGCGCCGAAACGGGTGCCGCCACCGCGCTGCCGGGCCATCGCCCCGTCGAGCATGTCGGCGAGCACGAAGAGCCACACCGCGACCGAACCCCACCACAGCTGACCGATCGGGTACAGCGTCAGCGCGCTCAACACGGACCCGGCGGTGCCCAGGATCGTGATGCTGTCGGGGGTGAAGCCCGCGCGCAGCGCGCCCTTGGCGATCGGCGTGCTGATCTTCTCGTACGCCGCCCGGGTCATCAGATAGAAGTTGCTCACTGCTGTCTCGCCCATTCCTTGGCCAGCAGCTCGCGGGTCTCGCGCAGCAACTGCGGCACCGCCTTGGAGCCGCCGATGATCGTGATGAAGTTCGCGTCTCCGCTCCAGCGCGGCACCACGTGCATGTGCAGGTGGTCGGCCAGCGAACCGCCCGCCGACTGCCCGAGGTTGAGCCCGACGTTGAACCCGTGCGGGTGCGACACCGCCTTGATCACTCGAATCAGCCTCTGCGTAAACGTGATCAGTTCGAGGCTCTCCTCGGGCGTGAGGTCCTCCAGTTCGGACACCCGGCGGTAGGGCACCACCATCGAATGCCCGGGGTTGTACGGGTACAGGTTGAGCACGATGTAGACCGAATCGCCGCGGGCGACGACCAGACCCTCCTCGTCGGGCATCGTGGGGATGTCGGTGAACGGCTGGCGCGACTTGCCCGAACCCGCCGATCCGCCCCTCATCGGCGCCTCGGCGATGTAGCTCATGCGGTGCGGGGTCCACAGCCGCTGCAGATGGTCGGGCTCACCGGCACCGCGGTCGACCACCGTGTGCTCGTTGTCGACGCCGCGGTCGGCGTGCTCTTCGGCGCTCACTTGGCTGTGTCCACCTCGAGCAGTTCGGCTGTGGGAGTCGCGTTCTGCCGGCTCGCGATCCACTCGGTGATCGCTGCGACCGCCTTGTCGCGCGGTACGCCGTTGATCTGGGTGCGGTCGCCGAAGCGGAAGCTGACCGCGTCGGCCTCCACGTCGCGGTCCCCCGCCACCAACATGAACGGCACCTTCTGGTTGGTGTGGTTGACGATCTTCTTCGCCATGCGGTCGTCGCTGGCGTCCACCTCGGCGCGGACGCCCCTCATCTTCAGTTGCGTCGCAAGGCCGTTCAGGTACGGGACGTGGTCGTCGGCGACCGGAATGCCGACCACCTGCACCGGCGCCAGCCACGCCGGGAACGCGCCCGCGTAGTGCTCGGTGAGGATCCCGAAGAACCGCTCGATCGACCCGAACAGCGCGCGGTGGATCATCACGGGCCGCTGCCGCGAGCCGTCGGCGGCGGTGTACTCCAGCTCGAAACGTTCCGGGAAGTTGAAGTCCAGCTGGATGGTCGACATCTGCCAGCTACGGCCGAGCGCGTCCTTGACCTGCACCGAGATTTTCGGTCCGTAGAACGCCGCACCGCCGGGATCGGGCACGAGGTCGAGCCCGGACGCGGCGCCCACCTCGGCCAGCACATTGGTGGCCTCTTCCCACAGCTCGTCGGAACCGACGAACTTGTCGGGATCCTTGGTCGACAGCTCGAGGTAGAAGTCGGTCAGCCCGTAGTCGGCGAGCAGGTCGAGAATGAACCGCAGCAGCGAGGTCAGCTCGTCGCGCATCTGGTCGCGGGTGCAGTAGATGTGCGAGTCGTCCATCGTCAGCCCGCGCACTCGGGTCAGACCGTGCACAACGCCGGACAGCTCGTAGCGGTACACCGTGCCGAATTCGAAGAGCCGCAACGGAAGTTCGCGATACGAACGCCCACGCGACCGGAAGATCAGGCAGTGCATGGGGCAGTTCATCGGTTTGAGGTAGTAGTCCTGCCCCGGCTTGCGCACCGTGCCGTCGGGGTTGAGTTCGGCGTCGAGGTGCATCGGCGGGAACATGCCGTCGGAATACCAGTCGAGGTGTCCGGAGATCTTGAACAGCTCGGCCTTCGTGATGTGCGGAGTGTTGACGAACTGGTAGCCGGCCTCGATGTGCTTGCGCCGCGAGTAGTCCTCGAGCTCGCGCCGGATGATCCCACCCTTGGGATGGAAAACGGCCAGGCCCGAACCGATCTCGTCGGGGAAGCTGAACAGGTCGAGCTCGGCGCCGAGCTTGCGGTGGTCACGGCGCTGCGCCTCCTCGATGAACTCGAGGTGCTTGTCGAGCGCTTCCTGCGACTCCCACGCCGTGCCGTAGATGCGTTGCAGGCTGGCGTTGTCCTGGTTGCCCCGCCAGTAGGCGGCCGAGCTACGGGTCAGCTTGAACGCCGGGATGTACTTCGTCGTCGGGATGTGCGGCCCGCGGCACAGATCGCCCCATTCCCGTTCGCGGGTGCGGGGATTGAGGTTGTCGTAGGCGGTCAGCTCGTCACCGCCGACCTCCATCACATCGGGGTCACCGGACTTGTCGTCCACCAGCTCTAGCTTGTAGGGCTCGTTCGCGAGTTCTTCGCGCGCTTGGTCTTTCGACTCGAAGACGCGGCGGGAGAACAACTGACCCTCTTTGACGATCTGGCGCATGCGCTTCTCCAGCGCGGCGAGATCCTCGGGGGTGAAGGCCCGCTCGACGTCGAAGTCGTAGTAGAAGCCATCGGTGATCGGCGGACCGATGCCGAGCTTGGCCTCCGGGAAGAGGTCCTGCACGGCTTGCGCCAGCACGTGTGCGGTCGAGTGCCGGATGACGCTGCGACCGTCGTCGGTGTCCGCAGCCACGGGCGTCACCTCGACGTCGGCGTCGGGCGCCCAAGACAGGTCGCGGAGGCGGCCCTCGGCGTCGCGCACGACGACGATCGCATCGGGCGCGCCCCTGCTCGGAAGGCCCGCCTCACGCACCGCCTCCCCCGCGGTCGTCCCGGCAGCGACCCGGATCGGGGCTGCTGAGGTGCGGTTGGGGGCGGCGCTCATCGGTGACTCTCCAGTTTCATTGTCAACAGACTCGAGGACGCGACCATGCTATCGGTGCCCATCGGCGATCTCTGCCGTCAGGACCCGATGCCGAGAGGGCTTTGCAGCAGCTTGTGCTCCAGCCCGACGAGATTGGCGGCGAAGCTGACCGCGCCCAGCAGCCACAGCGTCGCGAACACCACCAGCGCGGTGAACGCCCCGCCCAGGATCTGCACGGCGGCGTGCTGACGGTGAAACCACTCCATCGCCTTGTCGTAGCGCTCCTTGGCGTACGTGAGCAGCCGTCGCGCCCACTCGAACTCCGTGGCCAGGATCCCGAGGCCGACGAAGACGATGGCCCAGCCCGGCCCCGGATACGGGATCGCGACGATGCCCAGGGCCAGGACCGCCGCACCGACGACGCCGACCGCGATGCGGTAGCCGAAGTTGACCGTTCGCCGTTCCCGCACCCGCTCGCGCCACCGCCCGAGGCGTTGTTTGACATCGGAGGTGTTCACGGCTGGCCCGGTTTCAACTTGACGAACAACGCGTGCGCCTCGGCGAGCACGGTGTCGCCGTCGAGCAACCGTCCAGCGACGAAGATCTTGCGGCCCTCGAGGCGGTCGATGCCCGCCTCCACCTGGAACTCCTTCTCGACGTGCGCGATCTTGCGGTAGTCGACGTGCAGGAACGCGGTGCGCTGAGCCCTGCTGCCGCTCAGCGTGAACGCGGTGAAGCCCAGCAGGGCGTCGAAGAGCTGCGCGACGCTGCCGCCGTGCGCCGCGCCGTTGCGGCCGAGGTGGAAGCGGCGGAATCGGGCGGTGCCCTCGATGCGCTGGTCCTCGGTGATGTGCACGTCGAGGGGTATCGCCAAGATGTTGCCGCGGCCGGGCAGGTCCATCCGGCGGCCGGACGGTGAGGACCACTCGTCGGCGTAGTAGGGGGCGAGAAGCTGCGACACCTTCTCGATCTGGTCCGCCGCCTCGCTGATCACGTCGTCGGGGGCGTCGGCGGCACGGGCGTGGTCCTGCAGCGTGCGGACGGCGTCGATGAAGCGTCCGTAGTCGGGTCCGCCGCGATCGGTGGCGACCGGCGGGTTGAAGCCACCACCGGAGTGCTGCTCAGAGCTCACCCGTCCACCGTATTGCCTCGGTCAGTCTTCGGACGCTCCGGCTTTGCTCAACGTGTCGAACTCGTCGTCGGTCAGCTCGATCTCCGCGGCGGCCACATTCTCCTCCAGGTGGGCCACCTTGGAGGTGCCCGGGATCGGCAGCATCACCGGCGAGCGCTTCAGCAGCCACGCCAGCGCCAGTTGCGATCCGGTGGCGTGGTGCTCGGCGGCGATGCGCTGCAGCGGCCCGTCCGGCGCGGCCAACGGGCCGGCGGCCAGCGGGAACCATGGAATGAAGCCGATGCCCTGGGCCTCGCACGCGTCGAGCACCGGCTCGGCCGAGCGGACGCTGACGTTGTACATGTTCTGCACCGTCACGATCGGGGCCACCTTCTGCGCGGCCTCGAGCTGCTCGACGGTGACCTCGGACAGGCCGATGTGGCGGATCTTGCCTTCCCGCTGAAGTTTGAGCAGTTCGCCGATCTGGTCCTCGGCGGGGAATTTGGTGTCGATGCGGTGCAGCTGGAACAGGTCGATGGTGTCGACGCCCAGACGGCGCAGGCTCATCTCGCACTCCTGGCGTAGATACGCGGGGTAGCCGAGCACCGGCCATTCGTCGGGTCCGGTCCGCACCAGCCCGGCCTTGGTCGCGACGACGATGCCGTCGTAGGGGTGCAACGCCTCCCGGATCAGTTCCTCGGAGACGTAGGGGCCGTAGGAGTTGGCGGTGTCGATGAAGTTGACCCCGAGTTCGACGGCGCGTCGCAGCACCCGCAGACATTCGTCGCGGTCCTGCGGCGGTCCCCAAACACCCTTGCCGGTCAACCGCATCGCGCCGAAGCCGAGGCGGTTGACGGTGAGATCGCCGATCGTGAACGTGCCGGACGCTTGTGCGACGGGGGTGGTCATGCCCCGACCGTACGCCGACGATGGCAAGGTGGCGCGAGTGAAGCTCAGCGATCTGGCGGCGCTACCGCTGACGTATCCGGAGGTGGGCGCCACCGCGGGCACGCTGCCTTACGGGTATCACCATGTCCACAAGACGGCCGTCATCGGCCGTGGCCGCGACCGCTTCGAGGACGCCGCGGACGCCGGCATGCGGTGGGGCATGTTGCGCGGCGCCGGGGTACGGGTCGAGGCGACGACGGAGGTCGCGGAGGTCGGGTCGGAGGTTCTGGTGCATCTCGGCCCGATCGCGGCGCCGTGCCGGGTGGTGTACGTCGTCGATGAGCACGACGCCCGGGGGTTCGCGTACGGCACCCTGCCCGGCCACGCGGAGTCGGGCGAGGAGCTGTTCCTGGTCCGCCACAATCCGGATTCGGGCGAGGTGACGGCGGTGGTCACCGCGTTCTCGCGGCATGCGACCTGGTGGAGCCGGCTGGGTTCGCCCGTGACGTCCCTGGTTCAGCGAGTGGTGACCGGACGGTATCTGAGGGCGCTGTAGGACGCGGTACTTGCGGTCCGGGTGAAAATGGACTGACGATGGTTTGCTTCACCGATAATTACGGCTTGGCCGCGGGGACCGATCGCGGCCGGCGCGTGATTGAGATCGACCAAGAAGGACTCCGCATGGTGATGGCGAAGGAACCCGAAGAACGCGAGGACGCGCATCTGCGCATCGCGGAGTTGGTGCGCGGGCTCTACAGCCGCCAGGACGCGGACACCGTCATCGCGGAGCTGGCCGAACACGCGGCTGTCGAGATTCCCGGTGCGCAGTACGCCGGCATCACCGTCACGCGCAAGTCGAAGAGCGTCGAAACCCCGGCCGCGACGCATCTGTATCCCATGCTGCTGGACAAGATCCAGCAGCGGCATCAGGAGGGCCCGTGCCTGACCGCGGCGTGGGAGAAGAAGGTCGTCTACGTCGCCGACCTTCAGACCGATGACCGGTTCCCGCGGTATCGCCGAGATGCCTTGGCGGAGACTCCCATTCGCTCCATCATGGCGTTCCAGTTGTTCATCGAGGGCGAGACGATGGGCGCGCTCAACGTCTATTCGGAGGAACCCGACGCCTTCAGTGACGAGTCCAGGAGCCTCGGGCTGGTTTTCGCCGCCCATTCGTCGGTGGCCTGGAACGCCGCACGCCGCGACCAACAGTTCAGGCAGGCACTGGCGAGCCGGGACACCATCGGCCAGGCCAAAGGCATGATGATGGAACGCTACGGCGTCGACGCGGTGCAGGCGTTCGACCTGCTGCGCAAGCTATCTCAGGACTCCAACGTGCCGCTACTCAAGATCGCGAACGAGATCGTCGGCCAAGCGCAGTCCTGACCTCATCGCGAGATCACTCGCGGAACCTCCGGGTTCGCCGGATCAGTCCTCGGCCGCGGCACCTCAATACTGTTCTCCTGCACGATGACCGGGTCACCGACCTTGACGTTGTCGAAGTACCACTCGGCATCTTCGGGGCTGAGGCTGATGCATCCGTGGCTGACGTTCTCGTGTCCGAGTGAGTTGATCGCCCACGGCGCCGAATGTACGAAGATGCCGCGGCTGGTCAGCCGGACGGCCCACTCAACATCCAGGAGGTAGCCGTCGTCCGCGGTGACGGGAATGCCGACACTGCTCGAATCCATCATCACGTCGCGGTCCTTGCCCAATACGGGGAAAGTCCCTACGGGCGTCGGATATTCGGGCCTGCCCATCGAGGCCGGGAAGACGCCGGGCTTGCCGAAGAAGGGGCGGTGGTGCGGCGACGGGAGCTCGTGAGGCGGAACGCCGTCGATGGTGACGGTGAAGGTGTGTTCGGCGATGTTGGCGACACCGACGACCGCGGGACCCGTCGCGATGTTGGTCTTGATACCGCCGACAGACAGCGCGATCGTGCTGTGCGCCGGCCAGAACTGGTCAGGGGCCCATTGAACGGTCTTAGCGTCAAGCCATTCGAACTTGCCCGTAATCGCGGGCGTCGAGGTGATGTCGAGCGAACGCTCGGTGAGCGCTCTGTCGACCACGGAGTCTTTGAACGTCACCACTACGGGATGCGCGACACCAACGACTTGCCCCTCCGCGGGCGCGATGGACGCGATGGCGCTTCTCACCGTCTGGGTGGCGGCCGCCGAGCCTTCTCCGGCCGGCCCGGCTACCACACTTGTAGCGATGACAACGGCGGCAAGAACACACCGAAGTACAGCACGCAATCTTGGTGCCTCCCTTGAAATTACAACGATGTCAATAATGGTAAGACAGCCCGAGCGATTTACGACCAAGAGCGCGTAGGCAATTCGATTAAGTCTCCGTCACGGATCGGCCACGATTCGCTGAGGTCACGAATCGCTTGTGGGCCAATGAATTTGGCCCGGCGACGAGTCTTGCTCGCCGCCGGGCCAAACCGGAGGGACTATCCTCGGTGCGCCGTTAGGTCACGGGTCCTGGTGGAGTCGGCTGACCCGGAACGGGCGCACCTGGCGCCGGCGGGCGAGACGGGTCGCCCTTGCCCTTACCGGCGAGCCCGCCCATCTCCGTGAGCGGAGCGCCGACCACTGCCGGGGCGCCGCCCACGATTGGAGCACCGGCAACCGGCGGTACCAGAGGCGGCGGCACGACGGGCGGCACCAGTGGCGGCGGCACCAGCGGCGGCACCAGGGGCGGTGGCACGACGGGCGGCACCAGCGGCGGCGGGCCAGGCAGTGCCATCGGCACACCGGCCATATCGGTCAGCGGCGCGCAGACGGGTGCCCCCGGTGCTCCGGCGGGCGCCTGCCCGGTCGCCGATTCGACACATTCATATCCTCCGGCCAGGGCAGTAGGACTCAGTGCGATCGCCACCCCAATGGCCGCACCTATCAGTCCAGCCCCCACAGCTGCCGCGATGTTGACTCCTTTAAAGGTCGTCATCGACGTTGATCCCTCCACTCACGCTCACACTTTCGTTCAACCGAGGCAGCAGACCTTGCATGCCGTACCGAGGTCGCGTCCATACGACCGCGTTAATATCAGCAGGCAGTTGTCGATGACACGCCACGCCGCACCGCGCCGTTTCCAAATGGTGACCGGTTCGGCATGGTAGAGCCGCTTTCGAAGTCGCCCGAGGCCGCGATCTCCTCCCCCACCTGGGGTTCTGCGCGTATCACCATCGCCGCGCAGATAACGGTCGGCAGATGCATTCAAAGGTCTCGGAGGGTTTCGGCCCTACTGACCACGGGCATCACTGTCGCTAGAGGTCAATCGAGTCAGAGGCTGGTATGTGATGACGGTGGAATCGAGGCCGACTGCAGACGCGTCGATCGGCGAGTTGATGAGCCAGTTGTCGACGCAGACGTCGCGGCTGATCCGCGATGAAATGCGGTTGGCGCAGAAGGAATTTCAGGAATCGGCCAAACACGCCGGGATCGGCGCGGGACTGTTCAGTGCCGCGGGCTTATTGGCCTTCTTCGGCGCGGCGACGTTGATCGCTGCGGGCGTGGCGGCGCTGTCCCTGGTGTTGGAGGTGTGGGCGGCGGCGCTGATCGTCGCGGCCGTGTTGTTCGTGATCGCGGGCATTGCGGCGCTGGTGGGACGCAAACAGGCTAAAGAGGTCACGCCGGCGGCTCCCAAAACCGTCGAGACGGTGAAAGCAGACATCCAAGAGCTGAAGGACACCCGGTCATGACCGCACCGAACCCACGCCCCGAACCGGGCCCGGACGCGGGCGTCGACGACATTCAGGCCGATATCGAGCAGACGCGCCATGAACTGGGCGAGACGGTCGAGGCGCTGCAGGCCAAGCTGGACGTGAAGACGCGCGCCAAAGAAAAGGTCGACGAGACCAAGGAAAACGCCAAGGACAGGGCGGCCGAAACGAGGGACCGCGTGGTCGAGAAAGCGGACACGCTGCGGCATACGGCGACCGACAACCCGAAGCAGGCGGTTCCGGTGGTGGCGATCGTCGCGGTTCTCGCGGTAGTCGGGGTCGTCGTCTGGCGACGCAGGCGCTAGCTCTGTTGGGAACCGAAGCGGAAGCGGCGGCCGGTTACGCGCCGAGGAAGCACGCGGACGTAGTGGTCCTTGGCGTGTGCCGTCCACGGCAGTAGGTGCGCGCGCTCGGCCTGCTCGAGGTCATCGTCATCGTTCACCGTGCGGGCGACGCCGCGGACGATCACGCTCCAGCCCTCGGCGGCGTTGTGATCGTCGACCTCGAAGACCACGTCGTGGTTGACCGCGGTGCTGACCAGCTTGGTCCCCTGGGCGGTGCGGAACAGCAGCGTCC
Organism: Mycobacterium sp. 852002-51961_SCH5331710; assembly: GCF_001665535.1. Lineage (GTDB taxonomy): Bacteria > Actinomycetota > Actinomycetes > Mycobacteriales > Mycobacteriaceae > Mycobacterium. The sequence goes on from NZ_LZSQ01000049.1 coordinate 54,213, forward strand.
GGTTCTGAACGACGAAGTTCACCGGGAAGATCTCGGGGTGCCCGTCGGCGGTCGTGACGAGTCGCCCGAGCGACGCGCTGCCCAGGAGGCTCCAGCATTCGCTTTCGGGAAGAATCTCGCCGGGACGGTCGGCCTCAGACATGACGTTTCCGGGACGGCGGATTGAGCACCACTGGCATGGGGTCGAGTCTAGGGAGCGTGCAGAGCGCGCGCGTCGTTGAAGGGGTGGTCCCGGCTGGGTTCGAACCAGCGACCTTCCGCGTGTGAGGCGGACGCTCTCCCACTGAGCTACGAGACCGGAGAGTCGACCGAACGGCCGAACGACGTCGAAGACTAGCACGATCGAGGGTCGCGCCCCGAATCCGTAGGCGGTTGTGGGGTGCCGGCGCGCGCCCGGCGATGCGGGCGTGCCGCAGCGCAAACTTCAGGCACCGCTTCGGCTCTCACGGGAGTCGTACCTGCCGTTTTGAGATGTGAACGGGCAGAGACGCACCGGCGAACGTCGGGATTTGTGCAGCTACACTTTGGTGGACTATCGTCGTCCTTCGCGACGGGCGACGAGTCGTTCGTGGCGCGCGGATGTAGCGCAGTTGGTAGCGCATCACCTTGCCAAGGTGAGGGTCGCGGGTTCGAATCCCGTCATCCGCTCGAAGGTGCAGTGGCATCAACCCCAGCGGTGGAGTGGCCGAGTGGTGAGGCAACGGCCTGCAAAGCCGTGCACACGGGTTCGATTCCCGTCTCCACCTCAATGATGGTTCGGCGCGATTAGCTCAGCGGGAGAGCGCTTCCCTGACACGGAAGAGGTCACTGGTTCAATCCCAGTATCGCGCACCACGTTCTACCTGCGTTTATCGGCGCTTCACCGTCCCGCTGGGGCTATACAGGGGTTATCCGGTACACGTGCACGGGGCACGTCGTGCAATCGTCCCGACAACGGAGGCGGCCGGGTCGCGGTCGACTGCGCCGTCAAGTCATTCCAGCAGCACAGTGATCGTCGCTCCGTGGGGCACGTACAGCTTGTTGCGCTTTTCGTCGCGAAAGACCCAGGCCGGTCCCATTCCGGTGTCCTGTGCCCTGCCGATGGCAAAGGCCCGGCCCTTGCGAAACTTCCGCACCCACTTCATGGCGGGGTTCTCCCGCCACACATGCGCCACCTTGAACCAAGGATCCGACTTCCCCAGTCGGATGCGCTGACCCGCTTTCACTTCCTCTGGACGACGTTCTACAGTCCTCTCGACCATGGGCCACAGACTACGTCGCGGGGAAGTCGCATCAAGTTCGTTGCGCGAACTCTCCGCCCCACCCTGTCGGTGCCCGCCGGTACCGTCACCCCGTGATCGTCAAGGGCGTGACACGGGTCGCGTTGACCCGGACCACAGAGCCAACCCGGAGCGATCACACGTCGTTCCCCGGCACCGAGCTATGGCGCGTCGAATGGACAGAACTGCGGAGCGGGAAACCGACCGAACTGCGGCAGTCTCACTACACCGAGGCCGCAGCGCGCCGCCACATAGGCGGCCTGCTGCAAATGCGGGCGTCGGGTCTGTCTATCGACAGCGTCTACACCGAACGCGTCTAAGGTCTGGCGCTGCTGCTGAGGGCCTGCTGAGCCACGATCAGACACCCCGGCGACGTGACAGGATGGTGTACGTGGGTTCAGAGCTACCGTCAGCGGCTGGAATGTCGTTCGACATGGACTCGTTTACCCAGATCCCGGACCTTACGGACGTCAATTCCCGGATATTGCCGGTGTTGGTAGTCAGCCCGACGACGCTGGCGTGCGTGGGGACAGCTTTTCTCATTGCGCCCGACGGCGTCGCCGTCACCGCACGTCACGTCATCGACGAGGCGCTGGTTCGGGTCGACCAGACGCCAGGTGCCGAAGTCGCTGTCTTGTGGGTGGGCTCGGGCAGCGACGTAGATGACGTTCAAGATTTGCTCGGCGGATTTGTCAGGGTCTACCAAAGAGCGGTGGACGGCAATCGAAGCGATCTTGCGCTGTTACGAATCAGTACGCTCTCTCGTCAAGGCGAGTTCTATCCTCTGCCGACGCTGGCCTTGAGCTCTCGACTTCCGCCGCGCGGCAACACGATATGTGCGTTGGGCTACACCAAGTTTGAGGTCGAATCCGATACGACGACTCAAAGCGAACGCCTTGTGACGATTGCCCAAGATCTGCACTCGTCCACAGGTCGGATTACGGAGGTATATCCCGATGGCCGGGACGCCACGATGCTGCCGACCGCATGTTTCGAGACATCGGCCCAATTCGATGCCGGTATGAGCGGCGGCCCTGTATTTGGCGAGGACGGCACAGTGTGCGGCGTAGTCGCATCCGGGATGGCACATGACGACGGCTACACCTCATTTGCGTCAGCTACCCCATTTGTCTTCACTCTCGGTGTAAGGGATAACGGCCGTTTGGTGCGCGTGTACGAGATGGCACAGCAAGGGATTGTCCAAACCGACGACTATTTCAATCAGATGCGCGTTAACGGACGCCCCGATGGGACCGTCGATTTGGCATTCGTGGATGAGAGTGAATAGGCACGCAGTCGACCGCGCGGCCCTGTTTACTTAGCCGTGCCGCGCCAGCTTGTCATCTTCGGTGAGCACCAGGTCAGCGTTCAACCCGTAGTCGGCGAGCGCGGGATGGTCGGGCGGCAGCATCCAGCCGTGTAGCCGGAACGGCTCACCAGCGGCCAATTGATCGACCGACTTGCTCAGTTCGTCCCAGAATTCCGGGTCCATCCGCCCGTACACCTCGCGAAACCGTTCGGCCTCACTCAGCAGGTACCGGCGCAGTGCGCCGCCATCATCGGCAGGACGATCGCGACGCGCCACCTACCGGACCGTCCGATGAGCGTGCCTAGCCCAACGCGCTTCGGCGGCGGCAACGTGGGGGCGAGACTTTGCAGGCATCGATACCGCATCCGGGTCCGGCACAAGCTCTTTCACCAGCTTGACGACCAGCGCATCAAGTTGGCGAATCTCACCGGACAGTTCGACCACTTTTCTCGACCGTGGCTCCGGCTGCGCAAGTTCAGCGTCCAGCAGCTTGCGCAGGGCGGCGGCGCGATCCTCGGCCTTGACCGCCTTGTCGATGGAGACGGTTTCTTGCTCGGTGTAGACACATCCGTCCGCCAGCGCGGAGTCGATCAGCTTCTTGAGCCGCCTACCGGGTGCCTGTGTCGCCATATGCCGGATTTTACGGTCTCGGCCCGTGGATTTTCCGATGCACTGCGCGGGATTTCCTCAGAGCTATGCCCAATGGGGGCCGGTGGGGTCAAGGCGGAGTAACCTCCCCACCCCCAAACACGTTGTTGCAGTTGTGATTCCGCCGGTCAGCGCACACATCGCGCGGGTACGCTCGGCGGTGCTGCTGATCTCAGCCAGCAAACCAACCAACCAACCAACCGAAAGCGACACTCTGATGAATCGCTACGCGGTCGCCGCGCTTGCCACCAGAGCCGCGCTCGGTATCTCACTCGCACTTGGTTTCACACTGTCGTCGCATGCGATAGCACGCGCTGAGGAGAGCTTGCCGGTGTGTCAGCTTGAAGATGGCAGCGACTCAGCATCGTTGCCTTGCTTGTGGGTTGACCCCGACACGGAGAACGGGTATCTCACCTATCCAGATCATTCGGTGCTTGTCGTGGATGACACCGCGCGCTAACGCCTACTGCCTAAATCAAAGTCGCCCGCGAGGACCAAGATGATGAGCAGTATTCCTATCGCATTTACAGTGCCTCGCAGGTCGGTGCTCATGTCAAACTGGTTCACCCCGATGAGCAGACCGATCAGGGCCAGAGCGATGAGCCGCCCAAACCATCCCCACATGGCCAGGGATCGTACAGCGCTTCTAAAGTTTGCTGGAAGGCTTTGGAATCTGGTGCAACGACAGGTACGTCGTCCGGCGTGGGGGCCGGGCTGGCGCAGGTGTCCGCTCAGCTCACAGCTATGGCGTCGTGGCGGCCCTTACCCCTGAGTGCATTCCCATGGCGGGGTTTGACGCCGGTGCCCGGCCCTCCCGGTCTAGGTGATGTCGGCCCAGCCTTGGCGCTGCCAGTCCTCAGCGGTGAGCCGGTCGACGCCGTGCAGGGTGCCGGATCGCTGCGCGCCGTCCCAATAGACCGCGTGTGGTCGTCGCACCGTGACGGTCACCGTGTCGGTGGTGCGCTCGGGCTGTGCGGTGTCAGCGGCCTTGCGGGCGGTGGTCTTTCGCGGCGTCATGATGTGGTGACCTTGACCAGGGCGGCGGGGTGCGGGAAAGCGAACCCGACGCGCAGAGTGGCGCGGACCGCCACCCGATCGGACGTGAAGAACGCCGAACTGTCGACGACGACGGTCGGGTCCTGGCGCATCACCACAATGCTGTGCTGTGTGGCGATTCCCCACACGGTGTTGGCAGGCACCTCAGGCGACGTGTACAGCGGCACTCCGGCGATGGTGCGCGCGGTGGGCTGCGTCGGATCACTGCCGAGCAGTGCCTTATTGCTGCCGGTCTGTTCCTTGATGGTCGCCAGGGTGAGGGCGGTGTCGGGGTGGGCGACGAACGCTGTCAAGGTCGAGTGCGCGACCTCGACAAGACTTGCCGCTTCGGCCGCCCAATCCATGTTCGCGAAGCTGGCCCCGGCGTCCACCGTGCTCACCCCGGAGAGGACGCCAACGCCCGCAGGCCCATTCGTGGGTGTGGCACTGGCCCAGTACGCCGAATCAATCTTGCGCCGTAGATCCCGGACCAATCCTTCACCGACAATCTGTAGCGCGGCTGGCGAACTGTCGCTGGCGAGTTCGTTGGAGACGACGGTCAACCCGGCCAGCTTCTTGGGGGTGACGACCACTTCGCCGATGGTCGGGTCGGACGCGGCGATTTCCTGGCCCTCGGCGGTCCAAGCGGCGGTCGGGTCGGCGGACACGACCGGGACGCGGAAATCATGCGAACCGGTCTGCACTACGGTGCTGACTTGCGCGGCGACGGACTGTTCGATCAACGGCCTGACGACAAGAGCGCCGATTTGCTCTGGCGTCAGGATTCCGGCAGCTCCGGCGGTATAGAGAGACATGCGTTTAACTCCTTGGTGTGCAGGCGAATCCGAGCGCGCGCGTGACAGCGCGAAACGCTCACAGTGCTGAGTGCTGGTGCGG
>NZ_LZSQ01000050.1 GCF_001665535.1 Mycobacterium sp. 852002-51961_SCH5331710
CCGCTGTCGCGCACCATCACCCCGAGCCCGTCAGCAGCCATCCGGTGCCGGGCGATCACGATCCCGCTCATGGTGGCGATATCGCAGAACTCGCCGCCGACCGGATGTGACACCACCACCTGGGCGGCGGCCAGTTCCGGAGGCACCGAGTAGCGGTTGCCGCGGTAGGACACCATCGCTTGGCGCGACGCGGTGCGGGTTTCGGCCACGATCACCGGATACGCCACCGCCGGCACCGGGGATAGCGGTTCGGAGTTGGCCACCACCGCGACTGAGGAGCGGCCGTCGGCGGTGGCCCGCAGCCGGGTGTCGCCGCGTACCCGGGCGAAGCGATCCAGGTTGGCCTGGGCGGCCTCGACGGTCATGTCGTCGGCCAGCGTGCGCCACCAGCGTTGTGCGGCGGTGTGGTTGACCTTCTCCACCACGCCCTTGCGGTTACCGCGGCGGGCCGGGCAGATCGCCACCGAGACGCCGTAGTGCTTGGCCACCCCGGCGAACGATGCGGTCACCCGGCCACTGCCGGGATCACACACGGTGGCCATCCGGTCGAACCGCCACACCCGGGTGCACCCGCCCAGGCCGCGGGTGACACGGTCCAAGCCGGCGACCAGGTGCGGTTGATCCTCGCTCGGCGCCAAATAGCCGCGCCATTTCCCGGAATGAGCCAACGAGCCGACCAACAGGTGCGCGGTCTTGCCCCACCCCCAGGATTCGGGCGGGTCGGGCAATTCGAGCCAGTCCCATTGGGTTTCATCGCCCGGGGCGTGTGGGATCACCGCGTTGGGGCGCTCGGTGGCAGTCCGGCAGGCTTCACAGACAGGGCGTAGATCGCGGGTGCGGATGTTGCGGGTCAGGCTCTGATACGACAGCCCGAACCCCAGGTCCTCGAGCTCATCGAACAGCGTCCGGGCCCATAGGTGCGGATCCTCGGTCAGTCGGGCGACCACGTAGTCGACGAACGGGTCGAACGGGTCCGGGCCGGGGCGGGCTCGCACCCCGGGCTTGCCGTCGCCGGCCAGATACCTGCGGACCGTCTTGCGGTCGAAGCCGGTGTGGCGGGCGATCGCCGAGATCGTCCAACCACGCTTGCGTAGGGCATGTACTTCCAAGTCGTCCTCCCATGTGAGCATGAGAAAGCGGGCCTCCTTCGGTGGAGCAACTGGCGTCAGACACCAGCAGCTTCGAGGGAGGCCCGCCCCTCTCGGCGGAGCCACACGGGTGGGGAATTTCGATGAGCGTCAGTGGGGAGTTTCAGTGAGCGCGGTCAC
>NZ_LZSQ01000051.1 GCF_001665535.1 Mycobacterium sp. 852002-51961_SCH5331710
CGGCCGACATCTCGCCGATCGAGAAGAGCATGCCGAAGTACATGACGACGATCAGGATCGACGCGATGGCCAGGCCGCCCCAGCCGGCGGCGCCGATACCGAAGTTCCATCCGGAGAAGTCGCCGGAGATGACCGCGGCGATGCCGATGCCCCACAGACCCCAGAACCCGGCAGTCCGCTTGAGTTGCCGCTTCTCGAAGTAGCCGTCGCCGGCCTGGCTGTAGGTGACGCCACCCGAGCTCTTCATCTTGTCCTGCGCCTGGTCTTGGGCCACCGATTCGGCTCCTTCTTGCGGTGATGAGGCATGAGGAGAATAAGCTTGCAAAGGTCTGGTGTCCTACCTTTGGAAGTGACATTTGTGTAAAAGACTTGGGCGAACGTCGGAGCGAGCCCGATCCAATGGTTGACTACCCGCAATCTCGCGCCGTTGAAGGAAAGGCCCCACCACCGATGAGCGTCGCAACGGGCATGTTGTCGCAGGCCGATCTCGAGCGCATGGTCGCCGCCGGCGACATCGACACGGTGATCGTCGCGTTCTGTGACATGCAGGGCAGGCTGACCGGCAAACGGGTGTCGGGCCGATTGTTCGTCGAAGAGGTCGCCGAGCACGGCGCCGAGTGTTGTAACTACCTGCTGGCCGTCGACGTCGACATGAACACGGTCGCCGGCTACTCGATGTCGAGCTGGGAGACCGGCTACGGCGACATGGTGATGACGCCGGACTTCTCGACGTTGCGGCTGATTCCGTGGCTGCCGGGAACCGCGATGGTGATGGCCGATCTCGGTTGGCACGACGGCAGCCCGGTGCAGCAGGCGCCGCGCAGCATTCTCAACCGGCAGATCGACCGGCTCGCCGAACGCGGCCTGGTGCCCTACGTCGGGACCGAACTCGAGTTCATGGTGTTCGACGACGGGTTCCGCGACGCGTGGGCCAAGGGGTACCGGGACATGACGGCGGCCTCGGACTACAACGTCGACTACGCGATGCTGGGCTCGACGCGAATGGAACCGCTGCTGCGCGACATTCGGCTCGGCATGGCCGGCGCGGGCATGTACTGCGAAGGCGTCAAGGGCGAGTGCAACCTCGGCCAGCAGGAGATCGCGTTCCGCTTCGACCATGCGCGGGTCACATGCGACAACCACACGATCTACAAGAACGGCGCCAAGGAGATCGCCGACCAGCATGGCAAGAGCCTGACCTTCATGGCGAAATTCGATGAGCGCGAGGGCAACAGCTGCCACGTGCACATCTCGCTGCGGGGTTCCGACGGTGCGGCGGTGTTCGCCGACGACAGCGATCCGCTGGGCATGTCGCCGATGTTCCGCAGCTTCGTCGCCGGCCAACTGGCCACGCTGCGCGAGCTGACACTGTTCTACGCGCCGAACATCAACTCCTACAAGCGGTTTGTCGACGGCAGCTTCGCCCCGACCGCGATCGCGTGGGGCCTCGACAATCGGACCTGCGCGCTGCGGGTCGTCGGCCACGGCCACGGTATGCGGATGGAGAACCGGGCGCCGGGCGGCGACGTCAACCAGTACCTGGCGGTTTCGGCGTTGATCGCCGGCGGCCTGTACGGCATCGAACGCGAACTCGAGTTGCCCGAGCCGACGGAGGGTAACGCGTACACCACTGGCGCCGAACGCCTTCCGACCACGCTGACCGAAGCCGCGTCGCTGTTCGAGAAGTCCGAGGTCGCGCGCGCCGCGTTCGGCGACGAGGTGGTCGAGCACTACCTCAACAACGCCCGCGTCGAGCTGACCGCGTTCAACTCCGCCGTCACGGACTGGGAAAGGATGCGCGGCTTTGAGCGGCTCTAGTCTCCCGGCGTCTCCGGCGAGCAGACGCAAACCTGACCAAAATGGCGGCGAAATGGGCAGTTTCGCGTCTGTTCGCGAAGAAAAATCGCGCCCAGTGCTCGGGTTGACGACCTACCTGCAGCAGGCGCAGACCGGCGTGTGGGACGTGCGGGCGAGCTTCCTGCCCGCGATCTACTTCGAGGGTGTGGAACTGGCGGGCGGCATCTCGGTGCTGCTCCCGCCGCAACAGGTCGACGATGCCATCGCCGACCGCGTCCTCGACGGCCTCGACGGCGTCATCATCACCGGCGGGCGCGACGTCGTGGCTGCGCACTACGGCCAGGAGCCGCATCCGGCCACCGACCGCGACACCGAGGACAACCGGCGACGCGACCGGTTCGAGTTCGCGTTGGTGCGCGGTGCGATGCGGCGTGGCATGCCGGTGCTGGGCATCTGCCGCGGCGCACAGGTGCTCAACGTCGCGCTCGGCGGCACGCTGCACCAGCACCTGCCCGACGTCATCGGGCACAACCGCCATCAGCAGGGCAACGCGGTGTTCACCACGTCGACGGTGCGTACGGTGCCGGGCACGCGGCTGGCCGGGCTCATCGGCGAGTCGTCGGACGCACAGTGTTATCACCACCAGGCGATCGACGAACTCGGCGACGGCCTGGTGATCAGCGCGCAGGACGACGACGGCGTCATCGAGGCGGTCGAGCTGCCCGGCGAGTCCTTCGTGCTGGCCGTGCAGTGGCATCCCGAGGAGCGCCTCGACGATCTGCGGCTGTTCGCCGCGGTGGTCGAGGCGGCGGACGCATATGCGAAGGAAAGGGCAAACGCTTGAGCACATCCGACGTGATCAACCCGGCTACCGAAGAGCTGCTGCGCACCGTCGAGCAGACCGACGAGGCCGGCGTCGACGATGCGGTGGCGCGAGCCAAAGCGGCGCAACGGGACTGGGCCCGGCGCGCACCCGCCGAACGGGCGGCCGCGCTGCGCGCCTTCGCCGCGACGGTCGATACGCACATCGGCGAGTTGGCCGCTCTGGAAGTGGCGAACTCCGGGCACCCGATCGGCAACGCCGAATGGGAGGCCGGCCACGTCCGCGATGTGCTGCAGTTCTACTCCGCCACACCGGAACGCCTGTCCGGCAAGCAGATTCCCGTCGCAGGCGGCGTCGATGTCACGTTCAACGAACCGCTCGGCGTGGTCGGCATCATCACGCCGTGGAACTTCCCGATGACGATCGCCTCCTGGGGTTTCGCGCCCGCGCTCGCGGCGGGCAACGCGGTGCTGATCAAACCCGCCGAATGGACGCCGCTGACCACGATCCGGCTGGGCGAGTTGGCCGTCGAGGCGGGCATCCCCGCCGATCTCTTCTGTGTGTTGCCCGGCAAAGGATCGGTGGTCGGCGAGCGCTTCGTCTCGCACCCCGACGTGCGCAAGGTCGTGTTCACTGGTTCGACCGAGGTCGGCACCCGGGTCATGGCCGGCGCCGCCAAACAGGTCAAGCGCGTGACCCTCGAGTTGGGCGGTAAGAGCGCCAACATCGTCTTCGACGACTGCGATCTCGAGCAGGCCGCGGCCACCGCCCCGTACGGCGTGTTCGACAATGCCGGCCAGGACTGCTGTGCGCGCAGCCGGATCCTGGTGCAGCGCAACGTCTACGACCGGTTCATGGAGTTGTTCGAACCCGCCGTCAAGGGCGTCGTGGTCGGCGACCCGGGCGCCAAGGACACCGAGATGGGTCCGCTGGTGTCCAAGGCGCACTGGAACACCGTCGCCTCTTTCGTGCCCGACGACGCGCCCGTCGCGTTCCGCGGGTCGGCGCCGTCGGGACCCGGATACTGGTTCCCACCGACGGTACTGACGCCGCAGCGCACCGATCGCGCGGTGCGCGAGGAGATCTTCGGCCCCGTGGTCACCGTGCTGCCGTTCGAGGACGAGGCCGACGCGATCGCGCTCGCCAACGACACCCCCTACGGGCTGTCCGGGTCGATCTGGACCGAGAACCTGTCGCGGGCGATGCGGGTCTCGCGGGCGGTGGAATCGGGCAACCTGTCGGTCAATTCGCATTCGTCGGTGCGCTACAACACGCCGTTCGGCGGCTTCAAACAGTCCGGCCTCGGCCGCGAACTCGGACCGGACGCGCCGCTGTCGTTCACCGAAACCAAGAACGTGTTCTTCGCAGTGCAGGAGGCCTAGATGGATCTCACCCAACGGTTGGCGGGAAAGGTCGCCGTCATCACCGGCGGCGCCAGCGGCATCGGCCTGGCCAGCGCCAAGCGGATGAAGGCCGAGGGCGCGACCATCGTCATCGGTGACATCGACCCGGCGGCGGGAAAGACCGTCGCCGACGACCTCAACGGCACCTTCGTCCAGGTCGACGTGTCCGACCAGGTCGCGGTCGACACGCTGTTCGACACCGCGGCCGAGACCTACGGCTCGGTCGACATCGCTTTCAACAACGCCGGCATCAGCCCGCCCGAGGACGATCTGATCGAGGACACCGGCATCGACGCGTGGCAGCGGGTGCAGGACGTCAACCTCAAATCGGTGTTCTTCTGCTGCAAGGCGGCGCTGCGCCACATGGTGCCGCAGCAGAAGGGTTCGATCGTCAACACCGCTTCCTTTGTGGCGGTGATGGGTTCGGCCACCTCGCAGATCTCCTACACCGCGTCAAAGGGTGGTGTGCTGGCGATGTCGCGTGAGCTCGGCGTGCAGTACGCGCGGCAGGGCATCCGGGTCAACGCGTTGTGCCCGGGACCGGTCAACACCCCGCTGCTGCAGGAGCTGTTCGCCAAGGATCCCGAACGGGCCGCGCGGCGGCTGGTGCACATCCCGGTGGGCCGCTTCGCCGAACCCGACGAACTCGCCGCCGCGGTGGCGTTCCTCGCCAGCGACGACGCGTCGTTCATCACCGCCTCGTCGTTCCTCGTCGACGGCGGCATCAGCGGCCACTACGTTACTCCGCTGTAAACCATGTCGGCCGACCCGGACGGACCGGTGGCACCCGCGGCGCTCACCGCGGAGGCGGCCGAGGCGCTGCTGCGCCCCGTGCGTGGCGGCAACGCCTTCGAGGACACCGTCGGGCGGCTGCTGCAGACCATCCGGCTCGGGGTGCTGCAACCGGGTGAATGCCTGCCGCCCGAACGGGAACTCGCCTCGCGGCTCGGCGTCAGCCGCGACACCGTGCGCGAGGCCATCAAGTCGCTGTCCGACGCCGGCTATCTGGTGTCGCGGCGGGGGCGCTACGGCGGGACGTTCCTCGCCGACGAACTGCCCACGCCCATCACCGGAAACGACGAAGTGACGCGTGCGGACATCGACGATGCGCTGCGTCTGCGCGAGATCCTCGAAGTCGGTGCCGCGCACATGGCCGCCAGCCGAACGCTGACCGCCGCCGAGCGCGAACAACTGTGGCTGCGGCTGGGCGACGTCCGCGGCGCCGCCCCGGATGACTACCGGCGGCTCGACTCGCGTCTGCATCTGGCGATAGCCGAGGCGGCCGGCTCACCGTCACTGGTGCCGCTGCTGGCGGAGAACAGGATGCGGCTCAACGCGCTGCTCGACCAGATCCCGTTGCTGCCCCGAAACATCGCCCACTCCGACGAGCAGCACGAGGCGATCGTCATGGCGATCCTCGCCGGCGACGCGGACGGTGCGGCGTCGGCGATGCGGGCGCACGTCGAGGGCTCGGCCGCGCTGCTGCACGGCTTCCTTGCCTAAGGTCCGCCCTTCTTGTGCGAGCGTGCGTGTTTGCTGACGACACGCCGCCGGATTTCCGACATTCGCGCACGGTCAAGCACCCTCGAACGTGCACATCGGCGTTACATTGAGTCCCGTGAACGAGCCCGTCGGCCAGGTGGACGTCGAACGCGCGGCGTCGGCGCTGGCCGACGTCGACACCGCCAGCTGGACTCAGCGGTTCGACCTGCTGTCCGACCCGCACAGGCTGGAAATCCTGCTCACATTGCACCGCGTCCCGGGAATCCGGGTCGGGGACCTGGCCTCCGCGCTCGGCCGCTCAGAAAACGCCGTCTCGCAAGCGCTTCGCGTGTTGCGCCAGCAGGGCTGGGTCAGCGCGACCCGCGTGGGACGGGGGGTCAGCTACCGCCTCGACGACGAGATCGTGCACGACCTGCTGCACTGGATCGGCGCCCGGCACGGCTGACGCCGTTTTCCGCCCCATACACGCTGACCTGGTGAAAGCTGTATGCCGTGGCGGTGCAGTTCCGTTTACTCGGCGACGTCGAGGCCCACGTGGACGGCGCGCGGGTCGAGATCGGCCCGTCCCGCCAGCGCTGCGTCCTGGCGGCGCTTCTGGTCGACGTCAACCGCCCGGTGCCATCCGACGAGCTGATCGACCGTGTGTGGGCAGACGACCCGCCGCACCGCGCCCGAAACGCGTTGGCCGCATACGTTTCCCGGCTCCGGCATCTCCTGGCCGGCGGTTTCGAAATCACCCGCGGCCCAGGCGGGTACGTGCTCAGCGCGGATCCGACGACGGTGGATGTGCACCTGTTCCGCGACCTCGTCGCACAGGCGCGCGCGACGGCCGATCCCGGCCGGGCCGATGCGCTGTTCGCCGAGGCGCTGACGCTGTGGCGCGGTGAACCGTTCGCGACCCTGGAGACGCCGTGGCTGGACGACGTCCGGCGTGGATTGCAGGCTGAACGCCTGGCCGCTGCACTGGACCACAACGACATCAGGCTGCGGATCGGTCGGCACGGGGAGCTGATTCCGCTGTTGACGTCCCTGCTGCGCGACCATCCGCTCGACGAGCGATTGGCGAGCCAATTGATGCTTGCGCAGTACCGGTGTGGTCGCCAGGTTGATGCGCTGAATACTTTCCGGACGATGCGAAGTCGGCTGGTCGACGAACTGGGCGTGGAGCCAGGACCGGCGCTGCGGCAGGTGCACCAGGAGATACTCGAGGGCGATCCGGTGCAGCCACCGGTCGGCATTGCCGCCGCGAAGCCCAACACCGTGCCCAGGCGCGCCACCAGCCTCATCGGCCGCGACGACGACTTACGTCGGGTTGTCGATGCGTTGAGCGGCGGACCGCTCATCACGTTGATCGGCGTCGGTGGCGTCGGCAAGACGCGGTTGGCGCTCGAAGCGGCGTCTAGATCCGCGGACGGTTTCCCCGACGGGGCGTGGGTCTGCGAGCTCGCACCCGTCGAGGACGAAGCGGCCGTCGCGCACGCCGTTGCGGTGGCTCTGCGCTTACAGCAGCAGCAGGGCCTCGACATCGAGACCACCGTGATCGAATATCTGCGATCTCGCAAACTGCTTGTGCTGCTGGACAATTGCGAGCACGTGCTGGACTCCGCTGCACGGTTGGCAGACCGAATGGTGCGCCACTGCCCAGAAGTGGTGGTGCTGACGACAAGTCGCGAAGCGCTCAATGTCGAAGGTGAGATGCTTCTGCCGGTGCCACCGCTGTCTGTTGATGACGGCGTCCGGCTGTTCACCGAACGGGCGCGCTCGGGCAGACCCGACTTCGAGCTCGAAAGCGAGCCGGCGGGCGCCGTCGCCGAGATCTGTCGTCGTCTCGACGGTCTGCCACTGGCGATCGAACTGGCCGCCGCAAGAATGCGGGCGATGAGCAGCCTCGATGTCGCGCGCAGGCTGGACAGCCTGCGGTTGCTCAGCGGCGGTGCCCGGGACGCGCTCCCTCGGCAACAGAGCCTTACCGCCACGATCGACTGGTCGTATCAGCTGCTGACGGAATCCGAACAGGATCTGTTCATCCGGTTGTCGGTTTTCGCGGGCGGTTTCGATCTGGCCGCGGTACACGGCGTGTGCGGGACGGGTGACGAGGACGACACTCTCGATCTGCTCACCGGGCTTCTCGACAAGTCGATGGTGACGCGCCGTGCGGGCGCCGGGAACACGCGTTACGCGATGCTCGAGACGCTGCGGGCCTACGGCCGAAATCGGTTGCAGAAAATGGGTGTCGATCACGACGTGACGAAACGCCACGCCCGCTACTACACCGATCTGGCGCAAACTGCGGCCGCTGAAATGCACGGGCCCGACGAGGCCGGGTGGGTGGATCGGATGCTGCCCGACTACGACAACATCCGGACCGCATTCGAACACTCCGTCGCCGCCGGAGACATCGACACCGCGATGCGGTTGGTCACCTCGTTGTCCGAAACCATGCATCTGCGAATCGGATACGAGTCCGCCGGCTGGGCGGAGCGGATCGTCGAGCTGGCCGATCCCGCGCACCCTTTGTACGCGGCCGCCGTCGGCTTCGCGGCACGTGGTGCATGGAACCGCGGCGAATCCGAAAACGCGCGCGCACTCGCCGAATTGGCCGCCGGTCGCACACCGGGCCGAGGCAACGGGCGCATCGCATACCCGGGTGACGTCCTGGCAGACCTCGCGCTCTATGACGGAGACCCACGCACCGCGCTCCGACATTACGAGGCCGAGATGGCGCGTGCGCGCGCCGATGACGACTCGATCCGTTTGGTGTGGACGTTGTTCTACGTAGCCATCTGTCACGCCGCATTGCGTCGACCGGAGAACGGAATTGCCGCGGCGCAGGAAGCGCTCCATGTCGCGGACGGCACCTCGAACCCGACCGCGCGGTCGATGGCGCGCTATGCGCTCGGGCTGGTGCTCAAGAAATCCGACCCGGAGCGCGCGCTGGTGTTGTTCGACGACGCTGCCGCGCTGGCAGCATCGGTCAGGAACTTCTGGTGGCATGGCATCGCCCTGATGGAGGCGGCGTCCACCCGCGCCGTCCACGGTGAACCGCGCACGGCGGCCGCGGCGCTCATCGACGTGCTCGACCACTGGGATCGGGTGGGCGACTGGAGCCAACAGTGGCTCAATCTGCGCTACATCACCCGCTTCCTGACACGGATGGGCGCCGACGATGCGGCGTCGACGGTGCACCACGCTCTGGTCGACGCGGGAAAGCCCTCGCCGCTTCCCGCCGACAGGCAACCGCAGGGACAGCGCGCTGTCAGTGGTGTCGAGGCCGTCCGTCTGGCGCGATCAACGCTATCGGAGATCGGTGTCGACGCGGCTGCCACCGCAACCGGCGCGACACCGTCCTGACGCGTCCTCACCGAGGCTGCACTAAACATCACGTGAGCTGCGGATTTCACGATCGTCCAAGGATCTTCGAAACCTTCTCTCAGAGACTTCATCCGTCAAAAACCGAACGGTCGGACCCCCACGGTCCGACCATCAAGAGAGAAGAGAAAACCATGAAGCATCCACTGTTCAAACGTGTTGCCGTCGTCTCCGCGCTGTCGGCGTCGCTCGCGATGCCCGCGGTCGCCGGACTCGTCGCGCCGAGCGCTTACGGCAAGCCGATCAACGAGAACACCATCAAGGAGGTGTGCAAGCAGGCCGGCGGCAGGTACGAGACGGCCGTCGCCGTCGACATCAGGAGTTCGGCATGCACCTACAAGGCCAGTGACGGCGTCACCTACACCGACCACTACGCGAACGGCAACTACACCGGGACCACCGGGCCCGGCGGGCGGCCGGCCTGAAGCTGAGCGCTGCCGAACCGGCGGCGACGGCGGGAAAGAACCACGAGGAGGTTGACATGACTACCACTGAACCGACCACGACGACGGGCGATGGCGATCGGCAGCTCAAGGCCAAACATCGCGCGTTATGGGCCTCGGGCGATTACCCCGCCGTCGCCGCCGAACTCATTCCCACCCTCGGCCCGGAACTGGTCCGGGCCTGCGGGGTGCGTCCCGGCGATCGGGTGCTCGACGTCGCGGCCGGCTCGGGCAATGCGGCGATTCCAGCCGCGGAGCTCGGCGCGGCCGTCACGGCGAGCGACCTCACGCCGGAACTGTTCGACGCGGGGCGCCGCATCGCCGCCGAGCGGGGTGTGACCCTGGAGTGGGCGGAAGCCGACGCGGAGGCATTGCCGTTCGCCGACAACGGTTTCGACGTGGTGATGTCTTGTGTCGGTGCGATGTTTGCGCCGCACCATCAGGAAACCGCCGACGAACTGATCAGGGTGACCCGGCCCGGCGGAATGATCGGGATGATCAACTGGACGCCCGAAGGCTTCATCGGGAAGTTGTTCGCGACCATGAAGCCCTATGCGCCGCCGCCACCGCCGGGGGCGACCCCGCCGCCGCTGTGGGGCAGCGAGGAGCACGTCCGCGCGCTGTTCGGGGACCGGGTCAGCGACCTCACGCTGCGCCGCAAGACGGTGCGCATGGACCACTGCACCACGCCGCTGGAATTCCGCGAGTACTGGAAACGCAACTACGGACCCACGATCGCGGCGTACAAGTTCAACGCCAACGACACCGAACGCGTCGAAGCGCTGGACCGCGACTTCCTGGCCTTCCTCACCGAAGCTAATCAGGCCGACGTGCCGGGCCGGACCGCGTACGACGCCGAATACCTGCTCATCACCGCTATCAAGCGCACGACCTGATCGGCGGCCGGTTGACGCCGCCAGATGAACATGTGTTCAGCTAGACAGGCAACGGCGCAGCGGCCTAGGGTCGCAGCATGGCCGTCGTCGAGCAGGTGCAGACATCTCCTCCCACCCGATTCGACCGCACCGACTGGACGACCATCGCCGCCATGGGCGGCTTCGTCTTCGCGCTGCACGTGTTCGGTTGGGGAGTGCTCGTCTTCGGCGTAGCGCCGCAGCACATCACCCTGGGCTCGGCCGGTGTGTTCGGCGTCGGTCTCGGAGTGACCGCGTATCTGCTCGGTGTGCGGCACGCGTTCGACGCCGACCACATCGCGGTGATCGACAACACCACCCGCAAGCTGGTGGGCGAGGGGACCCGCTCCCTGTCGACGGGGTTCTGGTTCTCGCTCGGCCACTCCACCGTCGTCTTCGGGCTGGCCTTCCTGCTGGCGATCGGCGTGCGGGCAGTGGTCGGGCCGGTCCAGGACGAGAACTCGCCGCTGCTGCAGACGCTCGGTCTGGTCGGCTCGTTGGTTGCGGGCACCTTCCTCATCCTGATCGGTCTCTCGAACCTGTTCGCCGCCGTGGGGATCGCCAAGATCTTCCGGCGGATGCGCGGCGGCGATTTCGACGAAGCCGAGTTGGAGCGCCAGCTCGAACAGCGCGGCTTTCTCGCGCGGTTGTTCGCCACGCTGATGCGGCGGGTGAACAAGCCGTGGCACCTCTACCCGGTCGGGCTCCTCATGGGGCTGGGCTTCGACACCGCCACGCAGGTGGCGCTTCTGGTGCTGGCCGCGGGAACGGCCGCGTTCACCCTGCCCTGGTACGCGATCCTCGTTCTCCCTGTGCTTTTCGCCGCCGGGATGAGCCTGTTCGACGCGGCCGACGGCGTCCTCATGACCAGGGCGTACGGCTGGGCGTTCCTGCAGCCGATCCGCAAGGTCTACTACAACCTGACCGTGACCATGCTGTCGGTGGTCGTGGCCCTGTTCATCGGGGTCATCGTGCTTGCGGGGCTCATCGTCGAACGCCTCGGCATCGAGTCGGGTCCGCTCGCCGCGATCGGGTCACTCAACCTGGAGTCCGTCGGGTTCATGATCGTCGGGCTGTTCGTGGCCGCATGGTTGATCGCCGTCGCCGTCTGGCGATTCGGTCGAGTCGGAACCCGTTGGGCGCAAACGTCTTAGTGCCGTCGCGACGGCGGCCACGGCGGTTCGCCGCACAGCGCCAGCAACGCGTTCTCGATGACCTCCGGAAGCGCGGGGTGGATCCAGTACTGCCCGCGCGCCATCTCCTGTGCGGGTAGGTCGAACGCCATCGCCTGGATGACGGGCTGGATCAGCGACGACGCCTGATGGCCCATGATGTGCGCGCCGAGCAGCAGGCCGGTCTCGTCGTCGACGATGAGCTTGGCGATGCCGGAGGTGTCCTCCATGGCCCACCCGTATGCGACGTCGGCGTAATCCTGGATCTTGACCTTGATTCTGAATCCCTGTGCGCGCGCTTCGTTCTCGGTCAATCCGACGCTGGCGATCTGCGGGTCGGTGAAGACCGCCGACGGCACGTAACGGTGGTTGGCGGGCATGAGCGCCTCGGTGTCATCCCAGTCCTGGAGCAGATTGTGTTTGACCACACGCGCTTCGTGGTTGGCCACGTGCTTGAGCTGGAAGTCCGAGGACACGTCGCCGAGCGCGAAAATGCCGCGCGCGGTGGTGCGTTGGTATTCGTCGACGACGACCTGCCCGCTCGCGGTCACCTTCACCCCGGCGTGCTCGGCATCGAGCATGTCGCCGTTGGGCACGCGACCGGTAGCCACCAACAACGCGTCGCCGCGCAGCGTCGAGCCGTCCTGACACGTGATCTCGACGCCGCCGTCGACCTCGCGCGCATCGACGAGCTCGTGATGGTTGCGCACTTCCCACTTCTTGGACGCGATGTCGGTGAAGCGCATCGCGATGTCGTCGTCGTGACCGCGCAGCAGCGTGCTGCCCCGGATCAGCAGCGTGATCTGGCTGCCGAGCGACGAGAAGATGTGGGCGAATTCGCAAGCGACATAACCGCCACCGACGATGATGAGATGGTCGGGAAGCTCGGTGATGCGCATGATCGTGTCGCTCGTGTGGTAAGGCGTACCGCAGTCCGTGACCGCGTCGGGCACCACCGCCCGGGAACCGGCCGCGATCACCACCTGGTCGGCGGTGAACTCGTCGCCGTCGTCGGTGCGCAGCGCATAACGGCCGTCGGGGAGGGTTGGCCGAAACCTGGTGTGGCTACGGAAAACCTGCACGTTCGGTGACGACCGTCGGTAGTTCTCTCCGGCGAGGGCCAGCGGATCGATCCGCCCGAAGATGCGCGAGACGATGTCGGGCCATCGCACGGCGTCGATGTGCGCGTCGACGCCGTATCGCGCTGCCTCCCTGACGTTGTCGGCGATACCGGCCGCGTAGACGAACATCTTCGTCGGGATGCATCCGACGTTCAGGCAGGTCCCGCCGAACACGCTTTTCTCGCAGATCGCGACCTTCTTGTCGATGTAGCGCTCGTCGAGGATCGAGTTGCCCGAGCCGGTGCCGATGATCGCGATGTCGAAGTGCGTCATGGTGACCAGCTTCCTGTAGAACGGCTGACGGTGTCGGAGCCGCGGACAACGCGGCGGGCCAGATACCAGTCGAGCCACTTGTCGAGTTCGTCGTACGCGGCCTGCCGCGCCTCGGGAACCGACAGGAACACGTCGTGCTTGGCGTCGACGATCGGCACGATCGTAGTGCGGTTTCCGATGCATCCCGCCCATCGCGCGATCTGCCCGACGTCGAGTACCGCGTCGCCGCGCTGGATCGCCTCGGGATCTCGCACCTCACGCACGCTGCGGTCCGAGCGCAGAATCAGGTTGGGCACACCGACGTCGAGCCCGCGGTGCAGTCTCGCGTGGCCCCGACGGATCGCGGCGATCCAACCCGTCGTGACGGGAAAGCCGCCGACCGGTTTCCACTTGAGGTCGTAATCGAAGTCGCCGTGGTAGTCGCGGTGCAACGACGTGCCGTATCCGCCCTCGCTCGGTGGCCGCAACACCAGCCGCTTGTTCACCCGCGACACCGCGCCCAGCGCGGCCCGGGTCGGCGCGGCCCGCAGGATCGACGGTCCCTGCAGATCCAGCCACGGGCTGTTGAGCACGAGGCCGCCGACCCGCTTGCGGTCGGTCAGCCCGCCGCTGCGCAGCCGGTCCAGCCACAACGAGACGATGAGGCCGCCCGCCGAGTGCCCGTAGACGAGCACTTCGGCGGGGGACACCGAGGCGATGATGTCGAGCGCGCGCTCCAGCTCGACGTCGTAGCGGGCGAGGTCGGTGGTGAAGTGCGGTGTCTGGCCCTCGCGCCATGAGCGGCCGCATTTGTGCAGGTCGATCGCGTAGAACGTGAATCCTCGGGCGGCGAAGTGATCGGCGAGCTCGGTGTTGAAGAAGTAGTCGGTGAACCCGTGCACCAACAGCACCGCGCGCGTGGCCGAGGCATCGGATTCACCGCGGCGCACCAGGGTGGCGACGAGCTCGCCCTCGCCGTCCGGGTCCGCGCCGAGGGCCATGGTGTGTTGCCAGTAGCCCGGCAGCACATCTGCCTTCCAGTCGGGCACGACAGCAACGATAGTCGGCGCGCCCGGTGCCGCCGGGGTAAGCGCTGAACGGCGCTGCGCAGGGGATTGAGAACGCCCGCTGCGGGCTAACCTGATGACCGAACATACCGCGGCCACCAGGACAATCGGGGGAGCTGAGAGTGTCTGACGAACCGAGGAAGACAGACGTCGTGCTCATCGGGGCCGGCATCATGAGCGCAACGCTGGGCACGCTGCTGCGGCTCTTGGAGCCGGACTGGTCGATCACGCTCATCGAGCGACTCGACGCGGCGGCCGCCGAGAGCAGCGACGCATGGAACAACGCCGGCACCGGCCATTCGGCGCTGTGCGAGCTCAACTACACTCCGCAGAAGCCCGACGGGTCGATCGACATCTCGAAGGCCGTGCGCATCAACGAGCAGTTCCAGGTGACGCGCCAGTTCTGGGCGTATGCGGTGGAGAACGGTGTGATCACCGACCCGCGTAGCTTCCTCAACCCAATTCCGCATGTGAGTTTCGTGCACGGCGACGAAGGGGTGAAGTACCTGCGGCGCCGCTATGACGCGCTGGTGACCAACCCGCTGTTCGCGCGCATGGAGTACATCGACGACGAGCACGAGTTCGCCCAGCGGCTCCCGCTGATGGCGCAGAACCGTGACTTCTCCGACCCGGTCGCGCTGAACTGGACGCAGCAGGGCACCGACGTCGACTTCGGCGCCTTGTCGCGCCAGCTGCTCGGCTACGTCGCTCAGCGCGGTATGACCACGCAGTTCGGACACGAGGTGCGCGATCTGCGCAAGGACTCCGACGGCTCGTGGACCTTGAAGGTGGCCAACCTGCGCACCGGGCGCACGAGCAAGCTCAAGAGTCGGTTCGTGTTCGTCGGCGCGGGCGGCGGAGCGCTGAACCTGCTGCAGAAGGCGGGCATGAAGGAGGCCAAGAACTTCGGCGGCTTTCCGGTCAGCGGCAAGTTCCTGCGCACCGATGTCTCCAGCCTGACCGCCGCGCATCGAGCCAAGGTGTACGGCCAGCCGCCTGTCGGTGCGCCGCCGATGTCGGTCCCGCACCTGGACGCGCGCGTCATCAACGGCCGGTCCTGGCTGCTGTTCGGACCGTTCGCGGGGTGGTCGCCGAAGTTCCTCAAGCAGGGCGACGTCTTCGACCTGCCCGAGTCCATCACGCTCAACAACGTCGCGTCGATGGTCAACGTCGCGCTCACCCAGTTCGGACTGCTGAAGTACCTGGTCGGCCAGCTGATGCTGTCGGACGCCGAGCGGATCGATGCCCTACGCGAATTCGCGCCCAGCGCACGGGAATCCGACTGGGAACTCAACGTCGCGGGGCAGCGCGTCCAGGTGATCTGCGGTAAAAGCGGCAAGGGCGTGCTGGACTTCGGCACCACCGTGCTGACATCCGGGGACGGCACCATCGCGGGGCTGCTGGGCGCATCGCCGGGCGCGTCGACCGCCGTGCCCGCCATGCTCGACGTACTGCAACGCTGCTTCGCCGAGCGTTATCCGTCGTGGGAGGCCAAGATCAAGGACATGGTGCCGTCCCTGGGTCACGAATTGTCCTCCGAGCCAGCGCTGTTCGACGAGGTCTGGTCGCACGGCAACCGCATCCTGCGACTCGACGAGTCCTCGGCGGTGGCCACGGGATGACGGTTGCGCTGCGCCGCAGTTGGTCTCGTGACCTGGACGCCGCGACGCTGTACGAACTGCTGAAGCTGCGAGTCGAGGTGTTCGTAGTGGAGCAGGCCATTCCGTACCCGGAACTCGACGGCCGTGACCTCCTCGGTGAGACACGGCACTTCTGGCTGGAAACCTCCACCGGTGAGGTCATTTCGACGCTGCGTCTGATGGAGGAGCATCCCGGTGGCCACAAGGGCTTCCGAATCGGGCGCGTGTGCACCAAACGCGAGGCGCGCGGGCACGGGCACAGCACCCGGCTTCTGCAGGCCGCGCTGGCCGAGGTCGGCGACTATCCGTGTCGCATCGACGCGCAGACCTACCTGGCCGACATGTACGCCCGCCTCGGCTTCGTCCGCGACGGCGAGGAGTTCATGCAGGACGGCATTCCGCACGTCCCTATGCTGAAGCCGTGACCTATCCCTTCAGCGCGATCGTCGGGCATGACCGCCTACGACTGGCGCTGCTGCTGTGCGCGATCCGTCCCGACATCGGCGGGGTCCTGATCCGCGGCGAGAAGGGCACCGCGAAGTCGACCGCGGTGCGGGGATTGGCCAAGGTGCTCGAGGCGGCGGCGGACGGTGCTCCCGGGACCTCCGGCAAGCTGGTCGAACTGCCGATCGGCGCCACCGAGGACCGGGTGGTCGGGTCGCTGGACCTGCAGAAGGTGCTGCGCGACGGCGAGCATGCGTTCTCACCCGGGCTGCTGGGCCGCGCGCACGGCGGCGTGCTCTACGTCGACGAGGTGAACCTGCTGCACGACCACCTGGTCGACGTGTTGCTCGACGCCGCGGCGATGGGGCGGGTGCACGTCGAGCGTGACGGGGTGTCGCACAGTCACGACGCCCGGTTCGTCTTGATCGGCACGATGAATCCTGAAGAGGGCGAACTGCGTCCGCAGCTGCTCGACCGGTTCGGGTTGACCGTCGACGTGCGGGCCTCGCGCGACGTCGACGTCCGCGTCGAGGTGATCCGGCAGCGCATGGCGTACGAGGCCGATCCCGACGCATTCGCGCAGCGCTACGCCGACGCCGACGCCGAGTTGGCGCAACGGGTCGCCGCGGCGCGTGCTCTGGTCGCCTCGGTTTCGCTGCCGGACAGCGAATTACGACGCATCGCGGCGCTGTGTGCGGCGTTCGACGTCGACGGGATGCGCGCCGACCTCGTCGTCGCCAGGACCGCCGTCGCGCACGCCGCGTGGCGCGGGGCCGACACGGTGGCCGAGGAGGACGTCCGGGTGGCCGCCGAACTCGCGCTGCCGCACCGCCGTCGGCGCGACCCGTTCGACGACCCTGGTCTCGATCCGGGGCAGCTCGACGACGCGATGGCGCAGGCCGACGACGCCGCCGACGAAAACCCCGATCCCGAACCCGACCCGCCGGGTGGTGGCGCGTCGACACCCGACACCGACGGCGGCAATGGTCAACAGTCACAACGGAGCTCGGGCGGCGCATCGCGACCGAACGCCACCCCGTCCGCCGTGTTCCGGACCCGGTCGCTGGTGGTGCCCGGCGTGGGGGAGGGTGCGCCAGGCCGCCGGTCGAGGGCGCGTAACCGCACCGGCAAGACGATCGCGGCGACCCCCGACGCTCGGACCGGTCACGGCGTGCACGTGTTCGGCACACTGTTGGCTGCGGTGGAGCGGCAGCGCGGTGCGGGGGCGCCCCGGCCGCGGCCGGACGATGTACGGCGGGCGATCCGGGAGGGCCGCGAGGGCAACCTGGTGATCTTCGTCGTCGACGCATCGGGTTCGATGGCCGCGCGCGACCGGATGTCCGCGGTCGGCGGCGCTGCGCTGTCGCTGCTGCGCGACGCGTATCAGCGGCGCGACAAGGTCGCCGTCATCACGTTCCGCCAGCGCGACGCGCAGGTGCTGCTTCCGCCGACGTCGTCGGTGCACATCGCGAGCCGGCGTCTGGCCCGCTTCGACACCGGCGGCAAGACGCCTCTGGCGGAGGGCTTGCTGGCGGCCCGCGACCTCGTGGTGAGGGAGAAGGCCCGCGACCGTGCCCGGCGCAGCCTGGTGGTGGTGCTGACCGACGGGCGCGCGACCGGCGGCGCCGACCCGTTGGGCCGCGCGCGGACGGCCGCCGCCCGGTTGGTCGCCGAAGGCGCCGCCGCGGTCGTCGTGGACTGCGAAACGTCGTATGTGCGGCTGGGCTTGGCCGAAGAACTCGCCGAACAACTGGGCGCCCCGGCGGTGCGGCTGGCCCAGCTCCGGGCGGACAGCCTGACCGACGTGGTCCGCACCGCCGCCTGACAGGGAGGTTCGTATGCCGCAGGGCCAGCCGCTGACGGTTCCCGACGACGGGTTGACCACCCGGGCGCGGCGCAACGCGCCGTTGTTCGCGGTGCACACCGGTCCCGGTAAAGGTAAGTCGACCGCGGCGTTCGGGATGGCATTGCGGGCGTGGAACCAAGGGTTCGACATCGCGGTGTTCCAGTTCGTCAAGAGCGCCAAGTGGAAGGTCGGCGAGGAGGCGGCGTTCCGCGAGCTCGGAAAGCTGCACGACGAGCACGGCGTCGGGGGGCCGGTGCAGTGGCACAAGATGGGCTCCGGCTGGTCGTGGTCGCGAAAGCAGGGCGACGAGGTCGATCACGCGGCCGCGGCCGCCGACGGCTGGACCGAGATCGCTCGGCGGCTCGCCGACGAGCGCCACGACTTCTACGTGCTCGACGAGTTCACCTACCCGCTGAAGTGGGGCTGGATCGACGTCGACGAGGTTGTCGACACTCTGCGCTCGCGGCCCGGCACCCAGCACGTCGTCATCACCGGCCGCGACGCCCCGCAGCGACTGCTGGACGCCGCGGACCTGGTCACCGAGATGACGAAGGTGAAGCATCCGATGGACGTCGGCCGCAAGGGCCAGAAGGGCATCGAGTGGTGACCCCACCTCTCGCCGACGGTTGGGCGAGCGTGCGTGTTTGCACACGACACGCGGGGAAATCCCGGCACCTTGCGCACGCTCGCGCCGACACGAGTGTGCA
>NZ_LZSQ01000052.1 GCF_001665535.1 Mycobacterium sp. 852002-51961_SCH5331710
AGGCATCGCCGCCTCCGGCAGCCCCACCGCCGCCCGCGACCTATCGACCGCGCACGCCGGCGCCGCGGTCCGGCCGCGAACCGGAGATCGGGGTGACACGCACGCCCGTCACCCGGTCGCCGATCAGCGTCGCGCCTCAGCGGCCGGGTCAGCGGTGATGGTGCCCTACGTCTTGGCGGTTGTCGTGGCGGACCACGAAGCCATAGGGGGCAAAGAACGGGTACTGCAGGCGGGCGGCGTCCGCTGAGGCCTGCCCCGGTTGGGTGGTGATCTCCACGTTGCCCGGAGTCTGACAGGCCACGGCGCCGCCGGTGTACGAGCAGCCCGTCGGCGCGGCATCGGCCAGCGGCGCGAATCCGATCGCCGCGGCAGCGGCGGCCATCGCCAGGGGTGCGATCAACCGTGTTTTCATGGTCGTCCTCTTTCGCTCGTGCGGGGCGGGCCCCCTAGGACGACGTCTCGCGAATACTGAACAATGAATTCAACTCGGGCGCCGTACGGCCGATTCCCGCTCACTCCTGTGAATGATGGGCACCGCCGCGGCGAGACGATGCCCGTCCCGGCCGAACCGGAATAGGCTACGAAAATGGCCGCATTCGAACCCGAGGCCATCTTCGCCGCGGCGCCCGTCGCGATGCTCGCGACCGTGGGATCCGATGGTGCGCCGCACCTCGTGCCGGTGGTGTTCGCGGTGCACGCCGGCGTGGCCTACACCGCGGTCGACGCCAAGCGGAAGTCGACGCGCAGGCTGCGGCGGTTGAGCAACATCGAGGGCAACCCACAGGTGAGCATGCTCGTCGACCATTACGAGGACGACTGGGCGCGATTGTGGTGGGTGCGCGCCGACGGTCGAGCCCAAATTCATTACAGCGGCGAAGAATTGGCGACCGGTTACATGTTGCTACGCGGTAAGTATCCGCAGTACCAGCGCATCGCCCTCGACGGTCCGGTGGTCGCCGTGACCATCACGAACTGGTCGTCGTGGCAGGCCTGAACCTGAATTCGGTGAATCCCTTGTGTTCGCTGTCGGTTAGGGGAATTGTGGTCTAACACACACTTTGGCGGCTTCGGCAGCCGTCGTGGAAGGGAACGTCATGGCAGACAAGACGACAAATTCCCAGGGCGCCGGAGCCGCCCCGACCGCGGACAGTCCGGCCGCCATCCGCAATGTGGTGCTGGTGGGCCCATCGGGTGGCGGCAAAACCACACTCGTCGAGGCACTTCTGGTGGCCTCCGGCGTCCTCACCAGACCGGGCTCCGTACAGGACGGCACCACGGTCTGCGACAGCGACGACGCCGAGATCTCCCAACAGCGTTCGGTGGGCCTGGCGCTCGCGTCGCTGCGCCACGACGGCGTCAAGGTCAACCTCATCGACACTCCCGGATACGCGGACTTCGTCGGAGAACTGCGGGCGGGCCTGCGGGCCGCGGACTGCGCGCTGTTCGTGATCGCCGCCAACGAGGGCGTCGACGAACCCACCAAGGCGCTGTGGCACGAGTGCGACCAGGTCGGCATGCCGCGCGCGGTGGTCATCACCAAGCTCGACCACGCCCGCGCGAACTACGCGAACGCGTTGGCCGCCGCGCAGCAGGCGTTCGGCGACAAGGTGCTTCCGCTGTATCTCCCTGCGAATTCGCCGTGCACCGGCCTGATCGGGCTGCTGTCGCAGACACACTACGAATACGCCGACGGCAAGCGCACCGGCACCCATGAACCCGACGGCTCGTATGCCGACGCGATCTCCGAACATCGCGGGGCCCTGATCGAGGGCATCATCGAGGAGTCCGAGGACGAGACTCTCATGGAGCGTTACCTCGGCGGCGAGGAGATCGACCAGTCGGTGCTCATCGACGATCTGGAGAAGGCCGTCGCCAGGGCGACGTTCTTCCCCGCACTTCCGGTGTGCAGCGGCACGTGCGTCGGCACGCTCGAGCTCCTCGAGATCATCACCGCGGGCTTCCCGCCGCCACCCGAGCATCGGCTGCCCGAGGTCTTCACGCCGCAGGGCAAACCGCGCGCCGAGCTCCCCTGCGACCCGAACGGTCCGTTGCTGGCGGAGGTCGTCAAGACGACGTCCGACCCCTACGTCGGTCGGGTCAGCCTGATCCGGGTGTTCTCGGGAACCATCACGCCCGACTCGACGGTCCATGTGTCCGGCCACTTTTCGTCGTTCTTCGGCGGGAGCGGCACGCTGACGGGTTCGCTGGCCGCGCACGAGGACCACGACGAGGACGAGCGCATCGGGTCGCTGTCGTTCCCGCTCGGCAAACAGCAGCGCCCCGCGCCGTCGGTGATCGCGGGCGACATCTGCGCGATCGGACGGCTCAGCCGCGCCGAGACCGGAGACACGCTCTCCGACAAGTCCGATCCGCTGGTGCTGCGGCCGTGGAGCATGCCGGAACCGCTGCTGCCCATCGCGGTACAGCCCAGGGCGAAGACCGACGAGGACAAGCTGTCCGGGGGGCTGCAACGGTTGGCCGCCGAAGACCCGACGCTGCGCATCGAGCAGAACCCCGAGACGCACCAGATCGTGCTGTGGACGATGGGTGAAGCGCACGCCAGCGTCGTGCTCGACACGCTCGCGCGGCGATACGGTGTCGCCGTCGACACCGTCGAACTGCGGGTGCCGCTGCGAGAAACGTTCGGCGGCAAGGCAAAAGGCCACGGCAGGCACGTCAAGCAGTCCGGCGGACACGGCCAGTACGCGGTGTGCGACATCGAGGTGGAACCGCTGCCCGAGGGCTCGGGTTTCGAGTTCGTCGACAAAGTGGTCGGCGGCGCGGTGCCCCGACAGTTCATTCCGAGCGTCGAGAAGGGTGTCCGCGCGCAGATGGAGAAGGGCGTCGGGCCCGGCTATCCGGTCGTCGACATCCGGGTGACCCTGTTCGACGGCAAGGCCCACAGCGTCGACTCCTCCGACTTCGCCTTCCAGATGGCGGGCTCGCTGGCATTGCGGGAGGCCGCCGCGGCGACGAAGGTGAACCTGCTCGAACCGGTCGACGAGGTTTCGGTGCTGATTCCCGACGACTTCGTCGGCGCGATCATGGGCGATCTGGCCGGGCGACGGGGCCGCGTGTTGGGCACCGACAAGGTCGGTGAGGACCGGACCCTGGTCAAGGCCGAGATCCCCCAGGTCGAACTCACCCGCTACGCCATCGATCTGCGGTCGCTGGCGCATGGCGCAGGCACGTTCACCCGAGCGTTCGCCCGCTACGAACCGATGCCCGAACACGCTGCGGCGAAAGTCACATCGTCGGTCTGACCCACCGAATCAGCGGAATCTGCAGGCGCTGCCAGAGGATTCTCAGGCGCCGTACCTAGCGTCGCCGCCATGAAAGACCGAACGCATCTGCTGGCTCACGTGGTCGTGACGGGGATACTGGCGGTCACCATGCTGATCGCCACCTGGTTGTGCCTGTTCAACGGCTCCATCTGAACTCGTCACCGGGGCGGATCCCCGCGCCAGCTGAAACTGTTGACGTATTTGCCCATGTCCAGGGCGATCTGGAGGTTCGCGCCGGACGGTTTACCGAATCCGAAGTCGGGACCGAACTGGTGATAGGGCCCGACCGCCGCCGCGACAAGCGCCAGGTCGTCCTTCACTGCGGCCATCACCAGCACCCTCATGCGCATATAGCTGCTGTTGGCGCCCTGCGGCCAGCAGTCGGCGGCCTCGCCGTACCCCGACTGGTAGCCGACCATCGCGTTGGGAATCTCGTACGCGGTCCGGGTATCGGGAAACGTCTTCTTCACCAACGACTTTGCGATGTCACGCGCAGACCTGCCCGCGGCGGGTTCGCTGAACAGCTGCAGCGTCCCGCCGTCGCCCGCGAGGAGTTCGGCGGTCACCCCGTTGGGCTTGGTGCTCACCCGGTAGGCCGACTCCGGCGCGGGATAGGACACCGAAAACGTTCCGTCCGGCGCGGTGAACCGCGGGTTGATCGACACGGGGGTGCCGGTCGGCGGCCGACCGCAGTCGGGCGGGCAGACGTAGCGCACCGGTGGCTTGGCGAGCAGCGCCGACACCCCGACCAGGGCCGCGGCGAGCACGACGATCGCGGCGAACCACGTCAGCACCAGTCGCTTTCGCGAGGTTCGCCGCGGTGCCGGTGCCGCGTACGTTCCGGCCGGAACCGCGTATCCGGGAAAGAAATTTGTTGTCGGTGCGCTCATTCGGGGTCACCGCGCACCGGTCGCGCCTCGCGCCGCGCCGTGCGCGACGATCGCGACGAGGCCCTTGTCGCGACCCCGCACGCCGGACAGAACGCCATGTCCGGTACGACGTGCCCACAGTGCGGGCACAGCAGCGGTTCCTCCGCGCGGATCTCGTCGTGCGCCTCGTGCAGGAGTGCCAGGTGCAGACCGACGCGTAACAGCAGCAGTGCCGCCACCGCCAGCGCGAGGTACAGCACCAGCATCAGCAGTTGTGGGAAGTGGGCGACGTCGATCAAGCCCAGCGCCAGGTACACCACCAGCACCGCGACCGCGAAGCCCACCAGCACCGCGCGCACCAGGACCGGGCGTTGGTCGCGCTTGCTCGGTGGACGCGTGAACCACAGTGCCGCGCCGATCAATCCGCCCGCGGCCGCAGCGGTCAACGGCACCGCCAAGCCGCGGATGCCCGCCTCGACCCACAGGCTTTCCATCGGCCGCTTGCTGACCACCCCGGTGCCGAACTGCGGGGCCAGCCGCGTCAACGTCGCCGCGGCGGTGAAGCTCAACGCACCCAGCGTCCCGATCATGAAGCCGTCCAGGGCTTCTCGCGAGGACGGTCGAATCGCACGGACCAGCACCGCGGGCAGCAGCATCAGGATGACCCCGCCGAGCGGAACCACGATGCCCATGCGCAGCATGCGCGCGCCGACGATCGCCGAACCCAGTCCGACGTTGTAGGACCTGGCGAACGTCGCACCCGTCAACAACACCCACCCCACGGCGAGCCCGACCGCCAGGGCGACGGTGAGAACCAGTGTGCCGAGCGGGAAGTCGCGAAACGCATCTGACTCGCGCAGGTACAGCACGAACAGCAGCGGCAACCCCAGCGCGGCGACGGTCACGAGCGCGGCGGGTAGCCGCAGAAGTGTGAAGGCGACCAGCGCCGCGACCAGAACGAGCAGGCCGATCCGGAATGCCGAGCGCGAGCGCTGCGGCAGATGCGGGAACAGCGAACTCGCGACCGCCAGCTGCAACAGGTGTTCGTCGGGCGCGGCGCTGAAATCGCGCGGCCGCAACCAATCCGGGCCCTCCCGCGGCCGCGGTGTCAGATGACAGCCGCACAGCCCGCAGTATTCTCCCGCGGGCACGTCGACCTTGCAGACCCGGCACTCGACGGTCGGGACGCTGTCGTCGTCACCCGTGCTCATGCGGCCGCCTCCTGCAGGATGAGGATGTTGCGCACAAGGTTGTCGACATCGGGCGTGCCGAGCCCCGTCACGAGGTCGTAGCCGGGCGTGGCGTCGGCGACGACGTTGCCGCCGAGCGTCACATCGCGGAAGGCGGGCAGCGGGGCGCCCTGCGCGATGCGGTACAGCAGCGGGTTCAGGTCGCCGAGCGCGCGTCCACCGTTGGCGAGCAGGTACTGGTTCATCACCGCGGCCAGGCCCGCCCAGATCGGCGCCGCCTGCGAGGTGCCGCCGCCGACCAACGGCGTCTGCGCAAATACGATCCGCACACCGGTGAACGGGTCGGCCACCGCCGCCACGTCAGGGGTCAGCCGCCGGTCGGTGTCGCGGTCGGGCAGCACGGCGCGCTGCCAGTCCGGGCGGTCGAACACCGCCGAGACGCCGCCCCCGGTGCCGACCGTCAGCGGAACGTCGAACCACGCCTGCTCGGACAGCCACCGGCCTTGGCCGTCCGTCGACAGGGTGGTGCCGCCGACGTCGGTCATCTCCGGGAGTGAGGCGATCGAGTCCAGTCCGATGTCGTTCTCACCCGGCGGCGAGGACCAGTCGTCGCCGCCCTTGCATTCGAGGCCGGCGAGGTCGCCGCTGGCGTTGAACGCCGACGTGCCGTGCGACTGCGCCGTCGCGAGCGCCGACCGCACCGGGGCGAGGTCGGCCGCGGTGATCAGCCGGTCACAGCCCCAGCCGATCGAGAAGCTCCACACCGCGCCGGGGAAGCGCCGGTCGGTGTCCTCGAGCAACTGGCCGATCCGCTCGAAGGCTCCGTCGGCGGTGATGGTCGGCATGGCGCTGACCACGACCTTGCGCGCATCGGGTGCGACGGCGTGCGCCACCTGCAGGTCCATCGTGGTTTCTCCGCGCGGCTCGTCGAGTTCACCGACCACCTCGGGGGTGAAGCGGGGCAGGTCGTAGGTGTCGGCGAAGGTGTCGAGATCGTCCTGCGCGAACCCGTCGAACGCGAAGAACACGATCGTGGTGCCCTTGCCGGTGTAGCCGTCGGCGGCCAGCGGCGCGGCGTTGTAGGTGGTCAGCAACGCCTGCGGCGTCAGCCCTTTGTCCGGTACGTCGAGGGGCAGCGTCGGAGTGTGCGACGTGTGGTGCGGGATGTACCCGAGGATCCGACCGACCTGAGAAACCTCGTCGCGCAGCACATCCGGGACGCCCGGCTGCTGCGGAGACGCGTAGAAGACCTGGCCGCGGCGCCCGCGGTAGTCGCGCACCTCGACGTCGAACGCCTCGGCGACGGATGCCGCGGACCCTTCCACCACGGCCCACCGATGTCCCGGCCGCCAGCGGACGGAGAGGCCGCGGTCGCCTGCCCAGGCGAACACGTTGGCCGGCCGACCTTCGTCGCGCAGCGCCATCGTCAGCTGGACCCCGTCGTCGCGGGAGGGCCCGAGGTCGGCCGAACTCGCCAACAGGTAGGAGTACGGGCCGGCGATGACCCCGCCGCCGTATCGCGCGGATGCGGGGCGCAGATCGGAGACGAGGACGAATACGCCCGCCGCGATCAGCACCAGCAGGCCGAGATGCCGCGCTCCCACGGACGCCAGCGTATTTCCCAGCCCGGCCCGGTGGAGCCGTTAGCGGTGGTCCGGGACCGCCGTCGGTGCGGGCGGGGCGAGCACGGACGGCGAGAACGGATTGGGTCCGGGAGAGATACGCGGCGCCTTGTCCGTCGACTCGACCGGCGGGGCCGGCGCGGCTGGCTCCGTGGTCGTCGTTGTCGTCGTCGTCGTGGTGGTCTCCTCGGGCACCTTCTCCTCGCTAGAGCAGGAGGCGCTGAACATGACCATCGCAATCGCGGCGGCGCCGCCCGCGACGGCTGCGAGCCGACGACCGAACCGAGCTGAGCCCATGACGTGAGTCCTCACTGTCCCGACCTGCGCCGGGACATTTCAAGATCACCCCCGACCTCGGGAACTCTATCCGAAGTCCGGGACCGTCGCTCGGTTCGAATCCGCAGCTAGAAGCCTGCGGCTGCGCTAGGAGTTGGACTTCAGCGCGCCCAGCGCCTCAGCCAGCGTCGGGTAGAGCGAGAACACCTGGTCGAGCCCGGTCAGCTGGATCGGCCTGCTGGTCGCGGGCCCGTCGGCCACGACGGCGAAGCGGGCGGACTTGCTGACGGTCTCGTGCGTCGCGACCAGCGCCTGCAGTCCCGCGGATGCGAGGAAGTCCACCGCCAGCAGATCGACGACCAGCGCAGAGGGCTCCTGCGTCAGCGCCTCGGTGATCGCTGCCTGAAACGCCGGCACAGTGGCGAGGTCGACGTCACCGCCGACCGTCAACACAGCGATTCCGTCGTCGTGCGAGATCGACGTGGTTATCGGGTCATTACGTGACAACGGTGGGTCCTCCGGTCGGCGCCGCCACTACGACGGCAATGGGGCGAGCTTAACCCCTCGCCTCCTGCGGTAGATCAGTGCTTCGGCGGATCATGGTGCTCGACGCAGGCTAATGTCGAGGAAGACTTGTGCGCTCGGCGATTCCATTGTGAGCGCGACGCTGGGAGGGCCGACTGCCTCGAACATGACCGACCCCGTGGACTTCTACCAACGCTACGAACGAGAACGAGCGCGCGCCGACGATCTCGCCGATCGCGACGTTTTCCGCAGCGCTTTGGTCAATTCGCTGCAAGAAGGCTTCTTCGTCACCGATGCCACCGGCTGTGTGGTCGAGATCAACGACGCCTTCGAAGAGATCACCGGATACGGGCAAGGGGGCCTGCCGTATCCGATGCCCCACCCCTGGGCGGTCGACGCATTGGCCGCGGACGAGCGCAGGGCCGCGCTGGTCCGCGACGGCAGCCTGATCGCCGAGACCAGGATCCGGCACCGCGACGGGCGGGTGCGGTGGGTCGCGATCAGCGTCAACGCCGTACCGGATCACCACTCGCGGCGCGGTCTCTACGTGGGCACCATCCGGGACGTCACCGCACCGCGCGCCGCCGCGGAACGCGACCGGGCGATGGC
The DNA here is from genome assembly GCF_001665535.1 of Mycobacterium sp. 852002-51961_SCH5331710. Lineage (GTDB taxonomy): Bacteria > Actinomycetota > Actinomycetes > Mycobacteriales > Mycobacteriaceae > Mycobacterium. Next base: position 8,376 of record NZ_LZSQ01000052.1, read on the forward strand.
ACGGTTGGCGACGGCCGTGAGCGTTGCCAAGAACGTCGACGAGGTGCTGGCGATAACGCTCGCGCAATGCCGCATACCGCTGGACGCCCAGCGGCTGATCGCGGTCACGTGGCCGAAGGCCGACGGCGAGGAGCCCACGGTGCGGGTCGCCGGCGAACCGGGGGTCAGCTCGTGGCGGGACCTCGACGAGGACTGGCGCCGCACCTTCGAGGACGCCCGCACGTGGATCCCGCTGACCGTGACACCGGTCGGCGCGGCCCCAAGCGCGGGCACCACGCGCGGGTTCGTCGCGGTCCTCTCCGGTGCGCGCGACGTGGTGCTCTGCCTCGAGCACCGCATTCCGCGCGTCGTCAGCGCCGAGGACCGACGGCTGGTTTCGGCGCTCGTCGGTCACCTCAGTTCGGCCATGCAGCATGTCCGGCAGTTCGAGAGCGCCAGGGAGACGTCGCTGACGCTGCAGCGGTCGCTGCTGGCGCCGATGGACCTGCCGCCGGGGTTCGCCGTGCGCTACGAGCCGGCCGTGCATCCGTTGGAGATCGGCGGCGATTTCTACGACGTGCTTCCCGTCGGCGACGGCCGGATCGCGATCGTGGTCGGGGACTGTGTCGGCCGCGGGCTGTCGGCCGCCGCCGTGATGGGGCAGTTGCGTGCGTCGACGCGCGCGCTGCTGCTGACCGGGGCGCAACCGTCGGCGGTGCTCGAACACCTCGACTCGGTCGCGGAGTTCATTCCGGACGCGTACTGCACCACCGTGTTCGTCGCAATCGTCGACACGGTGGCCGCGACCGTGGAGTACAGCAGCGCCGGGCACGTGCCTCCGGTGCTGGTGTCCGACGCCGCACCGCCGCAACTGCTCGACAAGGCTTGTTCGGTCCCGCTCGCGGTCCGGCATCCTGCGCCTCGGCCGCAGACGTCGCATCCGTTGTTTCCGGGTTCGACACTGATGCTCTACACCGACGGCTTGGTCGAACGCCGCGACCGGCCGATCGACAATCAGATCGCCCGGATGTCCGCCGTGTTGGCCGATACCGCGAACCTGCCGATCGAGGACGTCGCCGACGCGGTGTTGGGCAGGCTCGCCCCCGACAGTGGATACGACGACGACGTGGCGATCGTGATCTACCGGACCCCGAGGGCCTCCCTCGTCATCGACGACACGGCCACGGCACGGAAGCTGACCGAGGTTCGGCACCGGCTCGCGGCCTGGCTCGCGGCCAACGGCGCCTCCGAATCGGCGGTGTCGGATCTCATCCTCGTCGTCAACGAGGCGTGCTCGAACTGCGTCGAGCACGCGTACCGCGGACGTGAGCCCGGGCGCATGCGCGTCGAAGCGGAAATCCACGACGCCGCAATCCACGTGCGCGTCATCGACTTCGGGTCGTGGAAGGCGCCGCCTCCCGATCCCGGGACCCGCGGCCGCGGCCTGCTGTTGATGCGCGCCGTCAGCGACCAGGTGGATCTCGACGGGACCTCGGCCGGCACTACCGTAGATATGACGTTTCAGTTACCGGAGATTCGCGTTTGAACCAGCTCTACCTGCCTCGACGGCGTCATCGTGGTATTACAAATATTGATAAAGAACGTCTGTCAGGAAGAGGCAGCGATGCGGACTGTGTGGCATGCACGGGGGCGGTGGGGCCCCTAAGACTTCGGGAGGTTCTGTGAACGGATTCGCTCACACTGCCGTCCACTGCTGCACGTTATTGCCGGTGGGGGCCGGAAAGTGGTGACCCGCAACCAGTTCCGGTTCGAGCCCGGAAGCAACGGAGTTTCTCCGGTCGTCACCGCCGTCGGCGAGATCGACCTGGCGAACGTCGACGAGTTCAGCGCGGCATTGGCGCGCGCGGCGGCGGACAACTCCTCGATCACCGTCGACCTCACCGGCGTGACGTACTGCGACAGCGCAGCCCTTCGTGAGCTGTTCTCCGTCGCGGCGAACGCCAAGCTCGACCTCGTCGTGCCCGTGGAGGGCCCCATCACCACGCTGCTCGGCATCTCCGGCCTCGACAAGGTCGCGACGGTCACCGTCGTCGACTGAGCGGATTGTCGTGCCGGCACCGAGCTTTCAGCCCCGCCAACACCCGGAGCTGATCACGCTGTTGCACAGGATTCTCGAACGGTTGCAGGCCGATACACCGAATGTTCTGGGAGTGGCGGCCACCGTGCACGACAAGCGGTTCAACGAGGATCCCTCCACGCTCGCGGCGCTCGGCATCGAGGAGGAGATGGTCGCCGCGCAGCTGTCTGGCCTTGGCGGCCCGGTCGCCGACGCACTGACCCACCAGGTGCCGGTGTTGAGCCTCGACCTGTGGACGGACGAACGCTGGCCCGACCTGGCCTTCGACGCGACGTCGGAGTGCGCGAGCGGGATCGCCGCCGACTTGAAGGCGGTTCACGGGGCGGCGGCGGTCCCGGGGTTCTGGCGCGACGACGCCGCGATCGTGTTGTCCTGCACGCTGTCCGAGCCCGCATCCGCCGCCACGGTGACCACGCTGATCGCCTACGAGCAACTCGTCTCGGCCGCTCTGGTCACGACCGCGGCGCAGAACGAGGCCGCGTTCGAGGATCTGCTGGCCGCGCTGCAGTCGCGCGGCGCCATCGAACAGGCCAAGGGCGCGTTGATGGGTTTGGTCGGGTGCGACGCCGAACAGGCGTGGAGCATGTTGCGCCGGGCCAGCCAGGAATTCAACGTCAAGCTTCGCGAACTGGCGGTGGCGCTGCTGGAGCACATCAGCGGTTCGCCGGCCCAGCAGCCGGGGATCGCCGAACCGATCGCCCCGCATCAGGCGGCACGCGACGCCGCGGGACTGCTGTGGACGGCGATGGCTCGGGACAAGCGGGGGTCCGAGGGGTCTTAGCGGGTTCGCGGCGCGGGTTCAGGCGCCGCGCTTGAGCACCGCTGCGGCCTCGGCCTCGAGTCGCTCTTCGAGCGCGCCCTCGTCACGGCCGAGTGCGACCGTGGCGGCCGCCATCGCGACGACGGCGGCCGTGATCGCGATGGCCTTCACGCCGCCGACGGTCATGTGCTCGCCGAGGACCACCGCGCCCAGGATGACCGCGACGACGGGTTCGAGCACCAGCATGGTCGGCACCGACGTCTGCAGGGATCCGGCGTGGAATGCGGACTGCTGCAGGAACACCGCGAGGACACCGAGGATGAGGAGCAGGTACAGCGCCGGGGTGGTCAGCACCTCGCCGACGCCGCCGTTCGCGAGTAGGAACATGACGATCTTCGTCAGCAGCGCGACGACTCCGAACAGCAGGCCGACCGCGACGGCGAGCAGTACGGCGCGTTTCCATCCGCCACCGCGGACGGCCAGGATCACGCAGACCGTCACCGCGATCGTGCAGACGACCGCGACGAGCGCCGACAGCGGAACCGACGCCTCGTAGTCGCCCGGTTGGGTCTTGGCCAGCACGACGAACACCGCCAGCGCGGCGGTGAGCAGCAGCGCCCACATCCACTCGGCGCGGGTGACCCGGCGGTTGGCGAGGCGGGCGCTCAGCGGAAGGGCGAACAGGAGAGCGGAGACGAGGATGGGCTGAACCAGCAGCAACGAACCCTTGACCAGTGCGAGGGCCTGGAAGCCGTAGCCCGCTAGTGCCGCCGCGGTGCCGGCCCACCACAGCGGCCTGCGCAGCAGGGTCATCACCATCACGGTGCTGACGCCCTGCTCTTCGGGAACGTCCATGGTCGCGCGCTGACGAACCACGATGCCGATCGCCAAGAAGCCCGCGGCGAGCAGGGCCAAGAAGACGACGAGCCCTTGATCTAGCACGACTGGCCTACCAAAGCGTTTCGCTCCTCTCCGGCCATGGCGCGCACATCGGACAAGCACAACATATGGAACGTGAGCCTGCGTGACGGGCTTGGCGGTGGCCGTTGCGAGGTTTGGTGCCCGGCCTATCGGGGCATCAAACCGATCATGAATTTGCGACGTGTGATTGTGCTGGTCGGTGCGGTGGTCCTTCTCGTCGGGGTCATCGCTCTACTGGTTCCGGTGTCGATCGCCGGACCAGACGGGCAGAAGATCTCGTGCGGCAATGCCATCGCCGCCGATGACTCCGCGGCCAGCCAGGCCAATGCCAATGACCCGAATCAACTGAAGAACCTGCCGATCATCGACGAGCTGACCGAGGATCCGCCGGACTACGTCGCGCAGTGCCATTCGGCGGTCGGCGACCGCCGCACCTGGGCGATTCCCGTCGCGATCGTGGGCCTCGTCGTGCTCGTCGGCGGCTTCCTGGTGGGCGGGCGTACCGCGCGGGCGGGCTGACGCCGGTCCGCACGCCGGACGGCGCGCGCTAGCTGTTCTGACCTGACAGGTTAGGTACACGGCTGGCCGGTGGTTGACCTTTGAGTGCGGTGTGGCCGCGGTGG
>NZ_LZSQ01000053.1 GCF_001665535.1 Mycobacterium sp. 852002-51961_SCH5331710
ACGAGGATCGACGTCACCAGGATGTTCCAGGTGAAGATCGGCATCCGGAACATCGTCATACCGGGGGCGCGCATGCACACCACGGTCGTGATCATGTTGACGCCGCCCAGGATGGTGCCAAGGCCGGCGACGGCCAAGCCCATGATCCACAGGTCACCGCCGGCGCCGGGGGAATGGATCGCGTTGCTCAGCGGCGCGTAGGCGGTCCAGCCGAAGTCGGCGGCGCCGCCCGGGGTGATGAATCCAGCGATCGCGATGAGCCCCCCGAACAGGAACAACCAGTACGAGAACGCATTGAGCCGCGGGAACGCGACGTCGGGCGCGCCGATGTGCAGCGGCAGCACCAGGTTGGCGAACCCGAACACGATCGGCGTCGCATAGAACAGCAACATGATCGTGCCGTGCATGGTGAACAGCTGGTTGTACTGCTCGTTGGAGAGGAACTGCAGCCCCGGCATCGCCAGTTCGCCCCTGATGAACAGCGCCATCAGCCCGCCGATGAAGAAGAACACGAAGCAGGTGACCACGTACATGATGCCGATCAGCTTGTGATCGGTCGTGGTGATGAGCTTGTAGACCAGGTTGCCTCGCGGACCCATCCGGGCGGGGAACGGGCGGCGTGCCTCCAGCTTCGGCACCGAGGTCACTTCGGCGGTCACTTCGAAACCCTCCCTTCAGCGAGGGGTCGTCGTGACCTCAATAGTAGGTAGCCCGCGCCCACGCCGAAAGCCATTGCGCGAAGCCGTGCGGCCGGCCGGATCAGCCGGCCGCGTTCACCGGCTCCGCATCACCGCTGTGCATGCCATGCGGCACCGCGGTCAGCATCGTGACCGACAGGTCACCGCCGCTCGGGAGCTTGAAGGCCCGCTGCTCACCCGGCTTGGCGCCGAGGATGGCCGCCCCTAGCGGCGACTGGGTCGAGTAGACCTCCATATCGCCGTGCTCGGCGCTGCGCACGCCGAGCAGAAACGTCTCGATCTCCCCGGTGTCGTCATAGCGGACGGTGACGACCATGCCCGGCTCGGCGATCCCGTCGTCGGGTGGGTCCTCCCCCACGACGGCGTTGATCAGCATCTCGTGAATCTGCTGGATTCGCGCCTGCCGCGCGCGCTTTATCGCGGTCGCGTTCTCGTCCGCCTCGTCCTCGCCCGCGGCGTTCGCGCAGAGTTCACGCAGGGTGGCGAGTTCTTGTTGCAGCCGCTCGTAGGCGGCCCGCGAAATCCAAATCCGTTGCGAACTGGTCATGTTCGGTCCTTCCCTGTAATCAGGCTGGGAGTCGGCCGGCCGCCGAATCGATGGCGGCCCCGTAGGGTCTCGCCGCTAGGAGCGTCACTCGCAGCTCCTTGCCGGTGGGGGCGGTGTACATCCGCCGTTCCCCCGGTCGTGCGCCGAGGATCGCGACGCCCAGCGGCGACGACGGCGAATAGACCTCGATCTCGGCGGGTTCGGTACCGCGGATGCCGAGCAGGAACGTCTCGGTCTCACCGATGTCGTCGTAGCGGACGGTCACGACCATGCCCGGCTCGGCCACCCCGTCGTCCGGCGGATCCTCGCCGACGACGGCGTTCGCGAGCAGGTGCTCGATCCGGCGGATCTGCGTCGTCCGCACCCGCTCGGCAGCGGCCCGGTTGGCGTCGAAGTCCACGGCGTCGTCGGGTACCTCCAGCCGGAGTCGGGCTCGGAGGGCCGCCAATTCGGCCTGCAGTCGGATATAGGCACGTCGCGTCATCCAGATGCGGTCGGTGCTCGTCATGTGTCGTCCTTTCTCGAAGGGGTTGCCGTCAGGGGCGGGCCGTGGGCTGTCGGTAGCGCCGCCCCTGACGACTCGCAGTGCCCGCAAGGGCAGAAGTGGGAAAGCCGTCGGTCTGGGTCTAGGCGATCGCGCGGCGGAGCGGATCGAAGGGCCGCAACGCCTCGGGCTGCTTGCCCGTGCTGATCTGTTCGGCGAGGAGCCGGCCCGTCACCGGGCCGTGCGCCAGGCCCCACATGCCGTGACCGCCGGCCACGTAGACGTTTCGCGACATCTCGCCGATGAGCGGGCGGCCGTCGGGCGTCATCGGCCGCGCGCCGACCCAGATGTCGCTGCGCTCCGCCCAGCGGACGCCGTCGAGCAGCTTGCTCGCCGATGCGACGATCGCGCCCACCCGTTCGGGGATCACGGGTTCGTGGGGGTCGCGGAATTCCATCGTGCCCGCCACACGCAACGCGCCGCGGTACGGCGTGCACGCGACGCGGATGTCCGGCAGGTAGATGGGCCCGGGTATGGGGCGGTCCACGGGGACCGTGAAGGAGTAGCCGCGGCCCGACTCCACCGGGACGCGCAATCGGTGGCCGGTCAGCCGCGACATCCACGCGCCGGTGGCAATCACGGCCGTGTCCGCGCTCAGATGTTTGCCGCTGTGAGGCTGGACCACCACGCCGTTGCCGGTGCTGAACACGCCGCGAACATCGAGCGTCAAGATCGTCGCCCCGCGCTCCTCGACCGCGCGACCCAGTGCCTGCACGAACCGACCCGGGTCGACGAACCGCTGGTTGTTGATGTTGATGCCCGCGGTCACCGCATGCGACGCCAGCGGCACCTGTTCACGCAGCGCCTCTCCGGACAGCCCCGTCACGAACAGGTCCTGGCCGGCCCGCTCGAGGACACGCAGTTCGCGCATCATCTGCTCGGCGTCGTCGGTGCTGCGGAACAGCGCGGTGATCGGGGCGTCCGTCACCGGGGCGTCGACGCCGTTCGCGATGAGCACGTCGAAGGCCTCGATGCACTCCTGGTTCAACGGCACATTGGCCTCGACCGCGCGATTCCACGCCGTCGTGCGGCAGTTGGCGGCGAATTGGGTCAGAAACAGCCACAGCGCGCCGTCGACGCTCCACGGGATGTGCAGGGGCGCGTTCTGGTCGCGCAGCGAGCGCAGGCCGTAGCGCAGCGTCTTCGGCGAGTTCAGCGGAATCGTCAACGCCGGAGACACCCAGCCGGCGTTGCCCCAGGACGCCCCGGAAGCCACGCCACTGCGGTCGACGACGGTGACGTCGACACCGCGCTCCTGCAGGAACCACGCCGTGGACAGGCCGACGATGCCGGCGCCGACCACGATCGCAGACCGCGGCCCACCGTCAATCCGCTCGCCGCCGACCATGGGGAATACCTCCGTCGCTGAGTTCGAGATTTTCTCGAAAGTTCGTTGTCTCCATCGTGGGAGGAGTGAGCACGATCGGGGTTGCCGCGGCGGGACAATCCCCCACGGTGCCGTTGTGGCGATCCGACAAAGACCCGAACGGCCTAGGCGTCGGTCGCGGCCAGTTCGATCATCATGGCCATTCGCTTGCGGGCGTCGTCGAGCGGCAGCTCGGTGATCTCGCCCATCTTGCGTAGGCGGTACCGCACGGTGTTCTCGTGTACGCCCAGGCGGTGTCCCGCCCCGGCGGGATCACCCAGCGCCTCCAGGTAGGCCCTCAACGTCGAGACGTACTCCGTGTCATGGCTCTGGTCGTGACGTCGCAATTCGGCGACGGGCCCGCGGTCCGGGGTGCGTCCCGAGCGGGCGGCGGTGCGCAGGCGCTGCAGCAGGATCTCGTGCCACGACTCGTCGTAGGCGGGCGGGACGGCATCCAGCGGGCCGACCTCGTGCAGCGCCAGACACTCGTCGGCCTCCTGCCGCGCCGCGGGCAGATCGACGGCGACGGCCGGCTTGCTGATACCGGCCACCACTGTGACCCGGTCGGGCAGGGCCGCCCGTAAACCGGCGACCCACTTGCGGGCGGCGGCAACCTGCTCGCCGGGAAGCAGGGTGTAGACCGTGTTGCCCGCCAGCGCGCTTCGGCCCGGTCGCGACCAGCCGAAGCCGGCGGTCGCCCGCTCGAAGGCCAACAACAGCGCCGCGTCACGTTCGGCGCCGATCGACGCCTGCACGGCGATGACCCGCACCGGACCTTGCGACAACCCCAGCCTGCTCGCCGACGCCGCGGCGTCCGCGCTGCCGTCGAGTAGCCGCAGCACCAGGTCGGATTCGACCTGACGCTCGAGATCGGCACTGGCACGCGACCGCAACAAATGCAGCGCCACGGTCCTCGCGCCGTCGGCCAGCGCCGTGCGTACGGGCTCCACCAACGGCTTCGGGGTCGAAACCCACACCGACCCCATCAGTTCGCGGCCGGAGCGCACGGCGACGACCATGCGGCCGGACACGCCGTGGTCGCCGTCCGCCTCGACGAACATCGGCTCGTCGGACGATGCGAGATGCGTGGACACGCCTCGGGAATCGAAGAACTCGCGCAACCATTCCGGCGCCTGCCGGTTCATGATCGTCGCAACGCGGGCCCGGTCGGCGTTCTCCTGCATCGTCGAATACGCCAACACGCGCGACAACGGGTCCTCGATGGTCACCGCACCACCCACCGATTCGGCCAGACTGTCGGCGAGCGCGAACAAATCCGTTGGGCCCCGGCCGGATTCGGTTTCGCGGCCCTCCAGCACCAACCCGTAGACGATCGCGGCGAGTTCACTCCACGGCACCGCCGGATCGACGACCATCACCGCGACGCCTTCGACCATCCCCGCGAACGTGGTGTCATGGTCGCCGTCGCGAAGAAGTACGACCACGGCGCGCGCCGAAACCGCCCACCGCAGCGCCTCGTTGACCGTTCGCGCGCCGATCGCCAGCAAGACGTCGCCGGTGACCGTGCGGCCGTCGATGACCTCGTGCATCACCACGCTGCCCAACTCCGTGGAGCGGGGCACCGGGCAGAAGCGCAGGCGCACGCCGTAACTGCCGAGCACGTTGACCAGCCGGTCCAAGGTGACCACGGGCCGACGTTACCGCGCGCCCTACAGAGCGCGGGTGCTTAGTTGGCGACAACCCCCCGCAGACCCTCGGCGCCGAACAGCGGCTCGAGCATCGACGAGTAGTCCGGGCCGCGACGCACCAGCTGGCCGCCGTCGACGTTGATGACCTGGCCGGTGATGAAACTCGCCGCGTCGCTGAGCAGGAAGAGCGAGGCGTTGGCGATGTCCTCGACCTCACCCGCCCGCGGCAACGGCGTGCACGCCGCGTAGTCGCCGCTCAACTCCGGAGATTCGAGTACCGGGGCGACGAGTTCGGTGCGGATCAGGCCGGGCCGGATGCAGTTCACCCGGACCCAGGAGGGGCCGAGCTCGTCGGCGGCGAGCTGCATCAGATGGTCGATGCCCGCCTTGGACACGCCGTACGCGCCGAACCAGCGGTGGGTGTTGCTCGCTGCGATCGACGAGATGCCGATGAAGGATCCGCCGCCGCCGCGCACCATCTCGCGCGCCGAATGCTTGAGCACGTACATGGTGCCGTTGATGTTGAGATCGACGGTGCGCCGCCACAGCTCGGAGTCGATCTGCGTGATCGGTCCGATCGTCTCGCTCCCGCCCGCACAGTGCACGACGCCGTAGAGCCGACCGGTCCATGCCGTCGTGGCCTCCACGACGCGGACCACCTCGTCCTCGTTCGTCACATCGGCCGGCTCGTAGAGCACCGAGCCGGGGCCTCCCTGCGCCTTGATCTCGTCGGCCGCTGCGGACAACTTGTCGGCGTTGCGGCCGACGAGCATCGCGTTACCGCCCGCGGCGACCACCGCGGCCGCCACACCCTTGCCGATGCCACTGCCGCCGCCTGTGACCAAAACCGTGCGACCCGTCAAGGACAACTCCACCGCAGACCCCTTCGCCGTAGCTAGAACAGGTTCCAGTTATACGTCACGGCTCGTCGCGGCGGGCGGGCTTCGGCGCGCCGAGGGTGCGCCAGTCCGGCACGTTCGGCGGAAGCCCGACCGGATAGCGATTCTCGTTGTGCGCCGCCCAATGCGCATGCCCGAGTTCGTGGATGTGGAACGCATGGCGTAACGCCTCGGTGAAGCCCATCGCGTCCGAGGCGGCGTTGACCGAATCCTTGATGAGCAGCGCTGCCATCGTCGGCCGCTCGGCGATACGGCGGGCGAACTCGAGCGTCTTGTCCTCGAGTTCGTTGCGCGGAAAGATCTTCGACACCATGCCGAGCCGGTACGCTTCGTCGGCGTCGATCGAATCACCGGTCAGCAGAAGCTCTTTCGCCTTGCGGGCGCCGAATTCCCATGGGTGCGCGTAATACTCCACACCCGGCATTCCCATCCTGACACCGACTACGTCGGAGAACTTCGCATCGTCGGCCGCGACGATCAGATCGCACGCCCAGACGAGCATGAGGCCGGCCGAGATCGCGTTGCCCTGCACCTGCGCGATCGTGATCTTGCGCAGGTCTCGCCATCGGCGGGTGTTCTCGAAGAAGAAGTGCCACTCCTGAAGGTACGTCCGCTCGGCGATGGCCGGCACGGTGGCGCCGTGCGATTGGAACGTCGGATGCTGCGCCGCGCCGGGCGCACGCTCCAGCATCGCCTCCTCTGATCCCAGATCGTGTCCGGCCGAGAAGTTCTTGCCGCGCGCTGCGAGGATCACCACCCGCACACGGTCGTCGGCTTCGGCGCGGCCGAACGCCTCGTCCAACTGCACCAACAGCGTGCGGGACTGCGCATTCTGCGCATCCGGGCGGTTGAGCCAGATGCGCGCGATCTGACCGTCGTCGAGGGTTTCATAGGTCACCTGTTGCGCCGCACCGCCTCCGGCGCCGGCGCTCGTCAGATCAGGGCTCGCCATCACGGATCACCTCGCTTGCGTTGTTCGACCACCTGCACATTACGGTGCCCGTCGCAACGCTCACTCAGCGGTGCCACAGCTATCGGACAGTGGACTCACAGATATGGCTCCCCGCCGCAATAGACCGAGCGTAATCCCGTTACCGGTACTACGATTGGCGCCAATCGGCGCACCGCTCCGGATCGCCTCACTGCGGCGTATAGCTAACAAAAAGGAGAGACAAATGGCGATCGAACTGCCCACTGCCATCCGGCTCGCGACAGCCGGCGGATTCGCCGCGGTGGCCCTGGCCGCGCCGCTCGTCGCCACGATCACCGCGCCCGCCGCCCCCGACACCTCCCATGTCGCCTGCGCCGCCGGAGAATCCGAAGACCTCTACACCACCGCGTGCGTACCGAATTCGTCCTCGCCGTTCTCGACGATTCCCGGAAATCCCGACCTGCCCGCGATCGACGGAATTCCCTGCGGCGGCCGACAATCAGGACAGTGCATCGGTCTGGCCGAAGAGCAGCAGGCCCAGACACCCCTCGTGCAGCCGCATACCTCGGTCAGCTCGAGCCCGTAAGCGCGGCGCCATCGGCGTATCGAGTGCACGAATCGACGGTCGGCTCCTAGAATCGCGGAATGGCGAAATATTCGGCTCCGCTCCGGCGACTGGTTCTCACCGGCGTTTTCGTTGCCGCAGCGGCGGCCGCACCGTTTGCCGGCCTGCACTTGGCGTCGGAACCGAGCGCTGCGGTGGCGCAGGGCTGTCAGGGGGGCGAGGAGCCCGACCAGTTCACCATGACCTGTGTCCCCTTCATGGTCCCGACCTCGCCGCCCCTCTTCCAAGTCACCGCGGCGAATCCCGATGTTCCGGAGATTCAGGGCATCCCCTGCATCGGCCACAATGCCGGAGCCTGTATCGGGTTGGCCGAGAACGAAGCAGCGGCCGGACCGGCCGCGCAACCGCGCTCGACCATCAGCGCAAGCCCGTAGCCGGAATCGGCAGGGAACTCTGCGAAGCTGTGCAGAAAGCTGGCAGCTTCCATAGAATTCTTGCCGACGGCACGGTTGATCACTCACAGAAAGCGTGACCATGGCGAGCTTGAAGTCCCCAGTACAACGGCTGATCCTTGCCGGTGGCTTTGCGGTTGCGATCGCCGCGGCTCCGGTGGTCACCGTCTTCGCAGCACCGACCGCCCCGGTGGCGCCGCAGGCTCAGGGCTGCAGCGGCGGGGAGGAGCCGGACCAGTTCACCGGCAACTGCGTGCCCCACACGGTGCCCAACTCCGGTTCGGTGTTCAGCACGCCGGCCGGCAACCCCGACGTCCCTGAGGTCATGGGCGTGCCGTGTATCGGCCACAACCAGGGCGGCTGCATCGGCCTGGCCGAAGAGGCCCAGGCGCAGACGGTGACGGCTCCCCCGCCGCCCGTCTTCAGCCACAGCCCCTAGTCAGGGGGTTAGCCGACCGGCGAGGCAGCCCTTTCGCATACAGTTGTCGTATGCCTGCGAAATCTGATCCCGCCGAGCTCGGCGACGTCGAACCGCTCGCCGACAGCACTGCCCGCCAGGCGCGGCGCGTCGTCGCCGCGTACGCGAAAGACGCCGACGAGTGCCGGGTGTTCCTCTCGATGCTCGGCATTGGGCCCTCGAAACTCGAGGCGTAAGTGAGTTCAGGGGACGGTCCGCGGGCCGGCTCCGGCAACGCCGATTTCGTGGTGGTGGCCAACCGGCTGCCGATCGACATGGAGCGGCTGCCCGACGGCAGCACCACGTGGAAGAGGAGCCCCGGCGGGCTGGTCACGGCCCTTGAGCCGTTGCTGCGTCGCCGGCGCGGTGCGTGGATCGGCTGGCCCGGTGTACCGGACGCCGACGATCAGCCCATCGAGCAGGACGACATGACCCTGTGCCCGGTCAAGCTGTCCGCCGACGACGTGGCCAGGTACTACGAAGGCTTCTCCAACGCGACGCTGTGGCCGCTCTACCACGACGTGATCGTCAAGCCGATCTATCACCGCGAGTGGTGGGATACCTACGTCGAAGTGAACCGGCGCTTCGCGGAGGCCACCGCCAAGCACGCGGCCAAGGGCGCCACGGTCTGGGTCCAGGATTACCAACTGCAGTTGGTCCCCAAGATGTTGCGCATGCTGCGCCCCGACTTGACCATCGGATTCTTTCTGCACATCCCGTTCCCGCCGGTCGAGTTGTTCATGCAGATGCCGTGGCGCACCGAGATCATCGAAGGCTTGCTCGGTGCAGACCTCGTCGGCTTTCATCTGCCCGGCGGTGCGCAGAACTTCCTCATCCTGGCACGAAGATTGGTGGGCGCCAACACCTCCCGTGCCACCATCGGGGTCAGGTCGCGGTTCGGTGAGGTGAGCGTCGGCTTCCGCACCGTCAAGGTGGGCGCCTTCCCGATCTCCATCGACTCGACGGCCCTCGACCAACAGGCGAAGTCGCGTTCGATCCGCCAGCGCGCCAGGGAGATTCGCCACGAGCTGGGTAACCCCCGAAAGATCCTGTTGGGCGTCGACCGGCTGGACTACACGAAGGGTATCGACGTCCGGCTCAAGGCATTCTCCGAACTGCTCGAGGAGCACCGGGCCAACCGCGAGGACACCGTGCTCGTCCAGCTCGCGACACCCAGCCGGGAGCGCGTCGAGAGCTACATCGAGATGCGCGAGGACATCGAGCGACAGGTCGGCCATATCAACGGTGAGTACGGCGAGGTCGGCCATCCCATCGTGCACTACCTGCACCGTCCGGTGCCGCGTGAGGAGCTGATCGCGTTCTTCGTCGCCGCCGACGTCATGCTGGTCACCCCCTTGCGTGACGGGATGAACCTGGTGGCCAAGGAGTACGTGGCGTGTCGCAGCGATCTGGGCGGTGCGTTGGTGCTCAGCGAGTTCACCGGGGCCGCAGCAGAATTGCGCCAGGCCTACCTCGCCAATCCGCACCACCTCGAGGGCGTCAAGGATGCCATCGAGGCCGCGCTGACCCAAGCGCCGGAAGAGGGCAGGCGCCGCATGCGGGCGCTACGCAGACAGGTGCTCGCACACGACGTCGACCGGTGGGCGCGGGCGTTCCTCGACGCGCTGGCCTCGACGCGATCTCCTGACAAGCAGTCCGCCTACGCTAAATCGGAGTGATGTAGTCGATGAGCCATTTGCCGTCGATGCGCCGATAATCCACGCGCAGCCGCGCACCGTCATAAATTGGCTCGTCACGGTTCGATTTCTCGGAGACCGTCCGGTTGATGTAAACCATCACCGCTGCCGAATCGCGCTGCGCTTCCATCACGCCGACGCCGACCACGTTGGCTTGACTTACAAGTTCGCGCGCCCGAGCCTGGGGAATTATGTCGGACTTCGCCCTGTCTTCGAACTCCTTGCGGTAGCCGGGCGTCAGCAGGTCGTACGCATCGATGAGGTTGCGCTCGACGGTCTTGTAGTCGTAGGTGAATACAGTCGGGATTTGTTCCTGCGCAAGCGGTCCCAGCTCGCTACGCGCTGCTTGCTCACCACGCGTCTCCACCCGCTGCCAGTACAGTCCGCCGCCCAGCGCGGCTAGGCTGACGAACGCAGCAGCCACCAGACCGGCAATGCCGCTCACAATCAAACGCATCAGTTGCCACCGTTGGGGTAGTTGAGGTCATAGGCTGTCATCTGCCCGTCATCGGCCTCCTGCACGATGATGCGAAGTCGGTAGGGTTGCGATGGCCTGTTGTTCCCGTTCATGTCACTGGCAGTGACCCTCGCCGACACCAGCACCGCTGCAGTGTTGCTGATGTCGTCAATGCTTTCCAGCGCGGCACCGTTGATCACAGTCTCCGAACTGCCGCCGGTGTCCCGGAAAATCGCCTTGAGGTTCTCGACATTGTTGTTCTGGCTGAACATGTCGCGTAACGGCCCGCTGGTGCTCTCGTAGAACCGGTCCACGCTCTCGTCGATGGTGTCCTGCTTGAAGCTGAACATGTTCACCACGGTCTGCGTCGCGGTGTCGACGAACCGCTGGTTGCGCGCTTGCGCTTCTTCTGCGTCTTGTCTCTGGACGATCAGTACCGCCACCGCGGCGCCAAGTACACCGGTCGCGACGAACGCGCCGACCAGTGCAACGATTGCGACCAAGCGTCGGTGCGGCGGCCGGCGTGGCGGGGGCGCAGCTTTACGGACCTTGCGAACATGTGTCTCAGCGACGGAATCCGCTGTTGGAACGCGCACGGCGGTGGGCCCAGCCACCGTGCCGTTGGCGGGACCGGCAGGTCGAGAAGCGCGTCGGCGCACGGGCTTCCCCGGGGACGTCGGTGCGGACGTCATCACACGTGCTCCGGATACAGCATCAAATCCACCCAATTCTCTTGTGGCCGCATATCAGCGACACCGGGCGCGTAGACCCCGGTGCCGCCGGCCGGGTCCACAAAGACGCCCGTGTTCTGGTCGTAGGTCCCGTAAGCGGCTCCGCTGGCCTGCGGCGGGTTCGGTGGTGCAGGAGGCGGTGCGGGGGCCGGCGGTACCGTACCGTAGGGCCCCGCAAACACGTTCGGCGGGTTAGTCGCCCACCCCGGCGGGACGGCTGGTGGAGGCCACGCATTCGGGTAGGGCGCCGGCGGTATCCAGGCCGTAAGCGGTGGCGGCGGGGGCCCCTGGTTCGGTGGGGGGATATACGGCCAAGGCTGATGCGGCGCCGGTCCCGGGCCGGTCTGTACCCCGGGCGGCACCGAACCCGGCGCGACGGGATATCCCGGATCCGGATCGTTCTCCGGCGGTATGTACGGGAACTTGTTGGGCGGCAGGATATTTCGTCCGTCCTCGGGCGTGTCGTCCTCCATGACATCCATCGGTGTGCCGATCGGTACCGGCGGACCGCGCCATGGGCTGTTCCCGATCGGGACGTAGCCGCGCGGATCGCGGCACAACTCAATTGTCGGCGCGCGCTTGCCGGGGAACTCCTGGCACGGGTAGTTCCGCGCCCCGCGCACCACCATCGGATCATTTTGCGCGACTTTGCAATACAAGTCGGTCGGGAGGTCGCGCAATGTCGTGTCGCCAGGCGTGCGGATCTCCGACGGTGGCAAAAACCCCGTGTTGCAAGGCGGCGGATCGTTGATCGAGATCTTGAAGTCCTGCTTGCCGCCCTCGTCAGCGGGAAGTTGGCCGCCGATCGTCAGCAGGGACGCCTGCAGCGCGGGAAAAATGACGAGCGCCTGTTCGATCGACTTGCGGTAAATGACGCCGACGCGGCCGAAGTTGGCCAAGTTGGCCGCAAGGACCGGGAACGACGGGCGAATGCCCGAGAACGTTTCGCTGGCTTCTGCGGCCGCTCCGGGCGCAGTCGCGAGCAGCGAACGCAGCTGAGTATCGGCTCCGGCGACTTCGTTGGTCAGGCGGGCAAGGCCATCGGCCAGGGACCGGATGTCCTCGCCGCTCCGTATCTGCGCCTCCAAGAACGGTCCAGCCTGGTCGATCAGCGCCGAGGTCTGCGGCCAGGCTGCGTTGGCGTCATCGATCAGCACCCGTGCGGACTGAATCAACCGCGCGAGTTCGGGCCCGGCGCCGTTGAACGCCTCGAAGGTCTCGTGCAAGAGGTCCTGGAGCCGGGTGTTGTCAAGGCTGCTCACCAATCGATCGGCCTCACGCAACAACTCGGCCACATCTTGCGGTATCGCCGTCCGCTCCTCCGGAATGGTCGCACCATTGCGCAGCACCTCCGTCGAAGGATCTGCGGGCGGAACGAAATCCACGTACTGCTCGCCGACCGCAGACACGCTTTTGACGGTGGCCGTGGAGTTCTCCGGGATCTTGATATCGCTGTTGAGCCGCATGTGCGCGGACACACCATCGTCGGTCAGCTGCACGGCTTCGACGCGCCCAGCTTGGACTCCGCGGAAGGTGACGTTGGCGTTCTCGTACAGTCCACCGCCCGCGACGAAATTCGCAGTGACGTCATATGTGCCCAAACCCAGGCGGGCGGGAATACGTACATACAGCAGAGCGATTGCGCCGACCGAGATCACGGTCACGACGGCGAACACCCACAGTTGAATTCGCGCAGTTCGACTCATTACTCCGGCGGCACCTCCTGACCCGACGCGGTGCCCGGCGGGATCTTGAACGGATCTGCGGCCTGGCCTGACAGGTTCGCCATTTCCCCGGTAAGGAATTCCGGTGGATTGACGACTTCCGCGAGGCGCTTCATGTTCGGGTCGAAAAATGACGTCGTGAACATGGTCTCGCCGAGCCGACGGATTGTCAGGTCGAACGTTGAGTAGATGTTGAAGTAGTCACCTCTGGCCACCCTATGCAAGTTCTTGCCCGGGAACGGGAACGTCGCCAAGCTGTCCAAAGCGGTCACAAGGTCCGCACGAGTGTCGTTGATCGGTTTGATCACCGCGTACAAATCGACGATGTCCTCGGCGAAATCCTCTTTGGTTTCGGCCAGAATGCGCGACGCGACGGTGCCGAAGCTCTGCAGGGCCGCGAAAGCATCGACGATGGTCGCACGGTTCTCGTTGAGCACCCGCAACGCTCCTGGGAGGGTGTCCAGCGCGCGGCCCAGACTGTCTTTGCTACGCGCGAGGACTCCGGCGAATCGGTTCAGGCCTTCGGCCGCCGCGATGATGTCATCGGTCTGCCGATTCAACGACGCGGCGAGCTCGGCGAGCCGCGGGATCAGACCGGCGAACTGGCCTTCACGGCCGGCGACCGCGTTGTAGACCTCCTGTGTGATGTCCTGTAACGCACCGAGATTGCCTTTGTTGACCACCACACCCAACGCCGACAGCACTTCCTCTGTAGTCGGATAACGGCTGCCCCGGCTCAGTGGAATCTCAATCCCGTCACGCAACTCGCCAACCGGCGGCTGGCCAACCGGAGGCGCTAGTTCGATGTGCTGCGATCCCAACAGCGATGTCTGCGCGACCTTCACAGTTGAGTTGGCCGGCAACTTGACGTTTTGATCGAGCGAAAGTTCCACCGCCGCGTAGAAAGTGCCATCCGGCCGCTGAACGGCTTCGATACCCGACACGCTGCCGACCGTGACGTTGTCGACCATCACGGGCGAATTCTGTGGCAGCGTGGCGACGTCGGGAACTTCCACAGTGATCGAGAATGCGCCTTTACCGTGACCCGCGGTGCCTGGCATGTTCAGCGAGTTCAAGCCGCCGAACGAGCAACCGGCAAGCAGTACCGCACCCGAACTGATGGCCAGGCTCCGGCGGGCGGCGCGCCCGGCTTTCATTCCCCGTGACTGGCGTGTCATCCCCCACCTCCCGAGACAGCGGCTTCGGCCGGAAGCGGACCGGGCGCGGCCGGTGCCGGCGCCCCCGGAACCGGACCGAGAGGCGGAGGACCAGGCGCCGGACCCTGCGGCGGTACCACCGGACCAAGCGTGTACGGCTGCGCCGGCGGCGGCGGGCCCGGAACTGGGTTCTGGGGCAGGAGCAACGCACTGGGGTCGCCTTCGTTCCCGGCACGAGGCGGAAATCGCCCGTCGGCCGGTATCCACTCCAGATACGGGATGTAGGTCTTGGCCTTGGCCTCGGTAGCAGGGGTGTCATAAATGACCTGCCCCTTGTACGCGGTGATCGTATTGATTCCATGCGCCATGAAGGGCGGGTAGCTGACCGCCAGGCGCTTCAGCACCGGAGCCATCCGCTGGCGACAGATCTCGGCTCGCTTGTCGTAGTCAGGCGTTCCGGCGCCGTCCAAGTTCCCGCAGATGAACTGCACCGGGTTGGCGAATTCCGGCAGCCCCAGGAGGCCGTTCGCGGTGCCCTGCGCCGGGTTGTAGATGTTGTAGAAATTCGCCATCGCATTCGGAAGGACGTGCAGGATCTGCTCGACGTCGTCGGTCTGGTTTGTGAGGATGGTGGTGAAGTCAGCCAGCCTGTTGATGCTGCCAATAAGCACTTCGTTGTTCTCATTGAGGAAGCCGCGGACGTCCGAAAGGGCCTGGTTGAGACTGCCGAGCGTGTCGTCCAGGCCCACTGAGCTGTCAGCCAACACCTGAGAGACCGAGGCCAAATGGCCACTGAATTGGACGATTTGCTCGTTGCTGTTCGAAAGTGCGTCAACCAGAATCTGCAGATTCTTCACCGTGCCGAACAGGTCCGGGCTCGAGTCACCCAGCCGTCCTGCAGTCTGAGACAGTTCGCGCAAGGCTTGTCGGAACGAGCCGCCATTGCCATCGAAGGTGTCGGCGGCCTGATTGACAAACTCACTCAACGGACCGTGAGTTTGGCCCGCCGATGGTCCGAGCTGCTGGCTGAGCCTGGTCAGCTCTGTTTTGACGTCATCCCACTCCACCGGCACGGCAGTGCGGTCCAACTCGATGCTGCCGCCATCCTCCATTGCCGGGCCCTGCTTGTAGACAGGGGTGAGTTGAATGAAGCGGGCTGCCACGAGGTTTGGCGCCATGATCACCGCGCGCGCGTCGGCGGGCAGTTGGATGCCGTCCTTCACCCGCATGGTGATCTTCACGGCATCGGCCTGCGGCGTGATCGATTCGATCGAGCCGATCGGAACACCGACGATGCGGACCTCGTCGCCCGGATACACGCCTGCAGCCGAGGCGAAGTAGCCGTCCACCGTGTAGGTGCTGACTCGTGGCAAAAGCACGTACACGCCACCGATCAGCGCCACGAGCAGTGCGCTGATGACGGCGAAACGCATCCAACGGGTCACGGTGACTTCGGCCTTATGATCAGGCGCTCGTTGATGAACCCCTTCAGCATGTCGGACAGGCTGTCGGGAATCTTGCCCGGCTGAAAGTAAAGATCCAGCAGCAGGGCCGTCTGCGTATTGTTCGGTACCGCATTGGGCAGATTGACCATGAATCCGGAAGCCGACCCGACCGACTCGCCGAGCGCGGTGGCGTACGGCGGCAACCGCTTGATCGCTTCACTGATGTGCTCACGGCGTTCAAGTAGGTTGTCCAGAACCAAATTCAGCTTCTTCAGCGCCGGACCGAACTCGCGGCGGTTATCGGCCACAAACCCCGAAATCTGCTCGGACACGTCGTCGATGCCGGCGATCAAATTACTCAGCGCCGCCCGCCGCTCATCGAGCGCGGCGAAGAGCTGATTGCCATCGGTGACGAGTTGATTGACTTGACCGGCCCGGTCGGCAAGCACCGCGGTCACCGACTTCGCGCGTGCCAACAGCTGGCCCAGCGCTTCATCGTTGGCGTTGATGCTGCGCGACAACTCCGCCACCCCGTCGAGCGTGCGGCGAAGCTCAGGTGTCGCGTCGCGAAATGAGTCGGTCAGGACCCGCAGCGCCTGGGTCAACTGGTTCTTGTCGAGGGAAGCGGAGTTCTGGCCGAGATCCTGCAATGCCATATTCAATGTGTACGGAACCGTCGTGCGGGCCAGCGGAATCGACGTCACCGATCCGCTGCCTTGCGGAGTGACCCCGAGCGATCGCTCCCCCAGAACAGTGTCGGTCCGGATCGACACCATAGTCTGATCCCCCAGCCTGACGTCTCGATCCACGGTGAACGTCACTTTCGCGACGTCGCCGGCCAGGCCGACGCCGGTCACCTTGCCCACCGTGATGCCGGAGACGTTGACGTCGTTACCCGGCGAGATTCCACCGGCGTCAGCGAAGAACGCCTCGTAGGACTTGCCTTGCGGATAGAACGGCAAGTTGCTGTAGCCGAACGCGACGAGCAAGACACACACCACGACCGCGATTCCGAAGATTCCCGCCCGTAACGTCTTATCCATTGTCTGAACACCTGCCCTTCGATGGATCCGGCACGCCGCCGATCGGCAGGAAGATGTCGCTGCCCGCAGGACCGTTGAATTTAAGCCTCACCGTGCAGATGTAGTAGTTGAAGTACGAGCCGTACGCGCCAAGGGAATTGAGTCGCAGGTAGTTTTCTGCCAGCGGTTCGATGACCGAATTCACCTCGGCCTTACGGTCGTCGAGCTCGGTCGCCAGCGGGCGAAGGTTCTCGAGTACGCCCTGTAGCGGCCGTCTCGACTTGACCAACATGTCGGTGAGGTCCGTTTCCGCTGACGCCAGCGGCGGAATCGCTCCGGCGATCGGGTCTCGACCCTCCGCCAGTCCGCTGACGAGTTTCTGGAGTTCGTCCACGCTGGCATCGAACTCCACGCTCTTCTCGTCAACGGTGCCGAGCACCTCGTTGAGATTGCGGATGACCTCAGAGATCACCTGGTAGCGATCACCCAAGGTCTTGCTGAAGGATCCTGTCTCCGAGAGCAATTGAGACAACGCACCGCCCTGGCCCTGAAGCAACTCGAGAATCGCATTGCTGATCTGATTGACCTGCTCGCCATTGAGGCCCTTGACTACCGGGCGCAGGCCACCGAGCAGGGCGTCGAGATCCAACGCCGGCTGGGTCTGGTTGATGGAGACCATACCGCCCGGTGGTAACTTTCGCAGTTCGCCCGGGCCCGAGGTGATCTCCATGAAGCGGTCGCCGACCAGGTTCTCGTAGCGGATCACGGCCCGCGTCGACGTATACATCTGGTACTTCTTGTCGAGGGTGAACGCCACATCGACGGTGTTGTCGGGATTCAGCTTCACACCTTCGACCGTGCCCACCGGCACCCCCGAGATCCGCACGTCGCTGCCGCTCTCGAGTCGCGAGGCGTCGCTGAACGTGGCGTGGTAGCTGTTGGTCGAAGCGAACCGGAACTCTCCGAAGATCACGACCAAACCTGCGGCAACCATCAGCATGACCACGACGAAGATGCTGACCTTGGCCAGGGTTCCGCGGTGGCCCATCAGAAGTCGTCCCGTTCTGCGAACGCGCCATTGAAGAGGAACTGGAAAGTGGACGGAGCGTCGACCTGCACTTCGGTGAACGGCTCGTACGGGATGTAGGCGTTGTCGGTAACCAAGAACGGCGACCTGAACCACGAGCCGCCAAACATCTTGCTGGGGATGTTCGGGAGGCCGCGGCAGTTCGGACCACCCGTTGCATTCACAATCGGCAGGCTCTCCGGATACGTATACGACGGCACGCCCAGTACGAAGCTGGAACTGACCATTGCGCCGGGTTTGAGGCCACCGACGACGGCCTGTCCCCGCTCGTTGCCGATCGCAACTCCTTGTATTATGCAGCCGAATTCCGGCGAATAGTCTCCCAACACCTTCAATGGCGCTCGTAGCCGCTGGATCGCAGCGATGTAATCGTCTGCCCCCGGCTCCAAAGTATCGGCGCCCTGGTTCGCCAGGCCGATCGTCGCAAGCAACGTCGCGTTCAGGTTCTCCTGCTGATCGACGACCGTCGCGCTGATGGTCGGCACGTTGTCGATCACAGTCACCAGGTCGGGGCCGGCATCGCCATAGATGTTGGCCACCGTGGCCGTCTGCCCGATAACCGACTCCACTTGCGGCAGCTTCGGATTCAGTTCGGTGAGGTACTGATTCAAACCCGCTATGGTAGAGCCGAAATCGTCACCGTGACCACGCAGGCCTTCCGCGATCGCCGACATAGACGCGTTCAGGTGTATGGGGTTGATCTTGTTCAGGACATCTATCAGGGTCTGGAACAGCGTGTTGGCTTCCAGCTGCACTGCTTCGGCCTGAACCACGGCGCCGGCGCGCAGCGGCGTTCCCGACGGCTGATCGGGGGCAAGGAATTCCACCGACTTCGCGCCGAATACCGTGGTACTGGCGATACGCACTGGCGCATTCGAGGGGACAAAGCGCAGCT
The DNA here is from genome assembly GCF_001665535.1 of Mycobacterium sp. 852002-51961_SCH5331710. Classification (GTDB taxonomy): domain Bacteria; phylum Actinomycetota; class Actinomycetes; order Mycobacteriales; family Mycobacteriaceae; genus Mycobacterium. The sequence goes on from NZ_LZSQ01000053.1 coordinate 18,324, forward strand.
CGCGCGTGTTGATCGCGAGCGTCAACTTCGCTTGATCGCCGGTGTACGAGATGTCTTCGACCTTGCCGATTTGAACACCCCGGTACTTGACCTTGGCGTCGGGATCCATCACCAAACCGGCCCGCGGAGAGGTGACCACCACAGACTCGGTCGGTGTGAACGCCGCGGTGTAAAAGAGATAGGTGAACACCGAGAAGGCCACGAGGATCGCCGCCAGCACTGCGGCGGCGATCCTGATCGCGGACTTTCTCGACATGGTTTCTCTCTCCTCTAACCCGACAGGTTGAAGTTGCCGGTGGCACCGTACACGGCCAAGGAGATGAACAAGGTGATGATGACGACGACGATCAGCGAAGTCCGAACCGCCTTACCCACCGCGACGCCAACGCCGACAGGTCCGCCCGAAGCGTTGTAGCCGTAGTAGGTGTGGACGAGCATCACGGCGACCGCCATCACGATCGCCTGAGCGAAAGACCACAACAGATCGTTCGGTATCAGGAACGTATTGAAGTAGTGGTCGTAGAGACCGCCCGACTGTCCGTTGACGTAGACGGTGATGGTGCGAGCCGAGAAGAACGCGGCCAGCACGGCCAACGAATACAGCGGGATTATCGCAATCAGGCCGGCGACGATGCGGGTGGACACCAGGTAGGACACCGAGTGCACGGCCATTGATTCGACCGCATCGATCTCTTCGGAGATGCGCATTGCGCCCAGTTGCGCGGTGGTACCTGCGCCTATGGTGGCCGCGAGCGCGATACCGGCGATGATCGGCGCAACGATGCGCACGTTGAGATAGGCGGACAGGAACCCGGTGAGCGCCTCGATGCCAATGTTGCCCAGTGACTCGTAGCCCTGCACGGCGATGACGCCGCCGGACGCCAGCGTGAGGAAGGCAGCGACACCGACCGTGCCACCGATCAGGATCAGCGCACCGGTGCCCAGGGTCATCTCGGCTATCAACCGGGTCGTTTCCTTGCCGTAGCGACGCACCGCGTTCGGCATGTACCGCACCGACTCGGCGTAGAACAACGCCTGCTCGCCAAAGGTATCCACGGCCTTGGGCACCCGTTCGAGCGCCCGCCGCATTCTCAGCGACACGTCGTAGCTCATCAGCCCAGCACCCGAACGCCGATTGCGGTCATAAGTACGTTGATCACGAACAGACAGATGAAGGCATAGATGACGGTCTCGTTGACGGCCTCTCCGACCCCCTTGGGTCCACCCTTGACGGTGAGTCCGCGATAGCAACCGACGAGTCCCGCCATTACGCCGAACAGCAGGGCCTTGACTTCGGAGATCACCAACTCGCCGAGCCCGGTGAGGATGGTCAGGCCGTTGATGAAGGCCCCGGGGTTCACACCCTGCAGTAGTACGGAGAACACATAGCCGCCGACCAGGCCGATCGCGATCACCAGACCGTTGAGCAGCAGCGCCACCGTGGTCGACGCCAGCACGCGCGGCACCACCAGCCGTTGAATGGGATCGATGCCGAGCACCCGCATCGCGTCGATCTCTTCACGGATGGTGCGGGCGCCCAGGTCCGCGCAGATTGCCGTCGCACCGGCGCCGGCGATGACGAGCACGGTCGAGATTGGGCCGAGCTGCGTCACCGTGCCGAACGCGGTGCCGGACCCGGACAGGTCCGCGGCACCGATCTCTCGCAACAGGATGTTGAGGGTGAACGCGACCAGCACTGTGAATGGAATCGAAATCAGCAGGGTCGGAACGAGCGAAACCTTCGCGATCATCCATGTTTGCTCGAGGAACTCACGGAATTGAAAGGGGCGTCGAAAGATCTTGAGGAACGTTTCCAAGGACATCTCGAAGAAGCCGCCCACGGCCCGCGTCGGGACCGTGAGCTGTTTGATCAACCTTTGCTCCGTTCTCGGGGGAAGGGATGTTCGGCGCGTCGTCTTCGTGGCGAAGAGGTGAAATACGTTGTCACGGCGGACTTCCCACCCCTTGGCTCAGCGTTGCTCTCAGTGAGCCGGATCATACTAACTAGAACACGTTCGGAGTGTCAAAGCTCCGAAAATGGAGTCACAAATGTGATTTTTGTGCTGGTCAGGGCAAGTGTGACGCAGCTCATTCTAGAACGTGTTCTAGTCGAGCTCGGCCGTAACGAACGAGACCGTCAGTCTTGCTGATTCATCAGCGCGGTGGCCGAGAAACACTTCTGCGGATCGCGTCCAGCAAAGTACTCCTGGAGGGTCGCGGACAGCTTCGAAGGGTCCCAGGCATCGGCTTCGGCGCTGAATTGCGCCTCGACCGTCGGCGCTGCCACCAGTGTCACGGTAGGACCGTAGACGATGAAGAGCTGACCGTTGACCGCTTCGGCTGCCGGGGAGGCCAGGAAGCGCACCAGGTTCACGACGTGGTCGGGTGACAACGGGTCGATCTGGCCTTCGCTCAATTCCGGTGCTTCGCCGAACACGTCCGCGGTCATCGCGGTGCGGGCACGGGGCGCGATGGCGTTGGCCCGCACACCGTAGCGTTCCAGGGCCCGGGCCATCGACAGCGTCAACGCGGTGATGCCGGCCTTGGCGGCGCCGTAGTTGGCCTGCCCGACCGGCCCCACCAGCCCGGCTTCCGACGAGGTGTTGATGACGCGGCCGTAGACCTGGCCGTTGTTGTCCTTCGCTTTCGCGCGCCAGTACGTGGCGGCGTTGCGGGTCAGCAGGAAGTGCCCGCGAAGGTGCACGGCGATCACCGCATCCCAGTCCTCGTCGGACATGTTGAACAGCATGCGGTCGCGGGTGATGCCGGCGTTGTTGACGACGATGCCGAGGCCTCCGAGTCCGTCGGCCGTTTCGACCAGTTCGTCGGCGGTCGAGCGCTCGCTGATGTCGCCCGCCACCGCGACGCCCTTGGCGCCCGCTGCGGAGATCTCGTCGAGCACGTCGGACTTGTCGAGCGCGGCGGCGATGTCGTTCACGACGATGGTCGCCCCGGCCCGGGCCAGGCCGATGGCCTCCGCGCGTCCCAGCCCTGCCGCCGCGCCGGTTACCACCGCCACGCGCCCGGACAGGTCGTTGGGGTCTGTACTCATGCCACTCCTCGGATGCCCACGGGCGTCGTCAATTTATGAATACCTCTAGTCTCGCCGAAGCAGCGCCGCTCGCGGGCACTCCGCGATGGACTGCTCGGCCAGATCCTCCTGGTCGGCGGGCACCGGATCGAGTTTGACCACCGCATAGTCGTCGTCGTCGAGATCGAACAGGTCGGGCGCGATTCCCACGCAAACGGCGTTGCCCTCGCACCGGTCCCGGTCCACTTCCACCCTCATCACAACCTCCTCGCGGTCAAAGCTGCTCCGAGCCCAGTGTGGCACCGGCCTGGACCCCAAGACTAGAACGTGTTACAACCGGGAGGGAATCGGGGCTGACTCCCGGTATGCCACTTCGTGCCTCTAGAGAAGTTAGGACAAGGCGATGCGGATCGGCTACACCCCAGAGCAGGAAGAGCTGCGTCGCGAGCTGCGCTCCTACTTCACCAAGCTCATGACGCCCGAGCGCGCCGAGGCGCTGGCATCCAACGACGGCGAGATGGGCCGCGGCAATGTGTACCGCGAGACCGTCGCGCAGATGGGCAAGGACGGCTGGCTCACGCTGTCCTGGCCCAAGGAGTTCGGCGGCCAGGAGCGCCCGCCCATCGACGGTTTGATCTTCAACGACGAGGCCGCGATCGCGAACGTGCCGGTGCCGTTCCTGACGATCAACAGCGTCGCGCCGACGATCATGCACTTCGGCAGCGACGAGCAGAAGAAGTTCTTCCTGCCCAAGATCGCCGCCGGCGAACTGCACTTCTCGATCGGCTACTCCGAGCCCGGCGCCGGCACCGACCTGGCATCGCTGCGCACCACCGCGGTTCGCGACGGCGACGACTATGTGATCAACGGCCAGAAGATGTGGACGAGCCTGATCGCCTACGCCGACTATGTGTGGCTGGCCGCGCGCACCAATCCCGAGGCCAAAAAGCACCGCGGGATCTCGATGCTGATCGTCCCCACCACGGCCGAGGGGTTCTCCTGGACGCCGGTCCACACGATGGCGGGGGTGGACACCAGCGCCACCTACTACCAGGACGTTCGGGTGCCGGTCACCAACCTCGTCGGCGAGGAGAACGCCGGGTGGAAGCTGGTGACCAACCAGCTCAACCACGAGCGCGTGGCACTCGTATCGGCCCAGCCGATCTTCCTGGCGCTCAACGGGGTTCGCGAGTGGGCTCAGAACACCAAGGACGTGCACGGCAACCGGTTGATCGACTCGGAGTGGGTGCAGCTCAACCTGGCCCGGGTGCACGCCAAGGCCGAAGTGCTCAAGCTGATCAACTGGGAACTGGCGTCCTCCGACGAGGCCGCGCCCTCCCCCGCCGACGCATCGGCGGCCAAGGTGTACGGGACCGAATTGGCGACGGAGGCCTATCGCCTGCTGATGGAGGTGCTCGGCACGGCGGCCACGCTGCGTCCCGGTTCGCCGGGCGCGCTGCTGCGCGGACGGATCGAACGGATGCACCGCAGCTGCCTGATCCTCACCTTCGGCGGCGGCACCAACGAAATTCAACGCGACATCATCGGCATGGTCGCGTTGGGCCTGCCCCGAGTGAATCGATAGGAAGACTCACCATGGACTTCAAGACAACCGAAGCGTCCGAAGACCTCGGCGGCCTGGTGCGCACCATCGTCGATTCGGTCGTGACCCCCGAACGCCAGCGGGAACTGGACGGCCTCGATCAACGGTTCGACAAATCGCTGTGGGGAAAGCTGATCGAGGCCGACGTGCTGTCGGCTGCCGCTCCCGAGTCGGTGGGCGGCGGCGGATTCGGCGTGCTCGAACAGGTGGCCATCCTGGTCGCACTCGGCAGGCAGTTGTCCGCGGTGCCCTACCTCGAATCGGTCGTGCTGGGCGCCGGCGCGCTGGCCAAGTTCGGCCCGGACGCGCTGCAGCAGGAGTGGGCGGTGCCCGCGATCAAGGGCGACAAGGTGCTCACCGTCGCGCTCGACGGCGAGATGGGTCAGGGTCCGGTGCAGGCTCAGTCGAGCGACGGTGGCTACCGGCTCACCGGGTCGCGCACGCAGGTTCCGTACGGTCCCGTGGCCGACGCATTCCTGATCCCGGCCGAAACAGATTCGGGCGTCAAGGTTTTCCTGGTCGCCGCGGCGGACCCCGGCGTGACGGTCGAGTCGTTGAGCACCACCGGTCACGGCAGCATCGGACACCTCGAACTGCAGGGCACCGAGGTCGACGCTGGCCGCGTGGTCGGCGACGATTCTGCTGTCGCCTGGCTGATCACCCGGGCGACGCTGGGCCGCAGTGCCTTTCAGCTCGGGGTGCTAGACCGCGCGCTCGAGCTCACCGCGGCATATGCCCGTGAACGCGAGCAGTTCGACCGGCCGATCGGCAGTTTCCAGGCGGTGTCGTCGCGACTGGCCGACGGCTACATCGACGTCAAGGCGCTTCGACTCACGCTGACGCAGGCGGCCTGGCGGTTGTCCGAAGATCTTCCCGCGGACATCGACGTCAACACCGCGGCGTTCTGGGCCGCCGAAGCGGGGCACCGCGTCGCGCACACCACGGTGCACGTTCACGGTGGTGTCGGTATCGACACCGACCACCCCGTGCACCGGTATTTCCTGGCGGCCAAGCAGACCGAGTTCGCGGTCGGCGGCACGACGGGGCAACTGCTGCGCATCGGCCGGGAGTTGGCCGATACGCCCGCGTGATGTGAACAAGCTGCCCACGGTCGCCGAGTTGCTGGCGCCGCTGGTCGACGTCGACGACCGCGGGGTGCTCTTCGAGGAGACGTTCACCCCCTGGCGCGACCATCTTCGCGATGCCGCGGCGATCGCCGCCGCGCTGCGCGCCCGTCTCGATCCCCAACGCCCTCCGCACGTCGGGGTGCTGCTGCAGAACACACCGTTCTTCTCGGCGGTGCTGGCGGCCGCGGGTCTGACGGGGATCGTGCCGGTAGGCCTCAATCCGGTGCGCCGCGGAGCCGCGCTTGCGAGGGATATCGCCCACGCCGATTGCCAACTGGTGCTTGCCGATTCGGGCGCGCGAGAGGTGATCGAGGGGATCGACCACGTCGACGTTGATTCGCCGCAGTGGGCGGACGAGGTGGCGGCGTTCGCCGACGAGCCCGTCGTGGTGCGCGAGGCCGATCCGGCCGACCTGTTCATGCTCATCTACACATCGGGCACCAGCGGAGACCCGAAGGCCGTCAAGTGCAGCCACGGCAAGGTGGCGGTGGCCGGCGTGACGATGACGCAGCGCTTCGATCTCGGAACCAGCGATGTCTGTTACGTGTCGATGCCGCTGTTCCACTCCAACGCGGTACTGGTCGGGTGGGCCGTGGCGCTGGCCTCGCGGAGTTCTCTTGCGTTGCGTCGCAAGTTCTCCGCCTCGCAGTTCCTGCCCGATGTCCGGCGCTTCGGCGCGACGTATGCGAACTACGTGGGGAAGCCGTTGTCGTATGTCCTTGCCACACCGGAGCTTCCGGACGACGCGGAAAACCCGCTGCGGGCGGTGTACGGCAACGAGGGCGCACCGGCCGACGTCGAACGGTTCGCCAAGCGTTTCGGCACGGTGGTGATGGATGGCTTCGGCTCGACCGAGGGCGGGATCGCGATCGCCCGCACGCCGGACACTCCCCCGGGCTCGCTGGGGCCGCTGCCGCCGGGCACCGAGATCGTCGACGTCGACACTGGTGAACCGTGTCCGCCCGGTGTGACCGGCGAGCTCGTGAACACCTCGGACGCAGGGCGTTTCGAGGGGTACTACAACGACCCGGAGGCCGACGCAGAGCGGATGCGCGGCGGCGTGTACCACAGCGGGGACCTGGCGTACCGCGATGAGAACGGTTACGCGTACTTCGCGGGCAGGCTCGGCGACTGGATGCGGGTGGACGGCGAGAACCTCGGCTCGGCGCCTATCGAGCGTGTACTGCTGCGACATCCGGATGTGGTCGAGGTCGCGGTCTACGGGATACCCGCGCCCGATGTCGGCGACCAGGTCATGGCGGCGTTGACCCTCACCGAGGGTGCACTTTTCGACGTCGACGCGTTCCGCGAATTTCTCGCGTCGCAACCCGATCTCGGCCCGAAGCAGTGGCCGTCGTACGTGCGTGTGAGCACGGCGCTACCCCGCACCGAGACGTTCAAGGTGATCAAGCGGCGGCTCTCGGCCGAAGGCACCGACTGCGCGGACCCGGTGTACCCGATCCCGCGCTAACGCTGCTTGACCTCCGGTCACAGATCGCGACCACCAGCGCAGTAATTGATGTCCTCCGCTATGGACACGAATACCCCATTCGATGTACATTGCGATGGACATGAAATCGCGCAAGTACGACATGAGCACCCGCGAGGCAGCCAAACTCGGCACCCGCGACGCGATCATCGACGCTTGCGTGCAGGCATGTATGGCGCAACGCTCGTTCGGGGTCACGCTCGCTGCCGTGGCCGAACGGGCTGGGGTCACGGTCAAGACGGTGTTACGACACTTCGGCAGTCGTGACGACCTGCTCGACGCGGCGTTTCAGCGCGCGTACGACGAAGCGATCGCCGAACGGACGTCGCCGCCGGGAGACATCGATTCCGCACTCGACGCCCTCATCGCACATTACGAGCGGCTCGGCGACGTGGTGCTCGCCATGCTCGCCCAGGAGGACAGTGACGCGCGAGCCCGGCGGATGAATGCCACGGGCCGCCTGACACACCGGGCGTGGGTGGAAGAGGTGTTCGACGAGCACCTCCCCTCCGATCACGACACGCGTTCTCGGGTCGTCGACGCGTTGGTGGTCGCCACCGACGTGTACTGCTGGAAGATCCTGCGGCGCGATCGCAAGTTGTCCGTGCCCGACGTGCGCGATCGCATTCTGCTCCTGACCGAGGCGGTGCTGGCCCATGAAACTTCTCTTCGCCATCGCTGACGGCGGCGGTAACGTCCCGCCCCAGCTGCGGGTCGCATGCGCCCTTCGCGCGCGGGGCGCGCAAATCCTCGTGGTCGGCCATCCCGGCGTGCGGAAATACGCTGAGCAGGAAGGCCTCTCATTTGAGCAGTTCGGTCGGGGACATGACATGAACTCCACGACCCAGCGGCCGCTCGCCTCGATGATGATCGACTTCGTTCGGGTGATGGGAGATCCCCGGATCGGCGAAGCCGTCGTCGACGCGGCGCGCCGACACGGCAGCGATGCGGTGGTCGTCGACATGCTTTTCGGAGCCGGAACCGCCGAAATCGTGAAGTCGGGACTGCCGACAGTGGTTTTCGTGCACTGCTTCTACAGGGCCGTCCAAGACTTCATGGCCAGCCCCGCCGGACGGTTACTGAAGCTGCGAGGCGTCGCACCGCATCCCACCGAGGATGAGAGCGTGTTGCAGATCGTCAGTGCCGACGCGCATCTCGATCCCGCACACGGTCGCCCGTCGGTCCGGCACGTCGGCGTGGTGTGGCAGGGCACGCCGAAACAGTCGCAACCGGCCGAGGTGCCACGAATCCTGGTGAGCCTCAGCACATGTGCGTTCGCCGGACAGCGACGCATGCTCCAGCGCATCGTCGATGCGCTTGCGCCGCTGCCGGTCGAGGCGATCGTCACCACCGGCCCCGGCATCGACGCCTCACGCCTGCGGATTCCGCCGAATGCCCGAGTCCACAGTTGGCTCGACCATGACGAGGTGCTCGCCGACGCATCGGCGGTCGTGGGCCACGGGGGGCACAGCACCACCATGCGGGCGCTGTCGTTCGGCGTCCCGGTGGTGGTGATGCCGGCCAATCCCTTCATCGACCAGAAACGCGTCGGGAAAGCGGTGGCACGCGCGGGTGCGGGTCGGCTGCTCGGCAAACACGCACGGCCCAAACGCATTCGAGCCGCGGTGACGTCGGTGCTCGCCGAGCCCCACTACCGGCAGGCCGCCACCGAAATCGGCGATCGGATCCGCCGGCGCGACGGCGCGGTCGTCGCCGCCGACGTCGTCGAGCAGTTCGTCGGCCTACGGGCGGGACATTCCAATACTGACGATCGCGGCATTCCCACTCGCCAGAGCTAGGCGAACTTCTGACCGCCCGTCCCGAAGGTGGGGAGAGTCAGTCGCCGCGGATGCCGTCGAGGCGGCGCGTGGCCTCCTCGAAGCCCTGCACCAACTCGCCGATGATGTCGGCGACCGGGCGGATCTCGTTCATCCGGCCGACGATCTGCCCCACCGGCATCGCCACGGTGTCGGGGTTGTCCGATTCGTTCATGCGCTGATGCGCCTCGCTGACGAGGATGTTCTGCAGCGGCATCGGCAACGGCTCGGGCGCGTCGGGGGCATCCCACGCCTCGGTCCACTTCGTCTTGAGCAGGCGAGCGGGCTTACCGGTGTAGATCCGGCGGCGCACGGTGTCGGCCGAGGTGGCCCGCAGCAGCCCCTCCTGAATCGTCGAGATGCCGCCGGGCTTGCGATGGCCGAGGTCGTACTCGGCCGACGTCAAGAATGCCGAACCCATCCACACACCGGATGCGCCGAGCGCCAGCGCCGCGGCCACCTGCCTGCCGGTGCCGATACCGCCGGCGGCCAGCACGGGGGCCTTACCGCCAAGCGCGTCAACGATCTCCGGCCACAGCACCATCGAGCCGATCTCGCCGGTATGCCCGCCGGCCTCATGCCCCTGGGCGACGACGATGTCGACACCGTTGTCCACGTGGCGCTGAGCGTGTTTGGCGCTGCCGGCCAGGGCCGCGACGGGAACTCCAGCGGCGTGCACCTGGTCGATGACGTCCTTCGGCGGCGAGCCGAGGGCGTTCGCGATCAGCTTGATCGGGTGCTTGAGCGCGACCTCGACGTGCGAGCGCGCCACCGAGTGCAGCCATCCGAGCACGCCCTCGTTGCGCGCCTCATCTTCGGGAAGCGGCGGAACACCGAGGTCGGCAAGGGTCTTGTCGACGAAGTCCCGGTGGCTCTGCGGAATCAACTTGTTGATGTCGACCGCTGTGCCCTCCTGCGGCACCTTGGCGGGCATCACCACGTCGACGCCGTACGGCTTGCCGTCGGTGTTCTCATCCATCCAGCACAACACGTCTTCGAGATCGTCGGCCGAGTTGAACCGCACGCAGCCCAGCACGCCGAGCCCGCCGGCCTTGCTGACCGCAGCGGCGACCTTCTCCGACGGCGTGAAGACGAAGATCGGGTACTCGATGCCGAACCGATCGCAGAGTTCGGTGCGCATCCCGGTCACGACGCCGACCCCACGTGGTTGGCATGCACCTCGTCGGCGGCGCGCTCTTCGGTGATGTCCTTGGCCCACCGGTAGTCCGGCTTGCCGGCCGGCGTGCGGTGGATGTCGTCGACCCACCAGATCTTGCGCGGCACTTTGTATCCGGCGATCTCACGGCGCACGAACGTGTCGAGTTCGGCCAGCGTCGGGTTGGTGCCCGGGCGGCGGTGCACAACCGCCGCGACGCACTGGCCGTAGCGCTCGTCGGGAACGCCGACCACCAGGGCGTCGAACACGTCGGGGTGCCCCTTGAGCGCGGCCTCGACCTCTTCGGGGTAGATCTTCTCGCCGCCGCTGTTGATCGACTGCGAGCCGCGGCCGAGCATGGTGACGGTGCCGTCGGGCTCGACCTCCGCGTAGTCGCCGGGGATGGCGTAGCGAATTCCGTTGAACGTCTTGAACGTTTCGGCCGTCTTCTTCTCGTCCTTGTAGTAGCCGACCGGGATGTTGCCCTTCTTCGCGATCAACCCGCGCACACCCGAGCCGGGTTTGACCTCGTTGCCGTTCTCGTCGAGGACGACGGTGCGGTGGTCGATCGTCACCCGCGGACCGCCGGTGTGCGACTGGCCCTTTGCGACGATGCTGGTGCCGCCGAAACCGGTCTCCGAGGATCCGATCGAGTCGGTGATCACCCGGTTGGGCAGCAGTTCGAGGAACTTCTCCTTGATGCTGGTCGAGAACAACGCGGCCGTGCTCGCGAGCAGGAACAGCGAGGACAGGTCGGGCTCGTGACCGGCATCGTGCAGTTTGGTCAGCGCGTCGAGCAGCGGACGGGCCATCGCGTCACCGGTGAAGAACAGCAGGTTCACCTTGTGCTTCTCGATGGTCTGCCACACCTCGTCGGCGTCGAATTCCGGTGCCAGCACGGTGGTTTGACCGGAGAACAGCGACATCCAGGTCGCCGACTGGGTGGCGCCGTGGATCATCGGCGGGATCGGGTATCGGATCATCGGCGGGTTCTCCGCTGCCGCCTTGCTCAGGTCGTACTCGTCCTTGACGAACTCTCCGGTGGCAAAGTCGGTGCCGCCGAACAACACCCGGTAGATGTCCTCGTGGCGCCACATCACGCCCTTGGGGAAGCCGGTGGTGCCGCCGGTGTACAGCAGATAGATGTCGTCCTCGCTGCGCGGTCCGAAATCACGTTCCGGTGAACCCTGTTCGAGGGCGGAGTAGAACTCGACGCCGCCGTAGCGCTCGAAGTCGTCGTCGCTGCCGTCCTCGATCACCAGGACGGTCTTGACCGCGGGGGTCTCGGGAAGCACGTTCGCGACGCGGTCGGCGTAGCGGCGCTCGTGCACCACCGCGACCATGTCGGAGTTTTCGAACAGGTACTTCAGCTCGCCCTCGACGTAGCGGAAGTTGACGTTGACCAGGATGGCCCCGGCCTTGACGATGCCCAGCATCGCAACGACGATCTCGTTGCGGTTGCGGCAGTAAAGGCCGACCTTGTCGTCCTTCTTGACGCCCTGGTCGAGCAGGTAGTGGGCCAACCGGTTGGCCTGCTCCTCCAGTTGGGCATACGTCAGCTGGTCGTCGCCGCAGATGAGGGCGACACGGTCTGGCACAGCGTCGATGGCGTGCTCGGCTAGATCAGCGATGTTCAGGGCCACGGAACCTAAACTAGAACGTGTTACATTTCCAGACAAGTCTGTGGCATCGACGCTGGAAGGCGAACCCCTGTGAGTGATCCCCAGAAGGGCCCCGACGCCCTCATTGAGCAGCGCGGACACACCCTGATCGTGACGCTGAACCGGCCGGAGGCGCGCAACGCGCTCTCGACCGAGATGCTCTCGATCATGGTCGAGGCCTGGGACCGCGTGGACAACGATCCCGAGATCCGCACCTGCATCCTCACCGGCGCCGGCGGCTACTTCTGTGCGGGTATGGACCTCAAGGCCGCGACGGCCAAACCACCGGGCGACTCGTTCAAGGACGGCAGCTACGACCCGTCGCGCATCGACGCGCTGCTGAAGGGCCGACGGCTGACGAAGCCGCTGATCGCCGCGGTCGAGGGCCCGGCGATCGCCGGTGGCACCGAGATCCTGCAGGGCACCGACATCCGCATCGCAGGCGAGAGCGCCAAGTTCGGCATCTCCGAGGCCAAGTGGAGCCTGTACCCGATGGGCGGCTCGGCGGTGCGCCTGGTGCGCCAGATTCCGTACACCATTGCGTGCGATCTGCTGTTGACCGGACGCCACATCACCGCCGCGGAGGCCAAGGAGTACGGGCTGATCGGTTACGTGGTGCCGGACGGAACCGCGTTGGACAAGGCGTTGGAGATCGCCGAGGTGATCAACAACAACGGCCCGCTCGCCGTGCAGGCGATCCTGAAGACCATCCGCGAGACCGAGGGCATGCACGAGAACGAGGCGTTCAAGCCCGATACCGCCAACGGCATCCCGGTGTTCCTCAGCGACGACGCCAAGGAGGGGCCCCGGGCGTTCAAGGAGAAGCGGGCCCCGAACTTCCAGATGAAGTAGTCCGGCCCGGCGCCGAACGTGCATTCAGATCGACAAATCGGCCGGAAATTCGATCTCAGCGCACATTCGGCGAGCTTGTCTGTGGTCGTCTGCAGACTGCGGCCATGGCAGGACCATTCATCGGCAGCGAAGCGGTCGCGGCCGGTCGGCTGAGGAAGTACGACCTACTCACCCGCTTCATCCGCGTATATCCGGGTGTCTATATCGCACCGGAGACCGAGCTCTCGGCGCCGCTGCGCGCGAAGGCGGCGTGGTTGTGGAGCAGGCGACGCGGCGTCGTCGCCGGACAATCGGCGGCTTCGCTGCACGGCGCCCAGTGGGTCGACGCGAACCGGCCTGCCGAGCTTCTCTGGCCCAACCGGCGCCCGCCGAGCGGAATCCGCGCTTGGTCAGACGTCGTGACCGACGATGAAGTGACGGTCATCGACGGCATCACGGTCACGACGCCCCCACGCACCGCGCTCGACCTGGCGTGCCGGTATCCACTCGGTAAGGCGGTCGCGGCGGTGGACGCGTTGGCGAAAGCGACACATTTGTCGCTCCCGGATGTTGTGGCGCTCGCCGAGCGATACCGCGGCCGTCGCGGAATCCGCCAAGTCGGCAAAATTGTCCAACTGGTCGATGCCGGCGCCGAGTCCCCGAAAGAGACGTGGCTACGGCTGCTTGTCGTCCGGCACGGGTTTCCGCCTCCGTCGACTCAGATCCCCGTCTACAACGAGTACGGCGTGCTCGTCGCAGTAATCGACATGGGGTGGGAGGCGTTGAAGTTGGGATTGGACTATGAAGGCGAGCACCACCGCGGTCCCGTCCGCTTCAACAAGGACATTCGCCGGTACGACGAGATCACGCGACTCGGGTGGACCGACATCCGCGTCACGTCGCTGGACACCGAAGCCGTGATCATCGCGCGCTTGACGACCGAATGGAATCGCCGAACGTGCAATCAGATCGAAAAGTCGGCCTGAAAGTCGATCTCAGCGCACGTTCGGCGCAATGGGATTAGAGCACTTTCGCCGATGGCGTGAACACCACCGGCATCTGCTCCAGGCCACTCACGAAATTCGCCGGGCGCAACGGCAATTCGCCGTCCGACGCCAGGCGCAGGTCCGGAAGGCGCTGCAGCAGCTTGGTCTGCATGATCGACAGCTCGAGCCGCGCGAGTTGGTTCCCCAGGCAGAAGTGGGTGCCGAAGCCGAACGCCAGGTGGTTGTTCGGATAGCGCTCGATGTCGAACGACTCGGGATTCTCGAAAACCGCCTCGTCGAAGTTGGCCGACTCGAACAACAGGATCATCTTCTCGCCCTCCTTGAGGGCGGTCCCGTGGAACGCGGTGTCGGCGGTGACGGTCCGCGCCATGTTCTTCACCGGCGCCGTCCACCGCAGCATCTCCTCGATCGCGTTGGGCAACAAGGACAGATCGGCCGCGAGCCGCCGGTGCTGATCGGGGTGCAGCAGCAACTGCCGCGTGCCGCCGGACAGCGTGTGCCGAGTGGTCTCGTCGCCGCCGATCAACAGAAGTAGCACCTCGGTGACGATCTGATGGTCTTCGAGCTTGCTGCCCTCGACCTCCGAGTGCACCAGCACACTGACCAGATCGTCGGTCGGCTCCTCTTTGCGGGCCGCGATCATGCCCATCATGTACTCGCTGTAGGCCGCGAACGCGTCCATGGTGACCTGGAATTGCTCGGGATCCGCGGTGCTGCTCAGGAAGCTGACCAGGTCGTCGGACCACTTGAGGAACATCTCGCGTTCCTCGGGACGCACGCCGAGCATGTCGCCGATGACGGCCATCGGCAGCGGCGCCGCGATGTCCCAGACGAAGTCGCACTCGCCGCGCTCACACACGTTGTCGATCAGCGTGTCGCACAGGTTCGCGATCGAGCCCTCGAGGTCCTTCACCCGCTTGCGGGTGAAGCCGGCGTTGACGAGCTTGCGCCGCAACAGGTGCTGCGGGTCGTCCATCTCGATCATCATCTCGACGCCCGGCTGGTCGGGTCGGATGCCGCCGGCGTTGGAGAACAACTCCGGGTTGCGCTCGGCCTCGATCACCGCGGCATAGGTTGCGGCGGCGGCCAATCCGTTGCGGTCGCGGAAGACCGGCTCGTTCTCGCGCATCCACTTGTAGACCGACCGCGAGTCGCCGGCGTAGAAGGCGCCGTCGGTGAGGTCGACGTCGGGTTTGGTCTGCGGTGCCGTAACAGTCACGATCGAAGCTCCTCTGCATCCGCGAACGACATCTCCACGTTCGCAGCCGAACTGGAGAACAACGCGCGTTTGGGAAAGCCTAGCGAGGCCAGTTCCTTCGCATAGGGATGTTCGCCGAGCCGGACCCGGGCGCCGCCCGGCCGGTAGCGCACGTCGCTCAGCCTCATCTCGCCGACGGTCCGGCGCAGCACCCCGTCGCGGTACGAGTAGGTGGGGTGCGCCTGCGGCTTGGACGTGAACGCCGCGGGGGCCGCGAGCCCGGGCCGGAAATCCATGCCGACCGCGAACTGGCCGTCGATGCTGACGTCGAACGAGTAGGTGTGCCCGTCGCGAATCGTGAACTCCGACATGACCTTCGGATAACCCCAGATCTTGGTCCCCGCCTCGAGGGTGAAGGCCTGGTCGACCGGCAGGTGGTGGATGAACGCGCCCGCCGACTGCAGGGCTCGCGGCCCGGACGCATCCGACCCCGGCGGGTTCACCATGACGTTGGTGCCGTACTCGTAGTACTGGCCGAGGTCGCCGTCCTCGTAGCGCATCAGCATCAGCACCACGATCGCGCGTCCCGGCAGGAACCGGCAGACCCTCAGCCCGCTGTAGTCGATCATTCGTTGGGCGGCGTCGGCGTTCACCGAGAACATCGCCATGTGCTGGTGCGCTTTGCGGATTTTCACCGGCATGGTGAGCACCGTGCCCGCGATGGTGTGCTGGGTCATCGCGTCAATCTAGAACGCTGAGTAGACAACAAGCAAGGAAGTGTCTACCCGATCAGACCAGCGCGGCGAGATCCCGGATCTGCTCGGGTGAACGCGCGCCGACGACCATCATCGTCACGCCCGCGGCTTCCCATGCCTTGATCTGTTCCTGCACGTAACCGAGGTCGCCGACGATGGCAGAGTCGTCGACCAACTCGTCGGGGATGATGTTGGCCGCTCGCTCTTTGCCGTCCTTTTGTCCAGAGCGGAACAGCTTCGTCACGTCGTCGACCACTTCCGCATAACCCATGCGGCGGTACACGTCGGCGTGGAAGTTGGTGTCCTCGGCACCCATTCCGCCGATGTACAGCGCCAGGTGCGGCTTCATCAGCTCCATCATCTCGGCGCGGTCGTCGGTGACGACCACCTGCGCCGTCGCGCAGATCTCGAAGTCCTCGCGGCTGCGGCGGGCGCCGGGCCGGGCGAACCCCTCGTCGAGCCACTCGTTGTACATGTCGGCGATGCGCGGCGAGTAGAAGATCGGCAGCCAGCCGTCGCAGATCTCGGCGGCCAGCGCGACGTTCTTCGGTCCTTCCGCGCCGAGCATGACCGGGATGTCGGCCCGCAGCGGATGCGTGATCGGCTTGAGATTCTTGCCCAGACCCGTCGTCCCCTCGCCCGTCAACGGCAGGGGGTAGTGCGGGCCGTCGCTGCGCACGGGCGCCTCGCGCGCCCACACCTGACGCAGGATGTCGATGTACTCACGGGTGCGCGCCAGCGGCTTGGGGAACCGCTGCCCGTACCAGCCCTCGACGACCTGCGGTCCGGACACGCCCAGCCCGAGGATGTGCCGTCCGCCGGAGAGGTGGTCGAGCGTCAGCGCTGCCATCGCGCACGCGGTCGGGGTGCGCGCCGACAACTGGATCACCGAGGTGCCAAGCCGCATGCGCTTGGTCTCACGGCCCCACCAGGCCAGCGGCGTGTAGGCGTCCGAGCCCCAGGCCTCCGCGGTGAACACCGTGTCGAAGCCGGCCTCTTCGGCGGCGGCGACCAGTTCCGCGTGGTTCTCGGGCGGTTGCGCGCCCCAATAACCCAATTGCAGTCCGAGCTTCATTCGCAGACCTCATAACGGTGTCTTGAAACCATTCTTAGAACCTGTTCTACTCGATGCCGTGACCACCAGCCAAAGCAGCCCGGTGCAGATCGATCCGCATGAGCCGCCGCTCTCAGCGCCGCTGAAGCTCTCATTCGACTACACCCGTTCAGTCGGACCACTCCTGTCCCAGTTCTTCACCGCCCTGCGCGAGCGACGTCTCGTCGGAGTGCGCGGTTCGGACGGGCGGGTGCACGTGCCGCCGGCCGAGTTCGATCCCGTGACCTACGAGCGATTGACGGAAATCGTACCGGTGGCCCCGGTCGGGACCGTCGTTTCGTGGACCTGGCAGCCGGCCCCACTGGAGGGACAACCGCTGGACCGGCCCTTCGCGTGGGCGCTGATCAAACTCGATGGCGCCGACACCCCGCTGCTGCACGCCGTCGACGCCGACTCCCCGGAGAAGATCAGCACCGGCGCACGGGTGCACGCGCACTGGGTCGACGAACCGGTCGGCGCCATCACCGACATCGCCTACTTCGCGCTCGGCGAGGACGCCGAACCGGAGGGGCAGCCCGACGACCGCGATCCGGTCACCGTTCAGGTCACACCGTCGTCGATCGAGATCCAGCACACCGCATCGCTTCCCGAAAGCACGTTCCTGCGTGCGCTCGAAGAGGGCAAGCTGCTCGGTGCCCGGACCAAGCGCGGCCGCGACGGCAAGCCCGGCAAGGTGTACTTCCCGCCGAAGGAAGCCGACCCCGCCACTGGCCTCGAGCTCGACGAGTTCATCGAGCTGCCGGACAAGGGCACCGTCACCACGTTCGCGGTGATCAACATCCCGTTCGCCGGGCAGCGCATCAAACCGCCGTACGTCGCCGCCTACGTGCTGCTCGACGGCGCCGACATCGCCTTCCTGCACCTGGTGACCGAGATCGAGGCGTCCGAGGTCCGAATGGGAATGCGCGTCGAAGCGGTCTGGAAACCGCGCGAGGAGTGGGGCCTGGGCATCGACAACATTGACCACTTCCGGCCGACGGGTGAGCCCGACGCCGATTACGACTCCTACAAGCACCACCTGTAAAGGGGCTCATCCTTCATGACTTCGGAAAACGGGGTAGCGGTCGTCGGCTTCGCGCACGCGCCACACGTGCGGCGCACCGACGGGACCACCAACGGCGTCGAGATGCTGATGCCGTGTTTCCACCGGCTTTACGACGAGCTCGGGCTGAAGCAGACCGATATCGGCTTCTGGTGCTCGGGTTCGTCGGATTACCTTGCCGGACGCGCATTCTCGTTCATCTCCGCGATCGACTCGATCGGCGCTGTGCCGCCGATCAACGAGTCGCACGTCGAGATGGACGCGGCGTGGGCACTCTACGAGGCGTACATCAAGATTCTCACCGGCGAGGTGGAGACCGCGCTGGTGTACGGCTTCGGCAAGTCGAGCGCGGGTGTGCTGCGCCGCGTGCTGGCGCTGCAGACCGACCCGTACAGCGTCGCCCCGCTGTGGCCGGACGCGGTGTCGATCGCGGGCTTGCAGGCTCGGTTCGGACTCGACGGCGGCAAGTGGACTGCCGAGCAGATGGCCCAGGTGGCGCTGGACTCGATGACGGCAGCGGGCCGCACCGACAGCGAAAAACCAGCCAAGTCAATCGACGAGCTGCTCGAGCGGCCGTACTTCGCGGATCCGTTGCGCCGCCATGACATCGCGCCGATCACCGACGGCGCTTCGGCGATCGTCCTGGCCGCCGGGGACCGGGCGCGCGAACTTCGCGAGAACCCCGCGTGGATCACCGGTATCGAGCATCGCATCGAGACGCCGATACTGGGCGCCCGCGATCTGACGACGTCGCCGTCCACCGCGGCGTCGGCCCAAGCGGCGACCGGCGGTGACACCGGATCGATCGACGTCGCCGAGATCCACGCCCCGTTCAGCCACCAGCAGCTGATCATCACCGAGGCGATCGGCTTGGGTGAAAAGACCAAGGTGAACCCGTCGGGCGGGGCGCTGTCCGCCAACCCGATGTTCTCCGCGGGTCTCGAGCGCATCGGCTTCGCCGCACAACACATCTTCGACGGGTCGGCGCAGCGGGTCCTGGCCCACGCGACGAGCGGGCCTGCGCTGCAACAGAATCTGGTGGCCGTTCTGGAGGGACGCAACTAATGGCATCCAACAAGAAACTGGCTGCGGTACTGGGCACCGGTCAGACGAAGTACGTCGCCAAGCGCCAGGACGTGTCGATGAACGGCCTGGTACGCGAGGCCATCGACAAGGCGCTGGCGGACGCGGGCGCGACGATGGACGACATCGACGCGGTGGTGGTCGGCAAGGCGCCCGACTTCTTCGAGGGCGTGATGATGCCCGAGCTGTTCATGGCCGACGCCGTCGGCGCGACGAACAAGCCGTTGATCCGCGTGCACACCGCCGGTTCGGTCGGCGGGTCGACCGCGGTCGTGGCCGCCAGCCTGGTGCAGTCAGGTAAGTACCGGCGCGTGCTGGCGATGGCGTGGGAGAAACAGTCCGAGTCGAACGCCATGTGGGCGTTGAGCATTCCGGTGCCGTTCACCAAACCCGTCGGCGCCGGCGCCGGTGGGTACTTCGCCCCGCACGTGCGCGCCTACATCCGCCGCTCCGGGGCGCCCAACCACATCGGTGCGATGGTGGCGGTCAAGGACCGGCTCAACGGCGCCAAGAACCCGCTGGCGCATCTGCATCAGCCCGACATCACCCTGGAGAAGGTGATGTCATCCCAGATGCTGTGGGACCCCATCCGATTCGACGAGACGTGCCCGTCGTCGGACGGTGCCTGCGCCCTGGTGATCGGCAACGAGGAGATCGCCGATCAGCGTCTCGCCGAAGGCAATCCGGTGGCCTGGATTCATGCGACGGCGCTGCGGACCGAACCGCTCGCATACTCGGGGCGTGACCAGGTCAATCCGCAGGCGGGCCGTGATGCCGCAGCGGCGTTGTGGAAGGCGGCCGGGATCAAGAGCCCCATCGACGAGATCGACGTCGCCGAGGTCTATGTGCCGTTCTCGTGGTTCGAGCCGATGTGGCTGGAGAACCTCGGTTTCGCGCCGGAAGGAGAAGGCTGGAAGCTGACCGAGGCGGGCGAAACGGCCATCGGCGGACGCATTCCGCTCAACGCGTCCGGCGGTGTGCTGTCGTCGAATCCGATCGGTGCCTCCGGCATGATCCGGTTCGCCGAAGCGGCGATCCAGGTGATGGGCAAGGCCGGCGACCACCAGGTCGAGGGCGCCCGCAAGGCGCTCGGCCACGCGTACGGCGGCGGTTCGCAGTACTACTCGATGTGGGTGGTCTCCAGCGACAAGCCGACGGCCTGACAATGTCCCGTATGCAGTACACCTGCGCGGTGCCGATGTGTCAGATCGACCAGCTGACCGAGATCGCGAAGACGGCCGAAGAGGTCGGCTTCACCTCGATCGCGTTGCCGGACTCCATCTTCTACATGGAGAAGCAGGCGGCGGACTACCCGTACACGCCGGACGGCTCGCGGATGTGGGACGAGAACACCCCCTGGGTCGATCCGCTGATCGCCGCAGGGGCGATGGGTGCGGTGACGTCGACGCTGCGCTTCTACACCAACGTGATGAAGCTGGGTTCGCGCAATCCGCTGCTGCTCGCGCGCCAGGTCGGCTCCGTGGCCAACCTCACCAACAACCGGTTCGGTTTCGGTGTCGGGATCGGTTGGGCCCCCGAGGAGTTCGAGTGGTGTGGCCAGCCGTACGCGCGCCGCGGCAAGAGGGTCGACGAGATGATCGAGGTGATCAAACTCGTGCTGGCCGGCGGCATGGTGGAGTTCCACGGCGAGTTCTACGACTTCGACAAGCTTCAGATGAGCCCGGCGCCCACCGAACCGGTCCCGTTCTACGTCGGCGGCCACACCGACGTCGCGCTCAAGCGCGCGGCACGCGTCGGCGATGGATGGACCAGCGCGATGATGACCGGTGAGCAGCTGGCCGAAACGATCGCCAAGTTGAAGGCGCTGCTCGCCGA
Source organism: Mycobacterium sp. 852002-51961_SCH5331710 (assembly GCF_001665535.1). Taxonomy (GTDB): domain Bacteria; phylum Actinomycetota; class Actinomycetes; order Mycobacteriales; family Mycobacteriaceae; genus Mycobacterium. The sequence goes on from NZ_LZSQ01000053.1 coordinate 39,074, forward strand.
ATACGGCCGCGCCGACGACCCGTTCGAGTTCCAGGCCGTGTGCATCGACAAGTTCGGCGTCGACGGCCACCGTGAACTCGCCGAATCCGGCGTCACCGACAACATCGTGATGCCGTGGGTGTTCGAGGGGCTGGGCTTCGACGCACCGCTGCAACCCAAGCTCGACGCGATGAAGCGCTTCGCCGAAACTTACATCCACTCGGGCTGGCAGGACTGATCCCGATGACCGTCACCAATCCGGACGCTCCGGTGCACCTGGCGGGCAAGCGATCCCGCGAGGCGGCGATCGCCCACGACAAGCAGGCCTGGCTGGCCAACTTCGCCGACGATGCGATCGTCGAGGACCCCATCGGGCCCTCGCACTTCGACCCCGAGGGCAAAGGCCATCGCGGCAAGGAAGCCATCGCGAAGTTCTACGACATGGCGATCGCGCCCAGCGAGTTGCAGTTCAACTTCGAGAACACGTACCAGTGCGGTAACGAGGAGGCCAACGTCGGCCATATCGTCATCCGGTCCGCCGGTTACGAGGTGACGGCCGAGGGCGTGTTCACCTACCGCGTCAACGACGAGGGCAAGATCGTTGCGCTGAGGGCCTTCTGGGAACTGGACCGCGCAACCGCGAGCGCACGAAAGATCTAGCGGCCGAACCGGTCCGCGGCCGAGGCGGCGAGGCTCAACGTGAACCGTTTTGCCCGCCTGACAGCATCACCGAGCACGCGTTTGGGAACAGCCGCCCCGCGCAGATCGACCGCGTCGCCCACGCGCACCGCGCCCGCGGTGTCCACCCAGCAGTAGCTGCCCAGGCAGCGCTGTGCCCGCGCGGCGACGGCCTTGGTGATGCGGCGGTCGACCTCGAGGCCCGGCTGTCCGCGGCTCGGGACCACACAGCGGATCGTCGGCATCGTCACCTCCAGCACCGCGCCCCCCAGGGTGAGATGCCCACCGGTCCACTGCGCTTCAGGCAGCCCGTCGGACGGATCATCGAGCGCGAGAAGCACATTCGGCCGGAAGCGGCGTACGTCGAGAGGATCACCGCCCACGTCGGCGCCGACCGTCGCAAGACTCGTCATACTCAGCACGTGCACCGGCGCGAGGTCGACGAACATCCCCGGCGGCGTCGAGAAGCGAGCGAACATCGCGAGGTCGGCGATCCGGAACATCGAGACATCAGGCAGCTTCTCACCCTGATCGACGCCGAAGTCGGTGCGCAGCGAGGCGATCGACGCGTTGTCGCGTTCGTGCTTGCTCAGCCGGTGCAGGCTGGTGTCCTCGGCGGGCGGCAGCGCGGTCAGGCGCACCTCACGTCCCGCCAATTCCGACAGCTTGGCGTGCACCGCGTCGTCACCGCTGGGCAACTCGCTTCCGTCCGGGAAGGTGATCGCGACCTCGGGCACGTTTCCGGGACCGGCGTCCGCGGGCAGCGGGGCGACGTACCGCGCGGTGGCGTTGAGCAGCGCCGGGAGGCGGCGCGCCGACGCGGTCACGTCGCGCTCGAGATCGCGCACCGCCCACAATCGGTCGCCGGTGACTCCGCGCGGTCCGATGTCGACATGCTCGACGCGTTCGCCGCCCAACGACTTCACTGGATAGCGCCACAGTTCGGCGACCCGACCGATGGTCATGGCGCCACGCTACCGCTCACCTGATCGGCCACAGCGCTGTGTCCAGTGCATTCGTCCGGTTCAGTACCTTCGGAAGACGAGCTCTACGCACACACACGGAGTCCGAATCCCATGTTTGAACACCGCCGTCTCACACTGTCGAAACCGCTGTCCGCGGCGGCGGTGGCGGCCGTCATCTGCGCCGTCACCGCCGGCTGCGACGACGCGTCCGGGCCCAACCCGAGCGGAGGCCTCGGAGGCCCTTCCGCGACCTCGTCCACGACGTCGGCGCCGGCCGCGCCCACGACAAGCCGCAGCGGCGATCCGGCTGAGCCCGTGGACTACAGCCACCTGCTGCTCGAGGCGTCCGATCTCAGCGACGACGAAGACACCTTCACCGTCCAGTCGACGAACCCCGCGCCCGGAGGTCTGCCCGGGGCGAGCGCCCTGTTCGTCAATCAGGACGACACCCGCGCGATCTCCAACACGATCGTGGTCTACCCGGACGCCGAGACCGCGACCAAGACGCTGCGCGAGGCCATTCCCAGGCTCGACCAGGTGGTCGCCGACGCGACACCCCGACCGGTCCCGGTCGGCACTGACGGCACCATCGCCGTCGGTCAATCGATCGACCACAGCAAGGCGGTCACGATGCTGCTGTTCACCCAGGGCCCGGCGCTGGTGCGGCTCGAATTCCAAAGCGCGCTCGGCGACGCCACCACCGACGAGTTCGTGGTCAAGATCGGCAAGATGCAGGATGTCGCCCTTCGCGCCGGCCTCACGAAGCGGTAGCGATCACTCCTCGACGCGTTGCAGACCCGTCGAGTAGCGACGCGCCAGCTCCTGGTAGGCGCCGGGGTTGGTGTTCACCCACATCTCCGCGCCGGTTCCGGCGATCGGACCGCGCACCCTGGCCGGTGCTCCGGTCACCAGAACTTCGTCGGGGATCTTCGTGCCACCGATGACGAGCGAGTGCGCCGCGATCAGGGTGCGAGCGCCGATGACCGCCCCGTCGAGCACCGTGCAGTGATTGGCGAGCACCGCCTCCGCGCCGATGTGCGCGCCGTGCACGACGCAGGCGTGCGCGACCGTCGCGCCGGGTCCCACGTCGACGGGGATGCCCGGCGGGGCGTGCAGGACGCAACCGTCCTGCACATTGGCGTCCTCACGCACCACGATCGGGGCGAAGTCGGCCCGCAGCACGGCGTTGAACCACACCGACGCACCCGCCTCGACGTGTACGTCACCCACCAGCGTGGCCGTCGGCGCGATGAACGCGTCCGGATCGATTGTCGGTGCGCGCCCCTCGAAGGAGTACAAAGGCATCGTTTGGTTATACCCCTAGTTGGCGCGCGATGAGCGCTTCATGAGGAGGCGGATTACCTGCACAGATTGCGTGTGGAGCGGACAAAACTGTAACGTGTTCTAGTTAGAGACACAGAACCGGGAGGCCCACCGTGACTACCGACAGCGCGGGAATTCGTGAGATCGACACCGGCACCCTGCCCGACCGGTACGCCCGGGGATGGCACTGCCTGGGCCCGGTGAAGAACTACCTGGACGGCAAGCCGCACGGCATCGAGATCTTCGGCACCATGCTCGTGGTCTTCGCCGACTCGCACGGCGACGTGAAGGTCCTCGACGGCTACTGCCGCCACATGGGTGGCAACCTCGCCCAGGGCACGATCAAGGGCGACGAAGTGGCGTGCCCGTTCCACGACTGGCGCTGGGGCGGTGATGGCAAGTGCAAGCTGGTGCCCTACGCGAAGCGCACCCCTCGGCTGGCCCGCACCCGCGCCTGGGAGACCGACGTTCGCGGCGGGCTGTTGTTCGTCTGGCACGACCACGAAGGCAACCCGCCGCAGCCCGAGGTCCGGATCCCCGAGATCCCGGAGGTCGAGAGCGACGAGTGGACCGACTGGAAGTGGAACTCGATCCTGATCGAGAACGCCAACTGCCGGGAGATCATCGACAACGTCACCGACATGGCGCACTTCTTCTACATCCACTACGGCTTGCCGACGTACTTCAAGAACGTCTTCGAGGGCCACATCGCGTCGCAGTATCTGCACAACGTCGGTCGGCCCGATATCAGCGACATGGGCACCACCTACGGTGAGGCGCACCTCGATTCGGAGGCGTCCTATTTCGGCCCGTCGTTCATGATCAACTGGCTGCACAACAACTACGGCGGCTACAAGGCCGAGTCGATCCTGATCAACTGCCACTATCCGGTCACCCAGAACTCGTTCATGCTGCAGTGGGGCGTCATCGTCGAAAAGCCCAAGGGGCTGGACGAGGAGATGACCGAGAAGCTGGCCAACACGTTCACCGAGGGAGTCAGCAAGGGGTTCCTGCAGGACGTGGAGATCTGGAAGCACAAGACCCGCATCGACAATCCGCTGCTCGTCGAGGAGGACGGCGCGGTTTACCAGATGCGCCGGTGGTATCAGCAGTTCTACGTCGACGTCGCGGACGTCACCCCCGACATGACCGACCGCTTCGAGATCGAGGTCGACACCACGGCGGCGAACGAGAAGTGGCATGTCGAGGTCGAGGAGAACCTCAAGCGCCAGGCCGAAGAGAAAGAGAAGGCTGAACAAACGCAGTCATGAGCCCGCGCGACGAAGCCCCCGACTCTAGTCGGATTGTCGGCCCCGCCGACGTCGGCCGGATTGTCGGCCCCGCCGACGTCGACCGGCTGGCACGGGCGATGTTGCTGCTGCACGGTGGGCATGACGACGACGACCACGGCCACGGCGGTGGCTCGACAGCCGGAACCACCACGAAGGCACCGATTTTCGATGCCGAGCGCACAGCGGCGCTGCGTGAGGCCACCCAACGCGATCGTGAGCGGTATCTGAGGTCGGGCCTGGTATCCGTCGACTGCCGGTTCTGCCACGTGTCGGTGGACGTCAAGAAGTTGGGACCGGCACACACCTCGGTGCAGTGGAACACCGAGGCGTCGCGACGCTGCGCGTACTTCTCCGAGATCCGGGCGTCCGGCGGCGATCCCGCCCGCGAGAAAGCCTGCCCCCGGCTGGCCGACAGCATCAAACACGCTGTGGCCGAAGGATGCCTGGAGGAGAAGTCCTCCGCGCCCCCGCCCGGCGACGGCTAGATCCCCTTTCGCTCGCCGTTCATCCGCGAGAAGACGTAAAGTCGCCCGAAATGCGGCGATTTTGGGCGACTTTCTGTCTGTTCGCGATGAGCGCTGCCGCCTGCACACGGGTCGTCGACGGCCCGCCGCCGACTTCAGAACCGCCGGTCGCGCCGATCACGGCCGGACAGATCGGCGACCTGCTGAGCCCGAAAGTGTCGAAGAGCGACGGCAACCTGTTCGTGTCCGTCGAGCCGGCCGAGTGCGCGGGAGTGGCGCGCGAGGTGGACCCGCCGTTCATCGTCGACCACGATCCCGTGGCGTACGACGGTGGGCACTGGATGACCACGAACAGCGGTCTCGACGTGTACGTCGAAGAGATGATCGGCGTCTATCGAGCAGATTTCGACTCCGGTGAGGCCCTCGCACAAGCGAAGTGGGCGATCGAATCCTGCCACGGAACACCGTTCCGGGTCACCAGCATGGCCGGCCGCGACTATGCCTTCGAGCTCTTGGCACCGGTCGATTCCGGTTCACGCGAGATCGTGCTGTGGTCGTTCAAGGGTGACGACTGGGCATGCGACAGCGCGTTGATCGCCGCACACAACGCCGCGGTCGAGATCTCGACATGCGGGCTCGCCAACGGCTATGACGTGAGCTCACTGGCCGAGGACGCACTCGAGCGCATCAACAAGCTGGCGAACACCACCGCCTGAGCCGAACGGTCAGAGTCCCTTGAATCGCTTCTTGACCTCGTCGTCGGTCAGGCCGTAATCGGCCAGCGAGTACGTGTGTTTGGGTGCCCGCGGCCCCTTCTTGCTCTCCTCGTGCGTCGCGGTCATCGCGTCTCGCGCCTCGTCGGTGAACTCGATCCCGAACGCGCGGTAGATGTCGGCCACTGCGCCGACTGGATCTTTGATCAACGCGAAGTAGTCGAGGTCATAGAACTGCGCCGGATCGTGTTTCGTCCGTTCGGAATTGAACAGCTCCAGCCCTCGCGACCAGGTCTCCAACGAGTCGCGCCCGATCGTCTCGCCGACGAAGGTGCTGGACCATCCCTCGGTGGTGTGTTGGGCCAGCGAGCACATCGACGCCATGATCGTTTCCGGCGGGCGGTGGCACTGGATGACCAGCGCATCGGGATACGTCTTGAAGAGGGCGTCGAGCGCGAAGAGGTGGCTCGGATTCTTCAGGACCCACCGCTTCTCCGGTTCGTTGAGCCCGATCAGCTGAAGGTTCCTGCGGTGGCGCTGATACGGCTTCGTCCAGTCCTGTTCGGCTAACCACCGCGAGTACGTCGGGATATGGGCCAGCGTCTCGTATGACACCGAATGCAGCGACTGGCGCAGCAACTGCCAGCATTCCTCGACCTCGTCGGCGGTCATGTAGTGCAGGCCGGTGTAATCCGGATTCTCCGCGTGCGCCTTGCTGAACTGGGCGTCGAGTTGAGCGAAAACCGGGTTCTCCGACCAGGTTTCGCGAGGCGGCCGGGGCTGCGGGAACTCGGCGAGCCACAACTCCAGCCCTTGGTGTCGGGGGTCGGCGGCCAGTAGCCGGTGGATGGCGGTGGTGCCGGTGCGGGGCAGGCCCGTCACGAAGATCGGCCTGGAGATCGCGACGTCGGCGTGCTGCGGGTACTGCTTCCACGCCGCTTCGGACACCAGTCGCGCGACCAGCGCGTTACGCACGAAGAATCGCTGCATCTTGCTGCCGAACTCGGTGAGATCCGCGTCGCGGCGGTACGACTCGAGCAGCACAGCGAGAGCTTCGCGATAGTTGTCGTCGTCGCTGCCGAAATCGTCGAGGCCGCAGGCCTTGGTGGCCGATGCGTGCAGATCCTCGACGGTGCCGACGTCGGTGCGTGGGCTCACGCCTTGTACTCCCCACAGTTGACATCCAGTGCCTGGCCGGTGATCCCGCTGGACAGGTCGCTGGCCATGAACAGGATCGCCGATGCGACCTCGTCCTCGGTGGGCAGCCTCTTGAGGTCGGACGCGGCGGCGGTCGCCTTGTAGATCTCGTCGACCGTGGTGCCGTACTTGCCCGCCTGGTGGTTGAAGTAGCTTTCCAGCGTTCCGCCCCAGATATAGCCCGGCAGAATGGAATTGACCCGAATTCCCTGCTCACCGAGTTCGGTTGCCAGCGACTGCGACATCGCCAGCAGCGCCGACTTCGCCATTTTGTAGGCACCGTACTTCGCCTGTGAATGACGCACCACCATCGAGTTCACGTTGACGACCGAGCCGTTGGCCTCCGCCAACGCCGGCGTGAAGCCCTGGATCAGGCGAAGCGCACCGAACACGGTCAACTCGATTGCGTCGCGCATGTGCTCGAACGTGGTGTTGGCCAACGGCTTCATCGACGGCACGCGGAACGCGTTGTTGATCAGCACGTCGACCTTGCCGTAAGCCTTCATCGTTTCGTCGACGAGGTTGTTCACCTGCGCATCGTCGGTGATGTCCGTCCCGACCGACAGCGCCCGCCGACCCAGATCGGTGATCTGTTTGGCGACATCCTCCAGCCGCTCGACGGTGCGGGCGGCGAGCACGACGTCCGCACCCTCCTGCGCGCACCGGCGCGCGAGCGTCGTGCCCAAGGCCGGGCCGACGCCGCTGATGACGACGACCTTGTCTTGGAGGAGACCCGACATCAGCCCACCATCCTGTTCTGAATCTGCTGCTGTCGCAATGCGATCCTCGCGCGCCAGTCGTCTTCGGAGATCTTGTTGCTGTCGTAGTACGGCAGCGCGTCGGCGACCTTGTCCACGTCGACGATCTCGACGGTCGGGCCGTCGGCCTCGGTCAGAGCGCGTGACAGGCGCTGCCACCGGAACTGGAGGTATCCCTTGCGATGGCCGAGCGTCTCGCACCAGTTCGTGACGCCGGGGTTGGCGTCGGAGACGACGATACGGATCTTCTCATCCGGATCAGCCTGTGCCTGAGTGCCGTTCAACGATGTCTGGTGGTTGATGTAGTCCAGCGAGATGTACCACAGGCTGCCGAGCTGGAAGCCGAGATACGGGGCGTCGGGCACGGGCAGCGTGATGATCATCGCCTGGTCCGGTGTCAGGTCGAAGTGACCGACCGACGAGTACTGGGTGGCCAGGCCCCCGGGAGTGAGCCGCGGCGCGACCATGGTGTTGACCGGCAGCGTGTCGTAGAACCACTGGGGAAACTGCAGCCAGGTCTTCACGCGCTGGACCAGTTGCTTACCCGCCACCGCGTAGCGCTTCTCGATGAGCTCCTTGGTCAGCGGCGCAGGTGCGGTGCCCGCGGTGTCGGTGCGCGCGATGGCGATGTAGCCCCGCTGCGCGGACCAGTCGTTGTACACCTCGCGGACGACCAATTGCGACGGGCTGGTCGGCGTGAACCGCCACTCGTACGTCCCGTCCTCGGCGATGTCGAGCTCGCGGTCGTCGAATGCCGCCTGGCTCGGTGGCACGTTGTCGTCGGTGTACTCCCCGCCCAGCAGCTGGAAGGCCAGGTCGGTGGTGGTGCCACGTTTACCGGTGACGACGTACTCATGGCCGGGCTGCACCCGGGTCCCGAAGTAGAGGGCGTCCGGGTTGTCGAGGCCCATCTTCGTGAACGGTCCGGTTCCGGACTGCATGAAGGGATGGTCGCGGTCGTAGTCGAACGCCAGGTGAGCGCAGGCGGCTATACATCCGGCCAGATACTGCAGACCCTCGAGCAGGTCCGCCTCCGACTCGATGAACTGCGCAGTGGATACCAGGTGCTCGGCTTCGGCGATCGCGTCGATGAACGGTTGTGAGTACACACTGCGAAACTAGAACGCGTTCTAGCGGTAGTCAATATACGGACCGACTTGGTTCAAATATGGAACGCTCGGTAGCCTTCGACTGTGAGCTCTCCAGAGTCGTCCGGTCGTGCATCGCCGCCGACCGAACGGGTCGTGCGCGTCCTCGACTTTCTGGCGAGTCACCCCGGCCAGCGGTTCGGCGTCTCGGAACTCGCGCGTCGTCTCGGGTTGAGCAAGCCGACGTGCCTCGGCATCGTGACCACACTGTCCGACGCGGGATACCTGGTGCGCGACCCGTCCGACAAGACCTACCGATTGGGACCATCGCTGATCACGCTGGGCCACCGGGCTCAGGAATCGCTGCGCGTGAGCCCCGCCGCCCGCGAGGAACTCCGGAGGCTGTCATCGCGCTTCGGCGTCACGGCGGCCCTGTCGGCCGTGGTCGATGACCGAATCACGTTGTTGGACATCGTGTCTCCGCCCGGCGTGCGACCCGGTGTCGAGATCGGTCAGAGCTACCCGTTCGCACCCCCCGTCGGGCTGATGTTCGTGCTGTGGGACGACGAGGCGGAGCGCAACTGGCTGGCCAAGGAGCCGACGCTGCCCTTGCGGACGGACACCGAGCGGCTGAACCGCGTGATCGCCGAATGCCGCGCGGACGGATATCTGGTCGAACGCCTCACACCAGGTGGCCGGCGGCTCTACGCGTTGATGGCGGGCATGTCGACACAGCTGCCCGACGAGTTGCGAGCGCTGCTCGGCGAGCTGGTGTCCGACATCGGTGAGCGCGTTTACCTGCGTGGCGAGAACGGGTTAGAAGGCAAACGCCGCTCCGCCAGATTCGATATCAGCGTCATCTCGGCACCGGTGTATGACCACTACCAGCGACAAATCATGGTGGCTTCGATGCACATCGGGAAAGCGCTGACCGACAATGAGATACACGAGCGCGCGCGGGCACTGGTAGCCACCGCGGACTCGGTGACTGCACAGCTGGGCGGAACGAAACCCCACGGGGACGGTTAGACCAGCAAACATAGATTTTGGATTCGAGCGTTTTGCCCCATCGTGTCGCGGGTAACTGAACTTTTGTCTGGGGGTCTTCAAGCCGCACCGATCGCTACGTGGTGGGGGCGGTGACGAACAACAAGTCGATGTAGCGCCGCGACCTTCGGCGCCATCACCGAACAAGGAGTTCACTGTGGAGATCAAGAAGTTTGCGGCCACAACAGCAATGGCCGGAGCGCTCGGTTTGTCGGCATTCGCCCTCGGTAGCGGCCTCGCGCAGGCGGATCCGGGCCCGAATGTTCCGGGGCCGAACCCGCCGGGACCGGTCATCTCGAATTGGGCACCTGGGGATCCGCCCGGGCACAACCCGTTCGGTCCGCCGGGACAGGTGAAGCAGCAGACCACCATCGCGGGTGTTCCGAACCCGCTGGAGAACGTCCCTCCGGGCCACTGGGATGATCGGGTGCGCCTCGGCATTCCGGACGTTTGGTTGCCGCCGATCGATCTGCGCCCGGACCTCCCCGACCTCGACACCCCGTTGAAGGTCGAGTGGAACGCCGAGGCGAATGCATTCGGTGTGTTCCTGACGGACGGACGGTTCGTCGCCTATCCGGTGACCCGATAAATCTCTCAACACAACAGCCGCCCTGCGCACCGCAGGGCGGCTGTTCTGTTTGGCTGACTCGCGACTCCGCCAAACACAAGAAAGCACTCACCGCGCCGGCCGAAGCCGACGCGGCGAGCGTGAGGTAACTGTTTAGGCGTCAGTCAACGCGGCCGAGATCGGCGTCGGTGTCACCTCGACACCACACTGGTTCGAGATCTCGGTGACCGGCTGGTTGATCGCCTTCAGCTCGGACTCAACCCGCGGGTTCTCCTCGAAATAAGCGCGGAAGTCCTGCTTGGCCTGGTCCTGCGGCTTCGCGGCGATCTCGGTCAGCGCCTCGTTGGCCTCGGGGTTCGAGGCGAGGTAAGTGCTGGTCGAGGCCGACACCGTGCTCGAGGTGTTGGCGATCGCGCTCACGCTGCAGGTGGTGTCCTGCGTCGGCGCCGGGCCAGGCTGGGCGTTCACGACCGGTGTGACGATCGCGGCGGACCCGAATGCGAGCAAACCGCCTGCAAACATGCCGTACAGGCCGCGTCGAACGGTCGTTGCGGACATCTTCATCGAATCACTCCTTCGGTCTGCGACCCGTTGGCCGCTCCCCGATGCGTAACCGGCGTCGGGGGCGAGCTAAACAAGCCCAGTACAGACGAGGTCTCGGGGGTCGGGGCGGCGCCGGGGTGATCAGCTTGCGCTGGCCAGGGCAAACGGCAGCACGGCCGGTGCGCCTAGCGCTCTGAGCAGCCGGGACGCGATGGTCAGCGTCCATCCGGTGTCGGTCACGTCGTCGACCAGCAACACCGGACCACCCGTGAGACCGGCTGAGTCGGGGGCCTCCCACGCACCCTGTAGTGCGGCGACGCGATACGCCGAGTTCGCCGCGGTCACCGGCCTGCGCTCGGGCGCGTACTGCAACACACCGAGATCGGCGAGACGGCCGAGCCGGGCGAGTTCGCGGGCCAGCGAGGTGATCAACAGCGGATGCCTGTCCGAGTCCAGCGCCATCACCGCGGTCGGGCGGCTCTCCCAATCCCACGTCGCCAGCACCCGCACGGCCGCCTGCACGACGTCGTCGGGCACCTCCGCGTCCGGTTCGTCCAGCAGCCGTCGCAGCCGCGCGCCCCAACCTAGATCGGTCAGCCGGCCGATGGTCCGGCCGGGTTCCGGACCATCGGCGATCTTGCCCTTGAGATCCAACCCGAGGGCACCCAGCCCGGTCGGCCACTGCTTGCGCGGCGTGATTTCGACGCCGGGCCGCATCAGCCGGGCTCGGGTGTCCTCCACGGCAGCGGCGTCGACGACGGGCTCGTAACGCGCCCCCGTGCAGTTGTCGCAGCGGCCGCAACGCTCGCCCTCGGTGAGCTCGGGGTCGTCCAGTTGGGCGCGCAGAAACGCCATGCGGCAGCGGTCGGTCTCCTGATAATCGAGCATCGCCTGCTGCTCACGCTTGCGCGCTTCGTCGAGCTTGCGATAGCGCGCCTCGTCGTAGACCCACTCCTGACCCGTTCCGACCCAGCCGCCCCTGACCCGGCGCACCGCACCGTCGACGTCGAGCACCTTGAGCACCATCTCCAGCCGCGTGCGATTCAGATCGACGAGCGGCTCCAAAGCGGCCGTCGATTGCGGACGGTCCGGCTCCAGCGCTCGAATCACGTTGCGCACCATCGCTTCCGATGGGAACGCCACCGAAGAGAAGTACCGCCAGACGTCTTGGTCCTCGCGGCCGGGCAGCAGGATCACCTCGGCGCTGGCCGTCGACCGGCCCGCGCGGCCGACCTGCTGGTAGTAGGCGATCGGCGATGAGGGTGCGCCGAGATGTACGACGAAACCCAGGTCGGGCTTGTCGAAACCCATGCCGAGTGCCGACGTGGCGATCAGGGCCTTCACTCGGTTGGCCAGCAGGTCGGCCTCGAGTTGTTCGCGTTCGGCGGCCTCGGTCGAACCCGTGTAGGCCGCGACCGGATGGTCCTGCTCACGCAGCAACGCGGCGATGTCGTGGGCCTGCGCGACGGTCAGCGTGTACACGATTCCCGAACCAGGTAGCGAATTCAGATGTGCCGCAAGCCAAGCCGCGCGTTGGGCGGGGTTGCCGGCCTTGACCACCGAGAGCCTCAGCGATTCGCGGTCCAGCCCGCCGCGCAGCACCAGGGTGTCGCCGCCACCGACACCCAACTGCGCCGCGACGTCGTCAACCACGCGGTCGTTGGCGGTCGCGGTCGTCGCGAGCACCGGGATGTCGGCGCCCAGTTCGGCGATCAGTGTACGGATCCGGCGGTAATCGGGCCGAAAGTCGTGCCCCCAATCGGATACGCAGTGCGCCTCGTCGACCACCACCAATCCGGCGTCGTGCGCCAGCGCGGGCAGCACCGCATCGCGAAAGTCGGGATTGTTCAGGCGTTCCGGGCTGACGAGCAGCACGTCGAGTTCGCCGCTGCGTACTCGTGCGTGGATGTCGTCCCACTCGGCGACATTGCTGGAGTTGATGGTCGCGGCGTGCACACCGGCCCGGTCCGCGGCGGCCACCTGATTTCGCATGAGCGCCAACAGCGGTGAGACGATCACCGTCGGGCCGTGCCCGTCGGTGCGCAGCAGTTTGGCGGCGATGAAGTAGACCGCGGACTTACCCCACCCGGTGCGCTGCACGACCAGTGCGCGCCGACGGTGTACCACCAAAGCCTCGATCGCGGCCCACTGGTCGTCGCGCAGCACCGCCTGCGGCCCGGCCAACTGTTCGAGGATCGCCTGGGCGTCGTCGCGCGTCGTCATCCAATCAACGCCGAACGTGGGCTATTTGGCGGCGGCCGCCTCTTGTTCGCGCTTGATCTCCAGCGCGATGTCGATGAGTTGGTCCTCCTGACCGCCGATGAGCTTGCGCTGACCAGCGCGGTGCAATAGCTGGTGCGCGGGCACGCCGTAGCGCTCGGACTGCCGGATCGCGTGCTTGAGGAAGCTGGAGTACACCCCCGAGTAGCCCATGATCAGCGCGTTGCGGTCCAGCAGGCATTCGGCGGGCATCGCCGGCGCGACGACCTCTTCGGCCGCGTCGGCGATGTCGAAGAAGTCGATGCCGGTCTTGACGCCGATCTTGTCGAACACGCCGATCAGCGCCTCGACCGGTGCGTTGCCCGCGCCCGCGCCGAACCGGCGGCAGGAGCCGTCGATCTGCTTGGCGCCCGCGCGCACCGCCTCGATCGAGTTGGCCACGCCGAGCCCGAGGTTCTCGTGGCCGTGGAAGCCGACTTGAGCGTCCGATCCCAATTCCGCGACGAGCGCCGCGACCCGGTCGCGGACGCCCTCGAGCACCAATGCGCCCGCGGAGTCGACGACGTAGACGCACTGACAGCCGGCGTCGGCCATGATGCGCGCCTGCTTCGCGAGCTTCTCCGGCGGAATCGTGTGGCTCATCATCAGGAAGCCAACGGTTTCCAGGCCCAGTTCGCGGGCCAGCCCGAAGTGCTGGATCGACACGTCGGCCTCGGTGCAGTGGGTCGCGATGCGGCAGATCGACCCGCCGTTGTTCTGCGCTTCCTTGATGTCCTCCTTGGTGCCGACGCCGGGCAGCATCAGGAAGGCGATCTTGGACTCCTTGGCCGTTTCGGCGGCCAGCTTGATCAGTTCCTGCTCCGGTGTCTTGGAGAAGCCGTAGTTGAAGCTCGACCCGCCCAGACCGTCGCCGTGGGTCACCTCGATGACCGGAACGCCGGCGGCATCGAGCGCCGCGACGATCGCGTGCACTTCCTCTTTGGTGAACTGGTGACGTTTGTGGTGGCTGCCGTCGCGAAGCGAGGTGTCCGTCATCCGGACGTCCCAGATCGGATTGAAGTAGATCTCGTCGGTGACGCTCATGCTTGGCCTCCCTTTGATGAGGCGAGGGATGCCCCGGCCTTTTCCTTGGCAATCTCCTCGCCCACCTTGGCCGCCGCCGCGGTCATGATGTCCAGATTTCCAGCGTAGGGCGGCAGGTAGTCGCCCGCACCCTCCACTTCGATGAACGTGGTGACGACGTGGTTGCCGCCGTTGACAACCGACGGCTCGTCGAACTGCGGGTCGTTGAGCAACCGGTAGCCGGGCACGTAGGTCTGCACCTCAGCGACCACATCCTTGATGGACTGGGTGATCGCGTCGTGGTCGGCATCCTCGGGAATCGCGCAGAAGATGGTGTCGCGCATGATCATCGGCGGCTCGGCCGGGTTGAGGATGATGATCGCCTTACCTCGCGCGGCGCCGCCGATCACCTCGACGCCCTTGCTGGTGGTCTTGGTGAATTCGTCGATGTTGGCTCGGGTCCCCGGACCGGCCGAGGCCGACGACACCGACGCCACGATCTCGGCGTAGGGCACCTCCACCGCACGGCTGACCGCGTACACGATCGGGATGGTCGCCTGCCCGCCACAGGTGACCATGTTGACGTTGGGCGCGTCGAGGTGCTCGCGCAAGTTGGCCGGCGGGATCACGCCGGGTCCGATGGCCGCGGGCGTCAGGTCGATCGCGCGAATACCGGCCTCGGCGTACTTCGGCGCCGCGTCACGGTGCACGTACGCACTGGTGGCCTCGAAGACCATATCGGGCTTCTCATTCTGCGCCAGCAGCCAGTCGACACCTTCGTGTGAGGTCTCCAGCCCGAGCTTGCGGGCGCGGGCGAGGCCCTCGCTCTCGGGGTCGATGCCGATCATCCACCTCGGCTCCAACCACTCCGACCGAAGCAATTTGTACAGCAGATCGGTGCTGATGTTGCCCGATCCGACGATTGCGACGCTTGTTTTAGGCATAACGCTCCTATTCGAAACTCAGGTGTACCGAGCCCAGCCCGGCGAAGTCTGCGACGTAATCGGCGCCGGGAGTGGCGTCGAACGCCTTGGTGCACGAGCCAGGCAACACGATGTCACCCGCTTTGAGGCGGACACCGAAGCTGTCGACCTTGCGCGCCAGCCACGCCACCGCGGTCACCGGGTTACCCAGCACCGCGTCGCTGCGGCCCTTCGCCACCACCTCGCCGTTGCGGGTCAGCACCGCGTCGATCGCGGTGATGTCGATGTCCTTCGGCGACACGCGGTTCTCGCCGAGCACCCAGCCCGCCGAGGACGCGTTGTCGGCGATGGTGTCGCAGAGTTTGATCTTCCAGTCGGTGATGCGGGTGTCGATCAACTCGATCGCGGGTGCGAACGCGGCCGTCGCTGCCAGAACGTCGTCCTCCGTGCATCCGGCGCCGGGCAGATCGTCGGCCAGGATGAATCCAACCTCCACCTCGACGCGGGGATAGAGGTAGTCGGCGGATTTGACGGGGGTGTCCTCGTGGACGGCCATGTCATCGAGCAGGTGCCCGTAATCGGGTTCGTCGACGTTCATCATCTGCTGCATGGCCTTCGACGACAGCCCGACTTTGTGGCCGATGACCTTGGCGCCTTCGGCGACGCGCTGCCGGATGTTGATCAGCTGGATCTCATAGGCATCCACCACGTCGATGTCGGAATGACCATCGGTCAGCGGCGGGATGGGAACCTTGCTGCGCTCGGCTTGGGCGAGATCGGCGGCGAGCTTCTGCCGCACCTGATCACTGAGCATCCTTATGAAGTCCCCTTGTCCTGTTGACCGGCGCGGTTGTGGGTCGGCCGGGCAATTCTATAACGTGTTCTACATGACTGGTCAGGAGTACGACGTCATTGTGGTGGGCAGCGGCGCAGCCGGTATGGTCGCCGCGCTCACCGCGGCCCACCAGGGACTTTCCACATTAGTCGTCGAGAAGGCTCCGCACTACGGTGGTTCCACTGCGCGGTCAGGTGGTGGCGTCTGGATTCCGAACAACGAGGTACTCAAGCGCGACGGCGTCAAAGACACTCCCGAAGCCGCCCGTGCCTACCTGCACAACATCATCGGCGACGTCGTACCCGCCGAGAAGATCGACACCTACCTCGAGCGCGGTCCGGAGATGCTGTCCTTCGTGCTCGAGCACTCACCGCTCAAGCTGTGCTGGGTGCCGGGCTACTCCGACTACTACCCCGAGACACCGGGCGGCAAGCCGACGGGACGCTCGGTCGAACCCAAGCCGTTCGACGCGAAGAAGCTCGGGCCGGATCTCCCGGGCCTGGAGCCCCCCTACGGCAAGGTTCCGCTGAACGTTGTTGTCATGCAGCAGGATTACGTGCGGCTAAATCAGCTCAAGCGTCACCCGCGCGGTGTACTGCGCAGCCTCAAGGTGGGCGCTCGCACGATGTGGGCCAAGGCCACCGGAAAGAATCTGGTCGGCATGGGCCGCGCGTTGATCGCGCCGTTGCGGATCGGGCTCCGCGAAGCCGGGGTGCCCGTGCGGCTGAACACGGCGTTGACAGATCTCTACGTCGAAGACGGCGTCGTGCGCGGGATATACGTACGTGACACCAGCGCACCGGAATCCGGTGAGCAAGAACTGATCCGGGCCCGTCGCGGCGTCATCCTCGGCTCGGGCGGCTTCGAGCACAACGAGCAGATGCGGGTGAAGTATCAGCGCGCCCCCATCACCACCGAGTGGACGGTCGGCGCCAAAGCCAACACAGGCGACGGCATCCTCGCCGCCGAGAAACTCGGCGCCGCACTCGATGTCATGGAGGACGCGTGGTGGGGCCCGACCGTGCCGCTGGTCGGCGCACCGTGGTTCGCGCTGTCGGAACGCAACTCTCCGGGTTCGATCATCGTCAACATGGCGGGCAAGCGGTTCATGAACGAGTCGATGCCCTACGTCGAGGCCTGCCACCACATGTACGGCGGCCAGTACGGGCAGGGGCCCGGACCCGGTGAAAACATTCCGGCGTGGCTGGTGTTCGACCAGCAGTACCGCGACCGCTACATCTTCGCCGGACTGCAACCGGGACAGCGGATTCCGACGAAATGGCTGGAGTCGGGTGTGATCGTCACGGCGAACACGCTCGAGGAGCTGGCCGAAAAGACCGGACTGCCGGTGGATGCGTTCAAGGCCACGGTCGAGCGGTTCAACGGGTTCGCGCGCTCCGGCGTCGACGAGGACTTCAAGCGCGGGCAGAGCGCTTACGACCGCTACTACGGCGATCCGACCAACAAGCCCAATCCGAACCTCGGCGAGATCACCCACCCGCCTTACTACGCGGCCAAAATGGTGCCCGGCGATCTGGGCACCAAGGGCGGCGTCGTCACCGACGTGCATGGTCGCGCCCTGCGCGACGACGGGTCGGTGATCGAGGGCCTCTATGCTGCGGGCAATGTCAGCGCGCCAGTCATGGGACACACCTACCCCGGCCCGGGCGGGACCATCGGCCCGGCGATGACGTTCGGTTACCTTGCAGCACTCAACATCGCCGGAAAGGGTTAACGCATGCCCATCAACCTCGACGAGGCGCTCGGCGCCGAGCTTCCCGCGGCCGAGTTCTCCTGGACCAGCAGCGATATCCAGCTCTACCACCTCGGCCTGGGCGCCGGCGGCGACCCGATGGACAAGCGCGAGCTGCGGTACTTGACCGACGGCACTCCGCAGGTGTTGCCGACTTTCGGCAATGTCGCGCAGAGCTTTCACTTGACGGAACCGCCGACGGTGAAGTTCCCGGGCATAGACATCGAGCTGTCGAAGGTGCTGCACGCCAGCGAAGCGGTGTCTGTTCCCGGTCCGATCCCGCCGGCCGGCACCGGCATCGCCGTCACGCGGTTCACCGACATCTGGGACAAGGGCAAGGCCGCAGTCATCTGGTCGGAGACGACGGTGACGGCGCCCGACGGCACGCCGTTGTGGACCCAGCGACGCTCGATCTTCGCGCGCGGAGAAGGCGGCTTCGGCGGCCAGCGGGGACCATCGACGTCCTCGGAGCCTCCACAGCGCGCGCCTGACTTCGAGATCGCGATCCCCACATCGCCCCAGCAGGCGCTGTTGTACCGGATGTGCGGCGACCGCAATCCGCTGCACTCCGATCCTGACTTCGCGGCGGCGGCCGGGTTCCCGCGTCCGATCCTGCACGGGTTGTGCACCTACGGTATGACGTGCAAGGCGATGGTCGACACTCTGCTCGACGGCGATACCGCGCGGGTGAGAAGTTACGGTGCCCGCTTCGCTGGTGTGGTGTTTCCGGGCGAGACGCTCAAGGCCAGCGTCTGGAAGGAGGGCGACGGCTTCGTCGCGGCGGTGACTGCACCGGAGCGCGACGACGCAGTGGCACTCGCCGGCGTGGAGTTGATCCCTGCGTAGAAGGGCTCGCGAGGGGATCGTCCACCGGGGCGCAATTACCGTAGACCTCCCACCAATCGGTATTGCAGATCCTGTACGAACGGGTGGTCGACCACCGGGATGTCCGCCCGCGCCGATGCCACCACAGCACCGTCGCGTGTCATGGTCACGGTGAAGGGTCCCAATTGCAGTGGTGCCACGCATATTCCGCGGCCACCGCCGACAGAGCATGACGTCAGATGGTCGCCGGCGGCGATCTCGATTCGGGCTCCAGCGGTGGCAAAACTGACCACTTCGATGGCATCCCGCGGTTCAACAGAGTCGGGGGCCGGACGCATCAGAAGCGTTTGGGGATATGCTGGAAGAGCTGCGGCGGGTTGAGTGCGGTACGAAACATATATGGCATCACGGGTGATTCTCGGAATCCCACCCCACTTGAACATCGCGATGTCATAGGCGTTGAGGTCGAGCATCCTCCATCCGTGTGCGACCGATGGAGCCATCGCCGTCGACTCCGCATAGTCGTTCCAGGTGATCAGCTGAACCCATTCGGCCTCCTCCTCGATCGCAAGCTGCCACGCCATTCGATTGGTCGTTCCGTTCACCGACTCTTCGAAGACGCCACCGCGCGGTCTGGTGTCCTGAAACGGAACGGACTGCATCCAGATCTTTCCTCGATCGTGCGCTTGGTCGATCAGGTCGGCCGGCGAACCGGGCGCATGGTTTGACAGGCCCATCCCGCGAGGATTCCTCCCGCCCCAGGCGGACAACCCATACGAGATCGACTCGTAATCGGTCATGTTCGAGACATCGACGAACACAGGAACGAACGCGACCTTGGTATGCAATCTTGCAGTCAGTGCTGCCAGCACCGTAGCCCACCACTCCGGGCTACGGCGCTCTGCAGCGAACGCGCTGAGCACCGGAGTGCCGTCCGCAAGGCGGTATGCCGCTGGCGCAGCCAGATATGCGGAGATGTCTGCGACGAAATCCTCAACAGCAAGGTCTAAGAGGGGACCCGATATGTCTGCGGTGATGAGAATCTTGAAATTGGCGCTACGGGCGGCGGCCGTGAGGAGATTGTCCACGACGTCAGACTGTGCTCGTGGTTTGATGACGTCAATTGCGAAGCCGTCTATTCCGACCGACTTGGCCTGGGCTATTTCGGTCGCGAAATCGACCAGCTGCCAATCAGACTGATCGAGATGCGCGCGCGGCAGCGGTCGATCCCTGAGCAATCCGCCATAGCTGGAGTGGATTCCCCCTTCGCCTTCCGGCGAGAGATACTCGCGTTGATAGTAGTCGGCAGTCCCATCAGCGTTTTCAATCGATATGGGGAAGTTCGGCACATAGTGTGCGAATACTGCGCGAGGTGACGGGCCGACGGGTAGATCGAAGGGCAAATAAGGGGTGACCGCCCTTTCGGTACTCGTCGTCTCCATTTGGGAGTTGGAGTGGGTGGGATACAGGCTGGCGGCCACGCACACAGTAACGAGCGCGAGGACCGCAACGGCCCGAACGATCATCCCAGGTTTATAGATAGCGGCCGTCCATCGTCGTGGTGTTTCGAGCGAAGTTGACAACGACGCCGAGCACCGGAGTACCGATAACCTTCATCCCGGCGGCGATCTCGGTCAGCGAACGCGTCGTCGCATCGGCGTCAACCACCAGGACAGCGGCGTCTACGGCCCCCACCAACACCTGGGCCTCAACGGATTCCGCGAATGCCGGGCAATCGACGATCACGATGTCGGCATCGTCTTTCGCGGCCTCCAGGCGTTGTTCGAAGGATTCGGCGGAGAGCAGGGACGTGCGGCCGACAGTCGTCGTCGAAATGGAAACAGGAGTCACCGCCCGCGGTTTCGGCACTTCGACTTGCGGCTCGAGCTGCAAGAGGACGACCGATCTTTCGCGTTCGGCGTACGCCCGACCGAGTGTTCTCGACACCGTGCTCGCTCCATCACCAGAGTGCGGCCCCACGACTGCCAACACCGGCGGCTTACTCAGCTCGGAGATCGGATGCAGAACCGAATCGACGTTGACGCTCAGGCGTAACGCGGCCTGCCGGAAGTCTTCGTCGCGGTCGAATGCGGCATCCACATCGGCAGTCCGGGTCAAGATCTTGTTGCGCGCGAACTGACCGATCACCGTACTTCCCGTGAGCGCCTCCACATCGCGGCGTGACCGCACCTTGGTGTCGAAACGTTCAAGGAGCCAGATTAGTCCGAGCATTACGGTGACAGCACCGATCAACGCAGCAGCGCTTATCTGCCACAACGGAATTGCGGTCGAAACCGCGGTCGCCGGATTCGCCCGGGTCACCACCTGAACCAACGGCGGGATGTCAGGGTTGTTGTCGATGTACTCGATCTTCGCCACATAGGAATCGAGAACGTCACCGTAGGCGTTGGCAATATTCGCTGCTCGTTCCGGACTCTCATCGGTTACCGAAACGACCATCAAAACAGTGTCTTTGACCGTTGACGCCGACACCTGGTTGACCAACTCCTGCGGAGTCAGCTTCAGTTTCAGCCGATCGATGACGCGTTGTGCGAGATCGTCGCTCTTGAACATCTTCGAGTAAGTCAGAATGCGTTGCCGGGAGAAAAGGTCGCCCTGGTACGCGCCGGCCGAAGTCTTGACATCGGGCGCCCGGAGGAACAGTTCGGTCGAAGCCGTGTACTGCCCGTGAACGGTTGCGTTGTAGGCACTCGCCGCGACCGATGCCATCACCAGGCAGACGGCGACGACCAACCAGCGTCGACGCATTACGATCCACCATCGCTTCAGAAGTTCCATGGTCCTCCGCCACATCGATTCGTAGTGCCGACTACAACCTGTCGGCCAGGACGTTGTGAACGAATTCGGGCTTCGCCACAACAATTCGACCGAGGTAGCGTCCCTGCCCTATTTCCAACAGCCGCTTGGCTTCTCTTATCTCAGACTCCGACGTTCCCGGAGCCTCGGTCACCAACACCGTCACGCCATCGGGACCGACGAGATCGATCGCGTCGACCGATTCCAGCACCGCCGGTGCAATGACGAGTACATCTTGTGTGGCCGCTAGTTGATCGAGCACCGCGCTCAGTGGCCGGCAACGCCGACGAGGGTCCGACTCGTTCGACCCACCGAACGGCAGCCAATCGAATCCCCCAACGTCGTCGAAGGCGATCGCCTCCTCGAGCGCACACCGGCCAGAGGCCACGTCCACAAGGCCCGGTTGCCCCGATGGGCCGGTATCGACCGCCGGATCGGCAACCACCACGACCGGCCGACGGAACCGTGCATTCGCCATGACTGCCGCGAGTCGCCGAGCGGTCATCGTCACGACGGGTGTACTCCGAGGTGCGACCAAAATCAAAGGGGTCCAAACATCATCGCGCAGCCCGTTGATTTGGAGTTCGGCAATGCCTGTGTCCGCATCCATCAGATCGGTGTCGGATTCGTCAGCCGACATGATCCCGAGTACGTCTTCGGCGTCATCCGCGGGGCCGACAAGTTCTGCGAGTGCCCTGCCTTCGCGCATCGACACAAACGTCAAACCCGTCAGGAAGCCGAGGAGCAGTCCCGATCCGACGTAGATCATCGTCCGCGGTGATACCGGGCTAGTGGGAACGGAGGCGGTCTCCACCAGCAACGGCTGGACCGGTGACACCTGTGTGAAGGGCGGCCGCTCGACCTCCTTGATGGTTGCTATCAGCTGCCGCGCTGTCTCGTCGGCAATAAGGGCCGCTGTGGTCGGGGACCGGTCAATCGCCTGTATCTCCACGATGACCGTATCCGGAATCACGTGCGCCGCCAGCTTCCGGCTCAATTCCTGTGCCGAGATCCGTAAGCCCAGACGGTCGATCACGGGGCCGGTGACGAAGGGAGTGTCGAGTAGCCGCGCATAGCTCGCCACCCGCTGCTGGGTGAACTCGTCGCCGTAGGCCAGTACAGCGGAGCCACCGATATTCGGATCCGCAATGGCTGTCGAATCGTTCCAGTACGGTGCCACGATCATCACGCGGGCACTGGCCTGGTACTCGACCGGGAAAAAGAAGGTCGCGGCGCTGATGACAGCGCCCCCAAGCAACGTCCAGCACAGCAGTGCGAGAAGATTCCGTCGGGCGATCGCGAACAGGGTGCCGATGCTCCTCATTTCGCCAACCCCATTGCCTTCAGGTTGTCCACTATGCGGCGTGCGTAATATTCGTTGCCAGCCGCATTGAGATGGATACCGTCTTTCCAAAGCAAGGGATTCAGGTCTATCCCGCGATACCAACCCTGTGCTACCGGATCGATGACGTAAGCGTCCACTTCTTCGGCACTACGTCTCATTCCCGCGGAAACTGCGGAGTAGTTCGACGCTACGTCCGCCGATGCATAGGACGGCAGAATCACGATGATCTTGGCCTTCGGCCACGTGGCGTGCACCCTTTTCATGTATTCGTCGGCAGCTGGGATCGTTTCAGTGGGTGGTAGACCGAGATCGTTACGACCACCGTCGACCAGAACGTAGTCCACGTTGTACGTCCGTCCATCCCGGTCAAGACGATTGATGAAGGGGACACCTCGCGAATCGCCGTCGCCCACCGCGTTGACGAAACCTGTGCCGCCCTGGGCATCCACAGTGAGATTCCAGCCGAGTAGCTCGCCGAGAAGATACGGGTATGGACGAAACGTCGGGTCACCGGTGCCGCCGGCGAAGGAGTCACCGACGACTAGAAGCGTCGGCCGGTGATCGAACAACGACCCGATCGACGGCACCGTGGAGCTTTGCTCTCGCCCCTGAGTAAACACATCGTCGCGGCGCCATTGCAGATATCCGACGCTCGCTATCAAGGCCAAGAGGATGACGCTGAACAGCGCCAACCGCGCGCGCCCAACGCCTGCCGACTTCTTGTCAGACCCGAACATGGGTCACCGTCGGCAGATTGGGTAGATCGACGGCCTCCGCATCGTCCGGCAATCCGGGGTCACCATCCAGTACTTGCGGATCTGACGACGAAGATCGCACGAATGCTGCGAACAGCAGAAGGAAGAACAGGAACGAAGCAGCCTGCAGGAGCGACCCGCGCAACAGGATCATCATGTAGAACGGCAGGACACAAGTGAGCAAAGCCGGCATGCCGGCGGCGTCGAACTGTCGTTCGATCCCCGTGTCGGTTCTGTGCAGCCACCATCCCAGGGCGAACATTCCGACTATCAGCAGAATCCAACTGCCGTTCAGGAAGAACTCTATCCACAGCGGCGCCGAGAGATTGGTGAACGGGTAACCGCGCACATTCGCGATGAGGATTCCCGAATCAACGGGTTTGTCATCCCAAAGTTTCCTGGGGACGGCGAACAAGAACACTCCGAGTAGTTGCCTGCCGGGAACGATGCCATCGCGCGAGGCAACCAGGTACCCGTTCATCAGCTGTCCGAACGAATCGTAATCGGGCGATAGCAGAGCCTCGATCGGATTCGACGCCTTGAAGTCGGCCTCATCGCCGTACCGAAATGCGTCAGCCAACGGAAAGACCACGAGGAGGCCCATCAGAAAAGATGCCGCCGTGATTCGGAATCTCGTTCTGGTCGAGAACAATCCCAGCGCGGTCGCCGCAGCCAGAATGGCCGTACCGGAGAGGTACCGGGCGTTCGAGATCGGATTCATGCTGTTGGCCAACAACACACCGACCACCACGGTCAGGACGAGATTCAGCCTCAACGCACCGTCCGATGCGAGGAATCCGCGTTCGGTGGCACGCCTCAACTCCCGGCGAAACCGAACCAGCGCAACAAAACCCACGAGTAGAGCCATGAAGGTGCAGCCACGAACCATGAACCCCAACGTGCCGGGCGGCCACACCGCGTTGTACACCGCGAAAGCTTCATCACGGCTCTTGGTGAACTGGATCCAGCCGACCTTGGACAGGTAATAGGTGTTCAACAGGATCGCGAAACCCACCAACAGCAGCAGGCGGGTGCGATCGATGGTGAACATGCGCGATGTTTGTCCTGCCTGCCTCGCCAGTCGGGCCTTTCCCCGCAAAAGCATTGCGTTATCAGCCAGCGCGCCGAGCAGAAACGCGCAGCAGCCGACGATCGCGATCAGGGAACCCACCCCGATCAGGCTGTGGTCGATGCGGGGGATCGTGTCCGGGAACAAGTTCAGGCGGAGTTGGACCAACGGCGCGAGACCCAGGAAGGCATAAGCGAAGGCCCAAAACATCATTTCGAACAGTCGACGCTCACCCGTGCCGATCAGCCAGGCGAATCGGGCGCCGGCCAGGACGATCACAGGTAACGACCACAGCCAGAGTCGGTTGTCCGGCACTCCCGTGTACCTGATGATCGCAGCCGGGCCAAGGATGACCAGTATCGCGCCGGCCCACAGTGTCAAGAGGGCACTGGAGGTCTGAACCCGTGACGCCAGGCGTGCCGCAACGGTCGTGGACAGCTCCGATCGGGCGACCGAATTCGCCGTAAGAATCAACACCTTTCGCTTCGGGTCGACCGGCCTGCGAACGCGCGGTGATCGGTCAGGCACGTCGCCTTCGGCCCACGGCCGGAACCACAGCAGGCCCATCGTCGTGACGAATGCCGTCGCGGCGACCATGCCGAGCGCCACACCGGCCGCCGTGCGAAACGCTACCGCGGCTCCAAATGAAGTCAGGAGCACCACCGCCACGTAGCCGCCCTTCAACCGAAGCGCGTCACCGCTGCGGTTGAAGGTACGAAGGTAGATGGCAATTGCGATCACCCAGGCGCCGATTGCATACTCGCAGGCGATGATCGGCACAATCTGTTGCGTCGCGGCGAACGTCGCACCGAGGAGGAATTCACCCATCCTCACCGGCAGCAGATATATGCCGATACCCAACGCTATGGCAGCCACCGACATCGCGCAGGTGATGCGAACCAATATCCGCCACACCTGCACCGGCCGCATCGTCAGGCGTGCACCCTCGGATATCACGATCAACGGGATGGCACTGGCCAAGATGGCCAGCGGTGCCAGTAGGGCGGTCGCACCACGGACCGCTGCAGTGACAGCTGGACTGATCACCAGAGTCGCGAACAGCAACACCGCGAATACGGTCGCCTGCTCGAGTCCCGCCTCGGTGCCGTATCGGACGCGGTGTTTCCAACTGTCGGCCAGCCATTCGGCGTAGCCTGCCCAACTCGGGCTCACCCGAACGTTGACGAGCATGCCCGCCAGCGCGACAAGCGCAAGTAGACTCCAGGTGCACACCAGGAAACTCGCGGTGATGTGTGGCACCTCGAGCCAGGTACCCACCAGCAGAAGAGCCGAGCCGACGAACCACACGCCATCCCAAACGGCTGCGATGTACGAGCGCCCCTGCGCAATAGCGATATAGCGCAGGACATCCTGCACGAGCACCACCGGGGCGGCCAACAACAGCAGCACCGCCTGACTGCGCACCGCCGGGCCGGCGACAGCGACCATCGCAATCCCGACGGTCGGTGCGACGATCAACGCGGTCGTGACCGCATATGCGCCTTCCCGACGGATGTCGGTGGCCGATTTCGCCGAACCGAGCAAGAGCGGCGTGCCCAACGCTCCGCGGAGGACGCCAACGGCGGCGGCCAACAGCGTCATCATCAGACCGATTCGGCCGAAATCGCCAACGGACGTCACGACGGCGATCGCGTAGATGATCAGACCGTTACTCAGACTGGAGAAGACCTGATCGGCCCCGCCGGCCAGCGCCCGCGTCCTGCTGAACCTCGACGGCCGCTCCACGCCGGCTACTCCTCGGCCGCCGAAGCCCACACCTTTTCGAGGGCGGGCAGTGAATCAGTCGTCCCGTGGTTGGCGAACAGTTCGAAGTTCGCGTAACTTCCTTGCCACTCCGAGATCCGCGGATCCGAGATCTTTTTCTGCACGCCCTGCGGTAGATCCAGGGTGAGTTGGGCATCGTTGATGGTCAGCCGCGCCTCGTACGCCGTGGTTCCGTCTTCGGCCAACGGCTGCGGGAATTCTCCCGCCGCAATGACGTCCAAAGGGTCTCCGGCCGAATGCGATACGCTCACGTTCCAGTTCGCCGGCGTCAATACAAAGTGCACCGGAAGCGGGCGGATAATGGGCGGGAATCCGGTGTCGAGGCCGCGGGATACCACCAACGCGACAGCTCCCTTGGTGCCGCGCCCCGCCCGGAACACGAATCGTGCTCCGATCGACCGCACCGGCCCACCCAGATCCGGTGTACTGAAGAAACCTGCCGCAGACCCGTCTCCGGTGGGCTCATATGTGAGTCGTCCATCGACGATGCGAGGAAGGGCGCCCGGGTCGTCCGGCGTACCGCTGACCCGCGCGGGCTCCCCACCGTCGAACTGTTCCGGCGCGGGTCCGTTGGGCTTTCCCGCGAAGGTGGCTTCTACGGTGATCCCCTGCGCGGCAACGGAAGCCTGCCCACGAACGAACCCCCACCACAGTGCCGCCGTCACCACAACGGCGAGCACCGCGGCCAATGCCACCTGTGGGGCAAGCCGGAGTGGTCGGCGGGCCGTTCGGTTACTCATGTCACCCTTTGCCCGACGATCGATCCGTACACGTCTTCGAGTCGCTGAAGCACCGGCGCCATTCCGTACGTCTCGCGAACCGCCGCCCGCCCGGCTTCCCCCTGGGCTTGGGCGGTTTCGGGATCAGCGAGCAATCGTGAGATCGCATCCGCGTAGTCGTGCGGGCCACCTGCGACAACCACACCGCAACCGTTCCGTTCCACGAAGTCGGCGAGTCCCCCATCGGCGTTGATCACCACCGGCACTCCCTCGGCGAGGGCCTCGATGACGGACATCCCGAACGGTTCGCGAACCGCAGGAAGCACGTACACGGCTGCGGCTCCCATCCGCTCGGCCACAAGTTCAGGAGGTACCGCAGGTTCCCGGCGCAGGCATGCTTCGCCGAAGCCGTCCGCGCGTGCCTCGGCGATGATCCGGTCGACAGCCCCTTCGGCCCCTTCCGGCGGGCCCACCAGAGCGAACTGCGCGTCGACATCCTTGCGCAGTAGTTCGAGCGCCGCCGCGGCGAACACCTCCGGGCGCTTGCGTTCGTGGAGTCGCGCGAGGAACAGCACCTCGGGAGGCTGCGACCGCTTGACCGGGTTCGCGACCTCTTCTGTCGATACACCATTTACAAGCGGTTCGAGCCGCAGTCCGGGACCGCCGATGGCCTCGAGTTCAGCGCGTTCCGCATCGTTCAGGTAGAAGACCGCGCTTGCCGATCCGAGCAGCTTCTTCGTCCACAATGCGTCAATGGGTGCCGCAAGTGGATGGGTCCCAGTGATGACCATCCCGTGCGTCTGCACGACGACGGGCAGTCCGAGTTGCAGCGCGGTCCGGGCGGCCGGAACGGTCACCAGGTCGCGCGCCAGGTGAACGTGCACGACATCGAACCCGGGGCCATGACGCCTGAGCCATCCGGTCATGGCCGGCGTCCAGGTAGCGGCGTAGCCGAGCCCAGGAAGCACTCGGCGAGCCGCGAACAACCGGACCGGCGTGCCGTCAATCCGTTGTGGCGGAATAGGATAGCCGTGCGTTCCGGCAATCAGGGTCGCCTCGTGCCCTGCCTCCAGCAGCGCCGCACACTGATTGAATGCGACCCGGGCCGGACCACCGTACGCACCGTCGGGCGATACCAGCGTGAGCACCTGCAAGACCTTCATACCCGCCGCCTCCGCCTGCCGGCGCTGATTTCTATCATCACCGCTCCGCCGGACTGGTGCTGAATCGCCGAGATTCGGCGTCGCCGATTCCAGAGACGCCACCGTTCGACTTCGCGGTACGGGGAAGGTCGATCCTGAGCCGAGTCGTGGCGCTCTCTGTTCGCTCGAACCAGCTCCCACTGTCCACAGGATTGGACCTGATGAACTCGGCCGGCGAGCCACCGTAGATGCCCGCAGCCGGATTCAGCTCTCTGCTCCTGCTCAACGTCGAGTTGGCGATCAACAGCGAATGGGACGGCAGCACTGCGCCCTTCAACACCAGGCAGTTCGTCAAAACCGCGGAGCGCTCCCCGATGACGACCTGTCCTGCCGACTGGACGTTCAGCGTCAAGTCGATTTCATGGGTGAGAATCGTCGTCCGCTGACCGGCCACGGCGGACATGTCGCCGATTCGGACGATCCCGGAACAATCGAGATTGTGTCGACTGGTGATCGCTGCACCGTCGCCCATGATCAGGCTTCCCACATCGGTGTGCAATGCCTGGTAGGCCGGGTGTGCAGAAATCGTGTTCAGAGATCCCATCGTGGCCCCGTCGCCCAGCTTGAGAAGCCGAAGAGACCGGAAGATGTTCAAAGCGGCAATCGTTGAGCCGCTTCCGATGACGGCGTGGCCGACATTCAACGCCAGTACGGGACCGATGCGTGCCTCCGGAGAGATCTCATGGCCGAACATCCGCAGCACCTTGTTCTTCAGCGCACTGCCGGGTAGCAGCCAAACGAGAATTTCGATCATCTGTGCGGCGGTCTTTCTACTCAACGGTCGCCAGATTGTGAGTCGGTGAACCAGGCGTACATCTTCTTCAGCCCGGCTTCGATGGTCACTGTGGGCCGCCAACCCAGGTCCCTTAGTCTTGTGTTGTCCATGACCTTGCGGGGGGTGCCGTCGGGCCGGTTCGGGTCGAACAGCACTTCACCTTCGAACCCGACGACGGATTTGATCAGGAGCGCCAGATCGCGAATTGAGATCTCCTGGCCCGAACCGACATTGATGATCCCTCCGCCGTCGTAGTTCCGCAGGAGGAAGACACAGGCATCGGCGAGGTCGTCGGCGTCGATCAGTTCTCGCAACGGTGCGCCGGTTCCCCACACGACGACATCAGACAGGTCGGCCACCTTGGCTTCGTGGAATCTTCGCATCAGGCCTGCGACCACATGAGAATTCTCCGGATGAAAGTTGTCGCCCACGCCGTAGACGTTGGAAGGCATGGGCGAGAACGCGTTGAACCCGTACTGCTTTGCGTATGCGTTGCACATCGTGATGCCGGCGATCTTCGCGATCGCGTAGGGCAGGTTGGTCTCCTCCAACGGACCGGAAAGAAGCGCTTCCTCCACGATCGGCTGTTCTGCATGCTTGGGATAGATGCAACTCGACCCCAGGAACATCAACTTCCTGGTGCCGTGGCGATAGGCAGCATCGATGACGTTCGTCTGGATCTTGAGGTTCTCCCGGATGAAGTCGGCACCCTGTGTCGAGTTGGCGATGATTCCACCTACTTTCGCGGCGGCCAGCACCACGTATTGAGGTCTCTCCGATGCGAAGAAATCATCCACGGCCGTCGAGTCGTCAAGGGGCAACGCTTCACGCGTGCGGGTCAGGACGTTTCGGTAGCCGGCGTCCTTCAGGCGGCGCTCAATCGCAGACCCGACCATGCCTCGATGGCCGGCAACGTAGATCAGAGAATCCGTTTGCATGTGTGTACTCCCCTTAGGAGCCTCGATAGGGCGACTCGATGCGCGGACGGGCCGCGAACACGGTTGTGCCCGAGGGAATATCACCGGCGACAATGGCTGATGCCCCGACCGTCACGCCGTCTCCGATGTGAACACCGCGCAATATGATTGCTCGCGCCGCGACCCAGACCGAAGACCCGACAACAATTGCCGCATTGTCGAATTCGAAAGAGGGACTTCGCCGGTCATGACTTCCGGTACACAGGAACGCACCCTGCGATATACATGTATCCGATCCGATCCGCACCGGTTCCAGGTTCAGTATCCAAACCTCTTCGCCGATCCAGGAGTCGCGCCCCACTGCCAACTTCCACGGCCAGTGAATCTTCACCTCGTGTCGAATCTTCACTCCCGAGGCGATTTCGGCGCCGAACAAGCGGAGCACCGCGATCCGCAATGCATTCGGGCACCACCACTTCATCAGTAGCCCGCGCGACATCAGCCAGAGCATCTGAACCGGCACTCCGCGGCCCCTGCTGTATCCGTTTCCCGTGAAACCCCCCAGGGCAAAGTGGTTTCCCGGTCCAGGGTCACGGAAGGAAAGCTGGGACGAGGAATGGTCGGCCATTGTGCTCATCTGACTACTCCCAGCCGCGCAGAGCAGGTTTGTCCACCCACGGCGTTCCCTCATGCCGCAGCGCGGTGATGTCCGCGTCCACCATGATCGCGGCCAGGTCGGGCGCGTACACTTCCGCTTTCCAGTCGAGCGAGCGCGCAGCCTTCGAGGGATCTCCGATTAGTGCATCGACCTCGGCGGGACGCAGATAATTCTCATCGAATCTCACATAGTCCTGCCAGCTCAAACCGGCCCGCTCGAAGGCGATCCGGACGAACTCCCGCACGGTATACCCTTGGCCGGTCGCCAATACGTAATCGTCCGGCTGGTCGGCTTGAAGCATCCGCCACATCCCTTCGACGAACTCGGGGGCATAGCCCCAGTCGCGTACGGCGTCGAGATTCCCGAGGAACAGCTCACCTTGCATTCCGGCTTTGATCCGGGCGACGGCACGCGTTATCTTCCTGGTCACAAAGGTCTCTCCGCGCCGGGGCGACTCATGATTGAACAGAATCCCGTTCACCGCGAACATCCCGTAGGCTTCCCGGTAATTCTTTGTGACCCAGTACGAGTACACCTTCGCAGCACCGTACGGCGACCGCGGATAGAAGGGGGTGTCCTCATTTTGCGGCGGGGGTGAGGCGCCGAACATCTCAGAGCTCGAGGCTTGATAGAAGCGGCACGAAAGTCCGGCTTGTCGCACCGCTTCCAGTAGGCGGACGGAGCCCACACCCGTGACACTTCCGGTGTGCTCCGGCTCGTCGAACGACACCCGCACGTGTGATTGTGCCGCCAGGTTGTAGACCTCGTCGGGGTTGATCTTGCTCAGCAACATCGACAGCCTAGCCCCATCGGACATGTCACCGTAATGGAGGAACAGTCTGGCGTCGGGGCAATGCGGGTCTTGGTAAATATGTTCGATACGAACCGTATTGAACGTCGAAGCCCGTCGGATCAGCCCGTGGACTTCATAGTCTTTCGACAACAGGAACTCGGCAAGATACGAGCCGTCCTGCCCCGTGATTCCGGTTATCACCGCCACTTTGCGCATGACCGCTCCACATCATCCGACTGTGTGAATGAACTTCGCTGCATCGTCCTGCTCCCCGTGTCGCCAGATCTCTTGCGTTCCCAACATGCCTTTGATCCAGTTGTCGAACTTTCTTATCGCTGCTTCTTCGCTGAGCTCTGCCGATGCGTACTCAATTCCGTTGGTTCCCAGGCTTGTTCGCAGCCCGGCGTCTTTGCCTAGCGATAGAGCGGCTTCGACGAGCCGCAACGGGTTTCCGCCGTCGATGACCATTCCTGCTCGTGCTTTTCGGATATCCTGCGCCGCAGTGCTTTCAGCGCTTACGGCGGCCAACACCGGCGTACCGCTCTGGAAGTATGAGGTGAGCTTGCTCGGAATCGACATCTCCACGACCCCTGGCTTCTCATTCACGAGCAGTATGTCCGCAGCCTTCAAAGCATCCGCGAAGTCGGCTTGCGGTAGGGTGTCGCGGATTTCCAAATGAGTTGTCTGACGGGCCATCGCCTCGAGCTTGCCCCTCTGACTGCCGTCGCCCATCAGGACGAAGCGCAGGCTCAGACGGCGCTTCGCGGCTATCTCAGCGGCTCGGACGACATTGTCGAGTCCCTGTTTGACTCCCATACTTCCGGCGTGCAGGACAACCGTTGTGTCGTCGGCCCATCCGAAGCGCTTGCGACTCGCGGTGCGATCGCTTCCTCCAGACGACTGAACATGCGTCCAGTTCCTGATCGTCGTGACCCTCGCCGGATCTACCCGGAGACGTTGTACAAGCTGATCGCGGAACCGATCGTGCGCCACCACGATCCCATCGGCTTCGCGCATGACCCAACCCTCCAGCCGGCCCGCAAGTTCGGCAGTCGCCGAGTGCGGATTTTGCGTTTCACTCAGCCCGACGGTGTAGAGATCCTGAACCCAAATTCCTAGTACGGGGCGGTGCCCGAATAACGCGCGACGCCGGAGACACTGGGCGGCGGTCGAGATGAGCGCCGGAGTTGTGCAGACAACGACATCTGGCCGGTTCCAGCTCGACGCGGCACCGCGAACACCGAAGGTCGTCTCCATGAGGAGCCTACGCAGGTTCGATGTTCTTCTTGGCACCGAATGCCTCACCCGCTTGATGGATACGCCATCCATGGCCTCGATCGACGTCCATTTCCATCGATACTGCGGTGCCACCCTCCACTCCGGATAGTGGGGCATCCCTGTGACGACGCTGACGCGGTAGCCTCTGCCCGCCAGGCCGCCGCACAGTCCTGCCGTATATGGCGCAATACCACAGGGTTCGGGAGCATAGTTGATCCCTAGAACGGTCACAGATATTGGATCGCCCATGACAGACATCAGTAGGCCCCGGTACGCCGGAGGATGGCCCGCAACGTCTTGGTGATGATGAGGCCGTCTGCGATCATCGACCAGTTGTCGACATATGAGAGATCCAACCGAACAGATCGCTCCCAGGAAAGGTCGGATCGCCCGCTCACCTGCCACAGTCCCGTCACCCCGGGCTTCACCAGGAGACGACGCAACACGTCACAGTCGTAGGCCTCCACCTCGCGCCGCAACGGTGGCCGGGGACCGACGACGCTCATCTCTCCCCTCAACACATTGAGGAATTGAGGCAATTCGTCGATACTGAACCGTCGCAAGAACCGACCGACATTGGTGATGCGTGGATCGTCGTGGATCTTGAACAACAATCCGTCGCTTTCGTTGGCGCTCAGCAGGCTGGCCAGCTGTTTATCAGCGTCTCGAACCATGGTGCGGAACTTCATCATCGAGAACGGCTTGCCGTCGATGCCGATGCGTTCGGACGAGTAGAACACCGGTCCGCGGCTCGTTACCTTGATCGCAATAGCGGTACCGATCAGTATGGGTAGGGTCGCGATGAGCGCCGCCGTTGCGAAACACAAATCGAATGCGCGTTTCTGGAACCGCTTCGCGGCGTGATATTGGGGTTTTTCGATGTGCAGCAACGGAAGCCCGGCGATCGGTCGCATCACCAACCGAGACAACGCGACGTCCATTACACCCGTCGAGACGACGAGGTCGACTCCAAGCGGCTCCAGAGCCCAGATGAGCCTTCGGATACCCCGAACGCCGAAATGTTCGGTTCCCGCGATGGCAACCGTGTCTGCGCCACACGTACGTATCGCATCCAACATCTGGTCTTCCCCACCGACGATCGGGATGGCGCAGCCATTGACGGCAATGTGCCTGCCCTGAGGAGGCCCGTAACCCGGTACGCCGATCCCCACAATGCGGTAACCGTCTACCGCATCTCGGGTGAGTTCATTCGCCAGGTTTTGCACCGCGTCGAGTTCCCCGAACGCGAGAACGGCGATCTGCGAGTCTCCGTCAGCACGCTTGCGCGCCAGTCGGCCACGCCAGAACAATCTGCCGAATACCAGTCCGAAGATCCCGGCCGGAAGTGCTACTGCCAAATAGCCCCGCGCGACGTCAAACCGGAGGAGTAACGTCACGATGGCGATCGCTCCGAATGTCCAGAAGGAGGCGGCGACGACGCGCCGATACTCTTCGAGACCGGATCCGATGATCCTCGAAGACCGGCTGTGGCACCCAGCCAGCGCTGATAGCCACACGATGATGAACACGGCAGAAAAGCCCGGGATGATGTACCTGTAGTAGCCTGCCGCTGAGGCGGTGCTTCCGAATCGTATGTACTGCGCCAGAATTACCGCCGCGCAGACAACGAAGCTATCAGTCAGCCTCAGCTTGGCTGCATACCTCCGCTGCCAAGTGGTGCGCTCGAATACTCTGCTCGGTATGAGGTTTCGTAAGGCGAGTGCGACGCTCTCGCTCTCCACCTCAGGTTTCCACGGAACCGCCTTTGTTTCGCTAACCGCAGCCAGGTGCGCTCCATTGGCGGAGCGATGATCGGCGAGCCTCGTCTGAATTTCGCTCTGTTGCATCGCTTCATCCTCCTTCCGCGAAATCCCCGCGTCGGTCCGGAGCCCGGGCCACCGAACGTCCTGCCCCGTATGTCAAGCCATTCATCGTCGTCAAGCTCCCGGAATTGCTGCGCCAGTTGGGTATCCGCAGACCTTTCGCCACCATGCCTGCCCGGATGCCGGCAGGCTGTCGATGGGGTCGTAGTACGGGTAGACAGCGTTCAGGGCATCGACATCGGTTTCGTCCAAGCCAGTGCGGTAGTTCTTGCTCCAGTGCGAGATGCCTCGGATCCGGTCGTAATAGACCACCTGATGGACCCACCGCTTGCCGACGTAGGGCACGTCACACACGAGTCTCGGCGTTGCGAACCCGGGGAGATAGCCCATGATCTCAAGCTGCAGCTGTTGGGCCTCCCACAACGAGACTCGCCAGTGCTCGGCGTGGGGGATCATGTCGCACATGTAGAAGTAGTACGGGAGGATGTTTGCTTCGCCCTGTAGTGCGAAGCACAAATCGAGCAGATCCGTCGCACTGGCGTTCACCCCGCGCAGCAGCACCCCCTGATTGCGTACGTCCCGCAGGCCCGCATCGAGCAGTGCCCGCGTCGCCTGCGCAACCAGTGGGGTAACCGACTGCACATGGTTGATGTGGGTGTGCAGCGCCAGGTTGACCCCGCGGGCGGAGGCCATGTGCGCCAATCGATTGATCCCGTCGATCACCTTCGACTGGAGCCAGTGCTGCGGTAGGGCGGCGAGCGCCTTGGTTGCCAAGCGGATATCACGAATAGTGTCGATCTCGAGCAACTGGTCGACGAACGATTCCAGCCGTGGCCAGGGAACATTGGCCACGTCACCGCCGGACACCACCACGTCGCGAACCGTCGGTGTTTCTCGGAGGTAGGCCAGCATTCTGTCCTGGCGTTCGGACGGCTGCAGATTCAGCTTGGCCTTGCTGATCGTCGGCGTGGAGTTGCCAACCAGATCCATGCGCGTGCAGTGTCCACAGTACTGCGGGCACGTCGTCAGCAGTTCGGCGAGTACCTTCGTGGGGTACCGATGAGTGAGCCCCTCCACCACCCACATGTCGCTCTCGTGCAACGAATCCCGCTCGGCGTAAGGGTGCGATCGCCATTCCGGGTCACGGTCACTGAGGACCGGCAGCATGTAACGCCGAATCGGATCGGCGTAGAAGGCCTCGGTCAACCACCGACGTTCAGGAGCGCAGTGGGGAGCCATGGTGTTGAGCATTTGGGGTGGCAGCAGCATCGACATGGTCGCCCGCTGTGTCTGGTCGGCAAGCAGATCGGCATAGAACCGCTCTTCGAGCAGGTCGCCCACCACCGCGCGCAGCTGCCCGATGTTCTTGATGGTGTGTGCCCGCTGCCATTGCGGGTCACGCCATTCGGTGTCGGTGACCATCGCCCAGCCCGGGTAACGTCGCCAATCCGGCTCGGACAGCTCCTTGCGCACATACGAATACGGCTGATCGACCGGTGCGGCGAAGCCCGGTTGTGTGCGTTCAACAACTTCGGTGAGTGTGGTCATTTCGACAGGACCTTTCGCGAAACGGTCGCCGGTTCGGCGCTGGATATCAATTCGGCCGCAACCCGGCGACCCGATCTGATCGCGCCCTCCATCAGCCCGAAGAACTCCAGGCTGGTTTCGGTGCCAGCCCAGTGCACGCGGCCATGAGGTTCGGTCAGCGTCGGTCCCAGCCTCAGCCAGTCCCCCGGCCCGAACAGGGCGGCATAGCATCCCCTGCTGTATTCGGCGGCCAGCCAGTCCGTTACCGTGCACAGCGAGGGGCGGGGCAACGACGGGAAGAGCCGACCGACGTGGGCCGACGCCGCGTCCCGCTGCTCGGTCGTCGAGAGCGCTGAGAACCTCGCCGCGGCCGCACCGGTCACGAATCCGGTTAGCACGCCCGCAGATTCATCCGGCGGAGAATCGTCGACCGTGGACAGCAACGGCCCGTCAGAGCTCATCGACCACCCGGACAAACCATGCTCACGCCACATCGGGGCGGGATAGCCCAGGTGGACCTTGACCGCGCAGCCGCGCCCGGTCGTCGCTGTCGCCCGCGGTGCATGAAGCGCAGGCCGGAAGTCGATCTGCTGGGCCAACAACGGCGGCACGGCAACGACCACACGATCTGCCCGATACTCGGACCGCAGGCCGTCACCCTCTGAAACACACTGCACGACCGCTTCATCGGCGTGTTGACCGATCGCATGTACCCTGTGGCGCAACCGCACCCGATCGCCGAGCCGTTCCGCCAGCGCCACACACAGCGAGTGTGCGCCGCCGGCTATCCGCCACTCCTGCGCACCGCCCTCGAATGCGTTCAGATAGCGGAGCCCTCCGCCCGAGCGCAGGTAGAACGCCATGTGCAGAACGGAGATGGCAGCGGGGTCGGCCGCCATCATCTCGCCGATGAACAACCGGAAGAAGGTCCGCGCGTCCGGATGCTTGATCTCGTCGGCGACCCAGCGTGCGGCGGTCAACCGGTCGAGGCGATCCGCCTGTGGGCTCCGCCAAGGTTCGTCAGGGCGAATCTGCGCGACGAGGTCCTCGAGCCGATCGAAGGTATCCCCGAGCGCGACCACGTCCAGCGGTGGAACCCTACTGGCGGTGGTCGTCCGCTTATCGCCCAACAGGAACGTGCTATCTCCGGACATCCCTGTGGAAACCAGGTCGAGCCCGTGCTGCCGGATGAGCGCGAGCAACTCCGTGTGTTGAGCACCGAGGTATGCAGCGCCGCCATCGGCGACGATACCGCCGGTCACAGGGACGCCACGCATCCGGCCGCCCACTCGGCCACGGGCTTCGAGCACGACGACCTCGGCACCGGCCGCCTCTAACTCGACAGCTGCGGTCAGCCCGGCGAGGCCAGCCCCCACGACTACGACATGCATTCTTCCCCCCGTCATGGGACTGCGACGCCAACCTTCGCGAACAAGCCGTCCGGTGACGGGTCTTCGATGAAGTCCTCCCACGTCAGCTCCGTTCCGAAGTCTCGCGCGATCGCGCTGAGAACCCTGGTGGCCAGCAGCGAATCTCCGCCGAGCTCGAAGAAGTTCGAGCGGGTATCCACGTCAGAAGTGTTGAGGACTTTCCGGAAGATCTGAACTATTTGGTCGGCGCTCATCGGGCTTTTTCCTTGCTGTCGTGGATTCCTATGGCACGTCGTGTCGCAGCTCGGTCAACCTTCCCACTGGATGTGTATGCCAGTGCTGCAACGAATTTCACGCGAGTTGGCACGATCTGGCTGGGAAGGCGCTCGCGCAGGTACTGTTTCAGGTCGCCCGCAGTAATCGCCCCGGTCTGGACGACGTAGGCCGTCAACGACGTGCGACCGAGTGACCGTTCGCCGACCACGACCGCGCCCACGACAGCGGGGTGGGCGGTCAACTGGGCCTCCACCTCGGCCGGATGCACGCGCACACCGAGGACTTTCAACTGTTCGTCGACGCGGCCGTGCGGCCGTAACAGGCCGTCTTCGCCACGGGTGACCAAGTCTCCGGTGCGGAACCACCGGGTCGGTCCAAATCCATAATCGACAACCGGGAATCCCGTCGCCGTGAGATCGGGTAAGCCAAGGTAACCGGTTGCCAGAGCGGGGCCCGCCACGAGCAACTCGCCGTCATCGGTCACGTGATCGCGTACATGCGGTAGTGCTCGCCCGAGCGGCGTCTCGGTGTCGAAGGCCGCGACTGTTGTTTCGGCGCCGGGGCCGCTCAGCTGCACCGCATGAGTGATCATCGTCGTTTCCGTGCACCCATAAGTGTTCAGCAACTCGACATGTCCGAGGTCGAGATCACGCCATTGCCCCAACCGGGTCGGATCTACCCGCTCGCCGCCGATCACCACCAGCCGTACGGATTCTGGCAGCGTGGTTTGCTCCTCATGCAGGTAGAGCACGAGTTCGTGCCAGAAAGCGGTCGGCAGATCGAGGACGGTGACGCGCCGTTCTGCCAGCATGCGCACGAAGGCCGGAAACGAATGTGAATGCGCCGCATCGTCGAAAACCAATGCTGCACCGGCCGTTAGCGCGGGCAAGATCTCCTCCAGGCAGGTGTCCCAGCCGAGGGAGGCGAACTGCAGCACTCGGTCCTCTGGAGTGAGCGTGAAGAGGTGGCGCAGCGCGCGCACGGTGACCGTCAACGCGCGCCGCGAGACCATCACCGGCTTCGGCGTCCCGGTAGATCCCGAGGTGCACAGCACATACGCCGGATCGCTTGCGCTCCACACAGGCTCCAGCAGTTCCGACTTCACACATGCCGGCTGGTCGCCGAGTGCTTCGATCCGAAGGTTCGTTGGTTCGTGCGCAGAGGAATCCGATGTGAAGAGCTGATCCAGGCCGATTCTCGCGGCGAGCTCCTCTCTGCGCGCGACCGGAAGCGCGTCATCGATTGGGCAGTAGACGCCACCGGCTTGCAGTATCCCCAAGATTTGATCCACCACAGCGGGTGTGTGCGAGACCAGCGCTCCGATGAAACCGCCATTGTCGAATCGGCGTGCCCGGTAGTGCTGTGCGGTACGCCCGACACGATCCGCAAGGTCCCGGTACGTGATGGAGACACCGTTGTGCATGACTGCGGCGCGATGAGGCCAATCGCGCGCCGCTGCAATGAAGTCGAAAACCACATCGCATGCGGCATCGACGCCGGGAGAAGGGATGCCGGTCTCAGGAAAGGCGATGCTAGACATAACTTCTGGTGTTCTCGTTGAATCGGCTACCGGTTTGACCCGGTGTTCGGAGTCCGTGTGACGTCGGCAGAACGAAATGCTCGAGAATTCAGACGTTCGCCAACGGACTGGTAGCCCTTATCGATTCTGACGCGACCGCGTCCTATGAAACCTAACACCGAACCCCCACCCGATTGACGCCGTTGGCGCACTGTTAACCGCCGTGTATCACACTGCGCCGCAATCTGATACGGCATCCAGCGATCCCGGACGCCCCCCGTAGTTAACTTACTAACCACTTCACCACTATGGGGGACCTACCGCCAGCCGTACATGGACCATCAGAGCGATCTTTTGGTGAATCCAGGTCTAGTTCCTGGACTACCCTTCGGTGTAGCGCAGGGTGCGGGAGAGTGCCGCAGCGTGGGTGCGAGAACTCACGCCCAACTTAGTCAGCAGGTTGTGCACGTGGTTTTTGACCGTGTGAAGTGCGATGCACAGTTCTTGCGCAATGTCTTTATTCGACAGACCTAGTTCGAGCATCTTGAGGATCTGAACCTCTCGAGCCGTGAGAACTAGTTCCTTGTCGGGGGATTGCCGTTGTGAAGCGACTTCCGACAGCCGGCGAAGCAGTATTGCCGAAACTCGCGGCGAACACATTGACTCCCC
Source organism: Mycobacterium sp. 852002-51961_SCH5331710 (assembly GCF_001665535.1). GTDB lineage: Bacteria > Actinomycetota > Actinomycetes > Mycobacteriales > Mycobacteriaceae > Mycobacterium. Next base: position 78,604 of record NZ_LZSQ01000053.1, read on the forward strand.
TGCAGCTACCTTCCGAATCAACAACAGCAGGTCGTCAAGTGAGTCGGATCGCAGATGATATCCCGCGGCGCCGGCCTCGGCGCACGAGACGATTTCCTGCTCGTCATCCTCTGTCATGCCCAAGACAATCACGCGCACACTCGGGTTCAGTTTCAACGCCTGTCTCAGCAACATCTCACTGTCGCGGGTTGCCATGCTCAGCAGGATCACTCGCGGCATCGTGTTTTCGATCGCCCAGACCAACGAGGGCAGATCCCATGCCACACCGGGGTTTACGACGCCCTGCGCGGCCACGACCCCCGCTACGAAATCGCGATAGAGGGTGTTGTCGTCGACGATGAGGATGCCAGCGTCCCTGAGCGCTCCCGGACGGTCCGCATGATCACGTACATGTTCTGTTCCGTCCCCGTTGCGGATGTGCGCGTCCCATCCGGCCGTACGCGGGCTGTCGAATTGCCGATCGGACGCACCGCTCCATCCACCGCTCGTGATCGGAGCACAGACGGACTCCGCCGGCTCGGCGGATCGTTCAAAACCTGGGCCGTCTGTTCGAGTTGTTCGCAGTCCGCCGGTCGGGGCGGAAATCACTGCGCTGCCTGAGTTATTGTTCATCGAGAATCTTTCGAGGACGACGGGTTACCCCGCGACCGACCAAGTTTGCGTCCCGCGGGACCGCACCTGCCTGAGCGAAACGATATGAGTTTGCCAGGATCACCGCAACTGTACGCGGAACCTCATCAACGTAAAAGTTGCGAAGGGGCCTACTTCGATGGTGGCCGGTGCAGACCACGCCTGGTAAGACCGGGTATTTTCCCCGTCTAAGCGTGATTTTCCGACTAAGAGTATGTTTTCGTTCGTTTGACCCCCTTTTGTTTCGTTTTGAGGATTGCCTGCCCTCGAAGGAAGCTGTTGTCGGCTAGCCATACCAGGCCGCCCACCTCTCTCCGACGCTGAAATGGTCAGGCTCTTCGCCAAACTCCGGAGGAGTGATCAACTTCCTGAAAGTTTGCTGTGTGAAAGTTCGCAACCGCAATTTGGCGCACGGTCGACCGTTCTGCGGCGCGTTCACCGACGTGACCATCAGCGCCGCACTCCCGTTCGCACACGACATGCTTCGAGTAAGCGAGGTGATACGGGTCTGTGAGTTCGGAAGTCCAGCAAGATGACTGTGGGTGACGGCCATCGCACGGGTGTCTGGGCGCTCACGCGTACCCGAGAATTCCGCCGACGGCAGCCCCACATACCGAAAGCGAAAGTCTTTCGCTGCCCACGTCTTTTCGGGCCGAGCGGGCTCCCCGTGACCCGCTTAGGGATGGTATTGGAGGGCTACACATTCAGACACGACCTGCTAACTTCGCTATCTGCGGTGATCTTCCGCAAGTGGCCGTCTAATCAGCCGATGACATAGGAGTGCACACGTGTATTTGAGCAGGATTGCCAGCATGTTGGCAGCGACCGCGACCGCAGGCTTCATCGGGGCGCCGGTCGCCTGGGCGGAACCCGACGCCACCCAACCTGAGGCCACGCCGGCCGGGCCGACTGTCCAGACCCAGGCGCTCGGTAGTCAGGGCAAGTTGGTGGACGGAGACGTGATCCAGGGTTGGACGATCGCGAACCTCAAGCCGAGTAGTGACGCCATTCCCTACCCCGTTAGCGGCACGCTGTGGGAAGCGACCGCGACGGATCGGGCCATCCAGGGGCCGGCAACGCCGATCGTGTCGAATCTGAACGCCCGGGCCGCCGACGGTCAGTCGTACCGTTCGTTGTTCGGAGTGGCCACAGCGCAGGGTGTGAACCCCTCAACGTTGGCTCAGGGCCAGGAGACATCGGGCAAGGTCTACTTCGACGTCACCGGCGCCTCGCCCGACAGCGTGGTGTACAACGCCGGCGGACAGGACCTCTTGGTGTGGACCCAGTCCGCGTCGAACTCGAGCACGTCCTCGCCCTCGACCTCGTACGGCACGGGCACCTCGCCGGCCGCTGCGGAAGCCACGGTCACCGAGGCTCCTGAGGGCACGGCCGCCGCTCCCGCCGCGACGAGCACGGAGGCACCCGAGGGCAGCCAGGGCACGCCGATCGCCGAGGGCAGCCAGGGCACGCCTGTCGAGCCGGCGCAGGGCACCGCGGCACAGCAGCCCGCCGAGGGCGCGGCCGCCCCGGCCGGCACCAGCGAGGGCGTGCCGCAGCCTGCCGGCAGCCAGGGCACCCCGTTGCCCACGGGTGACCAGGTGCAGACCCCGACCACCTACACCCCGGTGCCGACCCCGTAACTGGATCGCCTAAGAGATCAAACGGTCAGCGTCGTCACGAGTGCGATGACCACCACGCGTACAGCTGTGGAAAGGTCGGGCCAGTCGGCCCCGCTCGGACGGCGCTGACCGTCATCTTTTCCTCGTCGGTCCAGACCACGGTCGGTTGACCGTTCTGAAGGCCGCAGTAGAGCTGCCCGCTGATCCTGTCCGGAGTCGCGTTGCGCCGCCATGGCCCCGGCGACTGAATCTTTCCCGGGCAGTCGACCCGCACCGTGGCCCCGATCGTGTCATTGAAGGTCTTCTCCAGTGACGCTCGGTCGCGGACAAGACTGAACGTCGCCGACTCGGGGCCGTCGGGATCGCCGTTCTTGGCGCAATCCACCTGTGACAGAACGCCTTCGGGTGCCAACGTCGATTCACACGCACCTGCTGGATAGCCCTTCGGCAGCTGTCGCAGTAGCCGCGTGTCGTCTTGGGAGGTCATCGTCGCCGCCGTCGTCGTCGGAGGTGCACTGGCCGTCGGCGGTTCTGTGGGAGTCGCCCGTTGGGCATCGTCCGGGGACGGCCGCGTCGACCAGAAGATCAGTCCTGCGACGGCGGCGAAGACGCCGATGACCGCGGCAACGATGGCGGCCGTCTTCTTCGGTGATCTCGGCTGTACCTGGCGCGGAGTCACCGTTAGCGGTGCGTCGAACCGACGTTCCCATCTGGGCTCTGCGGGGTAAGGGTCCTCCGACTCGGGTGGCGTCGACGAACTCATCCGCACAAGGGTAATGGGCGGATCCGACCCGCACGCACGTCGATCAGCCGAGGATCAACCCGGATGTCGGAACACCGGTGCCCGCGGTGACGAGAACGTGCTCGACGTCGGGAACCGGATTCACCGACGTCCCGCGCAGTTGGCGTACGCCCTCGGCGATTCCGTTCATGCCGTGGATGTATGCCTCGCCCAGTTGCCCGCCGTGTGTGTTGATCGGCAGTCGCCCGCCGACCTCGATGGCACCGTCCTTGATGAAGTCCTTGGCGTCACCCTTGTCGCAGAATCCGAGCTCTTCCAGTTGGATCAGCGTGAACGGCGTGAAGTGGTCATAGAGAATTGCGGTTTGGATGTCCTCGGGCTTGAGCCCTGACTGCTCCCACAACTGCCGCCCGACGAGGCCCATCTCGGGCAGTCCGAGTTCCGGTCGATAGTAGCTCGTCATCGAGTACTGGTCCGGGCTGGAACCCTGCGAGGCCGCCTCGATGATCGCCGGGCGGTGCTTGAGGTCCTTGGCGCGCTCGGCGGAGGTCACGACCAATGCCACGCCGCCATCGGTCTCCTGGCAGCAGTCCAGAAGCCGCAGCGGTTCGGCGATCCACCGGGAATTCTGGTGATCTTCGATCGTGATCGGCTTCTCGTAGAAGTACGCCTTGGGGTTCTTCGCAGCGTGTTTGCGGTCCGCGACGGAGATCATGCCGAAATCTCTACTGGTCGCGCCGGACTGGTGCATATACCGCCGGGCGATCATCGCGACCTGAGCGGCAGGAGTGGACAAACCGTGCGGATAGGAGAAGGAGTTGTCGACGCCGGTCGAGTCGGCGTTCTCGACCAACCGCATCTGCACCTGGCCGAACCGGACACCGGATCTTTCGTTGAACGCCCGGTATGCCACAACGCAATCCGCGACACCAGTCGCTACGGCGATCGCCGCCTGCTGAACGGTCGCGCAGGCCGCCCCACCTCCGTGGTGGATCTTCGAGAAGAACTTCAACTCGCCGATACCGGTCGCCCGTGCGATCGCGACCTCGGTGTTGGAGTCCATCGTGAAGGTGACCATGCCGTCCACATCGGCGGGCGTCAGGCCCGCGTCGTCGAGCGCGTCCAGCACCGCTTCCGACGCCAGCCGAAGTTCACTGCGGCCGGAGTTCTTCGAGAAGTCGGTGGCGCCGATGCCGACGATCGCCGCCTTTCCGGACAGTGCACCCCTACTCGGCATCAGGCGTTCCCTCCGATTACGAGTGTGGCAGTCGCGATGACATGGTTGCCGAGGCTGTTGGCGCCGACGATCTTCAGCGTGATCAGCGCGTCATCGACGGCGGTGACCTCACCGGAGAACGTCACCGTGTCGTAGGCGTACCAAGGGACACCCAAGCGCAGTGAGATCGACTTGATGATCGCGGTCGGTCCGGCCCAGTCGGTGATGTAGCGCTGCACCAGGCCGGTGTCGGTGAGGATGTTGACGAAGATGTCCTTGGAACCCTTGGCTTGCGCCTTGTCCCGGTCGTGATGAACGTCCTGATAGTCACGAGTGGCGATCGCCGTGGACACGATGAAGGTCGGGTCACCGTAGAGGGCGAGTTCGGGAAGCTTGGTTCCCACTTCGACGACGGGTGCGCTCATGCCGCGGCCTCCTCATCGGGCTCCCATGCGTAGAGCGTCCACGCCGGGCCGGAGTCTCCCTCGGGAAAGTCGATATACGTTGCGCGGACAGGCATTCCGATCTGCACCGCGGCCGGGTCGACATTACGGAGCTGTCCGAGCATCCGTACGCCTTCCTCGAGCTCGACGAGCGCGATGACGAACGGCAACGTCCGACCGGGCACCTTGGGCGCATGGTGCACCACGAAGCTGAAGATCGTGCCCCTACCGCTTGCGACAACGTAATCCGTCGGCTGGTCCTTGTCCTGCCAGAGGGCCGGCACCGGGGGATGCACCAGCGTGCCGTCGCCACGCTTCTGGATGCGCAACTCATGGGCGTTGACGCCATCCCAGAAGAACTTGGTGTCGCGGGACGATGCCGGCCGCATCATCATGTCCGCGTCCAGATCGTCGGGGACCGCAGCGCCGGTATCCTTTTCTGCGGGCTTGAATTTCATGATACGCCACAGCATTTCGGCGACGACCTCGTCGCCGTCGGTGCCGTTGGCCACCGTCCAGGTGATGAGCTGATTGATGAAGTATCCCTCACCCAGCGCTGTCTGCTTGGGACCCACCACGTCTGTGATCTCGGCGTGGATGCTGACCTCCTCGCCGGGACGAAGATATCGGTGATAGGTCTGCTCACAGTTGGTGGCGACCACGCCGACGAATCCGGCATCGTCGAAGAGCTGCATCATCTTGCTCAGCGGATCATCGTCCGAGCGGCCCTGACCGAGCCCGCCCATCGTCCACACCTGGATCATCGCCGGCGGCGCCACGATGCCGGGGTGCCCGGCGGCCTTGGCCGCTTCCTCGTCCACGTAGATCGGGTTCCGGTCACCGATGGCGTCGACCCAATGGTGGATCATGGGCTGATTGACTGGATCTCGGCCGGTGCGCGCCTCGCTCTTGCCATCCGCCTTGATCTTCTCGATGCCCGTCCTCAGGTCGGCACTCATCTGCGCCCTCTGTCCCCTGCACTTCGTGCGTGGCCCCTCTTCGCGCAAGCGCTCATCGCGGAACCCTCGGAACCTTCAGACCTGCGGCCGCGATCATCTCCCGCATAACCTCGTTGACACCTCCACCGAACGTGATCACCAGGTTTCGTTTGGTTTGCGAGTCAAGCCATTCCAGCAATTCGGCGGTCTCGGGTTCTGCCGGGTTGCCGTACTTGCCGACGATCTCCTCGGCCAGACGCCCGGCGTACTGTATCCGCTCCGTGCCGAATACCTTGGTGGCAGCGGCGTCGGCGACGTCGATGGTCTCTCCCGCCGCCGCAACCTGCCAGTTGAGCAGTTCGTTGATCCGCCACATCGCCTTGAGCTCACCGAGCGATCGTTTGACGTCATCGTGGTTGAGCGGGATATCGCCGTTGCCACCGGGTTTCGACGCCCACGCGTGCACGTGGTCGTACAGGCTGGCGAATCGGCCGGCGGGCCCCAACATCACGCGCTCGTTGTTCAGCTGCGTGGTGATCAGCTTCCACCCGCCGTTCTCCTCGCCGACGAGCATGTCGGCGGGCACCCGGACGTCGTTGTAGTACGTCGCGTTGGTGTGATGGGCGCCGTCGGACAGGATCATCGGCGTCCACGAGTAGCCGGGATCTTTGGTGTCGACGATGAGGATCGAAATACCTTTGTGCTTGACCGCTTCCGGGTCCGTTCGGCACGCCAGCCAGATGTAATCGGCGTCGTGCCCGCCGGTGGTGAACACCTTCTGCCCGTTGACGATGTACTCGTCGCCCTCGCGCACCGCGGTGGTGCGCAGCGACGCCAGGTCGGTGCCGGCCTCCGGCTCGGTGTAACCGATCGCGAAGTGCACCTCACCGGCGAGGATGGCGGGAAGGAACTTCTTCTTCTGCTCCTCGGTGCCGTACTGCTGCAGCGTTGGGCCCACGGTCTGCAGCGTGACGGCAGGAAGCGGCACGTCCGCCCGCTGCGCCTCGTTGACGAAGATCGACTGCTCGATCGGCCCGAAGCCGAGACCGCCGAACTCCTTCGGCCAGCCGACGCCGAGCTTTCCGTCCGAGCCCATCCGCTTGATGACCGCGCGGTACGCCTTGCCGTGTCGGTCCTTCTCCATCTCCCTGGCCTCTTCGGGCGAGATGAGATTCGAGAAGTAATCCCGCAGTTCGGCCTGTAGCTGCTTCTGTTCGGGCGTCAGTTCGATGAACATCCCTATCTCCCGTCTCTTCGCTCGCCCAGTGCGGCTCCCACCGTGTCGAGCCGGTGTGACGGACCACCCACCATGCGGGCGAGGTCCTTGATCGAGGAGTAGTAGCGGTCCATCGGATACGTGATGTCCATACCCATACCGCCGTGCAGATGATGGCAAAGCTGCATGACCGGAGGTGCCTGCGAAGCCAGCCAATAGCCGAGGATGTCGATGTCGTCGTCGGCGTCCCGGCCCTCCGACAGCCGCCACGTCACGGAATTCGAGACCAACGTCAGTGTGCGCGAGGCGATGTAGACCTCGGCCAGCTGCGCGGCGACGGTCTGGAAGGTCGACAGCGGCTTGCCGAACTGTTCCCGGCTGGCCACGTAGTCGGCGGTCAGCCGCAGGGCACCGGCGACCAGACCGGATGCGAACGCGCCGATGGCGGCCAGGGCCAGCTGGTTGACCCGGCGGGCCTGCAGGCCGTCGAGCGTGCCGTCGACCGCGGTGTCGGTGAACGTCACCGAGTACTCGTCTCCGTGGTTGGAAGTCGGGGACTTGGCGACCACCACGCCGTCGGCTTTCGGTGAGACCACAACGACAGCGGTGTCGGCCGTGACGACGAGCCAATCCGCTTGTTCCGCATAGGGAACGGCGACTTTGGTTCCGCTGAGCCGACCATCGGTGAACGTCACCGCGGGCCGATCGGGCAGCGGCGCCCCTGGCTCGTTGAGCGCGGCCGAGAGCACCGTGCCCTTCGCGACCCCAGCCAGATATCGGTCCTGCTGCTCGTCGGCCGCCGACTCGAGCAGCGGCAGCAGCCCCAAACCGAGGGTGGCCAACGCGGGGCTGATCGTGCCGTGCCTGCCGATCTCGGTGAGCGCCGTCGTTACCTCGGGGAGCCCGACGCCGTCACCGCCGAGACGCTCGGGAACCGCCAGCGCGGTCACGCCACCGGAAACCAGTGCGTCCCAGCTGTTGTCCCGGGTCAGCACCGAGGTCACCACATCGGCGACAGCCTGCTGCCCTTCGTCTGGACTGAAGTCCACCCGAATCCTCCTTGATACCGGGAAATTTCGCAGTCGCTACAACCTACGTCGTCAGCTGTGGGCCACCGGACACTTTCCGGTGTAATCCACCTGCCAGTGCTTGATGCCGTTGAGCCAGCCCGACTTGAGCCGCTCGGGCTCGCCGATGGGTTTGAGATCGGGCATGTGGTCGGCGACGGCGTTGAAGATCAGGTTGATGGTCATCTTCGCGAGATTCGCGCCGATGCAGTAGTGGGCGCCCGTACCACCGAACCCGACGTGGGGGTTGGGGTTGCGCATGATGTCGAACTGGTGCGGATTCTCGAAGACCTCTTCGTCGAAGTTGGCCGAGCGGTAGGACATCACCACCCGCTGACCCTTCTTGATCTGCACGCCTCCCAGTTCGACGTCCTCCAGAGCGGTGCGCTGGAACGCCGATACCGGCGTGGCCCAGCGGACGATCTCATCGGCGGCGGTCTCGGGGCGCTCCTTCTTGTACAGCTCCCACTGGTCGGGGTTCTGCGAGAACGCGATCATGCCGTGCGTGATCGAGTTGCGCGTGGTCTCGTTGCCGGCCACCGCGAGCATCACCACGAAGAAGCCGAACTCGTCATCGGAGAGCTTTTCTCCGTCGATGTCGGCTTCGATCAGCTTGGTGACGATGTCCTCGGTCGGGTTCTTGGCGCGGTCGGCCGCCATCGCCATCGCGTAGGTGATCAGTTCGACCGAGGACTGCGCCGGGTCGATGTGCGCGTACTCGGGGTCCTCCCCGGCGGTCATCTCGTTCGACCAGCGGAAGATCTTGTCGCGGTCGTCCTGCGGGACGCCGAGCAGTTCTGCGATGGCCTGGAGCGGCAGCTCACACGACACCTGCTCGACGAAGTCGCCGGACCCGTCGGCCGCGGCGGTTTCGGCGATCTTCTGGGCGCGGGAGCGCAGTTCGTCCTCGAGTCGCCCGACGGCGCGGGGGGTGAAGCCACGCGAGATGATCTTGCGCAGCCGGGTGTGCTGGGGCGCGTCCATGTTCAGCAGGACGGACTTCTGAACGTCGATGGCCTCACGCGTCATGTCCTGCGGCCACACCGGAATGGCGCCGTCGGGTGAGCTCCCGAAGACCTCGTTGCGCTTCGAGACCTCTTTGACGTCGGCGTGCTTGGTCACCAGCCAGTAACCCTTGTCGCCGAAGCCGCCGGTGCCGCCTGGCACGTCTACCCAGTGGATCGGCTCGGACTTGCGCAACTCGGCAAGTTCCTCGACGGGCAAGCGCTCGAGGTTGAGGCTCGCGTCGAGGAAGTCGAAATCGGCCGGGATATTCGGGCAAGGCATGGGGGAAGCTCCTCCGCAACAGTTATTGCAACATGTTCTAGTCTCAGTAAAACATGCCTTCTGCGCAGATAAAAGGCAGGTCGTCAACGCCGCTTGTCAGAGTAATGAAACGTGTTCTAGCCTGACGGAATGGGTAACCCTGTCATCGTTGAAGCCACTCGTAGCCCCATCGGTAAGCGCAACGGCTGGCTGTCCGGCCTGCATGCCACCGAGTTGCTCGGCGCCACCCAGAAGGCCCTCGTCGAGAAGGCCGGGATCGACGCGAACGACGTCGAACAGGTCATCGGAGGCTGCGTCACACAGTACGGCGAGCAGTCGAACAACATCACCCGGGTGAGCTGGCTGGTGGCCGGGCTGCCCGACCATGTCGGCGCGGTGACCGTCGACTGCCAGTGCGGCAGCGGCCAGCAGGCCAACGGGCTCGTCGCCGGCCTGATCGCCGCGGGCGCCATCGACATCGGCATCGCCTGCGGTATCGAGGCGATGAGCCGCGTCGGCCTCGGCGCGAACGCCGGCCCCGATCGCAGCATCCTGCGGCCGTCGTCGTGGGACATCGATCTGCCCGACCAGTTCACCGCCGCGGAACGAATCGCCAAGCGGCGCGGGATCACCCGCGAGGAGATCGACCGGTTCGGCTTCGAGTCACAGCTGAAGGCGAAGCAAGCGTGGGCCGAAGGCCGGTTCGACCGCGAGATCAGCGGCATCGAGGCACCCGTGCTCGACGAGCAGAAGCAGCCGACCAGTGAGCGCCACGTCGTGACGCGCGACCAGGGCCTGCGCGACACCACCCTCGAGGGCTTGGCGGCGCTGAAGCCGGTGCTCGAGGACGGCATCCACACCGCGGGCACGTCCTCGCAGATTTCGGACGGTGCGGCCGCGGTGCTGTGGATGGACAGTGATGTGGCCAAGGCCCACGGGTTGCGGCCGCGGGCCCGCATCGTGAGCCAGGCGTTGGTCGGCGCCGAGCCGTACTACCACCTCGACGGGCCGGTTCAGTCGACGGCGAAGGTGCTCGAGAAGGCCGGCATGAAGATGGGCGACATCGACATCGTCGAGATCAACGAGGCCTTCGCCTCGGTCGTGCTGTCGTGGGCGCGGGTGCACGAACCCGACATGGACCGCGTCAACGTCAACGGCGGCGCGATCGCGCTCGGGCACCCTGTCGGTAGCACCGGCAGCCGGCTGATAACCACGGCCCTGCACGAGTTGGAGCGCACCGACAAGAGCACCGCGCTGATCACGATGTGCGCCGGCGGCGCGCTGTCCACCGGCACGATCATCGAACGGATCTAGTCGCACGTCGGCCCGGAATCGACGGGCGCAGAGGAACTATGTGCGTGTTCAGTCGCGCAGCAGTGCCGGTCGCACGCGAGCATGAATGTGGTGGATCTTTCCGTCGTGCGCCGGGATGCGGAACGTTTCCTCGGTGCGGGCGCCCACGCGGCGCCCGGCGATCCTCGGCTTGGTGACGACGGTGAACGTCGCGTGCACCTCGTCCCCGTCGACGGTGAATTCGCGATCGACGATCGCCGAGATGATCCGGAACTGTAGGCCGCGATTCAGGCTGCGCCGCAGATGCGCACCCGAAAAGCCGGTCTTGAGGCCGTTTTCGATCCTGATGCAGTCCGGCGCGAAGGGGACGTCGTCGGCCCGATGGCTGACCAGCGCATCGATGTAGGATTCCGCGGCGGCGATGCGATCGGTGTCAGAGACTGTGCCCATCGACCGAGCATAGGACGACTGCCATGCCAAAGTCGCGGCCCCGGTTCACGGACACGACGGCTTCGCCCCGGCCGCTCAGGCGCCGTAGACCGGCACGGGCGGACGCGCCTTGGCGAGCAGATCGGCGACGACCGGGCCGAGTTCGGCGGGATCCCACCGAGCGCCCTTGTCGACCTGCGGCCCGTGTGCCCACCCCTCGGCGACCCGGACGATGCCGCCCTCGACCTCAAACATGCGGCCGGTGACGTCCTTGGATTCGACGCTTCCCAGCCAAACCACCAGCGGGGAGACGTTCTCCGGCGCCATCGCGTCGAAGTCCTGATCCTGGGTGGCCATCATGTCGGCGAACACCGTCTCGGTCATGCGGGTCCGAGCCGACGGCGCGATCGCGTTGACCGTGACGCCGTACCGGCCCATCTCCGCGGAAGCCACGAGGGTCAGTGCCGCGATTCCGGCCTTGGCGGCGCTGTAATTCGCCTGTCCCACACTGCCTTGCAGGCCTGCGCCCGAGCTCGTGTTGATGATCCGCGCATCGACCGGGTTGCCGGCCTTCGACTGCGCACGCCAGTAGGCCGCGGCGTGCCGCATGGTGGCGAAGTGTCCCTTGAGGTGCACGGCGATGACGGCGTCGAACTCCTCTTCACTGGTGTTGGCGAACATCCGGTCGCGGACGATGCCTGCGTTGTTCACCAGAACGTCGAGCCCGCCGAACGTATCGACCGCCGTCTGGATCAGGCCCTCGGCCTGGGCCCAGTCGGCGACATTGGCACCATTGGCGACGGCTTCCCCTCCGGCAGCGGTGATTTCGTCGACGACACTTTGCGCGGCGCTGCCGCCGCTCGCGGGTGACCCGTCGAGGCCCACGCCGATGTCGTTGACCACCACGCGGGCCCCCTCGGCGGCGAACCCAAGCGCGTGCGCGCGACCGATGCCGCCGCCCGACCCCGTGACGATGACCACTCGACCGTCGAGCAATCCCATATCTGTTGTCTCCTTGCTTTTTTGAGCGCGCTATTTGATGTCGGCAGTGGTGGTTGAAAGGTAATGCGGTGGCTCGCCGCCTCCGTGCACTTCCAGCGATGCGCCGCTGATGTAACACGCGGCGTCGGAAGCGAGGAACGCGACGGCCCAACCCACGTCGGCCGGTTTGGCGAGCCGCCCGAGGGGGACATTGCGCGAGATCGCCGCGATGGAATCCGCGTCACCGTAGAAGAGTTCGGACTGCTCGGTCTCGACCATCCCGACCACCACCGAGTTGACCCGGACCTTCGGCGCCCACTCGACGGCCAAGGTCGAGGTCAGGCTCTCCATCCCGGCTTTGGCCGCACCGTAGGGCGCGGTGCCCGGGGTGGGACGGCGTCCGCTCACACTGGCGATGTTGACGATCGACCCGCCCCGCTCCTGCTTCTGCATGAACGCGTTGGCGTGAGTGGAAACCGAGAGCGGTCCAAGGAGGTTGAGCTCCACGATCTTGCGGCTGAACTTCGCCGACGACTCGGCGGCCAGGACGTAGGGGGATCCGCCTGCATTGTTCACCACGACGTCGAGGCGGCCGTGGCGCTCGGCGATCGTCTCGATCATCGACGCGACGGCATCGTCGTCACGCACATCGCACGGATGAAACTCGTAGGGCAGACCCTCGACGGGCCGTCGGGCGCACGTGACGACCGTGGCGCCCTGATCGGCGAATACGGCGCTGACACCGGCACCGACTCCGCGCACGCCGCCGGTCACCAGCACCACCCTGCCTCCGAGGCCGAGGTTTATGTCTCGCAGGTCGGTCACTGTGCTAGCGTACCAAGCAAGTGCTTGCTTTCCTACCGAACCCAGGAAGTGCTCGGGAGCTCAGATGACAATCACTCGTACCACCACCGAACCGGGCATCGTCTCGGTCACCGTCGACTATCCGCCGGTCAACGCGATTCCTTCGCGCGGCTGGTTCGACCTTGCCGATGAGATCACCAAGGCCGGGGCCGACCCTGAGACGCACGTCGTGATCCTGCGCGCGACCGGGCGGGGCTTCAACGCCGGAGTCGACATCAAGGAGATGCAGCGCACCGAAGGCTTCACGGCGCTGATCGATGCCAACCGCGGCTGCTTCGCGGCGTTCAAGGCGGTCTACGAGTGCGCGGTCCCGGTGGTCGCTGCGGTCAACGGCTTCTGCGTCGGCGGCGGCATCGGGCTGGTCGGCAACGCGGACGTCATCGTCGCCTCCGACGACGCGACGTTCGGGCTGCCGGAAGTCGAACGCGGCGCGCTCGGCGCGGCGACGCATCTGTCGCGCCTCGTGCCGCAGCACGTGATGCGCCGGCTGTTCTTCACCGCCGCGACGGTCGATGCGGCGACGCTGCACCACTTCGGGTCGGTGCACGAGGTTGTTCCGCGCGAGGAACTCGACGAGGCCGCGCTGCGCGTCGCGCGTGACATCGCCGCCAAGGACACCCGGGTGATCCGGGCGGCCAAGGAGGCGCTGAACCTCATCGACGTCCAGCGGGTCAACTCGAGTTACCGCATGGAACAGGGCTTTACGTTCGAGTTGAACCTGGCGGGCGTCTCCGACGAGCACCGCGATGCCTTCGCGGGCACGTCGAAGGGGGAGAAGTGACAGACAAGAGAAGCACGCTCGACGCCGCCGTCTCGCAGATCCGCAGCGGCATGACGATCGGCATCGGCGGCTGGGGCTCTCGCCGCAAGCCGATGGCGTTCGTGCGGGCGCTGCTGCGCACCGACGTCGATGACCTCACCGTCGTCACCTACGGCGGACCCGATCTCGGCCTGCTGTGCTCGGCGGGCAAGGTGAAACGGGTCTACTACGGCTTCGTCTCGCTGGACTCGTCGCCGTTCTACGACCCGTGGTTCGCCAAAGCGCGCACCACCGGTGCGATCGAGGCCCGCGAGATGGACGAGGGCATGCTTCGATGCGGGCTGCAGGCGGCCGCGCAACGGCTGCCGTTCCTCCCGATCCGGGCCGGGCTCGGCAGCGACGTCCGCGCGTTCTGGGGTGACGAGCTGAAAACCGTGCGCTCCCCCTACCCCACCGGCGAGGGTTACGAGGAACTCATCGCGATGCCCGCGCTGACGCTGGATGCCGCCTTCGTGCACATGAATCTCGGCGACGCTCAGGGGAATGCGGCGTACACGGGCATCGACCCGTACTTCGACGATCTCTACCTGATGGCCGCCGAACGCCGCTTCCTTTCCGTCGAGCGGGTGGTGCAGACCGACGAGCTGGTCAAAGCGGTGCCCCCGCAGGCGCTTCTGATCAACCGGATGATGGTCGACACCGTCGTCGAAGCGCCCAACGGCGCACACTTCACGACGGCAGAACCCGACTACCGGCGCGACGAGAAGTTCCAGCGGCACTATGCAGAGGCAGCCAAGTCCGACGACACCTGGCAGGAGTTCGTCCGGACATATCTGTCCGGCACGGAGGCCGATTACCAGGCGGCGGTGCGCAAGTTCCAGGAGGCGGTGTGATGTCGGTGTCCCGCGCAGAGGTGTGCGCTATCGCGTGCGCCGAATTGTTCCGCGACGCAGGCGAGATCATGGTCAGCCCGATGACCACGATGGTCTCGATCGGCGCTCGCCTGGCCCGCCTCACCTTCTCCCCTGACATCCTGCTGACCGATGGCGAGGCCCGCCTGCTCGCCGACACCCCGGCGATCGGCGCCGCAGGCGCGATCGAGGGATGGATGCCGTTCGGCCGGGTCTTCGAGACACTGGCCTGGGGACGGCGTCACGTGGTCATGGGTGCCAACCAGATCGACCGATACGGCAACCAGAATCTGTCGGCGTTCGGGCCGCTGCAGCATCCGACCCGCCAGATGTTCGGCGTCCGCGGCGCACCGGGCAACACCATCAACCACGCGACGAGCTACTGGGTGGGCAACCATTCGAAGCGAGTCTTCGGCGACTCCGTCGATATCGTCTCCGGGATCGGTTGGGACAAGGTCGATCCCGAGAATCCGGCGTATCGGTTCGTCAATGTGTACCGCGTGGTGACGAACCTCGGCGTATTCGACTTCAACGGCCCCGACCATCAGATGCGAGCGGTGTCGCTGCATCCCGGCATCGAGCCCGAACAGGTCGCGGAGAACACCTCGTTCGAGGTGCACGGCCTGAACTCCGCCGAACAGACCCGGCTGCCCACCGAGGACGAGCAGAAGCTGATCCGTGAGGTCATCGACCCCAAGGGATTGCGGGACAAGGAAATACGGTGAGCGACCCGGGCAAGGCCAAGCTGCGCACACCGCTGACCGAACTCGTCGGCATTGAACATCCGGTCGTCCAGACCGGTATGGGCTGGGTGGCCGGTGCGCGGCTGGTGTCCGCGACCTCCAACGCCGGCGGTCTCGGAATCCTGGCGTCGGCGACCATGACCCTCGAGGAACTGCAGACCGCGGTCACCAAGGTCAAGAGCGCCACCGACAAACCGTTCGGCATCAACATCCGCGCCGATGCGGGCGACGCCGGAGAACGCATCGACCTGCTGATCCGCGAGGGCGTCAAGGTCGCGTCGTTCGCGCTCGCACCGAAACCCGATTTGATCGCCAAGCTCAAAGACGCCGGGGTCGTGGTGATTCCGTCGGTCGGGCTGGCCAAGCATGCAAAGAAGGTGGCGGGCTGGGGTGCCGACGCAGTCATCGTGCAGGGCGGAGAGGGCGGCGGTCACACCGGGCCGATCGCGACGACGCTGCTGTTGCCGTCGGTGCTCGGCGCGGTGGACATCCCCGTGGTGGCGGCGGGCGGCTTCTTCGATGGCCGCGGGCTCGCGGCGGCGCTGTCCTACGGCGCCGCGGGCGTCGCGATGGGCACTCGCTTCCTGCTGACGTCGGATTCCACTGTCCCGGATGCGGTCAAGCGGCGGTACCTCGAATCGGGCCTGGACGGCACCGTCGTGTCGACCCGCGTCGACGGCATGCCGCACCGGGTGCTGCGCACCGGCCTGGTCGAGAAGCTGGAAAGCGGGTCACAGCTGCGTGGGTTCACCGCCGCCGTCCGCAACGCGCAGAAGTTCAAGAAGATGTCGGGCATGACGTGGCGGTCGATGATCCGCGACGGCCTGGAGATGCGGCACGGCAAGGAGTTGACCTGGTCGCAGGTGGTGATGGCGGCCAACACGCCGATGTTGCTCAAAGCCGGCCTAGTCGAAGGCAATACCGACGCGGGCGTGCTCGCCTCCGGTCAGGTCGCGGGCATCCTCGACGATCTGCCGTCGTGCGCCGAGCTGATCGACACGATCGTGGCCGACGCCATCAAACGTCTGCAGAGCGCCAACGCCTATATCGAGTGAAGTATATTCCTTAAATTTGTCAAGGTGAAGCTATAGTCTTCATATGGCAAGACTGAAGGGCACTGCTTCATCGGGTCCTCGGGCCACGTTGATTGGGGATGTGGTCGGTTCGCGCCGCGCCGCCGATCGCGCGGCCACGCACCGCACGCTCAGCAATGCGCTCGCTGAGGTCGCCGGCGGAGCCATCGACGCGGCCGCGTTCACGGTCGGTGACGAGTTCCAGGGCAGCTATCCGACGGTGGGCGCGGCGATCGAAGCGGCTTTGGTCGTCCGAATGGCCGTCGCCCCCGAGATCGATGTGAGGTTCGGTATCGGCTGGGGCGCCGTCACGGTGCTGGACTCGGAGTCGGGTATCCAGGATGGGCCGGGCTGGTGGACGGCCCGCGAGGCGATCGAGTGGACCGCCTCCGCGCAGCGGCAACCAGGGCTGGCACTGGTACGTACGTCGTTTCGGGCCGAGGTCGGAAGCCGTCACGATGTCGACGCGATCAACGCGGCCCTGATTTGTCGGGACCACCTGATTGGATCGCTCGATGACCGCTCACTGAGGATTGTGAAGGGATTGTTGACCGGCAAGACGAAGAAGGACATGGCGACCGCTGAGGGCATCAGCGCGTCGGCGGTGTCCCAACGCGCGGGCCGCGACGGCTTGGACTTGATCCTGCTCGCGGCGCAGTACCTGCGAGACGTGCCGTGAGTGCGGTCGCCGTTCTGTTGATCGCGATAGGCGTCGCCGATGTCGTTCGGCGACTTGTCGATCGCGTCTGGTTGTCGGTCGCGGCGGCGCCCCTTGTCGTGGTCGGTTGCGCAGCACTGGCCGGGTTGTGGCGGTGGGGTGACATCGTGCTGCTCATCGTGGCCGCGACCGCAAGCGTCTGCTGGGTGCTGCTGTGCGAGCGAGCCGAGCGCACCGGCCGTCGACAAATAGCGCCGCTCGTCGTGTTCGGGGGCGCCCTCGGACTGCTGGTGTTGCTCGCGGGCTGGAGCTCGGAGGTGGCCGGCGTAGCGGCCAGATGGCCGTCTTGGGTTGGCATCGCGGTGTCTCCCGACCGGCTGTTGATGGTCGTCGGCGTGATGCTGATGCAACTCGTGACCGGAAATCAGTTGGTACGCTTGATTCTTGGCTCTGTCGGTTCGGTCAAGCCGGCGGGCGAGCCGCAGGCCTCGGACCGGTTGAAGGGCGGCAGACTGCTCGGTCCGATGGAGCGGGTGCTGATCCTCGGTCTGGGCCTGGCGGGCCAACTCACTGCCGCGACGGCCGTCGTCGCGGCCAAGAGCATCATTCGCTTTCCAGAGATCAACGCCCAGAAGGCACGCGAGAACGGGGGCATCGGTATCGACGAGGTCACCGAATACTTCCTCGTCGGCAGCTTCGCGAGCTGGATCGTCGCACTGGGCGGGCTGGCCCTCGCACACTGAACGGTAAGCCTTTCGATTCGCCCGTAATCCGGGCGCGGGTTTCCTACACTCGCGCCCATGAAGACGAACGCCGCCGTCCTGTGGGGACTCAACGAGCCGTGGAGCATCGAGGAGATCGACCTCGACGGTCCGAAGGAAGGCGAGGTGCTCGTCTCGTTCGAGGCGACCGGGCTGTGCCATTCAGACCACCACGTCGTCACGGGTGATTTCGCCGGTGTGCCGCTGCCGATCATCGGCGGCCACGAAGGGGCCGGTGTCGTCGTCGAACTGGGGCCGGGCGTGCGCGACCTCGAGGTCGGCGACCACGTGGTCAGCTCGTTCCTGCCCGCGTGCGGGCGCTGCCGGTGGTGCGCCAGCGGGCATCAGAACCTGTGCGACCTCGGCGCGCTGATCCTGGTCGGCCTCCAGGCCGACGGCACGTACCGGCGCAAGGTTCAAGGCAAGGACGTCGGAATCCTCTCCGGCGTCGGCAGTTTCTCCCAGTACGGGACGCTGTCGGAGGCGTCGGTGGTCAAGATCGACGACGACTTTCCACTGGCCCGGGCCTGCCTGCTGGGCTGCGGGGTGATGACGGGCTGGGGTTCGGCCGTGAACACCGCCGACGTCAGCCCCGGCGACACGGTCGTGATCATCGGCTGCGGTGGCATCGGAAGCGGTGCGATCCAGGGCGCGCGACTGGCCGGCGCGGAACACATCGTCGTGGTCGAGCTCGTGGAGGACAAGCGGGAGAAGGCATTCGAGTTCGGCGCCACTCACTTCGTGACGTCCATGCCCGAGGCCATGGAACTGGTCGGTGAGCTCACCCGCGGCGTGATGGCCGATTCCGCGCTGCTGACCATGGGCGTGCTCGAAGGCCGGATGATCGACGAGGCGCTCAACATCATCCGCAAGGGCGGCGCGGTCGTCATGACCGCGATCGCCTCGATGGCTGACGTCACGCCGACACTGTCGATGGCGATGATGACGCTGTTCCAGAAGCGGCTGTTGGGCAGCCTCTACGGCGAGGCCAATCCGCGCGCCGATATCCCGCGGCTACTCAACCTCTATCGCGACGGCAAGCTCTTGCTCGACGAAACCGTCACTGCGGAGTACAAACTCAACAACATCAACGAGGGTTACGACGACATGCTCGCGGGGCGCAACATCCGCGGTGTGATCATCCACGACCACTCGTGACGGCCGGCGGACCACAGGTGCGCTGGCTGTCGCATGTGCGGTCGGTGCTGGGTACCGAGATCCACGCCGTCCGTAATCGCAAGCTCGACCTGAATCCCGCCGATCTCACGAGATTCACGTTCCCGTTGATGTTGGGCCTTGCCGGTGTATTGGCGTTCGGCGCCGTGCCACTGGTCGTCATCCGTAGCAGTGTCAGCACCGATGACGTGCTGGTTCCGCTGGTCGGTTCGCTGGCCCTGACCGCGGTGGGCACGGCCGTGATGACTTGGCTCATCGCCATCGTCGTCTCCGGTCTTGTGCTGATGGTCTTCTACCGAACCGCACCTACGACGTCGTCGCGCCTGGTGATCCGCACGGTCGTCGACTCGTTCGACCGCGTCAGCGACACCGCGGCGCGGCTGGCCACGCTCGCCCTGGTTGCCGGACTCGTCGCGCTGGCCATCGGGCTGCCAACTCGTCGCGACGACGAGTTTGCGCATCCGGTCATCGACGACCTGCTCACCGCGCAGATCGGGGTGCTGCTGGCGGCGCTGGGCGTCGCCTACCTCGCCGAAACGGTGCGGTGCGCCGCCGAGCTGGTGGATCGGCAGTCGCTGCTGTTGGCATGGCCATGGTCGCTCGGGATCTCATGTGTCAGTTGGGTTGTCGCGACCACCATCGGCCCCTTCGAAACGACCCGCACGTTGGAGGTGCTTCTCAACGAGTGGCTCCCGGCCACGGTGAACGGGACCTCGAGGGCCGACGTCATCGCCGATCTCCTGCCCGCGAGCGCCAACTGGTGGGCGGCCGTCGCTCCGCTGCCCGTGATCACCCTGATATGGATCTTGGAGGCGCGCCGAGACAACGGGTTCGTTGAGATACGCGAGCTGATACGAAGTGAGCGCGATGACCTCAGAGGCGTTCGATGATCGTCACGTTCGCGGTTCCGCCGCCTTCACACATCGTCTGCAGGCCGTAGCGACCGCCGGTGCGCTCCAACGTGTTCAGCATTGTGGCGAAGAGCTTGGCGCCCGTCGCGCCCAGCGGATGGCCGAGTGCGATCGCCCCGCCGCTGGGGTTGACCTTGGCGGGGTCGGCGCCGGTCTCTTTCAGCCACGCCATCACGACGGGCGCAAAGGCTTCGTTGATCTCGACGGTGTCGATGTCGTCGATCGACAGGCCGGTCTTCTTCAACGCGTACTCCGTTGCAGGGATCGGCCCGGTCAACATGAACACCGGGTCCGCGCCGCGGGCGCTGATGTGGTGAATGCGGGCACGCGGCTTGAGCCCGTGCTCCTTGACGGCCTGCTCAGAGGCCAACAGCACCGCACTGGCGCCGTCGGAGATCTGGCTGGCCATCGCGGCGGTCAGCCGGCCGCCGTCCACCAGCGTCTTGAGACCGGCCATCTTCTCCAGTGAGGTGTCGCGGGGACCTTCGTCAGTGACGAAACCGTCGACCGGAATGATCTCGTTCTCGAAGTAGCCGGAGCGGATCGCCTCCTGCGCACGCTGGTGGCTCGTCAGCGAGTACTGCTCCATCTCCTCGCGGGAGATGTTCCACTTCTCCGCGATCAGCTCGGCGCCGCGGAACTGTGAGATCTCCTGGTCCCCGTACCGGTGCAGCCAGCTCTTCGATTCGTTTGTGGGAGAAGTGAATCCGAACTGCTCGGCGACGGTCATCGCCGATGAGATCGGAATCTGGCTCATGTTCTGCATTCCGCCGGCCACGATCAGGTCGGCCGTTCCGGACATGATCGCTTGTGCGCCAAAGGAAATAGCCTGCTGGCTGGACCCACACTGGCGATCGACGGTGACGCCCGGCACCTCCTCGGGGAAGCCGGCCGCTAGCCATGAGAGCCGGGCAATGTTGCCGGCCTGCGGTCCGATCGCGTCCACGCAACCGCCGATCACGTCGTCGACGGCGCCGGGATCCACGTCGACGCGGTCGAACAACCCGCGCCATCCAGCCGCGCCCAGATCCACCGGGTGGACCCCGGCCAGCGATCCGTTGCGCTTACCGACTGCGGTGCGAACAGCGTCGATGACATAGGCCTGTGAAGCTGCAGCCATGATCAGTCCTTCTCTCTTGTGATGCCACCAAGAACGATAGCGAGGTACTGACGGCCGACTTCCTCGGCCGTGAGGGGCCCGCCCGGCTGATACCAGCGGACCGAAACCCATGTCGTGTCACGGATGAACCGGTACACCAGGTCGACGTCGATGTCGGGCCGGAAGTAGCCCTCCTCGACGCCCTGGTTGAGCAGGTCGAGCCACATCTTGCGCTGCTCTTTGTTGCGCTGCTCGACGTAGGAGAACCGCTCCTGCCCGGACAGCCGCTTCGCCTCGTCCTGATAGATGACTACCTGCGCGTGCCGGTGTTCGATCGCCTCGAACGAGGTCATGAACAGGCCCTTGAGGCGCTCCAGCGGGTTGGGCTCGGTGTCGACGATCTCCTGGTACCGCGCGAACAGCCAGTCGAGGAAGCCCCGCAGGACCTCGTCGACCATTTCCTCCTTCGAGGAGAAATGGTGATACAGGCTGCCGGAGAGGATGCCCGCGGAGTCGGCGATGTCGCGCACCGTCGTCGCGCGCAGGCCGCGTTCGGCGAACATCTTCGCCGCGAGCTCGAGCAGCTCATCCCTGCGCGTCGGCGGCTGGCTAACCGACGGTTGCTTCTGTGGCACCTGACCCACTGACACAGGGTATCAACCAAGCGCTTGCTCGGCTACTGCCCGTGTGCGTTCTCAACCCGAGGTTCGGTACACATGAGCGGTGACCGACGCGCCCCACCGGCCCTCTGGATTCTGGAACCGACTGACCCGGCGCACGAAGACCGTCGTCCTCGTCGACGTCATCGTATTGGCGATCCTGCTGGTAGCGGCCGCGCTGTACTTCATGGATCCATGGTCTGATTCATCGTCGGAAACCGTCGCCACGTCGAGCACCACCACAGTCACTCCTCAGTCGCCATTACGCACTAGCTACGGCCTTGCTTGGATCATGGCAGCATGCGGCAAACGCATGGTGTTGGAGGATCCGCCACAGTCGCCGCTACCCCAAGCGATCGATTACGTCGCGTGCATTGCGCCCGGAACCATCGACACGATCGTCATCGGGGCGTACGACGACGAGGAGACCCTCGACGGTGACCTCGCCGGGATGCGCGGAGCGCACCGCCATGCCACTCACGTGGACGACAACGGCAAGCATTGGCTCGTGGTCGTCGAGGGCGACAGCGACGTGCCCCTGGAGCCCCTGAGACGCTACGGTTTCCGCATTGGTTGACCCGGAATCTGTGCGCGGAACCCTCGTGGCATCCGCTTAGGCTCGAATCATGTTCGTCGATACCGAGATGCTGCGGATGGGAGCCGACTTCTCCAAAAGCGCCGGTGAGATCGTGAAACGGGGTGCAGAGGAGTTCGCGGCCACGTCGCTGCCCGCTGGGATCTTCGGTGACTTCGACGCCGCGCACGAGTTCCACATCGCCTTGGGCCGAGCGCACGAAGCACAAGCAGCGGCCATGCGTTGGCACCACGCCGCCTTCGATGGTTTCGCCACAAAGGCCAGCGACGGAGCCACCACTTTCGATCAACGAGACGAGTACGGCGGGGCGGCGGTGCGCTCGGCCGGCGAAGCCATCAGCTGACCGACCATGACGCTCCACCTCAAGAACTTGGATCACGGGATGCTCACCGGTGCAGCCGGAGGCGATCCGTGGCAGGTCAACCGCACGGTGCAGGGCGGATCGCCGGGTGAGATCAGCGAACTGGCGATGGCGTTCCACAACGCCGCCGCCTGTACAACGGAATCGAGCAATGAATTCGCTGTCGCTCGACAACGTTTTGCCGCCGCGTGGGATCGTCAGGACGGTGGCGACCATCCGATCAACGACTCGGCGGAGGTACAGCGCGCGACCGAGTCTTTAAAGCTCAGCGACGAACAAATC
The DNA here is from genome assembly GCF_001665535.1 of Mycobacterium sp. 852002-51961_SCH5331710. Classification (GTDB taxonomy): domain Bacteria; phylum Actinomycetota; class Actinomycetes; order Mycobacteriales; family Mycobacteriaceae; genus Mycobacterium. The sequence continues at coordinate 101,297 of NZ_LZSQ01000053.1, forward strand.
CGTCGGGTCGCCGTCGATCTCCAAAACGTCTCTATGTCACTGGCCGAAGCGCAGCGCAGCGGCGACGTCGTCATCTCCAACCTCGACGCGGCGCTGAAGTGGATCGACAACCAGATCGAGCACGAACTGGCCGTCGCCGCCGCGAACGGTGAACAGGCCGACGTCGAGGGTCTGCGACAAGCGGCCGTCGACCGGACGCGAGAGGCACTGGCGTCGGTTCAGGGGGTGCGTGATACCTATTCCGAGCAGCTGGACAAGTCGCGGCTGGAGATGGCGGCCGAGGGTTACTCGCCGGATGCAATGAAAGACGCCGAAGGTCAGCAGGATTCACCGGCTACACAGCAGGCGAAGGCCGAAGCCGATCAGTACGGGAGCAGCCAACGCGAAGCCGATCGGTCGTTGGTGAACTCTCCTGGCGTATGGACGCCGGAGAAGCAGGCTGCGGCAGCGCGACTGCGGGACTACGCCATCATCAACGATCCGACCGCGAGTTCAGACCAGGTGCGTTACGCCGGGCAGCGCCTGGACGACTACCACACTTCGATCAAGCAAGGTCCGCTGCCGACCGATCCGATCCTTGGAGGTGACGCCCGCTCTCAAGCGCGGACACGATTAACGATGCAAGCCCAGCTCGTGCAAGGCCTGGTTGGGGAAGCACCGATGCCGCCGGATAAGGCCACGGCGATGGTCAATGAAACTGAAGCTCTGGCAAGGGAGTTGGTGATATCCCGTCTTCATGAGCAGTTGATGCGAGCCGGTATGTCGCCCGAAGGTGCCGCCGCTGCAACCGACAGCATGGCGCGAGGCATCGTCCCGCAAGATCTCGCGGACGCGGCATCTGCGGCCGGAAAGCCGCTCGCGGGTGGGAAGCAAGCCTTCAACTATTTCGCTGAAGCGCTGCCCACCGGGTCCCATTGGAAACCGGAAGTAGCGACCTTTTCGCCGAGCGATGTCGAAGTGCTGAAGAAGATCGGCGGCCACTTGGGCTTCGCCGGAAATGTGATAGACGCCTCCGTAGGCCTGTATGAATGGCGCACCGGCACACCTGGGTTAGAGGTTCTTTCCAAGACGGGCGGAAGCATGGCCGGGGCAATGGCTCTGGGCGCCGTCGGTGCTCAGTTCGGTCTCGTCGCTGGACCGCCCGGGGCGTTCGCGGGTGCGTTCATCCTCGGGACAGCGGGCGCGATCGGCGGCGAGGAGGCCGGTGAGCGGATCTACAGGTGGTTGGCGGGTAACTGATGAATGACTTGTTCACGGTGATTGCATTCCTTGGGCTCGCGGCCATCTTCGCGGCTCGGCTTATGAAGCCACGGACCGGACGGATCGTCTTCTGGGCGGCGACAACCATCACGTGCGTTTCTGCATTTCTGATGGCTTACCCGCCGGATTGGAGTACCGGGCTCTTGATGGCTTTCGGGATCGGATGCCTCATTATCGTCGCCGCCTACATCAACACCGAGTTCATCGTCGTTCGTGGAAAGACTCGCTCGCTCTTCGCAGAGCTCGATGCGGACGAGAACTACGGCGGAGGTCTCACCCCCAGGAAAGCCTGGTGGCTCATGACGTTGGGCGTGACGATGGCCATCTTGATCGGACTCACCTATCTCGTCACCAAGAGCTGGGAATGGGCCCCGGCTGCTTCAGTCGTCGTCGCAATCCTCGCCGGGTTATCGATGGGGTACCGCGACGCCCTGATGGGCAAGCCTGTTGCGGCCGGTCAACGACTACAGTTCGGCTTGATATCAGTAGTCACGGTGGGCATCTTCACCGTTGCATACCTTTACTTCTACATGACATGCAGGCGCAGACTGAAACAACGCCCGGCGTATGGTCGGCACGCGGACGGTAGCCGTCCCTAAGCCCGCTGGCTCGACACCGAAATGACCTCTCCAGTCAGGTAACTGGAGTACTCGCTGGCCAGGAACGCGATCGTCGCGGCGACCTCCCACGGCTCGGCCGCACGACCGAACGCCTCGCCCTCCGACAGCCGGTCCAACAGATCCGAGCTGCTGGTCTTCTCCAGGAACTTGTGCCGCGCGATGCTCGGGGACACCGCGTTGACGCGCACCCCGTACTCGACGGCCTCGACCGCGCTGCACCTCGTCAGCGCCATCACCCCGGCCTTGGCCGCCGCGTAATGCGACTGCGAATGTTGTGCGCGCCAACCTAATACGCTGGCGTTGTTGACGATCACGCCGCCGTGGTCGGCTTCGCGGAAGTACCGCAACGCCGCGCGCGTCGCACGCATCACCGAGGTCAGCGTGACATTGAGGACGCGGTCCCACTCCTCGTCGGTCATGTCGATGACCGGTGTCTGCCCGCCCAGGCCCGCATTGTTGACCAAGACGTCGAGCCGGCCCAGCCGCGCCGTTGTCGACGCGATCAGCGCATCCACCTGCGCGGTCGAGGTGACATCGCAGACGACGCTCTCGACGCGGCCCAAGCCGAGTTCCTGCAACTGATCGCGGGTCTCACCCAGCCGCCGTTCGTGGTGATCGGACACGACCACGTCGGCCCCCTCGGCCAGCGCTCGACGTGCCACCGCGGAGCCGATGCCTGTGCCGGCCGCCGCCGTCACGACGACGACCTTGCCGGTCAGTAGGCCGTGTCCCTCAATCTCTTTCGGAGCTGCAGAAAGATCCTTCGTCACCCTTTTGGTTCCCTCGGTAGGCCGAGCACCCGCTCGGCGATGATGTTGCGCTGCACCTCGTTCGACCCGCCGTAGATGGTGTCCGCCCGCGAGAACAGGAACAGCCGCTGCCACTCGTTGAAGTCGCCGTCGGTCAGCGCCAGACCTTCGCGGCCGAGCACGTCCATCGCGATCTCGCCGAGCTCGCGATGCCAGTTGGCCCACAACAGCTTCGAAACGTTGTCTTGGCCCGGTTGCTCGACGTCCATCGTCGCCAGCGCATACGACCGCATCGTCCGCAAGCCTGCCCACGACCGGGCCAACCGCTCGCGGATCAACGGATCATCCGCCGCGCCAGTGCGTTTGGCCAACTCGGCCACACCGGACAGCTCGCGTGCGTACTCGATCTGCTGCCCCAGCGTCGACACCCCGCGCTCGAACGTCAGCGTGCCCATGGCCACCCGCCAGCCGTCGCCCGGCTCGCCCACCACCAACGACGCATCCGTGCGGGCGTCATCGAAGAAGACCTCGTTGAATTCCGAATCGCCGGTCAGCTGCACGATCGGGCGGATCTCCACCCCCGGCTGATCCAACGGCACCAACAGATACGACAGGCCCGCATGCCGCTTGGAACCCTTCTCGGTGCGGGCCACGACGAAGCACCACTGCGCCCAGTGCGCCAGCGACGTCCACACCTTCTGGCCGTTGATCACCCACTGGTCGCCGTCGAGTTCGGCGGTGGTCGCCACGTTGGCGAGGTCGCTGCCCGCGCCCGGTTCGGAGTAGCCCTGGCACCACAACTCGGTGACGTCGAGGATCTTCGGAAGGAAGCGCTGCTGCTGCTCGGGGGTGCCGTACGCGATGAGCGTCGGCCCGAGCAGCTCCTCACCGAAGTGGTTGACCTTTGCCGGCGCGTTGGCGATCGCATATTCCTCGTAGAACGCGACCCGGTGCGCAACCGACAGCCCGCGCCCGCCGTGCTCTTCGGGCCAACCCAGGCACGTCAACCCGGCCGCTGCCAGATGCTGATTCCACGCTCGGCGCTCCTCGAAGGCCTCGTGCTCTCGCCCCGGCCCGCCGAGCCCCTTGAGCGCGGCGTACTCGCCGACGAGGTTGGCGGCAAGCCAGTCACGGACCTCGGCCCGGAACTCCTCGACCTCAATCACCCTTGTAGGCTAACCTACCAAGCACTTGCTTTGTTAGAGGAGCATTCGATGACGCGGGGCCACGGCCGAAGGCCAATGGACGATCGGCGGACCATCCCCGGGGTCCTCGACCGGATCGCCGACCGGTTCTCCGACCACGATGCGCTGGTCACAGACGGTCGCACCTTCACCTTCGCCCAGCTGCGCGACGAGGCTCGCAGGGCGGGCGCAGCGATGATCGCCCTCGGCATCACGACCGGTGATCGCGTCGCCATCTGGTCGCCGAACACGTGGCACTGGGTCGTCGCCTGTCTGGCCACCCACTACGCGGGCGGGGTCGTCGTCCCGCTCAACACCCGCTACACCGCGAGCGAGGCCACCGACATCTTGTCCCGCACCGGGGCGCCGTTGCTGTTCGCATCGGGTGAGTTCCTCGGCGCCGATAAGGCCGCGTCCATCGACCGCGCCGCCCTCCCGCAGCTACGCCACGTCGTCCGGGTGCCGATCGAGAAGGACGACGGCACCTGGGACGACTTCATCGCCACCGGCACCGACCTGGATGCGGTGGACACCCGCGCCGCCGCGGTACAACCCGACGACGTGTCCGACATCCTGTTCACCTCGGGCACCACCGGCCGCAGCAAGGGTGCGCTGTGCGCGCACCGGCAGTCGCTCGACGCCCCCGCGGCCTGGGCCGAGTGCGGCAGGCTCACCAGCGACGACCGCTATCTGTGCATCAACCCGTTCTTCCACAACTTCGGATACAAGGCGGGCATCCTCGCCTGCCTGCAGACCGGCGCCACGCTCATCCCCCAGCTGACGTTCGATCCCGAGAAGACGATGGCCGCCGTGCAGGAGCACCGCATCACCGTGCTGCCGGGACCGCCGACGATCTACCAGACGCTGCTCGACCATCCCAAGCGCGCCGACTACGACCTGAGCTCGCTGCGGTTCGCGGTCACCGGTGCCGCCACGATCCCGGTCGTGTTGATCGAGCGTATGCAGACCGAACTCGACATCGACATCGTGCTCACCGCGTACGGCCTCACCGAGGCGAGCGGCTTCGGCACCATGTGCCGTCCCGACGACGACGCCGTCACCGTGGCCACCACGTCCGGACGCCCCATCGCCGATTTCGAACTGCGCATTGACAACCCGGGAGAGGACGGCGCGGGCGAGGTGCTGCTGCGTGGTCCGAACGTGATGCTTGGTTACCTCGACGACCCCGAGTCCACCGCCGCGGCCATCGATCCCGAAGGCTGGCTGCACACCGGTGATGTCGGCACCGTCGACGTGAACGGCAACCTGCGCATCACCGACCGTCTCAAGGACATGTACATCTGCGGCGGGTTCAACGTGTACCCCGCCGAGATCGAGCAGGTGCTGGCACGGTTGGACGGCGTCGCCGAAGCTGCCGTGATCGGCGTGCCGGACGATCGCCTCGGCGAGGTCGGCAAGGCTTACGTCGTACTCAAGCCCGGCGCCACTCTCGCCGAGGACACCGTAATCGCCTACACCCGGCAGCATTTGGCGAACTTCAAGGCTCCCCGATCGGTGGAGTTCCTGGATGCGTTGCCACGGAACGCCGGGGGCAAGGTACTCAAACCACAGCTGCGCGAGAGGGCCGGATCTTCCTGATGGACCTTAATTTCGACGACGCCACACTCGAGTTCCAGGCCGAGGTGCGCGAGTTCCTCGCCAAGAACCGGGACTCGCTTCCGACGAAGTCCTACGACACCGCCGAAGGTTTCGAGCAGCACCGCCGCTGGGACAAGGTGCTCTTCGACGCCGGCCTGTCGGTGATCACCTGGCCCCAGAAGTACGGCGGCCGCGACGCCAGCCTGCTGCAGTGGGTGGTCTACGAGGAGGAGTACTTCCGCGCCGGCGCCCCCGGGCGCGCGAGCGCCAACGGCACGTCGATGCTGGCCCCCACGCTGTTCGCGCACGGCACCGAGGAACAACTCGACCGAGTCCTGCCGAAAATGGCCAGCGGCGAGCAGATCTGGGCCCAAGCCTGGTCGGAACCCGAGTCGGGCAGCGATCTCGCGTCGCTGCGGTCGACCGCCACCAAGACCGACGGCGGCTGGCTGCTCAACGGCCAGAAGATCTGGAGTTCGCGCGCGCCGTTCGGCGAGCGTGCGTTCGGGCTGTTCCGGTCCGACCCGGAAGCCGAGCGGCACCGTGGGCTGACCTACTTCATGTTCGACCTCAAGGCCGACGGCGTCACGGTCCGCCCGATCGCTCAGCTGGGTGGCGACACCGGCTTCGGCGAGATTTTCCTCGACGACGTCTTCGTGCCCGACAACGACGTCATCGGCGAGGTCCACCAAGGCTGGCGAGCGGCGATGAGCACGTCGAGCAACGAACGCGGAATGTCGCTGCGAAGCCCCGCCCGATTCCTGGCCCCCGCCGAACGGCTTGTGGCGCAGTGGAAACAGAACCCCGATCCCGCGATCGCCGACCGGGTCGCCGATGCCTGGATCAAGGCACAGGCCTACCGGCTGCACACGTTCGGCACCGTGACCCGCGTGGCTGCGGGTGGCGAGCTGGGCGCCGAGTCGAGTGTGACCAAGGTGTTCTGGTCCGACCTCGACGTCGCCATCCACCAGACCGCACTGGACATGCGGGGGGCGGATGCCGAGCTGGCCGACAACTGGACCGAAGGCCTTTTGTTCTCGCTCGGTGGCCCGATCTATGCGGGAACGAACGAGATCCAGCGCAACATCATCGCCGAGCGCCTGCTGGGCCTGCCGCGAAAGTAATGACATGAACTTCGAATTGGACGAACAGCAGCGCGATTTCGCCGCCAGCATCGACGCCGCTCTCGGTGCCGCCGACCTGCCTGGCGCAGTTCGGGCCTGGGCCGCCGGAGACCCCGCACCGGGCCGCAAGGTGTGGGCGCAGCTGGCTGATCTCGGTGTAACAGCACTTCTGGTGCCCGAGAAATACGACGGTATCGACGCCCATCCGGTCGATCTGGTGGTCGCCGCCGAACGGCTCGGCCGGTGGTGTGTGCCCGGGCCGGTCGCCGAATCCATCGCGGTCGCACCGGTTCTGCTCGCCGACGATGAGCGCAGCGCCGCCTTGGCGTCCGGTGAGCTGATCGCGACGGTCGCCCTGCCTCCGCAGGTGCCGCGCGCCGTCGACGCCGACACCGCGGGGCTGATACTGCTCGCCACCGACAGCGCGGTCCACGACGGCGCCGCGGGCACACAGCATGAATCGGTCGATCCGAGCCGAAAGCTGTTCGACGTCAATGCCTCCGGCGACGCCAAGCCCGCCGACGTGGCGCGGGCCTACGAGTTCGGCGTCCTGGCGACGGCGGCCCAGCTGGTGGGCGCCGGACAGGCGATGCTGGACATGTCGGTCGAATACGCCAAGCAGCGCAGTCAATTCGGCAAGGTGATCGGCAGCTACCAGGCGATCAAGCACAAGCTCGCTGATGTGCACATTGCGGTGGAGCTGGCCCGCCCGCTGGTGTACGGGGCGGCATTGTCGCTCGCCGAGGGATCCGCCGACACTGCACGCGACGTCAGCGCCGCCAAGGCCGCGGCCAGCGACGCTGCTCTGCTCGCGGCGCGGTCGGCGCTTCAGACACACGGTGCGATCGGCTTCACCCAAGAACACGACTTGTCGCTGTGGCTGCTGCGCGTTCAGGCGCTGCGCTCGGCATGGGGAGATCCCGCGTTGCACCGTCGCCGAGTCTTGGAGGCCCTCTCGTGAGCGAAGAACGCCAACTGCTGCGCGAGACGGTCGCCGCGCTGGTGGACAAACACGCCTCGCCCGCTGCGGTGCGCCGGGCGATGGAATCCGAACGCGGATACGACGAATCGTTGTGGGCGCTGCTGTGCGAACAGGTGGGCGCCGCGGCCCTGGTGGTGCCCGAGGAGCTCGGCGGTGCGGGTGGTGAGCTCGCCGACGCCGCCGTCGTGCTCGAGGAGCTCGGTAAGGCCCTGGTGCCGACGCCGCTGCTGGGCACCACCCTCGCCGAGCTGGCCCTCCTGGCGGGGGACGAACCCGATGCCGAAGCGCTCGAGGGACTCGCAGAGGGCTCGCGGTTGGGCGCTGTCGTGTTCGACGCCGGCTACGTGGTCCACGGAGACATCGCCGATGTGGTGATCGCCGCCGACGGCGAGCGGCTGTCGAGGTGGACACGGTTCACCGCGCAACGTGTCGAGGCGATGGACCTGACGCGCCGGCTGGCTCGCCTCGATGCGGACGAGACCGTCGACATCGGCGCGGACCCGGGCCTCGCCGACACCGCGGCGCTGTTGCTGGCCGCCGAGCAGATAGGCGCCGCGTCGCGCTGCCTCGATCTCACCGTGCAGTACACCAAGGACCGGGTGCAGTTCGGCAGACCGATCGGCAGCTTCCAGGCGCTCAAACACCGAATGGCGGACCTCTACGTCGCTGTGCAGAGCGCACGCGCCGTCGTCGACGAGGCGATCGCCGCGCCGTCACCGACGTCGGCAGCGCTGGCCCGGTTCACGGCCAGCGAGGCCTTCACGAAGGTCGCCGCGGAGGCGGTCCAGATGCACGGCGGCATCGCGATCACCTGGGAGCACGACATCCAGCTGTACTTCAAGCGTGCGCACAGTAGCGCCCAGCTGCTCGGTCCTGCGCGCGACTACCTGCGCAGGCTCGAATCCGAAGTGTTCTAGCGTTGGACCCGTGAGCGCATCGCTGCGTGCCGGAATACCGCCTTTCTACGTCATGGACGTGTGGCTGGCCGCCGCCGAGCGCCAGCGCAGTCATGGTGACCTCGTGAACCTGTCCGCGGGCCAGCCCAGCGCGGGTGCCCCAACGGCAGTTCGGGCGGCGGCCAAGGCGGCCCTGGAGACCGACGTCCTGGGTTATACGGTCGCGCTCGGGATCCCGGAGCTGCGTGCGGCGATTGCGAGTTCCTACCTGGATCGGCATGGGCTGCACGTGAATCCCGACGACGTGGTGATCACCACCGGTTCGTCGGGTGGATTCCTGTTGGCGTTTCTCGCCTGTTTCGACGTCGGTGACCGGGTCGCGATCGCGAGCCCGGGCTACCCCTGCTACCGCAACATCCTCTCCGCGCTGGGCTGTGAGGTCGTCGAGATGCCATGTGGTCCCGAGACGCGCTTCCAGCCGACGGTGCAGATGCTCGAGAGTCTCGACCCGCCTGTCAACGGTGTCATCGTCGCCAGCCCCGCCAACCCCACCGGCACGGTGATTCCGTCCGAAGAACTGTCCGCGATCGCTTCCTGGTGTGCGTCGCGGGGCGTAAGGCTAATCAGCGATGAGGTGTATCACGGGCTGGTCTACGAGGGTGCGCCGACCGCGAGCTGCGCCTGGGCGACATCGCGGGATTCGATTGTGGTGAACAGCTTTTCGAAGTACTTCGCGATGACGGGGTGGCGGCTCGGCTGGCTGCTCGTTCCCGACGAACTCCGGCGCGCGGTCGACCGTTTGACCGGAAACTTCACGATTTGCCCACCCACGTTGCCGCAGTACGCCGCGGTCGCCGCGTTCACCCCGGAGTCGATCGCCGAATCCGACGCACTGCTCCACCATTACGCCGCCAACCGCGCGATGCTGCTCGACGGCTTGCGCGCCCTGGGAATCGACCGGCTGGCTCCCACCGATGGTGCGTTCTATGTGTACGCCGACGTCTCGCACCTGACCTCGGATTCGTTGTCGTTCTGTTCGAAATTGCTCGCCGACACCGGAGTTGCGATCGCGCCCGGCATCGACTTCGATCCGACCCGTGGCGGTTCCTTCGTCAGGCTGTCGTTCGCGGGGCCGTCGTCGGACATCGAGGAGGCGCTGCGTCGTATCGGTGCCTGGCTGGGCTGAGCTCGTCCGCTCAACAGGCCTGACCAGGCACGACGCCGCTTGTCGGTGGCCGCGTGTAGCGTCTTGTGCATGTTCGAAAGTCTGTTCGATATCGACCCGGCCGCCTCGGAGGCGGACCTGCGGGAGGCGGTCGAGCGGTTCGAGCGATTGAAGTCGTCGGCCGCCGCAGCACAGGCCCGCGCGACCGCGTTGTGGAAGGCGAAGCGCCGCGCTGCCGAGGAGGCCGCGGGTGTGCCGGCGAACCGTCGGGGCCGTGGCCTGGCAAGCGAGGTCGCGTTGGCACGTCGTGACGCGCCGGTGCAGGGCGGCCGTCATCTCGGTTTCGCCACGGCCCTGGTCGATGAGATGCCCTACACCCTGGCGGCCTTGGAGTCCGGAGTGCTTTCGGAGTGGCGCGCCACCCTCATCGTGCGTGAGTCGGCGTGTTTGAGTGTCGAACATCGCCGCCGACTGGACGCCGAGATGTGCCGAGACACCGCGCGGCTCGAAGGGTGGGGTGACAAGCGGATCGCGGCGGAAGCCAAGAAGATCGCGTGTGCACTCGACGTCGAAGCGGTCGTGGACCGCAGCGCGAAGGCCGCCTCGGACCGGTGCGTCACCATCCGTCCGGCGCCCGACACGATGACCTGGGTCACCGCTCTGCTGCCCGTCGCACAAGGGGTGAGCGTCTATGCCGCGTTGAAACGCGCAGCCGACACCACATTCGACGATCGGTCGCGCGGTCAGGTCATGGCGGACACCATGGTGGAGCGCGTGACCGGACGTCCGGCCGAGCGACCCGCGTCCGTGACGCTGAACCTGGTGATGGCAGATACGACGCTGACGGCTGACGACGATTCACCCGCCTGGCTGGACGGCTATGGCCCCGTACCGAGTTCGATCGCGAGATCGCTGACCGCTGATGCTGTCGCCGACGGAGCCGCCAGGGCGATGTTGCGGCGCCTGTATCGGCATCCGCGCAGTGGTCAACTCGTTGCGATGGATTCACAAGCCCGCCTGTTCCCGAAGGGGTTGGCGGCGTTCATCGGTGTCCGCGACCAGACGTGCCGAACCCCCTACTGCAACGCGCCGATTCGCCACCGCGACCACGCGGTGCCGCGGCACCGGGCCGGACCGACGAGCGCGGTGAACGGCCTCGGGGAATGCGAGGCCTGCAACTACGCCAAGGAAGCGTCGGGTTGGTCGGTGACGACCAGTGAACGCGACGGCGTCCACAGCGCCGAATTCACGACGCCCACCGGGGCCACCTACCGATCCACCGCACCCCCGCTACCCGGACCGCCGGTGCGAGCCGTCAGCATGATCGAGGGCCGACTCAGCGTCGACCTGATCACGTTCGACGCTGCGTGACGTACCAGTCCAACAGGTCCGGGTCGTCGACAGCGCTGCGCTCGACCACCTTGGCGGCATCGGCCCCCTGGAACAGCTTTTTGATCGGCACTTCGAGCTTCTTGCCCGTGCGAGTGTGCGGAACGCCTGGCGCGGAGATGATTTCGTCGGGCACATGCCGCGGCGACACCTCCTCGCGAATGGTGTTCTTGATGCGGTCGCGCACCTCGTCGGTCAGTTCGGCATCGCCGGCGAGCACCACGAACAGCGGCATCCAATAGCCACCGTCGGGCTGGTCGACACCGATGATCAGCGCCTCGGCCACCTCGGGCAACCGTTCGACCGCCTGGTAGATGTCGGCGCTGCCCATTCGGATGCCATGCCGGTTCAGGGTCGAGTCCGACCGACCGTGCACGATGACGCTGCCGTGATCGGTGATCGTGATCCAGTCGCCGTGCCGCCACACACCGGGAAACATCTCGAAGTAGGCTGCGCGGTACCGTGATCCGTCCGCGTCGTTCCAGAACCCGACGGGCATGGACGGCATCGGCTTTGTCACCACCAGTTCGCCGACCTCATTGCGGACCGGCTTACCCGATTCGTCCCAGGAGTCCAGGGCACATCCGAGGTAGGGTGCCGACAACTCGCCGGGCCACACCGGAACGGTGCGCACCCCGCCGATGAAGGCCGACACCACGTCGGTGCCGCCGCTGATCGAGGAAACCTGAACGTGCTCACCGACGTTGTCGCGCAACCACAATGACGACGACGGCGGAAGCGACGATCCGGTGATACCGACCGTGCGCAACGCCGACAGGTCGTGCTCCTTGCGGGGCACCGCCCCAGCCTTCGCGCAACCCAGCACATAGCCGGGGCTGGTCCCGAGCACCGTGGCCTTGATACGCGCAGCGATATCCCAGAGCGCATCGGGACGCGGCGCGTTGGGGCTGCCGTCGTAGCAGACGATCGTTGATCCGACCAACAGCCCGGCCACCTGGAAGTTCCACATCATCCAGCTGGGGCTCGTGTACCAGAAGAAGATATCGTCGCGGCCGATATCCGACTGCAGGCCAACCGCTTTGAGGTGTTCGAGTAGGACGCCGCCGTGCCCGTGCATGATGCCCTTGGGCAGTCCCGTGGTGCCCGACGAGAACAGGATCCACAGAGGGTGGGCGAAGTCGACCGGTGTGGTGGTGAGGTCCGCGCTGCTCGCGTCCGCGAGGTCGGGCGTCATCACCGTCGCGCGAAGCGTCGGCAACCCTTTCTGCAGTTCGGTGATTTCCGCGCTCTTGTCGTGGAACTTACCTCCGTAGGTATAGCCCTCGGTGGTCACCAGCACGGTCGGTTCGAGCTGGCCGAGGCGATCCAGCGCGGCCTTGGCCGAATAGTCTTGGCCGCACGCACTCCAGGTGGCGCCGATGCTTGCGGTCGCCAGAAAGGCGATGACAGCCTCGGGAATGTTCGGCAGGTAACCGACCACGCGGTCGCCGGCTTTCACCCCGAGATCGCGCAGTGTATGAGCGAACGCCGCGGTACGCCCCAACAACTCCGCCCACGACACCTCGACGACATCACCGCCCTCGCGGTGGTAGAGGATCGCGGGCCGATCCGAGCGTGCATTGCGGATCACCTGGTCGACGTAGTTGAGCTCGACTCCCGGAAACCACTGCGCCCCCGGCATATCCGCGGACGCGAGCACCTTCTCCGGTCGCTCGCCGAGTTCGAAGTAGTCCCACAGCGCGGCCCAGAACCCGTCCAGGTCATCGGTGGACCACTGCCACAGCGATTGGTAATCGGGAAGGTTCTGGCCGGTGCGCTGCCGCACGAACCGCGCGAAATCGGTGACCCTCGCCCCTGCGACGTCGGCCTCCGTCGGTGTCCATTGTGGGGTGGCGGTCATCGGGCGCTCCAACCGCCGTCCATCGTGTACGACGCTCCGGTCACCATCGCCGCGGCCGATGAGGCGAGCCAGGCGACCAGCGAGGCAACTTCTTCGGGTTCGACAAGTCGCTTGATCACGCTCTCCTTCAACAAAATATCCGAAATCACCTTATCCTCGCCGATGCCGTGGGTGCGGGCCTGATCGGCGATCTGTTTGGTCACCAGCGGGGTGCGCACGTAGCCGGGATCGACGCAGTTGCTTGTGACGCCGTGCGGCCCGCCTTCCAGTGCAGTCACCTTCGACAAACCCTCGAGTCCGTGTTTCGCGGTGACGTAGCCGCTCTTGAACTCCGAGGCGCGAAGTCCGTGCACCGAGGAGATGTTGATGATGCGGCCGAACTCCTGGTCGTACATGTGCGGCAACGCCGCGCGGATCAGCAGAAACGGCGCCTCGAGCATCAGCGCCAGGATGAAGCGGAATCGCTCGGGCGGAAACTCGGCGATCGGACTGACGTGTTGGACTCCGGCGTTGTTGACCAGGATGTCCGTCTCTAGCTCGAGGTCCTCGAGCGCGGATACGTCGGAAAGGTCCACCGCCCAGGGCTTTCCACCGATCTCAGCCGCTACCCTCTCGGCGCCGTCCTCGTCGAGATCTGCCACCGTGACCGTCGCCCCGCCCTGCGCCAGCGCCCGTGCGCAGGCCGCGCCGATCCCGCTCGCACCCCCCGTCACCAAGGCGGTGCGTCCGTCGAGATCGCTCATACGACCCCGGCCTTGGCGAGTTGCTCACGGTCGGCCGCATCGAGCGTCGCGAGATCGAGGCCCTTGGTCTCCCGGGTGAACAATGCGGCGACCAAGGTGATCAGCGAGGCGCCCGCGAGGTACAGGGCGATCGGAATCGCCGAGCCGAACTTGTCGAGAAGCCAGGTGGCGATCGCGGGTGCCAGCGATCCGGCGATGATCGATGTCACCTGATAGCCAAGGGACACACCGGAATACCGCATGCGGGTGGGGAACATCTCGGCCATGATCGCCGGCTGCGGCGAGTACATCAGCGCGTGGATGACCAGACCGAGGATGATCGCGGCCATGATCAACCCGTAGGAGCCGCTGTTCATCATCGGGAACGCGAAGAAGCCCCACGTCCCCCCGGCGATCGCGCCGACGATGTACACCGGTCGCCGACCGAACCGGTCAGACAGTCGACCGACCTGCGGGATCACGATGAAGTGCACGGCGTGCGCGACCAGCAGCCACCACAGGATGTCGCTGGTGTCGGCCCCGACGTGCGTCTTGAGGTAGACGATCGAGAACGTGACCACCAGGTAGTACATGATGTTCTCGGCGAACCGCAGACCCATCGCGGTAAAAACACCACGGGGATAACGCTTCAGCACCTCGACCACACCGTACGAGACGGCCTTGACCCGCTCGACCTCCTCCTGCGCCGCGACAAAGATCGGGGCGTCGGTGACCTTGGTGCGGATGTAGTAGCCGATCAGCACGACCACAGCCGACAGCCAGAACGCGACCCGCCACCCCCAGGACAGGAACGCGGCCTCGGGCAGCACGCCGGTCAACACCAGCAGCACGACGGTCGCGAGCATGTTGCCGACCGGCACCGCCGCCTGCGGCCAGCTGGCCCAGAACCCCCGTTTGTCGGCGGGGCTGTGCTCGGCGACGAGCAGGACCGCTCCGCCCCATTCGCCGCCCACCGCGAAGCCCTGCATGAACCGAAGTACCACCAGCAGGATCGGCGCCCACACGCCGATCTGCCCGTAGGTCGGCAGGCAGCCCATGAGGAAGGTGACGGCACCCACGAGCAGGATCGCGAATTGCAGCAGCTTCTTGCGGCCGTACTTGTCACCGAAGTGACCGAAGACGACGCCGCCGAGTGGGCGGGCCACGAACCCGACGGCATAGGTCAGCAGCGCCGCGATCAGCCCGCTGGCCTCGCTGGTGCCTTCGGCGAAGAACACCTTGTTGAAAACCAATGTTGCGGCGGTGGCATAGAGGAAGAACTCGTACCACTCGACGACGGTGCCTGCCATCGAGGCGACGACGACGCGTTTGAGGCCGGTGGGGACCGATGCGCCGGCGTTATCGGCATCTGTGACACCCATCGCACACTCCTTCGGGCTGTGACGGCAGACAAGACGCCTGTGAGTATTCACGCAGATACCGCACCGAGCAATGGCGAAAGCTGCAGGAGGTATCTGCAAAAATGCAGTTGTGCTGTCTCCAGTGCCTCAGCCGCCCGGTCGTCGGCGACCGAGCGCCGACGACCTCCTCGTCCTGCTGGCCGTCGGCCGTTCCGGCCGGTACAACGCCGCGGCGGAGGAGCTCGGGCTGAACCACACCACCATCTCCCGCCGTATCGCCGCACTCGAGGAGTCGGTGGGGGGTCGGGTGTTGGCTCGCGGTGCCGGCGGATGGGAGCTCACCGACCTCGGCCGCGACGCCTTGGCCGCCGCAGAGGTCATCGAGTCGGCCGTGCGCTCGCTGGCCGTCGACACCGCCGGCGACCGGGCACTCGAGGGCGTTGTCCGGATCTCGGCCACCGACGGCTTCTCGGCCTACATCGCGGCGCCCGCCGCCGCACACGTGCAACGACGGCATCCGAAGGTGGCCGTTGAAATCGTCGCCGCCACCCGCCGGGCCACTCAGCAGAGGTCCGGGCTGGACGTCGAGGTCGTTGTCGGCGAACCCAAGGTGCACCGGGCCAGGGCGATCCGGCTCGGCGACTACTGCCTCGGCCTCTACGGGTCGCGCGACTACCTCGCCGAGCACGGTACGCCGGACACCGTCGCCGACCTGGACCGTTATCCGCTGGTCTACTTCATCGACTCGATGCTGCAGGTCGACGATCTCGATGCGGCGACCAGCTTCGCGCCCGCCATGCGTGAATCCGTCACGTCGACAAACGTTTTCGTCCATGTCGAGGCCACCCGCGCGGCCGCGGGCCTCGGGCTGCTGCCGTGCTTCATGGCCGACCGCCATGACGATCTCGTCCGAGTTCTGCCCGCCGACGTTTCGGTACGGCTGACGTACTGGCTGGTCACCCGCGGCGAAACATTGCGGCGCCCCGAGGTGGCCGCCGTCGTCGAGGCGATCCGAGATCGGATGCGCGACCAGCACGACGTGTTGTTGGGCAAGCGATAACGTCGACAGCATGCCGTTCATCGATCACCCGAAGGGCCGGGCCTACTACCGCCACTGGGCGTCCGAACAACCGCGTGCGACGGTGATCTTCCTGCACGGCTTCGGCGAGCACACCGGCCTGTACCACCGCTACGGTTTCGCGCTCAACGCCGCGGGCATCGACCTGTGGGCAGTCGACCAATTCGGCCACGGCCTCAGCCCGGGCACCCGCGGGGACTTCGGATCGATCGAGGACAGCTCCGAGCTGGCCGACGCCGTGGTCTCGCTCGCCGAAAGCGTGACACCCGGACTGCCGCTGATTGCGCAGGGGCATTCGTTCGGTTCGATCGTGACGCTGTTCCGGCTGCTCGACCAACCCGAGCGCTATGCGGGCGGGGTCATCTCCGGCGCCCCCTTGGTGCCGATCCCGGCGATGCTCGACAACGACACCTCACTCGATCTCGACCCTGGTTGGCTGTCGGGCGATCCGTTCTATCTCGACCAGTTGGAGAACGATCCGTTGGCGTTCGTCGACGCCGATGGCGCTGCGCTGACACGCGAACTCGACCGGGCCTGGGACCGGTTCGGCGCAGCCCTGCCGAAGCTGACGGTGCCGACCCTGGCCGTGCACGGTTCGGTCGACCCCATCGCCCCGGCCGGTGCGGTGCGGGCGTACGCCGAGCAGATCGACGCGCTGCGTTTCGCCGAGTTCGAGGGCGCTCGTCACGACATCCTCAGCGAGACCGTGCACCGGGAGGTCGCGGCCGCGATCGTGAAGTTCATCGACGAGCTGTCATAACAGGCCGCCGGCACAACGAAAAGGGCTTAGAGCCAGGTGTCGTCGGTGGTCGCGGTGAGGAACGCCTCGAGATCGTCACGCCAGTGCGCGGGCGTGTTCTTGTCCGGCTCAATGCCGGTGTACTGCCCGCGATAGAACAACAGCGGTCGCGGCTTCTTGTGCGGCACGTCCGACAGCGAATGCACCGCACCGAACACGACGTAGTGGTCGCCTCCGTCGTGCACCGAGTGCACCGAACAGTCGATGTGGGCGAGCGTGCCTTCGATCACCGGCGAGCCGAGTTTCGATTGATACCACTCGATTCCGGCGAACTTGTCGGGTTCCTTCGAACCGAACCGCGCCGAGACATCCTTCTGTTTCTCGTGCAGCACGTTCACACAGAAGTGCCCGCTGGCCTCGATCGCCTGCCACGAGCGTGACACCTTCGTCGGGCAGAACAACACCAGCGGCGGATCCAGCGACAGCGCGGCGAACGATTGGCATGCGAATCCGATGGGCGCGTCGTCGTGCATCGTCGTGATCACCGTGATGCCGGTGCAGAACTGTCCGAGCACACTGCGGAAGGTGCGCGGATCGATCGGTTCGGCCGCCATTATCGAGTGATCTTCACCGTCACTTGAAGCCGACGCTGAAGTCGTGGCCCCACAGGCTGACAGCGGTGCTCTCCCGCGCGACCCAATCGTCGTTGTCGACCTGCAGGCCCTCGCAACCGAATTCGACGTCGAAGCCGCCGGGTGTCTTCATGTAGAACGACAGCATTTTGTCGTTGACGTGGCGGCCCAGCGTCGCCGACATCGGCACCTTGCGGCGCAGCGCGCGGTCCAGGCACAGCCCGACGTCGTCGGAGTTCTCCACCTCGACCATCAGGTGCACGATGCCGCTGGGCGTCTCGCCCGGCATGAAGGCGAGGCTGTGGTGGCGGGGGTTGACCCCGAAGAAGCGCAGCCATGCGGGTGCGCCGTCGGCGGGCCTGCCGACGAGTTGCGGTGGCAGACGCATCGAATCGCGCAGATAGAACCCGAGCACGTCACGGTAGAAGTGGAGCGATTCAGCGTCGTCGCGGGTGGTCAGCACCACGTGCCCCAGGCCCTGCTGCTCGGTGACGAACTTGTGGCCGTACGGGCTGACCACGCGACGGTGTTCGAGCGCGACGCCGTGGAACACCTCGAGCGTGTTGCCCGACGGGTCGTCGAACCGGATCATCTCGTCAACGCGGCGTTCGGCCAGCTCGGCGGCGGAGGCCTCCTTGTACGGCACACCCTCGATGTCGAGCCGGTTCCGGATGTCCTGCAGCTGCGCGGCGTTGGCGGTCTCCCAGCCGGACTGCAGCAGCCGGTCGTGCTCGCCGGGCAGGATCACCAGGCGGGCGGGGAACTCGTCCATCCGCAGATAGAGCGCTCCCTCCGTCTGGCCGGAGCCCTCGACCATCCCGAGAACCTTGAGGCCGTATTCGCGCCACGCCGATACGTCCGTGGCCTCGATCCGAAGGTAGCCAAGCGATTTGATGGTCATCGAGCACCCCCGAGGAAATTGATCGTGAGCTTGTTGAACTCGTCGAACTTCTCCAGCTGAGCCCAGTGCCCGCACTGCCCGAAGACGTGCAGCTGCACCCGCGGGATCTGCTTGAGCGCCACCAGCGCGCCGTCGAGTGGATTCACGCGGTCCTCGCGACCCCAGATCAGCAGCACCGGCTGACGCAGCTTGTACACCTCGCGCCACATCATGCCGAGCTCGAAATCCGCGCCCGCGAACGACTTTCCCATCGCCTTGGCCGCCGCCAGCGACTCGGGCTGGCTGGCGATCGCGAAGCGCTCGTCGATCAGCTCCGGCGTGACCAGGTTCTGGTCGAAGACCATGATGCGCAGGAACTTCTCCAGGTTCTCGCGCGTCGGCTCCCCGGTGAACTTGCCCAGCAGCTTGACGCCCTCGGTGGGATCGGGTGCGAACAGGTTCACCGACAGCCCGCCGGGCCCCATCAGCACCAGCCGGCCTGCCCGCTTGGGGTTGTCGAGCGCGAACCGCACCGCGGTCCCGCCGCCGAGTGAGTTACCCACGAGCGCGGCGCGTTCGATGCCGAGGTGGTCGAACAGTGCGAGCAGCGCCGTCGCGCTGTAGCGGTTGTACTGCTCGTGTTCGGTGTGCTTGTCGGAGTGCCCGTACCCGGGCTGGTCCACGGCGATGACGTGGAAGTGCCGGGCGAGCACCGCGATGTTCTTCGAGAAGTTCGACCAACTCGATGCGCCCGGCCCACCGCCGTGCAACAGCACCACGGTCTCGGAGTGGCCGACGCCGGCTTCGTGGTAGTGCAGCCGCATGTCTCGTTCACCAGCGCGCACCTGCGCGTACCGAGACGTCGATTCGAAGGTGACCTCGACCTGCTGCTCGGTCTCCTGGATGTATGAGGTCATCAGGCCTTCCCGTTAAACCATCGTGTCTTGAGGCGGCAGTCCGAACTCGTTGTTGCCGAAGATCAGGTAGGCCCGTTCGGGATCGTTGGCCGCGTGCACGCGCCCTGCGTGGGCGTCACGCCAGAACCGTTGCACCGGTGCGTCATTGCTCAGCGCGGTAGCACCGGACGCCTCGAACAGGCGGTCGATCGACGCGATCGCGCGGCCGGTCGCGCGCACCTGGTCGCGGCGGGCGCGGGCGCGCAGCTCGAATGGGATGTCCTGGCCCGCCTTCAGCAGGGCGTACTCGTCGCCGACGTTGCCGATCAGCTGGCGCCACGCCGCGTCGATGTCGCTGGCGGCCTCGGCGATCCGGATCTTGGCGAACGGATCGTCCTTGGCCTTCTCCCCCGCGAATGCCGCCCGCACGCGCTTGCCCTGGTGCTCGACGTGGGCATCGTAGGCGCCGTACGCCATACCGACGATCGGAGCGGAGATGGTGGTGGGATGCACTGTGCCCCAGGGCATCTTGTAGACCGGCGCGGTGTTGGTCTGCAATCCGCCCGCTGTGCGGTCGTTCATCGCCTTGTAGGACAGGAAGCGGTGCCGCGGCACGAACACGTCCTTGACCTTGAGCGTGTTGCTACCGGTGCCCTTGAGGCCGACCACGTGCCACACGTCGTCGATCTCGTACTCGGACCGCGGGATCAGGAAGCTGCCGAAGTCGACCGGCTTGCCGTCCTTGATCACCGGACCACCGACGAAAGTCCAAGTGGCGTGGTCGCATCCGGACGACCAGTTCCACGAGCCGTTGACGATGTAGCCGCCGTCGACGACGGTGCCCGCACCCATCGGCGCGTACGACGAGGAGATCCGCACGGCCGGGTCGTCGCCCCACACCTCTTCCTGCGCCTTCTGGTCGAACAGCGCGAGGTGCCAGTTGTGCACGCCGATGATCGAGCTCACCCACCCGGTCGAGCCACAGGCACTGGCCAGCCGGCGCACCGCCTCGTAGAAGAGCGTCGGATCGCACTGCAGCCCGCCCCACTGCTCGGGCTGGAGGAGCTTGAAGAAGCCGACCTCGTTGAGTTCGTTCACCGTGTCGTCGGGGAGGCGACGCAGATCCTCGGTGGCCTGCGCACGTTTGGCGATCAGCGGCCGTAGGTCGTCGATCCCGGCTAGGACCGACTGCACGTCACGCTGTTCAATGGACGTCACTGATGTGCCTCCCGGTATAGGACGGACTGCGATGAGCACTCACGCGAAGCGCGAATCGCTTAGCCGTCAGATTAGAACACGTTACGATTCGTGTCGAGTAGGGCATACCTGTAGGACCTGGACCTGCACACATGCATTTCTGTAACCTGTTCTAGTTATTGCCCGGGTCGGCAGAAGTGCCGGACGTGAGAGGTGGACGCGAAAGTGACCGACGAGCCGCTCGGCAGCCATGTGCTCGAGCTGGAACTTGCCGATGTCATCACCGAGACCGATGACGCGCGCTCGCTGGTGTTCAGCGTGCCCTCCGGCGCCGATATCCCCGCCGAACGGTTGCGCTACGCACCCGGGCAGTTCCTGACACTGCGGGTCCCCAGCGACCGGACGGGTTCGGTGGCGCGCTGCTACTCGCTGTGCAGTTCTCCGTTCACCGACGATCGGCTGACCGTCACCGTCAAGCGCACCGCCGACGGGTACGCGTCGAACTGGTTGTGCGACCACGCGCACGCCGGCATGAAGATTCACGTGCTCGCACCCTCGGGCACCTTCGTGCCCAAGACGCTCGACACCGATTTCCTACTGCTGGCCGCGGGTTCCGGCATCACACCGATGATGTCGATCTGCAAGTCGGCACTCGCCGAGGGCAGCGGCAAGGTCGTGCTGGTTTACGCCAACCGCGACGAGAAATCGGTGATCTTCGGCTCGGCGCTGCGCGAACTGAGCGAGAAGTACCCCGAACGGCTGGTCGTCGTGCACTGGCTGGAGACCGTGCAGGGTCTGCCGAGCGCTTCGGCGCTGGCCGCGCTGGCCGCCCCCTACACGGCGCACGATGCCTACATCTGTGGCCCCGGCCCATTCATGGCCGCCGCAGAGGAGGCCGTCAAGGGTGCGGGGTTCCCTGCTGAGCGCGTGCACATCGAGGTGTTCAAATCGCTGGACTCCGACCCCTTCGCGGCAGTGGTCATCGAGGAGGACGACAGCGAGGAAGGGCCGGCCACCGCCATCGTCACGCTCGACGGCGAGACCCACGAGGTGCGGTGGCCCCGCAACGCCAAACTGCTCGACGTGCTACTGGACAAGGGCCTGGACGCACCGTTCTCCTGCCGGGAGGGTCACTGCGGCGCGTGCGCGGTGCTGAAGAAGAGCGGCGAGGTCGAGATGGACGTCAACGACGTCCTCGAGCAGTCCGACCTCGACGAGGGCCTGATCCTGGGCTGCCAGGCCCTGCCCCGTTCGGATTCGGTCGAAGTCACCTACGACGAATAGCGCGCGGGCTAGCATTCGCCGCACGTGGAAGGGAGCAATGTGACGAACCGGTTGACCGGCGTCGCTGCGGCGATCTCGGCGGTGCTGCTGGCGCTGACGCTCATGGCACCGACACCGGCGGTCGCGGCCGTCGACACCGCGGACTCGTCGATTCCGGTCGACCCCGCCACCAACCTCGAGATGCACGTGAGCGCGAACTGCATCGCGGCCCAGGCCATGTGCTTGTTCGACGCCAACGCCAATCTGCGCCGTGGCCCAGACATTCTGGGCTTCCCCGGCGACCTGTGGGCGCGCCAGACCACCACGCTGCGCACCATGGACCGCGGCGTGTACATCAACTTCACCTTCGATGCGCCGAACACCCGGTCGTTCAAATCGCTGACCGACGTGGAGTTCACGACGATCTACTTCGGTGGCGGACCGCCCGAGAAGTTCCGGTTCCACGGCAACGCCTGGCCCGTCGATCAACGCACGGGCGGGCCCCGGACCGACGTGCCGCTGATCGTGTGCTCGCACATCCAGGTGGTCTACGGCGGGGTCAACATCACCTCGCCGGACACCTGCGCGCAGGCCGCATTCAGCTAGCGAGGCAGACCGAGAAGCCTCTCGCCGGCAAGGGTGAGCAGGATCTGCTCAGTGCCGCCCGCGATCGTCAGGCAGCGGGTGTTGAGGAAGTCGAACACCGTCGAGTTCTCGACCACTCCGCCGCCTTCGGAGAGCTCCATCCGCAACTCGGCGAGCGCCTGCCGGTAGCGCACTCCGATCAGCTTGCGGGCGCTGGCCTGCGGGCCCGGATCCTGGCCTCCCACAGCCAGTTCGGCGATCTTCTGATCCAGTAGCGAGCCGACCTGCGCCGCCACGATCAATGAGCCGAGCCGATCCTGACCGGCCACGTCGAAGTCCAGCGTGGCGATCTGCTTGAGCAACTCCTCCATCGGGTTGCCTAGGGCCGTGCCGTGCGCCATCGCGACGCGCTCGTTGGCCAGCGTGGTGCGGGCCAACCGCCATCCGTCGTTGACCTCACCGACGACCATCTCGTCGGGCACGAAGACCTCGTCGAAAAAGACCTCGTTGAAAAGGTTGTCGCCGGTGATCTCGCGCAGCGGACGGATATCGATTCCCGGCGAGGACATGTCGACCAGGAAGTACGTGATTCCCTTGTGCTTCGGTGCATCCGGATCGGTGCGCGCCAGGCACACGCCCCACGCCGCCTTGTGCGCCGCCGAGGTCCACACCTTCTGGCCCGTCAACTTCCAGCCCGAGCCCTCACGAACGGCCTTCGTGCGCAGCGCCGCGAGGTCCGAACCGGCGCCCGGTTCCGAGAACAGCTGACACCACAGCAGTTCACCCCGCAGCGTGGCGGGCACGAACTTCTCGATCTGCTCCTGGGTGCCGTGCTCGAGAATCGTTGGCGCGGCCCACCATCCGATCACCAGGTCGGGCCGCGCGACGCCCGCCGCCGCCAACTCCTGGTCGATCAGCAGCTGCTCGGCCGGCCCGGCGCCGCGGCCGTACGGTTTGGGCCAGTGCGGCGCCTGCAGGCCTGCGTCGGCGAGCGCGGCCTGTTGCTTCTCGACGGGCAGCGCGGCGATTTCCGCGACCGCCGAAGCGATTTCGGGTCGCAGATCGGCGACCGATTCGAGGTCGATCTGCAGGTCGCGGCGCACACCCTGTTGCGTCAGCGCGGCGATCCTGCGCAGCCAGCGTTGCGCTCCGCCGAGGAAGTGCGCGAGGCCGTAGGCGCGGCGCAGGTACAGATGCGCGTCGTGTTCCCAGGTGATCCCGATGCCGCCCAGCACCTGGATGCAGTCCTTGGCGTTTGCCTTCGCGGCGTCGATCCCGACGGCGGCGGCCACCGCGGCGGCGATCGACAATTGGTTCTCGTCGCCCTCGGCAACGGCCCGTGCCGCATCGGTCGCGGCCACCGAGGCCTGCTCGGAGCGCAGCAGCATCTCGGCACACATGTGCTTGATGGCCTGGAAGCTGCCGATCGGCTTGCCGAACTGCTCGCGCACCTTGGCGTACTCGGTTGCGGTCTGCAGGGCCCACCGCGCCAGGCCGGCGGCCTCGGCGGCCATGACGGTCGCGGCGATGTCGATCACCCGTTGTGCGGGCACACCGACCGCCTCGGCGAGTGCATTCTCGAGCACCACGCGCGCCAGCGGCCGGGAGAAGTCGGTGGCCTTGAGCGGTTCGACGGAGACGCCGTCGGCGGCGGCATCGACCGCGACGAACCCGTCGCCCGCCGGCAGCAGCAGCACCCCGGCCTCGTCGGCACCGAGCACGTACTCGGCGGTGCCCGAAGCGCGGCCGTCGGCGAACCGAACATCGGAGGTCAACGCCGCCCCGGCGACGCGCTCCCCCGAGGCGAGGGCCTGCAGAATCTCAGACGATTCGAGCACCAGCGTGGCCAGCGCGGTCGTGGCGACCGGACCCGGCACCAGCGCCGCGGCCGCCTCGTCGACCATCGCGCACAGGTCGCCGACCGTGCCGTCCGCGCCGCCGTGTTCCTCGGGCAACGCCACCCCGAAGATCCCGAGTTCGGCCAGCCCGCCGTAGGGGCGACGCCAGGCGTCGCTCTGCCCCTGCTCGACGTCGCGCGCCGCGGCGATGACGCCGGAAGCGCTTGCCCAGTCACGAACCAGCTCCCGTACGGCCGACTGGTCGTCGGCGATGGTTCCAGGGGATGCGAGTGACACCGTCCACTCCTAGCTATTGGGTGAGAAGGCGGTGCTCCTCACTAGAACGTGTTCTAATAGTGCCAGCGACCGACCGTCAAGTCGACCGCCATTACAGCAGCACACGTCGGTGCCAACGCGGGCGTCGAGGTGAGAAAAAGTGCATCGGCATGCGTATCGCTTCCAGCGATAACGCGTCACGAAGGAGAAGCCCGCCGCATGTCCGGCCCGTCTCAGCCAGCCGCCGCCAACCCGGGCTCGGGGTCGGAGTCCCGACCGCGTCAGGTGATGAACGTGGCGGTCCTGTCCGAATCTGAGCTCGGGTCGGAAGCCCAGCGCGAGCGCCGCAAGCGGATCCTGGACGCCACCCTGGCCATCGCCTCCAAGGGCGGTTACGAAGCCGTCCAGATGCGCGCCGTCGCCGAACGGGCCGATGTCGCGGTCGGCACCCTCTACCGGTACTTCCCGTCCAAGGTCCACCTGCTGGTCTCCGCGCTGGGGCGCGAGTTCGAACGCATCGACGCCAAGACCGACCGGGCGTCGCTGTCGGGTGGCACGCCCTATCAGCGGCTGAACATCATGGTGGGCAAGCTCAACCGCGCGATGCAGCGCAACCCGCTGCTGACCGAGGCCATGACGCGCGCGTTCGTGTTCGCCGATGCGTCGGCGGCCGGCGAGGTCGATCACGTCGGCAAGCTGATGGACTCGATGTTCGCGCGCGCCATGAGCGACGGTGAGCCGACCGAGGACCAGTACCACATCGCCCGCGTCATCTCCGACGTGTGGTTGTCGAACCTGCTCGCGTGGCTGACCCGGCGGGCCTCGGCGACCGACGTCAGCAAGCGGCTGGACCTGGCGGTGCGGCTGCTCATCGGCGACGGGGAGCACCCTAAGATCTAGGCGTGCTTCCTGCGGATCTGCAGCGCGCGCTCACCGCGGCCGCCGCGACACCACGGCTGCTCATCACGTCCGATTTCGATGGCACGCTGGCGCCGATCGTCAGCAACCCGGCCGACGCGCGGCCACTCGCCGAGGCCGCCGACGCACTGGTCGCACTCGCCGATCTCCCGGACACCACCTCCGCGCTGATCTCCGGGCGCGCGCTCGAAGTCCTGCGCGAGTTGTCGGGAATGCCGGTGTCGGTGCACCTGGTCGGCAGCCACGGCGCCGAGTTCGCCTCCGGCTTCGCCCATGAGGTCGACGACGCTCTGCTGCAACGGATCACGGCCGAACTAAACCAGATCGCGGACGGCAAGCCGGGTGTGACCGTCGAGACCAAACCCGCCAGTGTCGCCCTGCACGTGCGCAACGCCTCGGCCGGTGACGGGCAGGCCGCGCTCACCGAGGCGCGCGACGCATCGTCGAATTGGGACGCGCAGCTCACCGAGGGCAAGGCGGTGTTGGAGTTCGCGGTGATCCAAACGGACAAGGGTGAGGCGATCGACATCCTGCGATCACAGGAAAACGCCACGGCCGTGGTGTTCTTCGGCGATGACGTCACCGACGAGAAGGCGTTCCGAAGGCTCAGCGGCGACGATGTCGGCGTGAAGGTCGGCCGCGGACAGACACTGGCGACCTACCGGGTCGAAACGCCGGAAGACGTTGCGACGGCGTTGAAATACCTCCTCGACGCGCGTCGCGACCACGGCGGCTGACGATCTACGCGGGCGGACCCGCCGTGCGGCCCCGGACCACCTCGGTGTCGAGCATTTCGACCACCGGCAGACCCGATCGCGGCGGATGGTGCAGCAGCCGTCCCGCCCGCCTGCCCTTCTCGATGCTGGGTTGAATGACGGTGGCCAGGCCGCGCCGCAACGCCTCGGGCACTCCGTCGAAGCCGGTGACCGTCATCTGCCCGGGAACGTAAATGCCGTGTGCCCGTAGATAATCCATCGCCGAGAGCGCCAGCACGTCCGCCGTGCACATCAACGCGGTCAGCCGGGGGTTGGCAGCCAGGGCGACCTCGGCGGCCTCCCCGCCCGAGGTGGGCAGGTGCTCGTAGCTCTCCACCACGGTCAGCGATTCCGGGTCGAGCCCGGCCGCGCTCATCGCATCGCGCACCCCCGCGATGCGCTCCCGTTGCACGTGAAAGTGCGGGGTCTGAAGCCGTTCGGGGTCGGCGACGATCGGCCCGGGCCCGCCCTCCGGGCGGTCGCGTCCCAGCCTCATCGTGAGCACACCGATCTCCCGATGACCAAGTTGCACAACGTGTTCGGCGAGCCGGCGCATGGCACCGCGGTCGTCGATGCACACCCGCGAGGCACCCGGCACGTCCTTGGGCTGGTCGACCACAACCATCGGGAGGTGGCGCTGCTGGACGATCGCCAGATACGGGTCGTCGTCGGAGGCCGAGTAGACGGCGAAGCCGTCGACTCCGGCGGCGAGGATCGCCGCGGTTCCGTCGTTTACGTCGCGTTTGGGTCCGATCGCCACGAGCAGCAGCCCCTGCCCGGCTTCTTCACACGATTCGGCCAGGCCCGCGACGAAGTCCAGCGCGGCCGGATCGCTGAACGAGTAGTTGAGCGGCTCGGTGATCATCAGCCCGACCGCGCCGGCCTTGCGCGTCCGCAGCGACCGCGCCACCGGGTCCGGTCCGGGGTAGCCCAGCCGCTTGGCGGTGGCGAGAACCTGCTCGCGAAGTTCCGCCGACAACTGGTCCGGCCGGTTGTAGGCATTCGAGATCGTGGTGCGCGAGACCTTCAACTCGGCGGCCAGAGAAGCGAGCGTGGCACGCCGTCGCGGCGTGGGACTCCTCGGCATGCTCCGTGAGGGTAGCCGACCGCGCCTGGCGCTTAGGTGACCAGCACCCGATCGGCGGTTTGTCTCAGGCCTCGCTGCCCTGCCCACACCACCGCCCAGACGCTGCACGCGACCGTGACGATGACGAAGCTGGGCGGTGCGTTGAACATCGCCGACAGCCCGAGGCCCGCCCACACCGCGGCCAGGCTGAACCCGGTGGACAGCACGATTGCGCTACCCGGTCGCGGGGTCAGCATGATCGCCGCGGCTGCCGGGGTGACCACCAGCGCGAACAACAGCAGCGTTCCGACCGCCTGCACCGCCATCGTCACCGCCAGGCCGAGCAGCGCCATGAACGCCACCGACAGGGCGCGGACCGGCACCCCCTTCGCGTCGGCCACCTGCGCGTTGACCGAGGTGAACAGCAACGGCCGATAGATCACCGCGATGCAGACCGCCAGCACCGCGAGCAGCACCGCGAACATCGCGATCTGCTGGCGGGAGATCGCCAGCAGGTTGCCGAACAGCACGTTGGTCATCGTGCTCGAACTCTTGGTCGCCATCGAGTTGAAGAACAGCCCGAGGCCGGTCGCCATGGCCAGCACGGTTCCCGTGGCCACTTCGCGGTCGGCCGCCCGGCGGCCCAGCGCACCGATCACCAGGGCCCCGCCGATGCAGAACACCCCCAGCCCCACCCCGACCGGCACGCCGACCAGCACGGCGCCGGTCGCCCCCGGCAGCCCGATGTGGGCCAGCGCGTGGGCGGCGAACGCCGTGTTGCGCACGACGACGAAGTATCCGATGAGCCCCGCTGCGAGCGCGACGATCGTGCCGCCGATCAAGGCGTTGCGCATGAACGCCGACGTCATGATCTGAAACCAGTTCTCCTGGTAGCCAAGCGCGACGATCGTCGTGTTCATCACGTCCTCCGCATGTACAGCTCGCCCTGCGGTGTGTGCACGACTTCCACCCGGGCGCCGTAGAGGTGGCTCAGCAGTTCCTCGTCGACGACGCCGTCGAAGGCGTCGAAGTGCGCGTGCCCGTCGAGCAGATAGATGGCGCTGGTCAGCACGCCGAGTAGCGGGTTGAGGTCGTGCGCGACGACGAGGATCGTCACGCCGAACTCCTTGCTG
Organism: Mycobacterium sp. 852002-51961_SCH5331710; assembly: GCF_001665535.1. Classification (GTDB taxonomy): domain Bacteria; phylum Actinomycetota; class Actinomycetes; order Mycobacteriales; family Mycobacteriaceae; genus Mycobacterium. Next base: position 129,465 of record NZ_LZSQ01000053.1, read on the forward strand.
ATCCGGTCGAGCACGGCGACGATCTCGCGCTGGCTGCGCAGGTCGAGCGCGGCCAGTGGCTCGTCGAGGATCAGCATGCGGGGTTTGGACACCAGCGCCTCGGCCAGCGCGACCCGCTGGCGCTGACCACCGGAAAGCTGTGACAGCCGTTTGTCCGCCACCACCGTCGCATCGACGGCGGCGAGCACCCGGTCCACGCGCTCGTTGTCCTCGCGGCTCGGCCAGCGAAAGCCCCACCGGTGTCCGATGAGGCCGAGCATCACCGCGTCGCGCGCGCGAATCGCCTCACCGGAGGCCGACGCGTAGTTCTGCGGGACGTAACCGATCGACTTGTTCAGCGCACCGGCCGGCTCGCCGAAGACGCGGACATGCCCGGATGCCGGTGGAACGAGCCCGAGCACGATCTGCAGCAGCGTCGTCTTGCCCGCGCCGTTGGATCCGATGACCGCGACGATGCCGCCGGCGGGCACTTCGAACGTGGCCTCCGACCAGATCAACCGGCCGCCGCGGGCCGCGCTGACGTCTTCGAAAGTCAGCGCCGCCTGTTCGGCGCCCGGTGGCACGTCAGGTTCCGACACCGAGCGCCTCGCCGAGCGCGACCAACTGGTTCACCTGCCAACTCTCGAACGAATCGGCATCCGGCGGCAGGGTTTCGGTGATCTCGACCACCGGGACCCCCGCTTGATCGGCTGCCGCCCGAAGCTGTTGTGGCACGGCGCCTTCCGTCTGCACGTTGTAGATCAGGACGTCCACGCCACGGTCGGCCAGCAGTCGAAGGAACGTGTCGAGGTCGGCGGGGGAGGGTTCGGAATCGTTGGACGACGCGATCTGATAGCCGCGCGGGGTGCGGTCGGCCAGACCGAGCGCCGCGCCCATGTCGTCGAACGAGGTCTCGGTCGCCGCGTAGCTCTTGCCGGACGCTTTGGCCTTCAGGGAATCGATGAGGTCATGGTACGGCTCGAGATCTCTCGCGAGCACGTCGCGACGGTCGTCGAAGTACCCCGCCGCCTCCGGCGCAAGTTGGCGCAGTCGCGGGGGGGGCGGGGGGGCGCCGCCGCGGGGCCCCCCCCCGGGCGGGGCGGCGGGGGGGGGGGCCGGGCGCGGCGGGGGGGGGCCCCGCCGCCGCGCGCCCGCGGCCCCCCGCGGCGCCCGGGGGGGGGGCGGGGGGG